>JBCDAJ010000134.1:0-17754 GCA_039185935.1 Cyanobacteria bacterium P01_F01_bin.56 | reverse complement strand
GGACAGTGCCCGCACCTTTGCGACCTGGAGTTATCGCTGGCCGATTGAGACCTTTCATGAGTTTGCCAAGCAAGTCGTCGGCTTTGAAGCGGCTCAGCTGCGCAAGGAGGAAGCGGTGAAACGCCACTTCTGTCTGAGTTGCGTGGCGCAGTCATTGCTCCAAGCGACGCCGGGCTCTGGGCATTCATCAGAACGGTTTGACTTTGCTCAAAACCACGAGCAAACCATCGGCCAACGGCTCTACACCTTGGGACGAGAAGCCTTGCAGCAACTGCTGGAGATGACGCAGGGGCTCCTGGCTCAAGGCCAGTCTATCCCTCAGATTATGGAGGTGCTCATGCCTGCTTAAAATTGCGGATCGCCGACGCTAATTTTTCTCTGCTCGGAACTTACCAAGTCGTGTCCCAGAACCCTTTGAGGATAAGCATAATCACGCCCACATCTCCTGGACAGACTTAAGGAGAGTCGGCCTGTTGTTGAAAGATTTGGCTCTTCCATGATGACAGGCTCTAGCCAACCTGATCAACATCAGCCGCCAGCTCTGACAAAGAGTGTATAAGCTGCATCCCCTCAGAGAGAGCAAACAATATCCACTTGAATAGAGAGAATTTGGTATGTGCTCCCCTTGCCAACTTTCCCACTTACTTGCGACTCAGCCTGCCCTTGTAGCCAGTTCGCCAGACCTGACGGGTGCTCGATACGTCGACATCCACTGGGGACAGCAATATTGTCAACGAGGTCAGTGGGAAAAAGCCGAAAACAAGTTTGCTACAGCACTGGCCTACTTTGCCCGAAGTCAAGATTTAATCGGCGTCGGCAAAAGTTTGAATGGACTAAGCGCTCTCTATTTTGAGCAAGGCAGCCACTCGCGATCGCTCACTTACAGCCAAGCCGCCGCTGCGATTTTAGAAGATACCGCTGCGAAATATGAGTACGCAATCGCTCTCTACCGGCTTGGTATCAGCCACTGCGAGCTACAGAACATCTTCCCGGCCGAGCAAAGTTTGGAAAAAGCACTGACGCAGTTTTGCCAGTTATCCAACCTGGAATATGAAAATCACAGCCTGATCTATCTCGGCCGCATTTATGCCCAGCAACACAAATTTCTCTTCGCCTTAGCCTGCTATGAGTCTGTCTTGGACAGTTTGATTGTCAACCCGTTTCTGGAGAATCGCCGAGAGATGCTGAGCACGGTGTTGCGAGCAGTGGCGGAACTCAGCCAGCAACACAAAGCCGGAAAGGCGATGAGCATGGCGCTGCAGTCCGTTCTTGAAGAATATGGTCTAGCGGCTTATCACCTGCAAGTTGCGACTCACCTGCAATAGGCTAAATCGCCCTTGCCGATTAGGGCCGCCTGGCAACAAAAATTGGGTTGCCCTGATGCAAACTGGCAAAAGTGAATAAGCTTTGCCAGTCGAGAAATAGCTACTTGCAGAACTGCAATAATCATATGCTCACGTGGGAAAAAGGAGTCTGATTGCTCATGTCTCGTTTGCGCCGCCGTCATGTTTTACAGCTAGCTGGAGCTAGCCTGGGAGTAATCGGTCTGAACCGACTAGACTTTATGCGGCAAGGGCATCTCTTCAATCGTGCCCTTGCCGAAACTACCGGCCGCAAGTATGCCTTGCTGGTGGGGATAAATCAGTATCCCAACGCAATTGGCAATCTGAGCGGCTGTCTCAACGACGTACGACTCCAGTATGAGTTGTTGGTACATCGCTATGGGTTTCAACCAGAAGATATTGTGATTGTGGCTGAAGCAACCCTCGATCTGCCCGCCAAAGCCATCATCACGCCCCCGACCCGTCAGGCCATTATTGATGCCTGGCGCGGTCATTTAGGGCAGGCTCAACCTGGCGATATAGTGATTTTTCATTATTCCGGTCATGGTACTTTTGCGACAGAACCCAACCCCATTAGTTACCCTGATGAGCTCGATATCAATGTTGGCCCCCTAGAGGCCGCTCCCTATGACAACTTTGATGGCAAAACTGGGGCGATCGTTCCCTTCGATGTCTTCAATGATGTCAATCCTGGAGAAGCTAATCTGATTTTGGGCAGTACTCTGTTTCTCCTGAGTTATGGTCTGAAGACTGACAATGTCACCATCGTGCTGGATAGCTGCTTTTCTGGCGGTGGAGTGAGAGGCAATCTGGTCTATCGGGCCATATTGGAAACAGATGATGGCAAGCCAATTCAGGCCAGTAGGGTAGAACTTGATTTTCAAACCGCGCTGATGGCGGAACTAGGCCTCTCCCCGAGTGAAGCCCAGAACCTCCGACAAAGGGGGAATGCCAAGGGCGTGGCCATGAGTGCATCACTGGCGAATCAGCTCTCTGCAGAAACCACGATCGCGGGCTTTCGTTCCGGAATTTTCACCTATCTACTCACCCGTTATTTATGGCAAAGCCGCTCTGATCGTGCCCTTGAAGATGTGTTTCTCGATTTGTCCAGAATCACTAAAAGTGAGTCAGACAAGCTAGGCGGCAGCGGCCAAAACCCCATTTATTTTGTGCCACCGGGCTCCACCCTGGACAACCAACCGCCCTATTTGCTGACGCCTCAAGCTCCTGCCGCTGATGCCGTTGTTCGAGATGTGAAACCCGATCAAACTGTTGAGTTTTGGCTAGGCGGCATGACCCCGCGAGGGTTAGAGGATGCCGAATCAATTTTTGAGGTTATTGACAAACAAGGTAATGTCTTAGGACGAGTCCGCCAAACTCATCGCTCACAACTGTGGGGTTATGGTCAACCCATGGGTGGCGTTTTGGTAAGGCCGGGTATGTTGATGCGAGAGCAGATTCGTGGCATTCCTGCCGACTTTAGTTTGCGAGTCGGCTTGCATGAGTCCCTAGGGGACGATAAGGCTTTGGCTCGCCAGGTCTTAGCTGAGTATGACCGCGTTATCGTGGTGGAAGTTGATGGTCAAACTGATAGCGACTATCTACTTGGTCGCTTTAAGAGTGGTGCATTGCGGGCAAGCGAACTGCAGGGACAAGGCAATCGCACTGACATCCAGGCGTTAGAAACGAACAGTATTGGGCTTTTCACTAAAGCGCTGATTCCCCTGCCCACCACCTTTGGCAATCAATCGGAGGAGATGGAGGCAGCTCTAGAGCGACTGGCGACTCGATTTCGGTTGCTACTAGCTAGCCAAGCCTTAAAAGCCATTCTCAGTACAAATACATCCGATTTAAAGCTTTCGGTGGAGGTCGCCTCTTATCAACGGGGCGGAGTCGGCGTCGTACAAAGCCGAGGCCGAGAAGCCAGTTTGCGATCGCAAGTGGTGCAATTGCAGGTCGGCGAGGAAATGTATCTGCGAGTTACCAACAATGAAAGCCGCTCGCTGTATGTGGCGGTCATTGCTGCCGGGCGCGATGGTAACATGCACGTCTATCACCCCAGCTACTGGGAAGCTCCCGAGCTAGAAGCTGAGCTGAGTTCAGGCGACAACATTGTAATTCCCAAACGGGATGATAACTTTTGTCTGCCCGTCAGTAGCCCGGCTGGCTTCTTTGAGGTGTTGGTGATTGCCAGTACTGAGCAATTGCGCGACACGCTGCGATCGCTCAAGCGCATCAGCGATCGATCGTTTGGTAGCCGCGGGCAACAAATTTCTTTTACCCCTAATGATGAAAGGAGTCGCAGCTTTGACGGCAGTGCTTTAAGCCTAGTGGACTCGATTCTCGGCGATTTGAGCCGCAGCGCTAGGGCCACTCCTAGGTTACAGGGCGAGCAATATAACGTTCAGACATCGCAACTCGCGGCCCTCGCCGTCGGGATTGAGGTAGTCGAGGCGAATATCGAGCTCACTCAATGTCAGCCTTACGCAACACCTTTTTAAGCCCCAGCTCTGCAAAACCTGAATAAGTCTTCTGGGATGAGAGATATCTCTTGACAGTAGACAATCTCTTCCCCAATAGGATTTTTTGAATGAGTACTTTCTGCCTCAACAATGCACTCACCAGCCTTGGTGTTGCCATCATCTTGCTGTTTGTGACTCCTCCGAATGAGAAAGCGGTGACAGTTTTCTCGTTCAGAGATCGCCTGATTCAGGTTCACAGGGGATTGCTGAAGTGCCCCATCACAATGCAACAGACAACCTAGGGGCAACGGCTAATCCCCCGTTGTCAATCTCTCTATCGTTTGGCCATGAAATCATGATGCGAGAAACGGATTCATCAACTTCAATTAGAGCGATACTCAGCAATATCACTTACGGATAAAGTTCGCGATCGCTCAAATCATTGGATCCGCCTTACCTAACCTGATCTAGGTTTACTTGCCTTGTATTGCCCCCTGACTACTAGCGTTCAGCTAAAGGAGCCTTGCAGTGATACCTGCTCTGATTGCCACTATTACCCTATCCATTCCAGCGGCATCCGAGACTTCGTTAGCTTCTTCGAGATCTGCGGCAACAGTGCCGGCTAATGTTCTGGCGCAGCAATCACGCCCCTTACCAACAACCCCACCCGATTTGCCTCCAGAGCCGAGTCCTCAAATACCGGAGCCGTTACCACCCTTACCTCCACCAGAGGAGTTGTTACCCTTACCCTCGGAACCGGAATCGCTGCCTCCAGGATTTGATGTCCCAGGCACCATCACAGTCGAGGCGTTTCGGGTTGTGGGGAGCACCGTTTTTTCGCCAGCCGAACTAGAGGCCGTCACTGCCCCTTATACCAATCGTCCCATCACTTTTGCCGAGCTGTTTGAGGTTCGGTCGGCCATCACGCAGCTTTATATAGACGCTGGTTACATTACTACCGGCGCCTTCATTCCAGCGGCTCAAATAGTTGATGAAGGGATTGTTGAAATTCAAGTTGTTGAAGGCTTTTTAGAGGAGGTCTTTGTCGAGGGGCGCACTGAACTGGTGCCTGGTTACCTCAGCAGTCGCATCGAGAGAGCTGCGGGTCAGCCGTTGAATGTCAATAGTTTAGTAGAAGGCTTGCAACTGCTACAGCTCAGCCCGCTTATTGAGACCATTTCAGCTGAGCTCGCTACAGGTACCCAAGTCGGTGGCAGCCTCCTGAATGTGCAGGTGCAAGAAGCTCGCAGTTTTAACGTGCAGGTTGCTTTGGATAATGGGCGATCGCCCACAGTTGGGAGCTTTCGTCGGCAAGCCAGCTTTGAGAATATCAACCTCCGGGGATATGGAGATGCTCTTAGAGTTGCCTACAGCAATACTGATGGCAGCAATACAGCTGATGTGAGTTATGCCGTACCTGTCAGTCCAGCGAACACGCTAATCGGTGGAAATTTCAGCCTGACCCGCAGTAAAGTTATTGACGAAGACTTTGAGATCCTGGATATTTCGTCTGAGTCTGAAGATATTCAACTGTTTGTTCGTCATCCCTTCATTCAGACACCGACGGAAGAACTTGCCCTGGGATTAGAACTTTCCTATAGTCGCTCCCGCAGTACCTTTCAATTGCCGGATCAACCGCGCTTGGGTTTTCCCTTTACAGGTGCCCCTGATGGTGAAGCCAAGGTGACGGCGATTCGGTTTTCTCAGGATTGGATTCGTCGCAGTGCCAATCGAGCCCTGTCTGCTCGTTCTAGCTTCAGCCTGGGCTTAGATTGGTTTGGGGCTACGCAAAATCCAGGAGATATTCCTGACAGCAATTTCTTTAGCTGGCAGGGACAGGCCCAATGGGTTGAGGTGCTGGCGCCTGATACGCTGGTGCTGGCAAGGGTCAATGGACAAATTGCCGATCGCCCCCTCCTCTCTACCGAGCAGTTTCGCATAGGAGGACTCGGAAGTGTACGAGGCTATCGCGAAGATCGGGTGATTGCTGATAACGGCGTATTTGCTTCCTTGGAAGCCCGGGTACCCATATTGCGCATTCCAGAATGGGAGAGTGTGGTTCAGATTACGCCTTTTGTGGATGCGGGGTATAGCTGGAACAGTGGCGATCGCCCGGACCCGGATCCTCAATCCTTGGCCTCTGTTGGGGCTGGTATCTTGTGGCAGGTGAGCGATCGCCTGACGGCCCGCTTAGACTATGGTATCCCGCTGGTTAACCGCGATAGCAGAGGAGATTCTCTGCAAGAGCAAGGAATTCTTTTCTCGGTATCAGGAAGTCTTTTCTAACGCTTCGTAACAAGATTCGCGACTTTGTAAGCACGAACGCTGTTTATTCTGATTGAAATTTGCATGATGACCGTAATCTCACGGGCTTTTTATAAACCCTCAGGTGTTCGATATCTCATCCAATACATGGAGATTCTATGATAGTGATGCGTTTCCACCCCTCCTTATTCGGCATTGCAGTGCTTGCAGCAAGCACGCTGGATACTCCAGCGCTTGCCCAAATCACACCGGATTCCACCTTGGGGAATGAAGCGACCATTGTGACCCCTGATGCCTTAATAGAAGGAGCCCCGGCTGAATTGATTGAAGGGGGAGCGATTCGCGGCGAGAACCTGTTCCACAGCTTTAGTGATTTCAATGTCGAGACCTTACAGCGGATCTATTTCGTTAATCCTGCTGGTATCGAGACCATCTTGACACGCATTACCGGGG
The DNA here is from genome assembly GCA_039185935.1 of Cyanobacteria bacterium P01_F01_bin.56. Lineage (GTDB taxonomy): Bacteria > Cyanobacteriota > Cyanobacteriia > Phormidesmidales > Phormidesmidaceae > Halomicronema. Next base: position 11,231 of record JBCDAJ010000134.1, on the reverse strand, counting down.
GGAATGCCTCAAGTATTGACGGTCTTTTGGGGGTAGATGGCCTGGCAGATTTGTATCTGCTCAATCCCAACGGCGTTGCTTTTGGCCCCAACGCTCAACTCGACATTCGCGGTTCCTTTTTCGTAAGTACAGCGGAAGGGTGGGATTTGGGTGACGGAGAGGTCTTCAGTGCCGTGAATCCAGAAGCGCCCCCCATTCTGGCGGTGACGCTAACACCGGGGTTGCAGTATGGGATAACTCAACAGGCAGATGTCGGCAACGCGGGCAATCTGGCGGTAGCACCGGGGGAAAGTCTGGTACTGCTAGGGGATACGGTGACCAGCACTGGCACCCTGACCGCACCGGGGGGACAGGTGCAGTTGCTGGGAAACCGCGTTGGGTTACTGGACGAGGGGCGTATTGATGTCTCAGCCCCTACGGGTGGCGGCACGATTAACTTGGGTGGAGACTTTCAAGGACAAGGGACTTTACCGACATCTGCACAAACTGTTGTTGGGCCAAACGCCGCTTTGATTGCTGATGCCACAGAGGATGGGACGGGTGGCAACATTATTGTCTGGTCAGATGGGTTGACCCGCTTTTACGGAGATGCCTTTGCTCAAGGGGGCGCGATCGCAGGCAACGGCGGTTTTGTGGAAGTATCGGGACTGAACACCCTGGTGTTTGAGGGAGAGGTGGATACAGCAGCGGCCAATGGGGCGATAGGGACACTGCTGCTTGATCCCACTAATATCATAGTTGCTGATATTGCGACCGCAGAAACCTTCTCGCTGGCAGACGTTGATGAGTTCACCGATGCTGATATTGGCGGCGATGGCGACACTCGAATTTCGTCCCTGGCATTTAGTTTGGCTAACAGTAATGTCGCGTTGCAGGCGACAGACTCCATCTCCTTTGAAGCACCGATTTTCATGGTGACTCCGTCCGTCGGTCTGTCGGCAATCGCGGGAGAGAGCATTACAGTCAATCAGGCAATTACGACCAACGCCGGGGCCGTTGCCCTAGAGGCTCCCAATCTATCCATCAACGCCGGGATTTCTACCTTAGGGGGAGATATTGCGCTTGTCGGAGACGACAATATTTTCATCAGCAGTGGCGCTGTAGTAGAGTCGGGCGATCGTCTTTTGAGAACTAATGACGCCGGAGAAATCACCGTTCAGACTTCTGGGATACTTCGTTTGACAGAAGGTGGACAGATTAGAGCCAGTGCGGTGGGCACAGGCAATGGAGCAGAGATCCGTGTCGTTGCCGACTCAATTGAGTTAGATGGCATAAATATCCTGGTGGGTTCTAGTGGTATCGCTTCAGATGTTTTGCCGGGAGCCTCTGGGGTCGGAGGCGACGTCATCGTTGAAGCCAATACTATTTCTATAACCAATCTTGCTATCCTTTCGACGTCAACTTTTGGGAGTGGAGCTGCAGGTAATCTCTCCATTAATGCTGAACGCATTGAGCTAGAAGATTTTCCTACACAGGGACCGTTCTTTGGCGCTGGGGGAATTGGTTCAGTCGTTCGAGATTCGGGTACGGGGGGCGACGTCACTATAGAAGCAGACAGTCTTGTGGTCGCCAATGGTGCCATTATCTCTAACTCAACCCTGGGGACAGGGAATGCTGGCAAGCTGACAATCAATGCAGACCTAATTGAATTGGATGGAGTTGCTCCTGTCACTAGCGGAGTTTTGACCGCCAGCGGTATCGGCTCCCAAGTTGGGGCTAGTGGCTCGGGTGGGGATATTGAAATCACAGCAAAACGTATTTCTGCAACCGATGGTGCCAATATCTCTACTTCTACGTTTGGTGCAGGAGATGCGGGTCGTTTGGCAGTAACTGCCGATGAGATTGTCTTAGACGGGGTCGGCACCTCAGGAGGCATAGTTCTTGGCGCTAGTGCAATTGGCTCACAAGTTGTCAATTCTGGTGCTGGCGGTGACGTTACCGTGGCGGCTCAAACCATCTCGGTCACGAATGGGGCTAGTATCTCGACTTCGACTTTTGGGAATGGCCAGGCGGGTAGTCTCTTAGTGACTGCGGATCAGCTCAGCCTCGATGGCATTGCTGCCAGCGGCAATGGGACCTTGGGAGTAAGTCAGATTGGGTCACAGGTTTTTTCAGCGGGAACAGGAGGTACGGTGACCGTAGACGCTAGCCGTATCAATGTCACTAATGGGGCTGTGATCTCCAATGGCAACTTCGGCGACGGTAATGCCAGCGATCTGTTTATCAGAGGAGAGCAGATCCAGGTGGATGGCTTTGCCACGATCGCAGGCACCACACTTGGGGGGGCTAGCAGCATTAACTCCCAAGTCTTCGGGGTAGGTATGGGCGGCAATGTTTTCGTGGATACAGATGCGCTCTCCATCACGAACGGCGGCAATATCTCAACCTCAAATGCTGGAGAGGGTACGGCGGGCAATGTGGCTCTAACGGCGAACCAGGTTCAGGTCGAGGGTTTTGCTTTTAGTGGAGAGAGTGCTTTTGGCCCCAGTGGTATTTTCTCAGAAGTGCTTGCTGCAGGTAGGGGCGGAGACATCACCGTCAATGGGGATGCTGTCGCTGTAACGGAGGGTGGCACAATTACCACCTCAAACTTTGGCAATGGTAATTCGGGTGACATTTCTATAACTACCAACCGTCTTGATTTAGGTGGTTTTGCCTCTATTGCAGGTACCGCCCTGGCACCCAGTAATATCAGTTCAGCCGTGCAAGCTTCTGGAGCCGGTGGCAATGTGGCGGTCGATGCAGACACCATTACCATTTCAGATGGTGGCAGCATTTCTACCACCAATATCGGTGACGGAGATGCTGGCAATGTTACTGTGTCTGCCGTTCAAATAGATTTGGATGGCTTTGCTTCTATCGGACCAAATGTTTTTGGCTTTAGCGGCATCGGCTCTAATGTACTGTCTGCTGGTTCCGGGGGGAATGTATCAGTAGATGCCAGTGCTATCTCTATTTCCCAGGGAGCTGGGATTAGCACAACCAATGCGGGTTCAGGTAGAGCCGGTGATGTCTCCGTATCTGCAGATCGAATTGAGTTAGATGGCCTAGCTTTGGTAGATCAGGCGCTTCTGGGTGCCAGTGCCATTTCTTCCGAAGTCACTTCTGCGGGAAGTGGAGGAGCCGTGGTCGTAACCGCAGATAGTCTTTCGATTGCCAATAATGCCATTATTTCCACAACCACTTCTGGTTCTAGTGACGCTGCCAATGTGGCGATCGCGGTGACCGATGAGATTGAATTAAATTCAGGGTTTATCTCAAGCGCGAGTGTTAGTAGCGCGAATAGTGGAGATGTTTTGCTCACTACCAGAGACTTGGTGTTAAGAAATGGGTCAGCCATTTCAGCCTCTACCCAGGCCCCTCAAGGGACTCCAGGTGCCGCCGCAGCCGCCGCAGGCAAGGTCATCATTACAGAAGCAACCAGGGTGTTTCTGGATAGCAGTCTGATTTTTACAATTGGGTTCTCAGGGGATGGTGGTGATATTACGATCAGCGCTGACGAATCTATATTTCTCCGCAACGGTAGTCAAATTTCTACCACTGCCGGCGTGTTGACGGCAGGTGGAAATGGTGGAAGAGTCACCATCGATACTCCCTTTTTAGGAGCTGTTCTATCAGAGAACAGTGACATTACTGCTAATGCCTTTAGTGGCGACGGTGGCACTGTTACCGTTACTGCATTTGATATTGTCGGCTTGGAATTTCAGGACCAACTCACCCCCTTTAGTGATATTACTGCCAGTTCCACTGGAGGAGGTGCCCCAGGGATAACTGAATTTACTAGTCTTACAGACGTTAACGTGGAAGAAGGCTTGAACGAACTGCCGGTTGACCTGACGGATCCGAACAGTTTGATTAGTCAGCAATGTGCTCTGCAAGCGTCAGACCAGGCCAGCGAATTTACCGTGGTGGGTCGTGGTGGCTTACCACCGGATCCGAGTCAGTCGGGGTCAGCAGCTCTGTTTTTAGAAGATCTGGGAACCTCGCTGCCCGCCACATCACAACTCCCTGAGCAATCTCGCAATGATCATTCGGATGAGCTAGAGCCATTGGCGACGATTCGTGAAGCTCAGGGATGGATGCAAGATCCCAATGGCCGAGTTTATCTCATTGGGGCAACGCCGCAGAGTCAAGCCTCGATTTCTTCTATTCCTGTACGTGTCAGTAGCTGTATAGATAGGCAACGTTGAATGCTTAGCTCAGTCATCTCCTTTGTCTTATGGTTTTCAATCCTCATTACTGGTTAACAATTCCACTCATCAGCATTGCAGTGTTTCCTGGTGCTGCCTTAGCCCAACTCACACCCGATGCTTCGTTGGGGAGTGAATCCACCCTTGTGACCCCCGATGTCTTAGTACAGGGAACGCCCGCTGATTTAGTTGAAGGGGGGGCGATTCGCGGCGAGAACCTGTTCCACAGCTTTAGTGATTTCAATGTCGAGACCTTACAGCGGATCTATTTCGCTAATCCTGCTGGTATCGAAACCATCTTGACGCGCATTACTGGGGGGAATGCCTCAAACATTGACGGTCTTTTGGGGGTTGATGGTCTGGCAGATTTGTATCTGCTCAATCCGAACGGTATTGCCTTTGGCCCCAACGCCCAACTCGACATTCGCGGTTCCTTTTTCGTGAGCACGGCGGATGGATGGGAGTTGAATAATGGGGAAGTTTTCAGTGCCGTGAACCCAGAAGCGCCCCCCATTCTGGCGGTGACACTGACTCCAGGATTGCAGTATGGGGCCACTCAACAGGCAGATGTCAGCAACGCAGGCAATCTGACCCTAGCACCTGGGGAAAGTCTGGTGCTGTTGGGAAATACGGTGACCAGCACTGGCACCCTGACCGCACCGGGGGGACAGGTGCAGTTGTTGGGAAATCGCGTTGGGTTACTGGACGAGGGCCGCATTGATGTCTCGGCCCCTACTGGGGGCGGCACGGTCAACTTGGGTGGTGACTTTCAAGGACAAGGGATTTTACCGACATCTGCACAAACTGTTGTTGGGCCAAACGCCGTTTTGATTGCTGATGCCACAGAGACCGGGACGGGTGGCAACATTATTGTCTGGTCAGATGGGATAACCCGTTTTGGTGGACTCGCCCAGGCAAACGGCGGCACCATAGGAGGAGACGGCGGGTTCATTGAAATATCGGGGGCAGACTCGCTGGTGTTTGATGGGGTTGTGAGCACAGCCGCACCGAGGGGCAACCGGGGCACGGTCTTGTTTGACCCGACCAACATCGTGGTAGTCGAAGATGCGCTGGCGGAAACCACCGACTTGAGTACGGTCGATGACCCGTTTGACCCAGATATCGGGGGGGATGGCGATACCCGACTCGCGGCAAGTGCCCTGGCCAATGCTGTGGCCAACAGCAATGTGAGTTTGCAAGCCACCAACGATATCCGTTTTGAGGCTGCCCTGAACATTGCCAATCCTGGCGTCACACTGACGGCCATTGCCGGTAACGATATCCAGGTCAGTAACAACATTCTGTTTCCAGCTGGGGGTGATGTCATCTTTGAAGCTGGCAACACGGTTGAGTTTGCAGGCACTGATGCTGTGCTTGAGACTCGTGGTGGTGATATCAGCATTGCCACCAATCAGCTTCTGATGGCCAATGATGCTCAAATCAGTGCTTCAACCTTTGGCATTGGCGATGGCGGCGTAATTGAGATCAATGCTACTGATAGGATTCAGCTCGATAGCAGCGATATCTACAGCAGTGCATCGGCAGGAGACGGGAACGCTGGGGAAATTCAAATTTTTACGCGCCAACTGTTTATGCGAGACGGCGCTCAAGTAGGTACTGGAACTTTTAGTAGTGGAGATGGGGGGCTTCTGACAGTCAATGCAACTGACCAAATTCAACTGAGCGGAGCTTCTACGGGCCTTTTTGGTCAAGCGGCATCTGGAAGTTCAGGCAATGCCGGGGATGTGAACATTGTGACGAACCAACTCCTGATTCAGGATGATGCGGATGTCAGTGTTGCAACTTTCGGGAGCGGGAACGGTGGAAACCTTAAAGTAAATGCTGATGATCTGATCCAATTGAATGGTAATGGCACTTTATTGACAGGTCGGGCAGGATCTGGAAGTTCAGGAAATGCTGGAGTCATAGAAATCCTGGCTAATCGACTCCTTATCCAAGACGATGCACAAGTAGACGTTACGACCTTCGGAGAAGGGGATGGAGGTACCCTTACTGTCGAGGTCGCTGATGTGATTAAAATTAGCGGCGAGAGTAGACTGACAGGTTTATTTAGCCGGGCAGCGTCTAGTTCACTTGGGGATGCTGGCGATATTCAGGTAACAGCAGATCAAATTTCTATTCAAAATGGGGCGATCGCCTCTGGCTCTGGTGGTTTAGGTAGTGGAGGGGATATTGCGATTCAGGCGAATCGCATTGAAGTCATTGGTGCCGATAGTGGTATTTCTTCCACCTCAAATAATTCACTCTCAACTGCCTCTATCGGCAATGTGTTACTTGACGTTGATGAAATTCTTCTTCGTGATGGCGGCACAGTGAATGCCCGTTCTTTGGGGGCTGCAGACGCAGGTAATATTGAGATTGTTAATGCCAGTTCCGTGCAGTTAAGTGGTGCGGGAACTGGCTTGCGTGCTTCTGCAAACAATGTGACTGCAGACGCCACTGCGGGGCTAATCAGAATCGACGCCGACACGATACTCGTGCAAGATGAAGCTCAACTCAATGTGAGTTCTTTTGGGGGGGGCGATGCGGGTGCGATCGAGATTGTCGATGCGAGCTATGTTGAATTCCGCAACCAGAATGATGAGTCTTCAACCACGGAGTTCACGGGGGCTTTTGTGACAACTGGCTTGGGCACTGGCAATGGTGGACGTGTCAGCATTGATGCCGACAGGTTGAACTTTTCGGGGGTTTTTACCGGCATCCAAGTCGATGGAACGGCTGTTAGCAATTCTGGTGTTGTCGAGATTACCAGCTCCGAAGTCACCCTTGAAAATGAAGCCAACATTCTATCTCTAGGAGCTTTAGGTCGGATTCAAATTGTGGCTGAGGATTTCCTAGAGATCACAGATGCTGCTATTGCTCTTGAAACTCTAACTGCGGATAATCCCGGCGTGATTTCCCTGGATGTGGGCGATTTGCGGATGAGTGATTTTGGATATATTTCGGCTGGCATTGGATTCACTGCCTTAAATAGTGAAGCGGTCGAGGAAGCTTTTGGAATAGACATTTCAGACGTACTAGCAGTGTTGGCTGCATTTAGTGAATTAAACCCTGACAGCATCTCCAGTGGCGGCCAAATTGACGTTTCAGCAGATAACGTACTTCTAGAGAACCAAAGTCAAATTATTAGTTTTGGGGGAGATGTCGACATTAGCAGTAATACAGTTTCGTTGAGGAATGAAAGTGCTGTCAATGTCCTTTCTCCACTGGCAAGTGGTGGCAGGATTTCGGTTCAGGCAGATGAAGCGCTGAATTTGCAAAATCAGAGTGCAATTTTGGCTTCAGCTGGCCCTCTCGGAGAAGAAGATGGTAGAGGGGGCGCTGTTAGTCTTGATGCTCCGAATATCACCCTGTCAGATCAAAGCTTTATTGCCGCCTCTGCTTTTTCCGGCGGTGGCGGCAACGTTAACATTCAGGCCGATAATTTTTTGCTGCTCCGATTAAACAGTTTAATTAGCGCCTCTACTGGCATCGCGGGTAATGACGGCGGCGACGGGGGCAACGTGACGATCGCTTCTCCTTTCGTCCTAGGCGTTTTATCTGAAAACAGCGACATCATTGCGAATGCGGTCGCTGGTGACGGGGGACTGGTTACCATTACGGCTCTAGATATTATTGGTCTGGAATTTCAGGATCAGCTGACTCCCTTTAGTGATATCACTGCTAGTTCTGATCTGGGATTAGCAGGTATTACCGAGTTCAACCGCTTAACCGATATCAATGTGGAAGAAGGACTGAATGAATTGCCCGTTGACTTAGTTGACCCTAATGATCTGGTTAGTCAGCAGTGTGCGTTACAAGCGTCAGATCGGGCCAGTGAATTCACCGTCGTGGGCCGGGGTGGGTTGCCGCCAGATCCCAGCCAGCCAGGGACAGCAGGTCTGTTTTTAGAAGACCTAGGAACCGTACTTCCCGATGTCACCCCGGTACTTGATGAAGCGCGTAGTAATGCGCCAGATGAGTTAGAACCTTTAACCACTATTCAAGAAGCCCAGGGTTGGCTTCAGGATGTCGACGGGCGCATTTATCTTATTTCTGCAACTGATGATGACAGCTTAGCGGTACCGCCTGCAGCGGTTTTTTGTTCAAATCGACCTCATGCTTAAGTCATGGTAGTTAAGATGAAACGCCCACTAAGATTGCTTTTAATTGGCTTGCTCGTCCTGACGATCGCTCTACAGAGCCATCCGGCGATCGCTCAACTGACCCCTACCGAACAGTTTCATCAAGGTCAGCAAGCATATCGCAATAGCCAATACACCCAGGCTGCCGACCTCTGGCAAGCCGCCGCTGAGGGCTTCGCGACTGCTGAAGCCCCATTGCAGCAGGCCATGGCCCAGAGTAATCGAGGACTGGCGTATTTGAAACTAGGCCGCTACAACGAGGCCGCAACCGCGATCGCGACTGCTCGAGAACTAATTCAAACGCTGTCAGAGAGCCCTCAGCAACAGCAGGTATCAGCGCAGATTCTGAGTGCCCAGGGGCAATTGCAACAAGCCCAAGGGCAATCGCTTGAAGCCATCCAAAGTTTCACCCAGGCGGAAGCAAGTTATGCCACTGCCGACGATGTGGCTGGAGTCTTGCGATCGCAGCTCAACCAAGCCCAAATTCTGCGGTTACAAGGGCAACAACGACAGGCCTACAGGCGGCTTAATCAAGTCGCTGAACAGCTTAAGACTTTACCGGATAGTGTGCTCAAGGCCAACGGGCTGAGGCAGTTGGGCAATGCATTGCGGTTTGTGGAAACCGTGGATGAGACCAAATTGCTAGTCGGGGATGCTGAGACTGTATTGCAGACAAGTCTGGCGGTTGCCAGGGCGATTGATGCGCCCAATGAACAAAGTGCCACCCTAATTAGCTTGGGCAATACTGCCGAAGCTGGACAGGTGAAGGAGAGCACCGACGCAGCGCAGCAATCTTTGGCCTTGGCTTACTACACCGATGCCGCTGCGATCGCCATTGACCCGACCCTTAGACTCCAAGCCCAGGTAAATCGCCTCAGGCTGCTGCAAAGCGGCGATCAACAGTCTGAAGCTGAATTCCAGTTGGCGGAGATTCTGCACTCTATCGAGACCTTGCCACCGGGACGCAGAGGACTTTTCGTGCGGGTAAATTTAGCTGACTTTCTGATCAGCCACAGACCGCTAGTTAGCGATCGCGCGATCGCCGATTTGCTCGCAGAGACGTTGCAGCAGGCGCAGGCACTATCGGATGAGCTCATTCACTCCTACGCGTTGGGATACCTCGGCAAGCTTTACCAGAGCAATTCCCAATGGCTAGAAGCAACCGACCTGACACGCCAAGCACTCAGACTCTCTCAAAGTCTGAATGCCCACTCAGTTACTTATCGCTGGCAATGGCAATTGGGTCAACTCCTCGTCGCCCAAGGTGATATGGAGACGGCGATCAACACCTACCAGGAGACTTTAGAAACGCTTGAACGCTTGCGTAGCGATCTTGCGGCCATCAATCCAGAGGTCCGCTTCTCCTTTCGGGAGGGGATTGAACCGATTTATCGGGAACTCGTCAGTTTGCTGCTCGAATCCGATGAGACTGTCCCCATTCCCCAAGCAAATCTACTGCAGGCACGGGACGTAATTGAATCTCTGCAGGTCGCAGAACTGGTTAATTTCTTTCGCGCTGACTGCGTTGTCACCACCCCTGTGGAGCTGGAACAGTTAGATACCAACGCCCTGGTCATTTATCCCATTATCCTGCCAGATCGCTTGGAGGTCGTTGTCAGTGCGCCTGGTCAACCGCTCCAGCGCGTTCGGATACCAGTTGCTGAAGCCATGCTCAATCAAACACTGGATGATCTTCGTCACGCGATCTCCCAGAGGCCTTCCAGCAATGGAGACCGCAATGCCCGCGCCATCATTGAACCCTTACTCAGAACGCCTGAACTATCGGACCCCTTGCCTTTAGCGCAGCAGGCCTACGACTGGTTGATTCGTCCCATTGAGACGCAAATTCAAGTAGCCAACCCAGACGTGTTGGTGTTTGTGCTGGATGGCAGCCTACGCAACGTGCCGATGGGGGTATTGCATGATGGAGAACAATATTTGATTGAAAAGCATGCGATCGCCCTCACCCCTGGATTGCAACTCTTGGAACCCCAACCACTAGCAACCCAGCAACTGCAAGCATTAGTCGCCGGGCTCAGTGAAGCTCGAGACGACTTTGGCGATCTGCCCAATGTGGAACGTGAGGTGACGGCAATTCAAACCCAAGTTTCTGGAGCAGTTCTCTTGAATGAAGATTTCAGTAAGGAAAACTTTGCGGCTCTCTTGACTGACTCTTCTTTTCCGATCGTACACCTAGCGACGCATGGTCAGTTCAGTTCTGATCCAGAGCAGACGTTCATTCTGGCTTGGGACGAACGTATTCGCGCAACAGAGCTAGGCAGCCTACTGCAGCAAGGGGAACTGCGACGAGACGCAGCGGTTGAGCTGCTCGTTCTGAGTGCCTGTGAAACCGCAACGGGAGATGAGCGGGCGGCCCTAGGGTTAGCAGGCGTGGCGGTGCGATCAGGTGCTCGCAGTACCCTTGCAACTCTTTGGCTCGTGGATGATCAGGGTACCTCGGTTTTGATGGAAGATCTTTATCGTGAGTTAAAGGACACCTCACAAACCAAGGCTGAAGTTTTGCGGCAAGCACAGCTTCAGCTCTTACAGAATGAAGAATACAACCATCCCTATTTTTGGGCTCCATTCATACTGATTGGCAATTGGCTTTAAGCCAGATGTATAACCTCCGAAAACCCAGAAATACTTCCGAGCAGTTGCCGATGGAGTCTGTGACTATGTTTACTTAGTACTTAAATCAAGCTTGTGAGGATAACGTGTTGATGAAGAACATTGGTCTGAAACCCTTTTTAGGGCGCACCATGGTCGCCTAAAGCCTACTCTTCTTCGCCCCAGATTTCTGTCAAGCGTTGGTCGCGACCACAAGCGTACCGATAAACTTTATAGCGCACCGAATGAGTTTTGTAATAGTTCTGGTGGTAGTCTTCTGCGGGGT
>JBCDAJ010000133.1:0-17754 GCA_039185935.1 Cyanobacteria bacterium P01_F01_bin.56 | reverse complement strand
GTAAATACGAATGATTGTCTTTGGCCCATCGGCCTTGAACCAGAGTGGGAAGATGCCATGGATGTAACTCTTGATCGCCACGGCGATCAGGCGGTTACTTTGATGAAATGCGTGAGTCAGATGAGGCCAGTAGCCCATCTCCGCTTCCGTGAGATGGCAGCGGGAAGCTGAAAATAACGGCATCTTATTCAGGCAAAGCGGAATCATTTGTCGGTATGACATGACAATTCTTGTGACTTCGGTAGAGCTTTTCATAGCATCAGCATTAAGAGGTTTGTAGAGCGGTTTTGAGTCAGATCGGCCAGAGATTTATAACCTGGTGCTACTCAGCATACAGATTTAGATTTCAGGTTTTTTGAGGTTTTTTGAGGTGTTGGAGTTGGGGAAAATTCAGGTGTTGGGGAAGAGGGGAGAGGGAAGAGGGGACAGGGGATAGGGAACGGGGAACAGGGGATGGGGAGATGGGGAGATGGGGAGATGAGGGGAAAGGGAGATGAGGGGAAAGGGAGATGAGGGGAAAGGGGGATGGGGGGATGGGGGTGATCGCGTCCCAATGAGTTGGCATGGAAAAAGCGATGCTCTTGCGGAAGCATAGTGTGCATGCGCTGCCAATTTGGCGAGGCGCTGAGGGTGAGGGTGGGGGGCGATCGCCTTACGCCAGAAACAAAAAGCGATCGCGATATGGAAGTCGCGATCGCGTAGTGTCTCCCCAGGAGCATCGCTGATAAGTTGGTTTGGATTATGCCGCTCAGACAACTTCGATCGTACTGACGTCAAAGTTAGAGACTCCTTCTAGGGTTACGAGGGGAGCGGTGACAACTCCCCACCATCCCGCCGCGACACCGTAGAGTTGACTGCTGCTACTGTCAAAGATGAACCCAAACGATAACGGCGCGCCGTCGAGATCAAACTGAATCTTGTCTCCTTCGCTGGCATTAAAGTCTGTTATGACATCCCCTTGAGCCCAGTCTTGAGTCGTAAATACAAACGTGTCAGCGCCACTGCCCCCCGTGAGCACGTCAGCGCCTCTACCACCGACTAAGGTGTCGTTGCCCTGGCCGCCGACTAACGTGTCGTCGCCGTTCCAGCTAATTAGCCTGTCATCATCCTTACCGCCTTGCAAAGTGGCGGCATCCCCTAAGTTCACCAGGGTATCTTCACCAGCACCGCCTTGAAGAATGCTGGTGCCAGCACTGTAGTTGATGATGATATCGTTGCCAGCCTCCCCCCGTAAATCATTGCTGCCACTGCCAATGTTGAGGAGGGTGTCGTTCCCTTCACCTCCTAACAAGAGGTTGTTGCCATCCGCGATATTAAACAAATAGTCATTGCCATTGAAACCAGCAAGGGCGCTCGTACCGCTACCGACATTGACCAGAATGTCATCGCCATCTACCCCGCCAATCATGCCGCCACTTAAAATTTTGCTGCCACCGGAAACATTAACCACAACGTCTGAACCCGTGCCGCCACTCAATATGTCAGGAAAGAAACTATTGACGGGGGCTTGAGTATTAATGACGGCTTTGTTAGCAGCGCCTAAGCCACTGACAGTTTGGTCGTTATAGGTGATTTCACTGGCAAGCAATGCATTTAGATCGATCTCCGGTAACAGGCTTTCGTCTAAATTAAATCCGGCTAGGTAGTCTTTGATTTCAGTGTATTCATTCCCAAAGAAATCCTCTAATAATGTTTCATCAATCTGGCTGTAGAAGTTGGCTGAGAATGAAAAGAAATCACCCGTAACACTGGGGTCATTTAAACTTGCAGTGAGAGCGCTAATCTGAGTCGAAATATTACTAGTAGACATATCGAATTTCTTAGTTGAAACTTACGCTTTCTACTATCGCGATTTGAAGTTCAGGTTTATTGAGGAAAATTGAGGGGTTAGCGTTTGAGAAATTCAGGATATCAATCATCCCCTCAATGCCAGGTCAAGGAAATGCGGTGGTTTACAGGGGGCATTGCCAAAACTTAGGCAGTGTGGTGCTAAGGGAGTTGCGCTGAAATCACCTCCCCAGCTCCCTAACTCCCCAGCCCCCTAGCCCCAGTCTTGTCCAGGTACTTTATTTTCACGCCGATCCCTAAGCTCACCCGCTCAAAAGTATCCAAAGGTAAATCATTGCCATGGGCATGACCGAAATCCGCTAGGATGCAGAGCGTTGAATGGCCGGGGGAAGCGATGGCACTGTATGCGTTTGATGGCACCAAAGATCGCTGGGATGAGCGATCGCCGATTACCTTTACCGCTAAAACCCAAGCGGGGCGCTATCTCTCTAACGTTGTCTTGTTCTACCAGGCCTATCGCGACTCTGGGTTGCTGGCTCACTATTTTCCGGGCGTTGGCTCTACGATGGGGCTCCTCGATCGCACTCTAGGAGTGGCCTTTGGGGCCGGAGCATGGGGCATCGTCAATCGGGCTTGGCGCCAATTAAAAGCGAACTTTCCTCAGGGCGATCGCACCATCGATATTGTGGGCTATAGCCGAGGGGCGGCCATTGCTCGGGTCTTTGCCGATCGCACCTATCGCCGCTATAGCCAAATCGTTGATGCGACGGGTAATCCTTTAACGGAGCCGCCCCCGATTCGATTTATCGGACTGTTTGATACCGTGGCGTCTTTTGGCATTCCCTTAAATGACAACGAGCTGTTCTTTCAAGAACGGATTCCGCCGACAGCGCAGCAGACCTTCCATGCCATGTCCCTCGACGTGAAACGCCCAGGGTTTGGGTTAGATCGAGCTTATGGTGACAATGTTCTCGAAGTCTGGTTTCGGGGGGGACACAAAGATATTGGCGGCAATGCGGCCCTCCAGGATGGCGCTCCCAATCGCACCCGAGGCAATATTCCCCTCGTATTTATGTTGAAAAAGGCAATCGCCTCAGGCCTGGCGCTGACAGTCGATTTTGAACGCTATCCCACCGACCCCTGGGCACCGGTCACCCTGGAGGACAATACCCTAGAGAGCGATCCGTCCAGAGCCCCTCGTCAGTATGATGTCTTCCACCACTCTCTGTTTGATGCAGCAGGACAAGTCATCCCCTTTCCCGGTGTCGTTACGCTGCCGGAGCGGCGATCGCTGGTCATTGAGGAAACGATCAATGAGTCAGAGCTATCCGAGCAACGCTTGATTCAACTCACGCCCACCCTGGCCGCCGCTTATCCCGACACCCAAACCATTTACACCAAGCTCTATGAGGGGCTTTAAGGGGCGACGCCATCGCGCCTTGACAGAGGCTCTATGCCGTCGTTCCCTGAAGTTAGTTAAGTCAACAAAGCCAACCCTGTTTTATCGGTGTTTCCGCAGCACAATGCAATCTTTGCGAGTGCGCGTGAGGGGCGATCGAGATCGCAACATTAAGGTCGATCTGAGGATAAGGGTGAGGGGCGATCGCCCTTGTGGTCTGGCGTTGTCGTCATCAGTCACTGACCTTGACCTCTCCCTAGGGCCCTAAATCGCTGAGACATCGACGGCAAAGACCTGGCCGCTGCTGCTGTCTTGGAACAGCAGATCTTCGATCGCATCAGCATCATTTGCCTGAAAATCACCGGCCCCAATCAGGTTCCAACTATCTTGAATAAACTCGCTGGCCTGTTCGCCTACCAGAATTTCCTCACTAACGACATTCTGACGTTGGCCATTTTCCATCTCCCAGCCGTAGACTTGCCCGGTGGCGGTTTCTCGCCACAGCAGGTCATCATCGTTGTCGCCATCAAAGTCAATCGCTCCCACCAGTTGCCAAGCGTTTCGATTTGAACTCGCAGCGATAGTACTGACGTTAATGGGTTGGCCATTCTGCATGTGCCATTGCACGACTGCGCCAGTGAAGCGATCCTGCCACAGCAGGTCGTCATTCCCATTACCATTAAAGTCACCTGCCCCAATCAATTCAAAATGGGTGCGTAAAGCCGGGTTAGGCACAAAGATATTGGAGGCTCCAGCCAGCTGACCGTCGTACATTTTCCATTGGTGAACCTGACCATTCAACCGGCTTTGCCAGAGGATGTCATCGTGGCCATCACCGTCAAAATCGCCTGTACCAATGAGCTCCATGTAGGCCAAATAGACTGGATTGGCCATAAAGATGTTGTGACTCGCAATTCGCTGACCATTTTCCATCTCCCATTGATGCACTTGACCATTGCCCTGATGTTGCCAAAGCATGTCATCGTCACCATCGCCATCAAAGTCACCCGACCCCAGCAGATGCCAGGGCGACAGCAGCGCAGTGCTGGCATTGTCAATGTTATACCGAGTATTTTCTAAGCTCTGGAAGCTGTTGTTGAGGGTGGTGACATCAGCAGCGGTGGCGCCCTCTAAAAAGGCCACCATGGTGCTGCCGTTCATCACGCCCACCCCTGATTTGCCGTCATAGGTTGTGGTTTGTGCCGTTAAGCTGCTGAGATTGGTTGCTTTAATGGCATCCTCATTCCTATTGAAATCCTTGATAATGGCATCCAGCGTATCCAGCTCTTGTAGGAAAAAGACATCTGCGCCAGCCCCACCGCGTAGAGTATCCAGGCCCTCACCGCCCATAAGCACATCGTCGCCAGCGTTGCCCTGCAAATTATCCTGACCACTGCCGCCAAAGAGGAAATCATGGTTGGAACCGCCTTTCAGGGTGTCGTTGCCGCCTAAGCCGTCGAGGGTGCTAGACAGTCCTAACTGCGTTGCATCCAGGGTGTTGTTGCCCTGCCCGCCTTGAATCAAGACGGTTTCAATATTGCGAATGCGGTCCGTTCCTCTTCCCGTAATCCGATAATCATAGTCGCCATACCAGAACTGTTCGAGGCTGGTGTCGAGGTGGTAGACCTTGAAGTCTGTATTGCCGCGCATCACGGCAATATCATCTCCGCTGCCGCCATCTAAGATATTTTTACCGCCCCCACCAATAAGAATGTCATTGCCGGCACCGCCGATGAGGTCATCGTCTTGGCCTCTGCCTTCGAGGTAATCATCCCCATTGCCGCCATCCAAAATATTGGTATCTAACAGGCCGCTAATGACGGCGATATAGTTGGTGCTGCTGCCGACGATATAGTCATTGCCGTCGCCCCCTCGCGAGACGTTGTTGTTGACAAGAATGTCATTCCCGCTGTCTCCATAGGCAACCTGATGTGTCTTTTCGATAAAGTCGTTGCCGTCACCCCCATGGGCATTCCGATCAACGTGAACGATGTAATCAGCCCCAGCTTCGCCATAGGCGGTATCCACATGCAGGATGTAGTCGTTGCCGCTGCCACCCCAGGCCGTGTCAACATATTGAATTTGGTCATCGCCGCTTTCACCGTAGCCTTGGTTTACATTGGCGATAAGGTCACGGCCGCCACCGCCATACACGATGAGCTGGTCATATCCTTCAAGGGTCGGGTGAGACAGAGGGCGATCTGCAAGGTCGAAGTAGTCATTGCCGCCGCCCCCTCGGTACGTAAAGGTAAAGCCCAAACCATTCCGTTCCAGGCTGTCATAGGACAGCCCTGGCTTTCCACCAAGGGCGTTTTCTAGCATGGTGGATAAGCCCGTAACAATTTGTCCCGGATTTTGAATCAGGCTGAAAACGGCATCAATCGTATTCGCCAGGCCCATAAAGGTATCGACTGTGGCATCAACCAGTGATTCCCCCAGGTCGTGATACCATTTGTCGCCAAAGTCAGCATTAAAGTTGGCGGGGTCATTGCCAAAATAGGCGGCGGTTTGGGCGTTGCCATTACGGGTGAGCATTTCACTCACGACTTCGCCAAAAAAGCCGATCGCGTAATAGGCCGCAAAACTGTTGATGGTCGAGAGTCGCAACGAAGAGGGCAAAACTTTGGAAGCGAGTAGCGTGGTAAACGCATAGTTGGCGCTGGCAAAGTATAGAGAGCTGGGCGGCAATCCACCCGAGTTACCCTCACCGTATTCAATGGTATTGGTGAGGTTTAAGTAGGCCTGGACATCGGGAGAGTTTTGATAACCTTGAGCGCTCATGATTTTTTGTGGGTTTTATAGATAACTGTCTTTGCTCCTTAGTATCGAGATATACAGTTCAGGTTTGTTGAGGAAAATTGAGGTGTTGGAGTTGGGGAAAATTCAGGTATTGGGGAAGAGGGGATAGGGAACAGGGAACAGGGGACAGGGAACAGGGAACAGGGAACAGGGAACAGGGGACAGAACAGGGAACAGGGAACAGGGAACAGGGGAGAGGGAACAAGGGGACAGGGGATAGGGGACAGGGATCAGGGAACGGGGAATAGAGGGCAAGGGTCGGGCGCGGTTGTTTTCGGGCTGATGTGACGAGATTGCGATGAGGCCATTCGGGGCGATCGCGCCCAATAAAAAAGCGATCGCGATTGGGAGTCGCGTTCACGTAGTGTCTCCCCAGGAGAATCGCTTTCGATACAGTTATTTAGAGGTGTCAACGCATCAGGCAACTTCCTCAAAAATCCAGGACTCTAACGGTTGAAGTTAAGCCGAGTACTTGATGCCGCGATAGGTCATCTCAGAGGCCACACGCTGACGCTGGTTAACGGTGTATTGCTTGCGGGCATAAGACTTACCGAGAAACGTGGCTGTTTCAGTCTTTCAGTGGCTTCGACAGCGGGCATAGAGGCTTCGTAGGACTGTCCAGTGAAAGGGATGCAGGCCCTATCTTGTTTCAGTTGTGCAGGCCCGATAATGCTTGTCCCGTCAAGCCTTTAGATTTAATTGATGACGCACCCTACGAATCGTAACGCCGGAAAGAAGCGTTGTCGGCAGGCTGAATAAGTTGAGAAAACAGCCTGGCTGCCCACAATCCCGCAGAGAAAGATGGAATGTCCGGTAGGCGTCTTGTACAAGGGTTTCTTGGCACTAAGATACCTTCAAGCGAATTCAGGGGACGGCGGAGTGTAGCCTTTAGCCATTAATCCAGATAGCTTAGGGCTTGACGGGTCGTCTGCTCTGGTACTTCAACCTGAGTTTGTGTGCTCAAAGTCAACGTACGACTGAATTTGGCGGTTCCTGAAGCGAGACAGACAATGCTGCACGTGCTCAGGAGAATGGCTGCGATCAGGGTAAACAGGTAATCACCATTTGCTTTGGGTTCTGAGGCAACAGCCAGCGGAGCCGGCTGCGATCTGTGATGCTTGATAAAAGTAGATGAGGCTAGCGGATAAAACCGGATAGTCATTGGCGGAACTCCTTGATGTGGTTAGCGGCTTTCAATGAGTACCAGTATCCGGATTTGGACTTCAGGTTTGTTGGGGAAAATTGAGGTGTTTTGGGAGTGATCTTGAGGAACGCTGACGCTAAGCAGATAGATCCCAAACTTCACTGGCTGTTGGTTGAGACTGTAGTGCTCTCGGACAAGAACTTCCAGTTTTATACTTGGATATGGCACTCCCAGGTGTAGAAAAGTGCAGAAAGTCCTATAGATACGGTATTTCAGTACCTAGTGAAGATTATCTGCAGACTCCGAAACAAGGACTCCGAAACAAGGACTCCGAAACAAGGACTCCGAGCTATTTTTGAACCTTGCTAGCTTCAGAAACACTGAATTTGAGGTTGGTCGACCATGTATGGCTACCCTTAACTTTGGCTGTCACAACTGAGTTCTAGGGCGCGTCATCAATTAAATCCAGAAGCCTTTAACCATCAGCATTATTGCGCCCGCACTCAAAATACAAGCTAAGGGCTATATCCTGATCGCTGAGAGAATTTGACAGCTAAATGATGACAGCCTATAGCTCACGGCCTCAATAGAGAGACAAAAGTTTTAACGCCTAATTGAAATCAACCCGTCGCAGGGACAAGAAACTCATAAGCGTTCCATGCCAACTTAACTGGAGCCGTAACGCCGATTGAACCTGGTTGCTCTCAATCGGAATGAGATAGTGAAGTGAGTATTGTGGCGATTTGCCGCTCATGACTCCTTTGCTCGGTTCGTTAAATCCATGTGAGCTAAGTTCTGGAGTCATCGTCTAGATACTGTGCAAATTTGCGTCAATCGCATGATGTCAGTAATTAGAGCTGAAGTCGAAGTTTAGAATTGAAATGCCTGTCAAATAGAGATTTCAGTGATGTAGGTTGGCCTCATAAAACTGCGGCTTGCCACAACACAGTCATTCCAATGCACATCTCTTTACGCTTAGAGTTATCGTCAGCCAGCGTCAGCAATGCGCTAGCGAGATGTTTGACAAGCGTGGATTCTTTAAGACCCAATGACTGCTTTGGCCACTTGCTTGATTTCCTCGGTGTAAGGGCTGTCTGGAAATTCCAAAGCAAAGATGGCCTTACTCCCGAGATCAACCATGTCTTCGGATAAAGGGAACACCCCCAAAACCGGAACCTGGAACTTTTGGGAAATTTGCTCCTCCACTTCTGCAGGATTATATTTCGAAAGCAGTTTATTAATCACTAAGGAAATTTTGGCAGTATTGAGCCTGCGGGCAACTTGCAGCGTCACCGCTGTGCCCTGAAAATCCTGACGATCAGGACGCAGAATGACAATCAGTTCATTGGAAATTGCGATCGACAGGAGTGTTTCCTCGTTCATCCCAGGGTGGGTATCAATTAGCAGGTAGTCGAGGCCCAAGTCGTCGCAGAGTTGTTGCAGACCATGAGTCAACAGCAAAACGTTGTAGCCTTCTTTGACAATACGAGCAATCTCGCCCATTTTGATACTTGAAGGAACTAAATAAATTTTGCCGTCAGCTTGATTTATCTCGGGTGGCGTAACGTCATAGGCGGCTTCTTCGAGATTACATCGCCCCCATAGATAATCATTTAGGGAATATTTAACCGACTCCTCATCCATGCCAAATAAAACGTGAATACCCGGAGATTGGATGTCCGTATCGATAATTCCTACATGCTTGCCCTGATGAGCCATGACAGCCGCTAAATTAGCGGTCATGTTTGACTTACCAGTACCTCCCCGAAATGAGTGTATAGAGATAATCTTCGGCATTGAGTTGATAACTTAGAGAGCAGCAAGTAACCTCCACTAGTCTATCTTCAATGTTTCAGCATTTAACCAAGTATGACGAACCAAAGGTTGAAACGCAGATTTCTAAATAGATATGGTTCCAATTCGCACCTCGGTCGTTTTAGAGAAAAGTGGAATTCAGTAGCCAATGAACACGCGGAAAGCTGCCCCCCATCACTCATAAGTGCTGGGCTGCAAATCGGTAGATGCTTGACCACCCACGTCGAGATCTATTTGCAGTGAGACTACAGCCAATTGCCTACCAGGATGTAAGAAGACCAGTAATAGGGGTGCTGCCGATATTGCGGGTTCTGCAAAACCTTTAGCTGAGCCTGTCTGAGTGCTTCACTTTTGGTAATTTGCTTGTCTGATAGCTGTTCATAGAGGGCAGACATGAGTTCAGCGGTGGCTTCATCGTTCACTTGCCACAGGGTCGCAATTGTACTTCTGGCGCCTGATCGTACGGCCATCCCAGCCATGCCTAGAGCGGCTTGTTTGTCCCCCGTAGCGGTTTCGCAGGCGCTTAAAACCAATAACTCGATGGGGCCATTATCATTCAGCTCTGACATTTGCAGCAGGTTATTGAGGGTGTTGATGTTAAGGCGGTCATTCCAGGTCAGCACAAAGGTATCTTCATTGGATGAGCTGAACTGACCGTGGGTCGCCATATGAACAATGGGCGAACCCACTGTTGTGAGGCTATTGGTAAGAGCGTTAACAGTGAATGAATTATTAAGCAGGACGGCGGCGGTTGGCACTGTCTCCTGAATTTGGGTCACCTCGTCCACAACATTCGGTAGCGCTGAAAAGCCTAAACGCGGTTCACTTAAACCCGCTGTCAGAACGCGCAACGTCTGGCTGGGTAACGGCTGGGGGTTGACCAACTGCAACCCTGGTGTCAACGCGAGGCTGTAGGCTTGCAGTAAGAATTGCTCGCCGTCGTGGAGCACTGCCATCGGAATGTTACGGAGTTCTCCATCTAAGACAAACACCAGGGTATCGACCTCACTAGTCGAGAGTTCAGCTCGAATGGGGCGAATAAGCCAGTCATAGAGCTGTTGAGCGTGCGGAAGATATTGATTCCCCACCCGCAATACTAAAAACTGTTGAAGTTGCTCGATCTCTAAATTTAGGTCAGTCGCATTGATGGGGGTGGCAACGTGAGTGAGGGGTTGATTAGGCAAGCTGAGGATGATTTCGAGGCGATCGCTCAAAATAACCGGGTAAACGACCGCCGCCCGCTGATCAAGCTGGTCAATTTCCACAGAGGCCGCATCTAAACAGGCTTCCCGAAAAAAGTTGTCCAATTCGGCCAGTTGCAGCGCCTCAATCGTCTCGCGAGCGGTTTCTAGCTCGTTGGGAGTGGCTTCCCGACTGGGGTCTAGAATCAAGGACACTAACTCTCGGTGAATTGGCTCGACACTTTCCTGAAAGGAAAACTGAACGGCAGGGTTGATCGCCACTAAGTCAGTGCGGAGACGCTGAAGGGTGTCAATCGAGTTGCTATAGGCCGCGATCGCCTGATCAGTTTGCTTTTCTGCTTTATAGATACGGCCCAGTTGCCACTGCCAGCGATAGGTGATATCGGCAGCGTTATTGGCTTGAGCCAGGGCCAGAGCAGATTTGCTTAAGTCAGTGGCTGCAGACCATTGTTCCTGGGTTTCATAGAGATGCCCTAGGGTGCCTGTGGCAAACGATTCAGACCGCCGATCGCCGATTGTCTGGGCCTGTTGAATGGTGGAGACAAGAATATCAGCGATCTGGCGGGGGGAAGGATTACCGGCAACGGGAAGCGCAATCAAGCTTTGAGCCAGATTGATTTTGGCGTATAGGGTGGCCTGACTAGGAGAGAGGATATTGAGTGTGGCTAAAATCTCAGCCCAGTGCGATCGCGCTTGTCTGACCTGTTCGGCTGGAGTGAGCAAATTGAACTGATTGAGCTGGGCCTGTACCTGCACCAGAGGAGACGCCTGGGAATTATCGGCCTCGCGGTAATGATCAAGAGCCGCAGCGGTTTCTCCTAAGGCGGCATTGAGATTGCCGAGGCTCAGGGTCGCCGCACTGACCGCCGCTGCATTCGGGAGGGTTTCGGCGATGTTCAAACTGGTTTGCAAGACCGTCTTTGCCTCGACTGCGTTACCGGCTTGAATCAGGGAATCGCCTAACGTGCGTAGGGCAACGGCCTTCGTCAACGAGGCCGGGGCGGGCTCTAGCACAGCTACGATTGGCTGCAGGGTCGCGATCGCCTGCCGATGAAACCCGAGCTGTTGCATAGCCTGACTCTGATTCACTACGGTAGCCGTCTGAGCGGCAAAGTCGTCAAGGTCTTGGTAAATGTCGATGGCTTGCTGCCAGGTGGTGATGGCGGCTTTACCCTGGCCTTGATCGAGTTGAATCCCCCCTTGAACATCCAGGACTTGCGCCTGCAGCGCATTTTCATTGGATAGGGCATTTTCATCAAGGACAGATTGGGCCTCGGCGATCGCTGTCTCGGCTGCCGCCCACTCACCCAGTTGTTGATAGACCAACGCCAGATTTCGGAGGACTAGTACCTCTTCGGTAGGATTGGTGGTCGTGGTACTCACTTGCTCAAGCACCTGGGCCGCTTCCACCAAGTCTCCTGACTGATACAGCTGTTGTCCCTGTTCGAGCGTGGCTTGAGCTAACTGCATGGTCACGGGCTCATGGCCCATAGCCAGCAAAGGATTCAGCCATAAACAGAGCACACAGCTGAGGGTTAGAAGTGCGCTATACAACCACCGTCTCCGTAGACGATTGAGCTTGCCAAACCATGTTTTAACGTTTGCCATTCCCTTGCTCTCCAGTCAACGACTGACGTTGAGGTCCCCGTTCTAAAACAGATTTAATCCGACCGAAAAGTAGATGCCTTGCGCTTGCCAAGAATTACCCGACTCATCATCGTTCAGGGGAATGCCCCAGTCCAGTCGGGCCGTCCAGCGATCACCTTCTGTCCATAGCAAACCCAAACCAGTGCCCACCAAAGTACTCGTGTCGGGATCATCCAACTCGATATTCCAGCCGGTACCCACATCAAAGAAGGGGATGAGCTGCAGCATGGCATTCCGCTCGCGATCGCGCAGCAATGGCAAGCGAACTTCCACCGTGGCAAACAAGGCATTGTCGGTCAACAGGCGATCTTGGCGATAGCCGCGCACGGTGCTTTGCCCGCCCAAACTGTAGAGTTCTGAGGTGGGTAAAGTATCAGTGGCGAACTGGGCTTCGCCGCGCACCAGCAACAGGATATCTTGACTGAGCAGTCGCGCCCATTGAGCTTGCCCCAGCCAAGAGAAAAAATTACCGTCAGGGGCTTCTCCAGTCGGATCAGCGGGGTCGGTACCTCCTAATCCCAGGTTGAACTGCGATCGCGCTGCCACCACATCTCGACGCCCCCGCTTCACCCAATCTTGGGCAAACCGCAGGGCATAGGTTTCAATTTCCCCGTCTTCATTTGCCCCAAAAGAAGGAAAGGGCAACGATTCACCTAGAATGCGTTCCAGGAATTCGCTATCGCTGCGGTTCCAGGAAAGGCTCAGGCTGAGGCCCAGTTCCTCAGTCGGAGTCCGAATCACGGGATGCCGAACATTGAGATCGAATATAAAGCTGTCGGTTTGAATGTCTAAAATGTCTGCTGGCTCACTAATGACCCGGCTGGAGGTGTATTCAAAGTGGGCTCCTACTGTGGTGTTGTAGGGACTGACGGGGATGCGATAGTCGGCAATCACGCGATCGCTCCCGTCGGTATCAAGATAGCCAATTTGCAAAGCGTCGCCGTTGCCTGACAAATTGCGCTCATTTGCAAAGACACCGCGCTCCCAAGTCCCGACCGCAATCGAGCGATCGTTGCTGGACACAAAGTCCATATCAAAACTGTCCGCTTCGTCTACCTGCACTGACAGCCGATTCGTTCCGGGCTCTAATCCGGCTGACAGTTCACCAGAAATGTTGGCAATAAGGGGATCGAGCTGTAAGAGGCGCAAAGCATCCACCAGGCGATCGACCTGGAGGGGCGGTGTGGCCGCCACTCCGAGGCGACTGCTGACATAGTTGGGATTGAGGCGATAAGTCCCATTCACCTCAATATCCACTAAGCTGCCTTCAATAACTTGAATCAGAACCGTCCCCGCCGCTGGCGCTTGAGGGGGAATGAACGCCCCCGAAGCCACGTAGCCACCCTCGACGTAAAGCTGGGTGATAGCCGATCGCGCCTCTAACAATTCATTTAGGGTCAGGGGGCGCCCCGTGTAGGGAGCGAGCACCGCTTGTAGCTCGGCTTCACTAAAGACGGTGCTGCCTTCAACGATGAAACGCTCGACGGTAATCGTCACGTCCTCGGGCAGTTCACCGTCGGGCACGGTCGGCGCTGGCGCATCAGGCACTGTGAGGTTGGGTTCGGTGGGCAACTCATCCAACAGCTCTTCTGGTGGGGGTAATGGGGGGCGAGGGTTGGGCTCGATCTGAGCAATTTCAACATCGAACTGCCTGGGGGCTGCTGATGGCTCTGCCAAAGGCTCCTGAGATATCGCCGTCAGCACAATCGTTTCAGAGGCGGTCTGAAAAGCCTCAGGGGAAAGATTCTCAAAGGGGGTATTGACTGTAGGCGAGGCGACTAGCCCCTCAATCGGGGCAGATGCTGCGGGCAGCTTGACCAAGGGAGATTTCACCGTAGCCGCTAGTGCGAATCCTGAAAATAGGACGTCTCCCGTGAGCCCTGCGGCGATCGCGGACAGGGAAAGTCTCAGGGGAAATCTCTGCATCAGTCGGTCACCGAGCCACCATTGACGCTGTGATGTGTGGGTCAAGTCACTCCTCCTGGATAGCCCCAGCACAGGTCAAGACCGGCAGGCCACTTCCCGCTGCCGATAACTGACCCTCGCCCTGGGCTAGCAACACGACTTGACCCGCTTCGTTGATGCTGAGGGCCTGCACCTCTTGAAGTTGCTGGGGCCGGGTCTCCGCAGTCATGGTCGCTGGTGTCGTCTGTGGAGTCTCTCGACTAGTAACGTTTCCATTACTTGAAGACGTGTCCTCAGCGGTAGCCCAATCGAGTAAAAGCTGATTGCCCGTTAGAGTGCTAGTGGGATCACTCGGCAATCCGCCTCGCCCAGTCACAATCAGACTGCCAATTTCGGTCGCCGCAATGCTCCCGCCAGAGCAGCCCTGGGCAATCAGTCGAGAGGCATCGACAATATTCTCTGGGAGGGCGATCGTGCCTTGGTTGGGGTCAATATCTGGGGAACTAATGACCACCTGTCCATCAAGTTGAGGGTTAGTTCGAGAAATCGCCGTAATGTCGCTACTTGGCAAATTAATGGGATCGAGCAGCACCGGGTCGCTAGTTCCCAGCAGTTGCTCCAGCTCTGCACGACTGCGGGGGGTCAGGCCAAAGATGCCTTCAGCGGTAACCAGTACGCTACCCCCAGCCCCGGCAAAGGCATTGGCCGTAATGTCGTTATTTTCATCCGGCGTCGCTACGAGATAAATCGTATTGATGTCGATGTTGCCGCCATCTCCCCCAGCCAGTGCTGTTCCTGCAGTGGTCGAAATGCGACTACCGTTTTGCAGAGTAATGATTTCAGCAATATTCAGGATGATGTTGCCACCGGCACTGGCGACCGTTTCTGCTGTGATGAGACCTTGATTGAGCCGCAACTGTCCCGAGACAATATCAATGGTGCCTCCGGTCCCCTCACCCTGACTATCGACAGCGATGCGACCGCCATTACGCACAATCACCAATTGCGGGTCAATGATGATATTGCCGCCTGCTCCTGTTGACCCTGGTAGGGTATTGGCCAAAATGGCGCTGCCCGCTCCATCAACCAGAACTGTATCCGACACCGTCAGCTTGAAATTGCCCGCAGTCCCAACCCCTAGGGTACTGGCCTCTAGCGTCGCTCCCCCGGTCACCGAGAGGTCGGGCGTGGTGATATTAATGTCCCCCCCTCGGCCGGTAGCCAGTTCCAAGGCTTCCGATCGCACGCCACTTTCCCGCACTGCAAATTCTTCCAGTAGGGTTGGACTATCAAACGCGGTAACCCCATCAAAGGTGACTGATTCACTCGCCACAATGGTCAGATTGCCCGCCCTTTCTGCCGAATCGGTACTGGCGCTAATCACACCGCCGTTTGTGGCGATTAACTGACCAGTCGTGAGCGTGATGTCTCCCCCCTGCCCAGTTCCTGCTAGTACTACTTCGCTGACAATACTGCTAGGGAACGTGGTATCTGAGAAGGCATCATAGATGGCTCCATCCAGCAGTATCGCTTCACTTGCCTCGATGTTAATCTGTCCGGCATCGCCGAATCCGAGAGAGCTGCTACGGACCTGAGCGCCGTTGGTCAGTGAGAGTACAGGTATTGTAATGTCTACCGTACCACCGTCGCCTTCAGCCTCCAGATCCACCGAGCTAAGAATACCTGTGGGAATCGCATCGTCTCCTAAAATGCCCCCTGGTAAAAACCCATCCAACGCGATCGCTTCTGATGCGGTAACTGTGACATCACCTGCATTTCCAAAAGCAAAGGCCGCTGTGTTGGAGCCGATCTGCGTACCATTGGTGGCGGTTAGAGCATCAGTAACGATGACCACATCTCCGGCCTGCCCATCCAAAAAACTTTCATTAATACTTCCTAGAAACGTATTATCTGAGTTAATTTGATTCGCTTGAATTGTCACATCGCCAGCTTGACCAAGTCCAATTACGATGGTCACAAAATCAATATCCTGGGTTGCAAAGGTCTCTGCCACGACGTTAATGGCGCTACCGATTCCTTCTCCCTCTAAAAACGTGACGACGGAACCATTGAACTCCACCAGTGGTGCCACAAAGCTAAAAAGACCGCCAGTGCCAACATCGATAGTACTGCCTTCAATTATGCTGAAGGGCTCTTGCACGATCGCCGTATCGCTCTGAAAGGTTACTCCACCCCCTTCGAGGCCATAGGTAAAAACTTCTGACCCTTCTGGCAAGGTGATTTGACCATCTGCCAAGAACGTTAAACTGCCACTGTTCCCGTTAAAGAGGCTCGGATCAAAGGTCGCTAAATATCCGAAAACATCGCCGCCAGACACATCAATAAATGTGGTAGAAACCGCGCCTTTAGAATCAATCACAATATCGTCGCCACCATTGAAGTCAGCAGTGATGATCTCGCCAACGGTAATGTCTCCTGGCAACGCCATATTGGGAGCCACCTGATTACTCAGGAAGACCAGTCCACCAGGGTTGAAAATGCTGTCAACCGTGATGTCAGCTCGCGCCCCCGTGCCCGCAGTCGCGGGAGGACCTGGGGTAAATCCAGCGGTGTCACCGACAATCCCAGCCCCGCCAACAGCTAGCGTCCCGGCCCGGATATCCAAGGTGGGTTCATTGACGCCATCGATCGCGACCGTCGTGACCCCATCCGATAACGTGACAGTCTCTTGCAACGCATTACCTGTAACATCAGGGCCGATGATATCGATCAATCCCGCAGTAACGCTACCACCTGCCAAAATATGGAGCGATGCCCCAATATAGCTATCAAAGCTCACATCCCCACTGGCCCGCACCACCGGATCGTTGGGGCTCGCAAAGGCCCCCGCTGTGCCGGTTAGGGTTTCGATGCGAAAGTCTCCACCCGCTACAAAGTGAGCATCCCCGGTGATGATGCCATCAGACCGTAAAATCAAATTCCCACCAGCCTGAAGACCACTGGTGGGATTAGTTAGCGCGATCACGTCTAGCGCTTGGTTTCCCTGGAGCAAGAGCGTGTTATCAGCGGCGAAGATCAAGGGCTGTAGTGCAGTGTCTTGAGCTAGCAACCGATCAGTTGCTACTAGCACTAAATCCCCACCTGCTCGGAGTTGACCTTGTACCATCAACTCGCTGCCAACCAAACCCAGGTTGCCACCGGTGCTCAGATCAGCTTCGCTCACCACTGCCCCACCAGTCGGCAACCAAGTCGTCAATCCGGCGGGGGCATTCACAGCTAACAAAGGCGGTGCTTCCGGATCAACGGCGCTGAAACGATAGCCGTTTTCTAAGCTAATTTGATCAGCGGTACTTGCCAAAAAGGAGCCACGAATATCCAATTGAGCGTCGGGGCCAAAGACAATGCCATTAGGGTTAATGACATATAGGTTGGCGGTTCCATCGACCCCCAGCGTGCCCCGAATTTGGGACTCAGTGAGCCCTGTTACCCGCGTAATAATGTTCTCAATAGCAATTGGGTTAGCAAAATAGACCCGTTGCCCATCATTGACATTAAAGTCTTGAAAACTGTGAAACAGGTTTTCAGCCCTAGTCGCACCGCCATTGACGACATCTGCCAGAGCACCATTAAGCAGAACGTTGGGGGCGACTTGAGAACTTTCTGCCCCGAGGGAGTTGTCAGGAATGAGTTGGGCGATCGCTGGGGTTGACCACCCTGCTGCTGTCCCCATCACCAAAGTAGCTGCCACCCAAACAGTAGCCTGGCCTTTGTTCGTCGCTTGGGGCACACTCAAACTCCTGGACTAGCATACAGATAAACTGAATATTCACCGCAAAACCTCTCTATCCCAAGCTCAGCGGCTTCCAGCTTAGATCTCTGATGTGCTAGTGAGAATATGTGACTCACCAATGAAAGTCAATTATTCACTAGGGGTCTGTAGTTTTTCGTTATATCCAGGAGTTACGCATTGACAGCGGAATGAATGTATGGGTTGAAAATCAAAGGTGTTGCATGACCTATTCCATTGCGTATTCTGACCAAACCGTCCACAGCGCGTTGCACGCTCGACCTCTACGTTCGCTATCTGCTCGCTC
>JBCDAJ010000132.1:0-18078 GCA_039185935.1 Cyanobacteria bacterium P01_F01_bin.56 | reverse complement strand
GATCGCGCCCCAATGCGACTCACCTTATCGGCATCGTTAGGCGAGCGACGAGATTTTGATACGGTTGCGGCCTCTTTGTAGGGCTTGCTCTAATGCGGCTTCAGCAGTTTGGATGAGTTGGTGGCTGTCGGTCACACGGGCGACATCAGCGATCGCGCCCCCGACACTCACATCAAGGTTTACCGCCTGCCCCGTTGAGAGCACCGGCAAATTTTCCAAAATCGCGGCCTGTAAGGCTTCGCCATATTGGGTAGTGGCTTTAGTATTCAGTCCAGTCACCGTCGCGGCAAAGTGTCCTTGCCCGTCGCTGTACAGCCAAGTATTTGAAGTGGCTCGCCCCTGTAGGACTTGGGCCACTGCGACCCATACATCTGGTAACGACGAGCCGTTTTCAAGCACGGGCAACACTTTGAACATCAACACACTGAAAGCTGGAGGAGACGATGTCTCATTATTGTGGCTGTGAGCATCTCTTAGTTGAGCCGCGATCGCTTTAGGCAGCAAATCCTCACGTATCAGCGTCGTCAGCGGCTCTAGCAGGCCCAGATAATGTAACTTTCGCTCGTAATCTTGCTGTAGAGCAATGTTCTTTTGGGCTTCAGCCTGGGTCGTCTGCACTTGGCCGTCAACTGCCAGCAACAGCTTGTCTATCTGGGTTTGCGCCTGTGAGATCCGCACATTGCGCCGAATCATAGCGGGCACTGAAACCAACAAGCCGACGATCACCCCAATTGCAAAGCTTCCTAAAAGAATGAGGGCTAGAGATTGTCGATATTCCCAAATAAAGAGTTGAATTGTAACCAGATTTGTGTTCTGCAGCGCGAATAAGATAGCAAGGAAGGCTATTATCAGCGCTGAGATGACATACAGTCGCATGATTTTCTATCCACTGTCCTTCCTCTCAATCCTAACGGCAGGCGGTTTCTGGATAGATGTCTTCTTTAGCTATCAGGGTTGGGAATGTTGACGCGATGGCCAACGGTTGCAAGATGAGAGTTTGACACCTGACCGTTATCGCGTCGGCACGGATATCGCAGAGCGTAATTTTTAGACCACAGGCATGACCACGACGACGACGAACAATATCAGCGGCTGTTGGCTGGGTACATATTGGCAAGCTGGGCAACCGATTCAATTTGAAGCGGCTTTTGTACAAGGAGGCAACGTAGTGGATGGACGAATTCTCGATGCCAACTACTTAGGCGAATCGTCCATCAAAGGTGAACTTTTAGGATATCGAATTTTCTTTATCAAACGATATTTGATCACTTCACCCAATCCGATTCGCTATGGCGGCACTCTGGCTGACGATGGCAACTACATGTATGGTCATTGGCGCATTGGCTCTTTTGATTCCGGTCGTTGGGAAGCCTATCGCAGCCATGATGGCCTTTCTAAAGAGCTTGCCGCCATAGTCGCCACCCACCCTGGCGAAACAGCAGCCTATCGAGAAGGATGACTACTGAAAAACAGCATTCTGGTTGGTATAGCAGAATGCGGAATTCTGCATACCCTTTGAGAAGGGCAGAGCCCTACGGAGTTTGGAACAAGAATACTTAGGAGATTTACAGGAAAGAATTTACCGCTTGTAGGGTGTCATTAGTGAAGCGTAATGCACCGCCGAATGGGTATGTTCATTGACAGAAATCTCCTTACTGTGTGCTTCTTTCAGAAATTACAACTGTTCTGACCCGATGGCAGATTGCTACAGTAATCCAGCCTGCCATTTTGCCGCAATTGCCGACTCAGCGAGCGGCCATGACTGGAAATCAATGTTGCTGGCCCATGCAGTCCAATGCCGATCGCAGATCTTAGAGACTATACAAATTGCCGTCAGGCATGACTGCGTCGATTAGACAGGCATCTTTGAGATTGGCGTGCCAAACGTTGGCTTGAGACAAGTCGGCCCCGGTGAGATTGGCCCCTCTGAGGTTTGTTTCTGACAAGTTGGCCATCTTTAAGTCGGCAAATCGTAGATTCGCCCCTTGCAAATCCGCTTTGCGTAAGATGGCTTCGCGCAAATCCGCGTTTTCAAAATTCGTGCTGATTAATTTAGCTTGGTGCAAGTTAGCGCCGATTAAATTTGCCCCAATCAAAATCGTGCCCTCTAGACAAGCACGGCTGAGATTAGCCATGCACAAGTTGGTCAAGCTAAAGTTGGCGATGGTCAGATTCGCACCGTGCAAAGCGGCTCCAATCATGTTGGCCCCACTGCCGATCGCCGCACTCAAATTCACCTCATGCATTAAGGCATCTTGCAAGGTTGCCATCGCGAAGTTGGCCTCTCGCAGGTCTGCCCCATTGAGGGTGGCGCTAGCTAAGTTACAACGGCTGAGGTCAGCCGTGTAAAGAGTTGTATTGCTGAGGTCGGCCCAGGCTAAATCTGCTTCGGCAAACTGCACCATGCAGGCATCGGCCTGATGCAATGAGGCTTGCCGCAAATCGGCCTGGCGAAACTGGGCTTCTCGCAAAATGCTGCGCGTTAAATCGGCGTTGGTTAACACCGCTGAGTTGAGAGTTGCACCTTCTAAGCTTGCATCATGCAGTGACACCTCTCGCAGGTCGGCCCCGTTGAGGTTGGCCCCCCCGAGCTGGGCATAGCTCAGGTTAGCAGTGTAAAACAAGGCCTCTCGCAGATTAGCCTCGCGGAGGTCGGCCTCGCGGAGGTCAGCCATGCAGCAATCTGTGGCTGACAGGTTAATGTCACGCAGATTCGCTTTTTTGAGTGGCGCTTCTCGGAGGTTGATGCGATGGTTGCGCGGTTTGACCAGAGTGGGGCCAAGCCCTTGCGATCGCCACTGATTCCAGGCGTCCACCCCTTTGTTCAGCAAACCTAGAGGTTCACTCTGCGAAATGGGGGTCGGTGTGCGTAACGACGACGATAAATCAGGGGGAGGCAACGGTTGAAGCACAGGATTCCTGCCGCTAAGGGGGTGGACGCTGTTCGCCAAAATACTTTGGGCGGCTATTGCTAGTTTGCCCAATATGGGTTAAGTCCTAAAACCAGCTTCGGTTTTGTCACGTCTGCGGCGATCGCTGCAGACTGTCAGTTACCATAGATAGTCCCTTTGTTGATCTAGCCTGCTCGGCTGGAGCGCTTATGATTGCCACTGCGATTACACATCACTATCAAACTGTGCTGGATATCTCGACTCGGGGAAAATCACTGCAGCGCTTCACTCGTCAGGTGCAGGGCGTAGTCAGTGAGTCGGGGATTCGGAATGGCCTGTGTACGGTGTTTATTCGCCACACGTCTGCCAGCCTGACCATTCAAGAAAATGCTGACCCAGATGTCTTGGTCGATCTCGAAAACTTTCTCGCTAAGCTCGTGCCCGATGGCAACCACTATGTCCACAGCGCCGAGGGGCCGGACGATATGCCAGCCCATATTCGCTCGGTGCTGACCAGTACTTCTGAGACGATTCCGATTGTGAATGGCCGGTTGGCCTTGGGGACTTGGCAAGGCCTTTACCTATGGGAGCATCGCGATCGCGGTCATACCCGTGAGGTTGTTGTTCATCTCATTGGGAGCTAGGCCCATGGTAGACAGTTTGGGACTTTCAGCGATTCCCGCCGCGCCACCAGAGTTTCGCTCGGGCTTTGTCGGCATTGTCGGGCGTCCTAATGTGGGCAAGTCGACCCTAATGAATTATCTAATTGGGCAAAAGGTGGCGATTACCTCGCCCGTAGCTCAAACGACGCGCAATCGCCTCCGAGGCATTCTTACAACTGAGACGGCGCAAATCATCTTTGTGGATACGCCAGGCATTCACAAACCTCACCATGAATTGGGCAAAGTGTTGGTGCACAATGCCCGCACCGCGATCGCATCAGTTGACCTGGTTTTGTTTGTGGTAGATGGTTCTGTGGCGGCCGGGCGGGGCGATCGCTTCATTGCTGAGTTGCTGGCCCAGCAATCTACGCCGGTCTATCTGGGCATGAACAAAATTGATCTGCGCGCTGCCGAAGACGCCGAGGCGATGGTGGCCAGTTATCAAGCTCTGGCGGCGGAATATCACTGGCCCGTGCTGGAATTTTCGGCAATCACGGGCGATCGCGTTTCTGACCTGCAAAACCGCCTGATTGCCGGACTCGAAACGGGCCCTTACTACTACCCGCCAGACTTGGTTACCGACCAGCCAGAACGATTCATCATGGGTGAGTTAATTCGTGAACAGGTATTGTACCACACCCGCGAAGAAGTGCCGCATTCCGTTGCGGTTGCCATCGACCGGGTTGAAGAAGACGAAAAGATTACCCGCATTCTCGCGACCGTTCACGTCGAACGGGATTCGCAAAAGGGCATTCTCATCGGCAAAAAAGGCAGCATGATGAAAGCGATCGGTACCGGCGCTCGTGAGCAAATGCAAAAGCTGATTACGGGCAAGGTGTATTTAGAAATTTTTGTCAAAGTTCAGCCCAAGTGGCGACAGTCTCGCACCCGCCTCGCCGAACTCGGTTACCAACGCGAGCAGTAGGGACGCTGGGAAAATTGCCGAACGCGGTGATCTTCAATTCACTAAGGGATGAGGATTAAATAAATTACTGAGGCCAAGCCGGATAACATTTCCCCTCCCAGGAGCGATTATGTTCATAGTCAACCCCTGAGAAATCATTGCCTCAAGTGCAATCGTTGAGAATCAGGAACACGACGGCTGAAAAACAGCGGTGACCTTGGTCTCGTCCCAGCCGCTTTGGGTTCTTACCATCGCGTTGAGACAGACCAAAAGCTTACGAGCACAGGCAATCAGCGCCACCTTCTTAGCTTTGCCTTGAGCCCGCAAATGCTCGTAGTAAGCGCGAATCGGTGGATTGTAGCGACAGGCAGACATCGCGGCCAGATAAAGCAGCGTACGGACGGAGTCGCGTCCACCCCAAATCCGCCGTTTGCCCCGAAACTGCCCACGATCTCGGTTGAAGGGAGCCAGTCCTACCAAGGCCGTAATCGGCTTGCGGTTGAGCTGGCCAAGTTCCGGTAAGAGTACCAGCAAGCTCGATGAGATGAGCGGACCCATCCCTTTCACTGAGAGCAGCATCGTCTTCAACTCACTGCTGTGCGCGTTAGACTCACTGAGGTTCTTGATCTGCTGGTCAGCCTCTTGGATGCGCGATTCTAGCTCGTCGATATGCGCGCTGACCGCCGCTCGAATCGGGCCGTGACTCAACTGCTGTCGGCGATGCTTCTCGGCACTGAGCATCTCAACGAGTTGTCGTCGTCGCATCAACCAACCTTTCAATTCCTCATCGGTAGCGCTCGCAAGCGTCACCGCTTGCGGTCTGATGACGGCGCCGTAAGTGGCAATCATTTTGGCGTCGATGCGATCGGTTTTGGCGAGCTGATTGAAGCCCTTTGCGAGATCTCTGACCGCCCGAGGATTGACAACACTGACGCGGATGCCCTGGCGATGCAAGCGACGAGTCATCAACGACTCATAACCACCCGTGGATTCGCAGACTACAGCCACGTCCTCAACCGTCAGTAGAGACTGCACGAGGTGCGCAATACCGACTTCGCTGTTATCGTACTGGGCATAACGTTGGCTCGAGAGGTCATAAACATCGAGCTTGGCTTTACTGACATCAATGCCGACCCAACGGTAGGGGGCTAAGTCGTGAGTCGCTTTCATCGGCCATACATCCTGGTGATCTGCCCAACGCCCTTGAGGGCGGTAGAACTTCATTGGCTGCACTCGTCCTTGCAAGATACGGCCTCGCGTGACGGGCCTGGCGATTTTGCGAGTTCTCAGACCAATGAATAGAAGCGGAGACCAGGCTCCTGGGCGAACGATGGAAAGTGACCATGTCCTGAGGGGAAAGGGGCTTCCGCTCCTTCACTAAACATACAAGGGGAAAATAGGCACATTATTAAATTCCCGATCCTCAGTGGGGAGTACTAATCCTTATCAAATCAGCGACAGAGTTTTCCCCTTTGCCCCTTGCCCCTTGCCCCTTGCCCCTTGCCCCTTGCCCCTTGCCCCTTGCCCCTGCCCCCATAGCCTTTTACGCTATCGACAGCTCTGTTCTAGCGAACTGGTAATCATCAACTCACCTAGTGGATAACCACTAACGTAGTCTCACCCCCCTTGCTGCAGTTGGTGACCACAGTTGGCACAAAAGCGATCGCGGGGCTGCACTGGCGAGCCGCACTGGGTACAAAACTTTGCCTTCCCGGCAGTTGCGGCATTATGACTGACACTGCTAGAAACGGCACTACTCATCTGCAGGGTCATATTGCCCATCCGCATTTGCATGGGGTTGGTGCTCATTTCCATATCGCCCATTTTCATCGGCGGCATCGGCGGCATGGGTTCCATTGACGGCATGGGCGGCATCGGTTGCAGCGGCGGCATCGGATGGCCCGGCATGGTCGCACCTGAACTCATCGGCATGGGTTGAGCGTTGCCTAGAGGCGGATTTTGAGCCATCATCCCCAGTTGGTGGCCTTGCCACTGCAAATATTGCGTTCCCTGAGCCGTAGTGAGTTTGATGACCACCCCCTGCGGAGTGCGAAAAAGTTCTGGGGGCGCAGTCCAAGCACCTGTCGTAAACTGACTGCTTGCCTGTTGCTGCTGCCCGGCACTACTAGAAGCCAGGGTGACCGCAGTTTGCTCCCCCAGGTTGTCTAAATAGAGTCTTTGTCCAGAACCGAGTTCACAGGTGTAAGCCATATTGGGTCTTGAGATGTCATGGGGCGGTACTGTTGCCTACCTTCATTTTGCCGGTAAGATTTCAACCTCAGCCGAAGACTTTAGGAATCTCAGGACTTGCAAAGTTGGGGGATTGAGGGCGCTTTTGCGAAGTCCGATCTGGCAAAGGTGGACGTGGGGCGATCGCGCGATCAAGCCTCGATTTGAGTCAGGTTGATAATTTCATCAAAACAGAAGCGCCGGGTGAGGTCAGTCAGCACTTGGACGAGCGTTGGGTGGTCGTCAGCAATCTGCTCCACTAGCGTCAAGATGGCATCGGCATCGGCCTGAATCGCGGCCTCATACAGTTGTCTGATCCACGCAGGCGGCATCTGGGTTAAGCTTTCGGCCTGCTGAGCGATCGCGGCGGCAGTGAGCGTTGACGGCGGTTGCTCAGGGGCCAATTCTTGGGGGGCATAACGGTACTGGATCCCCAAATGATGGGCCAGCTTCTCAAAAATGATGCTGGTCTGCAGGGGTTTACGGACAAAATCATCACAACCAGCGGCAATGATCGCGGCCCGATCTTCTTCAAACACGCTGGCGGTGAGCGCAATGATCGGAATGTGGGGAGTGGGTGGCTGGGGAGTTGGGTGGTTGGGTGGTTGGGTGGCTGGGGCATTAGGGGATGGCGTGGGTGAAGTGGGTAATTCCTGAGGCCCTATTCCCGGTTCCCTCTTCCCGGTCGCCGGTTCCCCATTCCCGGTCTCCGGTTCCCTATTCCCGGTCTCCGGTTCCCTATTCCCGGTCTCCGGTTCCCTATTCTCTGTCTCCTGTTCCCTATTCTCTGTCTCCTGTTCCCTATTCTCTGTCTCCTGTTCCCCATTCCCGGTCTCCTGTTCCCTATTCCCGGTCTCCTGTTCCGCCTTCTTTTCCAGTTCCCGAATTCGCCGCGTCGCTGCGTAGCCATCCATCACCGGCATCCGCATATCCATCCAGATCAGGTCAGGGTGCCAGCTTTCATAACAGGCGATCGCCGCCGCGCCGTTTGCGGCTGACTGCACCTCAAAATTAACCGCTGTGAGCATCTCGACCAACAGTTGTCGATTGCTCCAGTGATCTTCGACCACGAGTAAACGAGGCGGAGGGGCATTTGACGCCAGGGTCACCACCCGCCGGGTCGGCGGCACCGGTGGTGCAGTGGCATTGATGGCCGCCACTTGGGCCTGCACGGTAAAGCTGAACAAAGCTCCCCCGGCAGGCACATTCTGCACTTGAATGTCGCCCCCCATCAGGCGAACAAACTCGCGGCTGATGGGCAGTCCCAAGCCTGTGCCCTCGGGCGATTGGGGGCCGAGTTCGGCTTGCACAAAAGCGTCGAACAGGCGATCTCGGTTACGCTCTGGCACCCCAGGACCGGTGTCTTCAACTTCGCAGTGGAGGTAAAAGCTGGGGGCACCAGTCGGTGCTGGTATTTCTGGCCAGATGCGCAACGTCACCCTCCCCTCTAAGGTGAATTTGATGGCATTGCTAAGCAGGTTGATAAGAATCTGCCGCAGTTTGCCGGCATCAGTTTTGACCTGGCGAGGTAGCTCGGGAGCGGTTTCAAACCGCAGCACCAGACCTTTATTCGCCGCCTTGAGTTGAAACATTTCCTCCAGGGTGGTGAGCAGATGCCAAAGATCAAAGGTGCTCTCGGTGAACGTGACGCGACCCGCTTCAATTTTTGAGAATTCCAGCACGTCATTGATCAGGTTCAGCAGATGCTCGCCGCTGTGGCCAATGATTTGCAAACGCTTGTGGTGGGTTTGGGTCAGCGCCGGATCGTGGGCCATGAGCTGGGTAAAGCCCAAAATAGCGTTGAGGGGGGTGCGCAATTCGTGGCTCATATTCGCGAGAAATTGACTCTTGGCTCGATTGGCAATGTCCGCTTCTTGCTTGGCCTGCTGCAGTTCGCGGGTGCGGGCTTCAATGCGCGATTCCAACGTGTGGGAATAGTCTTGGAGCTGTTCATACAGGCGGGCATTTTCTAAGGAAATCCCCGCTTGGGTCATCAATAGCTTAAGCACCTCTAAACGCGCTGGGGTAAAGACGCCCGTCGCCAAATTATTCTCCAAATAAAGGATGCCGACTAAATTACCGTGGCTCAGAATGGGATGGCAGAGTACGGACTTGAGCTGATGCTGCACGATATAGGGGTCAGCGGCAAAGGTGACCTCGTTGACAGCGTTGTCTAAAACGAGTGGTGCTTGCGTGCGACTGACATAGTTAATCACGCTGGTGGGCGCGGCAGTACTGGCTTCTACCGGGAGCCCTTCACGTAGCGAATCGACCAGGGGCGGTTCTGAGGCTTGACCGCTTTGGCTCGCGATGAGTTGAATTAACCACTGATGATCTGACGACTGCTCTGGGGGCAAAATCAGCACCCCTTTTGCGGCACCTGCCGTGGTCATCGTGACCGTGACGAAAGTTGACAGCAATTGCTCAATTTGAATTTCGCCAGAGAGGGCTTGGGAGGCTTTCAACACGGCCGCCAGGTCCAGGACTGCCGGCAGCAGTTCGGTGACAGTGGTGCTGGGTTGGGACGATCGCCTCGGGCCCCCCAGTTCTCCCAACGAGACAGCACCAGAGGCCGGTTCTGCTGGACTGGCTAAGATCACGGCGAGCAAGTCAGGATACCGCGCCGCCAAATCTTGCACTTTGGCTTTGGCGCCCCAGCGAGTGTAGCCGTAGTAAGCATCCACTAGGTAGGTCTGGGCAAAGCGAGCAAGGCCATTTTCCAGGCAGCAGCGGGCGGCGAGTTCGTGGGCGAGGGCCATTTCATGGACATAGTCATGCTCGGCAGCGAGGGCAATGGCCCGGTCATAGGCGGCGATCGCCACTGTGAATTGTCCCTGCACTCGATGCCGTTCTGCCTCCACCAGATAAAACTTGTGCTGGTGGTTCATGGGGGCGGCGGTAGCCCATGTTTGCATCTGGCGTTGGTTACGTTTGACCTGCTGCCAAATCCGTCTTTGCTCGGCCCGTGAGACCGTGGTAAAAACAGCCAGCCCAATTAGCGATTCATAAAATCGCAGCAGTAACACCAGCAAGAGACCCGGTGTATTCCCGGCGTATTCCTTGGCTAGCGCAATATTCTCCACCGCCGCCGCCTGATTTTGAAATAAATAGCAGAGGATGGCTTTGTGAAAGTAGACGTTAAAGATGGCGTTGCGATCGTTCGCCTGCACATGCACCGGCAGCAGGGCCGTTTCGTCATAGGCCGAACCGACCAACTGGCAGGGGTCGGCAGCTTCCCCCAGGAGATTCAGCACGACCTGGCGATAGCGCTCATTCATATAAATGAACTTGGTTTGCTGCAGGTCACGAATCGCGCGAGTGTAGTTCTGCAGCGTTTGTTCGAGCTGGCCTAACTCTTGGCCTAAGAAGTAGGCGTGATAGCCGTAGACCATGGCTGAGCGCGCCGCGAATTCGAGATCGCCCGTTTCTAAACCGCTCTGGTAGGCCGCGACAAAGGGGGGCAAGGTTTCTTTAAGGTGAGCCCGCCAGTGAATGACAAAATCGTTCACCAGCATCAGAATTTTGGCCTTCAGCTTTTGCGCATCTAGTTTCTCCAAGAGCTGCAGGGCCAGTTGTCCAAACTGATAGCCCCGGTCAAGATCGCCTACGACCCCACACAAAATTTGCCCGTAGGTGCCGTAGGCGTAGGCCGAGAGGTCCACATTGCCGTAGCGCAGCGACAGGTTCACCGCTTTGAGGGCAAATAGCGAAAACAGGCGCGGCGAAAAGAAAGACGCCGCTGAGATCACGCTGGCGAGAATCTGCATGGCCGCCAACTGAGTCGGGTCGGTCATGGGGGGCAAGTCGATCAGCGCCTCGACTGATTGACTTGCCAGGGCGAGCCGCGTCTGCCAAATTGCCCAAGCAACCTGCACTGGCTGGGGCTGTCGGGGGAGTCGCACCCCCAACTGCCGCAAAATCTTGAGGGCATGCTCCACCGCATCGACCGGACGATCTTGGGCAATATATGCCTGAATTTGAATTTCGTGCGCTTTGACCGTATCGAGCACGGTCGTGGCCTGCCGCAAGAGCATGCTCAGCCACTGCGACATTTGCTCAAACTCACCATTGAGATAAGCCGCCTCAGCGGCGGCTTCATACAGTTGTCGCGTCAGCCCCGGCTGATCTTGCCAGCTGGTGGGCGCTAAGCCTTGAATGCCAGCGGCATAGTAATTGACGGCCGTGCCGTAGGCGGTCGAGAGTTGCGCTTTACGCCCGGCCTGCAGATTGAGCTCAACGAGGCGATCGCATTCCGCCCGTTCCGTCATTAGCGGGGCTCCTAGATTGAGCTGATTGACAATCTCAAACAGTCGTTCGTCGAGCTGGGTATCGGGAGTGTTGGTCAGCAGCAAGCGACCGATCGTCAGGTGCGTGGCCGGTCTGTCGTCCGCTGGAATCAGGGTGTACGCCGCCTGCTGTACGCGATCGTGGAGAAATTTATAGACGGGAACTTCAGTCGTCGCTGTCCCAGGTTCTGGCTTGGAGGCATCAGCCTCACTGAGCTGCGAAGTGTCCTCGTTAACAGGCTCAGATGGCAGCGTCTCCAGCTTGGGGGCATCCTCTTCCAGATAAAACTTGTAAACTTCGCTCTGGGGCAAAATCAGCCCCTGCTGTAAGGCAGGCCATAGAGCGGTCGCGGTGGCTAGGGACGACTGTTCATCAATAATGGCAAGGGTGGCGAGGTCAAACTGATTGCCGATGCAGGCCGCTAGTTTCAGGATGGCTTGGGTGGCGGGCGGCAGCCGCTGGAGACGCGCCGCCATAAAGTCAACCACATCAGTGCTCACGGCCAACGCCGTGATTTGGGCGATATCACATTGCCAGCCGCCCCCGGTCGAGGCGGCAGGGGCCGATAAGGGTGCTGTTGCGGCGGTGGCGGTGGCCACCAAGGGCGGATAGTCAAAGGTAATTAAGCCGTCTTGGTGGAGTGACTTCAGAAACTCCGAGGCGAAAAACGGATTGCCCGCCGTTTTTTGATAGACCAATGCCGTCAGGGGTTGGGCCTGTTCAGGCGGGCAGCTCAAGGTATCGGCAATCAGCTCATTGACGGAGGCCGCAGACAAGGTTGTGAGGGTAATGCGGCTAACGGTGGCCTGCTGTTGCTCAATCGCTTCAACCGTCAGCATCAGCGGATGGGCGGGCTGTACTTCATTATCTCGATAGGCCCCAATCAGCAGCAGAAAAGGGGTTGGCGTCTCAGCACTTAACAGTTGCATAAGTCTGAGAGAGGCGGGATCAGCCCATTGCAAATCATCCAGAAAGATGACGAGGGGATGCGCCTGGGTCGTAAAAACCTGAATGAATTTTTGAAATAGGCGGTTAAACCGGTTTTGGGCAGCGGTGCCAGAGAGCTCTGGGACGGGCGGCTGCGAGCCGATGATCCATGCCAACTCGGGGATGACGGCCATTAGCACCTGACCGCTATCGCCCAAGGCCGCGAGAATCTGGGTTTGCCAACCTTGCACCTTGGCGGCTGGTTCGGTCAGGATTTGCCGCATCAAATCCCGTAGGGCCTGCACAAACGCTGAGAAGGGAATGTTGCGACGGTATTGATCAAACTTGCCTTTGATGAAATAGCCCCGCTGCCGCACGATGGGCTTGTGAATTTCGTTGACCAGGGCGGTTTTGCCAATGCCGGAAAAGCCGGAGACCAGCATTAGTTCGCCGACACTGTTACCGGCATGGCCGCTAATGCGATCAAAAGCGGCTAGCAGGGTCGCCACTTCCGCCCCACGACCATAGAGCTTTTCGGGAATGATGAAGCGATCGCACACATCCCACTGCCCTAACACCACGGGTTGCGTGTCTCCTTGGGACTGCCAGCGCTGTTGACACAGCTCCAGATCGCGCTGCAGCCCCAAAGCACTTTGATAACGCGCTTCGGCAGTTTTGGCCATAAGCTTGAGCAGCAGCGCATTTAACCCTGGCGTAATCGCTGAATTTAACGCTGCCGGGGCGGGTGGTTGCTGGGCAATATGACAGTGGACTAGCTCCATCGGGTCGGCCGTCTGAAAGGGCAGTTGCCCGGTCAATAGCTCGTAAAACGTTACTCCTAAGGCATAAAAATCAGTGCGATAGTCAATGCCCCGATTCATTCGTCCCGTTTGCTCCGGCGCGAGGTAGGCCAAGGACCCTTCTAAAACGTGGGGATTTTGTAGAACCGGCTTCTCTTTGGGCAGCAGAGACGAAAGGCTAAAGTCAATCAGTTTGATATGCCCCGTCTCGGGATGAATTAGGATGTTGGCGGGCTTAATGTCTTTGTGAATCACCCGACTGCGGTGCAGTCCCTGCAAGATTTGGCTGAGCTGCAGCGCGATCGGGAAGAAATCAGTCAGCGAGATCGGCATCAACAGCCGCGAGGACAAGGCTTCATACCCTTCGTCGGGCATGACCAGGGCATATTGATGGTGATAATCTTCGAGCGCTAAGGGCTGCACAATGCCCGATAGCGTCAGGGCTTTGGCAATGGTGTACTGATTGCGAAAGCGGAGCAGCTCTGAAAAAGTCGGATACTCGGCTTTTAGCAGCTTGATCAGCACCGGCTGATGATCTGACAAGCGACGCCCGCGATACAGTAACGTTTTAGAGCCGCTATAGACGAGTTCGGCGACCTGATAACCCTGCAGCCTAATCATCGCTTGAGTGCATTTGCCATTGATGCGGGCGAGTTAGCTTTACAGTAAAGCACCTGAAAACGGTGGACACATCAATTTTCCAGATATCTTCATGGGAAACGCTATGGGAAACGCTGCGATCGCGTTGATATCCGCCCCGCTGAGTCCTGACCTCATGCCAGCTGGAGCTTGCTTTACCGATTGAAATGTCATAGCCGTATCTAGGCGAACAAACGGTGTTTCTGTACTTGAGTCATGACAAACAGCTCACAGCTCACACCCTTATCAGGGATGCTATTCGTCAAAAGTGTTGGATAAAATCCTCTATTCCCAGAGTCAACTATTAAATCTGCTATGTGACTGCAGTTAGATGGGGCGTTATCTGTCAAATCTGACATTGAATATATAGTTGGATGGGCCGATGAGCGCTTCTGATATTTCACGCTGCCACATCTGCGGTTGGGAGCTGGGGCAGCCTCCCTGGGGGGAGACGGGGACGGACCCAACGTGGGATATCTGCGACTGTTGCGGATGCGAGTTCGGCTATGAAGACGCCACACCAACGTCCGCTGGCCAGTACAGACGGAAGTGGATCTCCGAGAGCTGCAACTGGTTCAAGCCAGGTGCGCGCCCGGAGTCGTGGGATAGTGAGCCGCAGCTGCGGCTCGTACCGGCGCTGCCAGAGGGGATCGCAAGGCGTGATGAAGCAAGGTAGTCTATCCAACAGGCTGATGCAGGCGGACGGCGCTTAGCGCCGCTGCTGATCGCCAGGGCTATCAATCATCCGGATTGTTGATTTGCCGTCGTAGTCTTTCCAACTCTTCATCAATGGTGGAATTTGACCGAGCAGAATTGCCGCGCGGAAAATCAGACCGATCCGATTGGTTAGTATCCTTTCCTGTCAATCGAAGATAGCCAAAATACATTACTCCCAACAGCCCTAACACCAGGATCATCAAAAACTGAAAGGGCACATAAGAAAAAATCAAGAAGTGAACCTTGCTCAGAAACCAAGCAATACCCAGGTATCCAACTCCTATGAAGGCCAGACCTTGGATAGCTCGAAAAGCAGGAACCTGCTCTAGTGGCAAACGCTGTTGTGTGACCCAAAGGGAGACTCCCACGTAGTAGCAGGGAGCCAACATCAACAAAATATCAGCTTCTTGAATGACTCTAGCCCAGCCCCCAGAGCTAGTGGCATACATTAAGTACCCGACGGCAAATAGTAA
Organism: Cyanobacteria bacterium P01_F01_bin.56; assembly: GCA_039185935.1. Lineage (GTDB taxonomy): Bacteria > Cyanobacteriota > Cyanobacteriia > Phormidesmidales > Phormidesmidaceae > Halomicronema. The sequence continues at coordinate 3,549 of JBCDAJ010000132.1, read as the reverse complement.
GCTCAAGCAGGCCATTCCAAGATTAAAATTCAGAATAAATGGTTCCTCTCGCCGCCCTGGAATGACTACACAGAGTCCTAAAGCTAACCACGGCGCAAAGAAAAGTAGCAAAAGTATTACAGACCTATGGTTGACGAACCAAGTAAATAGAGTTTGCAGCGTCATTAGGTGCTTTTGAGATAGAGGTTATTCATAGACTACACATTGCAGAAGCATTTCTCCTCAAGATGGAATTGATATCAGCTATGCCTGATTAAGTCTCTTTGACTCCTCATTAAGTAGGTAACCATAAGTAAACATTGCTCTGAATCAGTAAACGCAATTTACGGCTGTTGCGAGCACGGTGAATAGTCTGAGCTTCTTACTTATCAAGATGCGATGTGATGTCCTGTTCTCTTATTTGTCGTTTTCATAATCAATAGACTGGCGGTTCAAATCGGTCGCAGTTTAACAAAGCCCATGCACTCGACCACTGAAAGTTTGATCATCACCTTTGCGGTCAGCGGCGGGGGGTGATGGGCAACGTTACCGGGCTTCATTTGACCGCGATGATTCCACGTGAAATCACGCGATTCCTCAACACAAAGACTCGTAAAACCGTTTTGGCCTGGCATCCACTGTCTGCCCAAATCGCTATGGGTCTGAATCTGCAGTTTTGAACTACCGATGAGCGATCGCACCCATACCCAGGAACAAAATATTCGTGAGAGACATCATATTTCTTGTCCAGAGGTGTGGTTGTGACCACGGAGATGCTTTGATTGCACAGCACATCCCAGCGATGTCATTGCTATCGAGCCGCTTTTCGTGTGCGACCTCCTTTCAGGTATTTGAAGCGGAAGGCCCGCGTTAGTAGCGTTGGGCATGTTTGAGTAACGGACTCCGCACATGTTTCTGACTGACAGTAAGGCTGAAATCGTGATCTCTGAATTGACTGAGTCCAACTTGAACGACGCAGCCGATCAACAGGACGGCTCGTCAGCGATCGCCGAAGCCCAGTTAGAGTTGGCGATCGCCTGCGCCGAACGACGAGAGTTGGCGGCGGCGAGGCAACACGCCCAGATGGCTGCCGAGCAGGCACCGCCAGATTGGCCGCACCTAGATTCACTCGGCGTCGTTCTGTTCCAACTGAGCGAGTTCCCGTTGTCCTACTTTGTGCTCACCTTGGCTGCGCACAACGGGCCTTTGGGAGTCGAAGCGCTCAAAGTATTGGCAGCCCTTTCTCGCCGCGCGGGGGATGCTGACAAGGCGCGGCACTGTATTACGGAGATGGCGCAGCTTCAAGCGATCGCAGAACCGAGTCATCCCCATCCAGACCGTCCTAACATCCTGCGTCTCCGCTCGGTGGAAAAAAGCTACTTCGGCATCAAGACGAACCGAGAAACGGGCTTGCGGCGCTGCGGGCTCAAGGGCGGTCACTTTTCTAGCAAAAATTTACTGGATCGGGACCGCTTTAACATTTACGTCGCGACCGTGTTCGGTGACAACCTGGGTAGGCTGGAGACGCTGCCAGACGTTGACGTTTGCGTGAATGGCATCAGTTGCCCGGATCTAGATCCGGTGGGACTGGACAACGTCGAAGCTTTTCTGGCGCGGTTTCCAGATGTGCCAGTGATCAACCCACCGCATCGGGTACGCCGCACAACCCGCGCCGAAAACGCCCGCCGCCTGGGCGTCCTTCCGCACGTTATCTTGCCGCAAACCGAGCTGTTCCGCCTGACAGGGCCCGCGCCCGCGATCGCCGCTCAGGTGGAAGCGGCGGGACTCGGTTACCCGGTGATCGTCCGCCATCGCGGCACGCAGACCGGTAAGACGGTGGCCAAGGTTGACAGCCGTGCGGCGCTGGTTGAATGGCTATCGGCCCAACCCCCAGGCACCGAGGTCTATGCCACCGCCTTTATCGATTGCCGCTGGCAGGATGGTTACTATCACAAGTCACGGGTATTCTTCATCGACGGTGAATTATTTCCCGTGGCCAGTTTGGCGAGCGATAGTTGGCAGATCCATTCGGGCGATCGCTATCGCGTGATGTCCTCCACCCCTTCGACCCAGGCGGACGAGAAGCGCTTCTTAAAGGAGCCCGCTGCCTACTTAGGCGCAAAGGCGATCGAGGCGCTTTATGCTATCCATGACACCATCGCTCTGGACTTCTTCGGCATTGACTTCACCCTTGACTCAAAGCGCAACGTAATCGTGTTTGAGGCCAATGCTGCCATGCGCCACAACTTTGACCATGCAGGAAACTTCCCCTATACCCGCCCCTATCTGGAAAAGGTCTCAGAAGCTTTTGCCGTCATGGTCGAACAGCGGGCGATCGCGAAAAAGTCGCCGTAGACGCCGACGGCGTTTCTCTGATTACGGTGACTCTCCTTATTTTTTCACGTCAGTATGCTTGACCAACCCTTCACCCAGACGGTGACCCAATTGCCCCTAGCCCAGTTTGTGGTGCCGACGGAAGAACGCTCAATCGAGGCGACCAACAAGATTGCCGCCGAGCTGATGGCTCAACTGCAGGCACCGCCGCACTGGCTAGTCTTGGTGACGGAACAAAATCCGATTGACCTCGATGGCGTCGTCAACATTTTGACGGCCATGGGCCAGAGTGACGCAGGTGAATTGCCACGCATTTCGAGGACCAAGATCCAAGTTGATGCGAAACAGTCAGCTCGCAAAGGCAAGGTGACCCGCTACAGCCGGACTCCGGAGGCCTTGCCACTGCATACAGACTGCAGCAACAAGGTCATCCCACCTAACCTGGTAGCGTTTGCTATGGAACGGCCAGACCCCCAAGGCGGCGGTGAGAGCGTGATCTTGTCGGCGGCGGATCTCGTGCGCGAATTGCCCGCAGACTTGGTCAGGCGCTTGCGTCAACCCATCTTTCCTTTTGTCGGTGAGAAACGATACCCGATTCTCCAGGGTGAAGGCGGCGATTGGCGGATTCGCTATTACCGAAACCAGATCAACTCCGCGTTGGGCGAGTCGGGTGCGTTGTCGGACCCACTGCGGGAAGCACTCGATGAATTGGAGCGCACCTTAGCACTGTCTAAGCGATCGGTGCGCTTGGCGCTGCAGGCTGGCGAGGTCTTAATCATGGATAATCAGCGCGTCTTGCACAGTCGTAGCGCGATGCCTGCCGACAGCCCCCGCCTGATGCATCGGTTCCGGCTGTCGGTGCCAGCGCTGTCTGCGCCTAGAGCATGGGCCACTCCCATCAGCTAGCAGATCCGATCTCCTGGGCACGGAAGGATATCTGCCGCCGATGCCGCTGAAAGATGAGCGATCGCCTTAAATCATTTTTTGGGGAATGCGATCGCGACCATATACGTCTCGCTTGCTCCTGACCTCAAGCTGACTGAAGCTTTCTTTGAGGTTGAAATACCATAGCCGCATCGATTGCCAGTTCTGGTCGAGCAAACGGGGTTTCTATAGCAAAAGGCAGAAGTAAAAAGGCAGAAGGCAGAATTAAAAACCTTGCCAAATAAAGGTTTCAGCAATTTAAAATAGCCTAATCAAACTGCGGACTGCTATATATTTGAGTCATGACAGTGT
>JBCDAJ010000131.1:0-18561 GCA_039185935.1 Cyanobacteria bacterium P01_F01_bin.56 | reverse complement strand
CTTGGCAAGTTACGAGCAGAGAAAAATAGAAGCCCAGATTTATAAGGGTTTTACGCTTCGACTGTTTATGGAATTCCAGGCTGTTGGCAACGTGATTGCGTTATTTCAAATATTCTTTTTTCAGAACATACCAAGTCGTGATCAAACTCGACTCAGCTCAAAAATCACAAGGCTATCCAAACTTAAGGAAAAGCATGAATTCACTCGCTGTCTTACCAGGAACACTGGTGTTAGCGTCTCTAATGCTAGCGCCGACGACATTCGCACAGTCTCCGCAAGACGGTAGCTGGCTCGATACCGCCACCAATTGGAATACACCTGGAGCCGACATGCCCATAGCTCCCAATCTGGAATTCTCTAATCTATCGGAATGTGAGCGATCCTTTCGACCACCGCGCCTATACGAAGATGCCCTCGTCGAAGCGGCCGGGTGGACCTTATCAGGCCCGGCTTATATTTTTGGCGATGTCACCGTCATTACGGGCATGGCCAACGCCGATGGCATGTGTCGTCCCTTTAGCTATCAGGTATTTGTCTTTGCTGACGGTGACTTTGCTGGCACCTTGTCCCCCGTACTGATGGACTCTCGAACAGATGGCAGCCTCTTTAACGTCTTTTTGTATAGTAACGACTTGCTTAACGCCTCATTTAACCGTTATGGCCCTGAAGATGCCCTGTGCTGCGCTTCAGCGGAAAGCAATCTCTTCTACGAGATTGAAGAAACGACTGAGGGCGCTGTATTAGTGCCTCAACTACCCGCTGCCACCGTAGATCGTTTGTAGCAGAGACCATTTCTCCCCACATACAGTAGACCGCTTGCATCAGTCAAATAAGGCCTTCTAAAGCCCTTTGGGCAGACCAGAAAAGGGCGTGCTCAGCATTGATGCGAGCGGTCTAATTCGTTAAGAGTCATATCCCAAAACGACCCCCCAAAACGCATCTTCAAAGACGCCTTCGTTGGATTCGATGGTGACGCGCTTAGCCCAGGTAAACACATCAAAACTGACATGCCCGCTATCATGCCGGCCAAAAGTCCCCTTTTGGATATCGATATTGCCGACTAGGGCAATCCAGTGATTCGGCACCGTGATGCGGGACTTATTTTGGCCAAGCAAATTTTCTGCGGTGATGAGCCCCAGCGCTACGCCACCTTGCTCCAAAATAGTCTGAGACTTTCTCAGCGCCGCTAAATCTCGGAGCACATAGGTGTGAAAATATTCCACCCGAGGATACTCCAAAATTTCGCGAACCCAACCTTTCATTTCCCAAAACTTTGTCATCCCGGCCAGGTTTCGCACCAACTCTGGAGCATTGGGCTCCACCGGAAACAACATGTTTTCCGATGCTCGCAAGGTGGCCAGTACCATCCAATCGGCTGGCCCCATACGCAATTCGCCTTGACTAGCCTGCCGCAAAGCTGCTGACGCTTGCAGACGCCGCGTCTTAGCTTGAAAGCCACCGGTTTCATACAGTGATTGACAAAGCGAGACATACCGCTGAGGAAACTTGCGGACTAGCTCAAATAAAATTGACGCTGGCCCACAAAAGGGCTGCTGACCTTGATTGACGCGAAACGGATTGTGCAACCGCACCCGCATTTCGTCAACGATTTCACCTTTGTCCAGATGTGGCCAAACCCCAGGCACATCAGAATCTCGAAAGGCATTGAGGGCCGCGATCACGGCGCGCTTTTCTGCATCCGTTGCGACGACTTTGGGGGCTTCAGTCATGGGGCTGCCTGGTTGAATCGGTCTGCTGGCTAATGGGTCGACGATAGACCCCGACACCCACTTCAGTCCCAATTATCCATATTCCGCAAAGGTGCTCTACCTAGTATTCGACGGCTTAAGTCTCGATACCGATCCCCCTCATCCCCCAGCCCCTTCTCCCAAAACTGGGAGAAGGGGAGCAAGCGGTGGTTTGAAGTCCCTCTCCCAAAATTGGGAGAGGGATTTAGGGTGTAGACGCGAAGCGGCTTCTCTTTGAGTGGGCTAATGTTATGCAAACTTACGCCGAGCGGTACTAGGCCAATCAAAACGATATTCCCCAGTGAAAACAGCCTAAATCACCATGCCATCAGGAATCACTGCATTCTTGAGAATGACGACAATCCCACTGCGGATGTAGAACCCTAAATCCTCACGTTCTGCTTCTTCAATACCGTCCTTATTCACAATCTGGACATTGCGACCAACGCGGGCGTTTTTATCCACGATCGCCTTACGGACAACAGAGCCTTCCCCAATACCAATAGGAATTTTGCCCCGAGTCAGATGGCGGCTACTTTCGGACAGGGGTTCGTAATAATCAGCCCCCATCAACAAGGCGTCCTCAATCAGACAATCTTGATGAATGCGCTGACGTAAACCAATGACAGAGTGGTGAACGGAACACTTTTTCAAAATTGAGCCGTCGCCAATAATCGATTCGGTGACATGGCAATCAAGCAACTTGCTAGGAGGCAAGTAGCGCGATCGCGTGTAGATGGGCGCGTCTTCATGGTAAAAGCTGAACGCAGGCTGGGGTTGATGGGTCAGGGCCAGATTTGCCTCATAGAAGGCTTCGATAGTACCAATGTCTTCCCAGTAACCATCAAACAGATAGGCTTGGACGTTATAGTCCTTGGCAGAGTTGGGGATGATCTCCTTACCAAAGTCAGTCTGCTCAAGATTTTTCCGTAGGAGATCAATCAGCGCCTGCTTCTTAAAGACGTAAATGCCCATTGAGGCGATGTAAGGCTTATCTTTGGCTTGCTCGGAAGTCAGCCCTAGGGTTGAAGTATCTACCTGCATTTGCTTAAGCGCATCACCCTTAGGCTTTTCATAAAAGTCGACGACACGTCCAGTGGCGTCAATTTTCATTAAGCCAAAACTTGAAGCGACTTTCTCATTGACAGGAACCACTGACAAAGTGACATCCGCATTAGTGCTGCGATGACGCTCTACAAAGAGGGAGTAGTCCATCCGATAAAGATGGTCTCCAGACAAGATCAGGAACTCATCAACGTCCCATGCTTCCAGCATCCAAAGATATTTACGCACAGCATCAGCAGTCCCCTGAAACCAACTGGGACTTTCTGGCGTTTGTTGCGCTGCCAAAACCTCGACAAACCCTTCTGAAAATTGAGAAAATTGATAGGTTCGAGAAATGTGACGGTTTAAAGAAGCAGAATTGAACTGCGTTAAAACGTAAATCTTGTGAATTTCGGAATTGATGCAATTACTAACAGGAATATCAATAAGGCGATATTTACCCGCCAAGGACACAGCTGGCTTGGCCCGAAATTTAGTCAGCGGATAGAGGCGAGTACCGGCACCCCCACCAAGGATGATTGATAAAACTCTCTTCACCAGGAACCTCGTAATTGCACTCGACTACCCTTGGATTAACACCTTTCAGTGTGAGGCGGGAAGTCCCTATTTGCAAGAGGGGATCACTACTTTTTTTTTAAGGTTTTTGTGTTTTAGATCACTGAATCTCAGAGAGCCCCTGCCCAACCTCCAGACCTGAAGCGATTGCCCCAAGCTCCCTGGGAATCATCCCAACCGCGAGAAAACACAAACACCGTCTGGCAGCGCTCAATTACAAGGCTGTGATAAATCAATTGGCCACTTCAGCCATCTCAATGACTTCACCTTGGTAGTCTTTGACCAAAAAGTTTAGGGGGCTATCACGCCGAATCTTGTGCCGAACGCCACGAGTCTGTACTCGCATGAGAATTTGCTCTAAGCAGTCGTGGTCAAAACAAACGTGGCGCTGGCGATCGCGATGCCCGCGACTGGCACCACTAATCACATGTAGTTGGGTATTTTTCTTGAGTTGGTACCACAAACCATCCGGTTGACTATAGGGCTGATTGGTGGCTGAAAGACTCGGTGTCAACATCGGCGTCATCGCATCGGCACCGAGGGTTTGTTCGTAGTTGTAGTAGTAATGCAGCGGCACGTCGGCTGTTTGCAACTGCAACATGCCCTCATAAAAGCGTCGCGCCCTTTCTAAATCTGAGACCATGATGGTGTAAACCTTCGGAGCGCTGCTTAGAAACATCCACATGGCACCGGCATAGCCGACCAGTAGCATCACCATAATGCCTTGCGTCGAGAGGATGTCGACGGGTAGGCCCAGGCCTAAAGGGAGGGTAAACAGACTCTGCCAAACCACGTTTAAGGTACTCATTATTCAAATATTAGTCACTAATATAGCGAGGTCTTTTATTCTGGTACAGCTCAAGTTTTTCTTGGGCTACTGTAGATTTCCCAACAGATTTAGAAAGTTTTGTGGGAACTTTACCTAGTTTATCAACGAAGCTTGGCCGTTCCAGAGCTTTCAAGGTGAGGCTCGTTGAGGGTCTGATAATCGTTCAAGTTCGGCTGGGATCAAAGCCTGTAGCGGGTGGCGATCCAATCGAGGATTTTCTTGAAAAAACCGTTATCAGTCTGAAAAACACCGCTATAGTAAGAGCAATTTGTCGACAGCCCTGTTTTTGGTCACTTCCAAATCGTGCAAATTCCCAGCTTTCCTGAATGTAATCACGCTATCATCCAACAACTTGGGCATCTGAGCGATCGCGAGTTGCTGCAACGGTTTAAGGCTGAGCCTGAGGCCGGTCGCTACTTTACGGCAATTTTTTGTCGCTACAGCCCAGTGGTGTTTAGCTTGATTACCCATTCAGCGCGATCGCCCGTACAGGCAGAGTACCTGTTTGCGTTAACTTGGCGTCACATTTTAAATGAACTGGGGGGGCTAGATCTCGATGCAGCGACCGCAACGGTCGCCGGGGAAACTGAGCAGGGGCGATCGCTCTCTTTGCAGAGTTGGCTGATTAACGTCACGGCTTTGTGCATCAATCAAGCGGCCCTGCCTGACGTCGAAGAAATTCACTATTCTCTCAATCAAGCCTCGCCGCCCCTGTGGTGTTACGTTGAGCGCTCCTTAGATCGACTTGATCCACTAGAACGGCTCATTTTAGTCATGGCGCAGACCTTTCGCTGGAGCGACACGCGCATTTCAGCCTATTTGCAAGCTGAAGGGGAGCGCGTTCTACCCACTGAAGTATCCGTGCGGCTGCGGCAAGCTGGTCATAACCTAGAAGCCGCATTGCCAGACGACATTCGCGCCATTTACATGGGCTCACTGCCAGCGGGTGAGTCTGACTCGTTACTGCCCGATATGGTGGCGTCAGTGCCCGTGCCCGAAAAGCCCGTCAGCTAATTTCTGCCTCAGTTCACAGGCAATGATGACCGCCTTGGCAGCGCCGGTCGACGGTGATGATCGGGCCCTTGAGCTCTACTTCACAGCGCGTGAGGCGGCGCTGGCTGATGCTCCTATTGCGATCGCCAGCTGCCATCAGGTGAGGATCGCTCAAATGTCTGAAACGCCCATGTCATAGGCTTCTCAATTCCGCCTTCCGCCCTCTTAATGCCGCATTTTACGATGCATTGCTCACAGCACTGGAGGCATTATCGGCATGCATGGTGAAAAGTCTGGCATAACTGGCTTCTGCAAAGTTCGGAAAAGACTTTTAGCTAAGCTTGGAACAAAATTCGAAGATTTTTCACACTCTGAAGAAAAGCTGTGCGGGCCAATGTTGGATGAGATATCGTGAGGCCAGCAAATCTGATGATTGAGTATCTGTGGCTAGCGGTCTGACGGTTAGACAATTTGGAATCCTGCGCCCTGCCCATTGCGAGACGGTTTTCTGCAAAACGCTGGTGGTGGGAAATTCAGTTGCTGCTTACACCGCTACCTTAGCAACCTTACAGGCGGGAGGGCAGGTGTGTTGGGCGCAAGCGGGGCCGTTAGACCTGGTCAAAACACTGAACCGCCAGCCGCGATCGCAACAGGCAGAATCATACTTTAGCTGGCGTCAGGGAAAGCGCATTTCTCCTTGGGAAGAGGCAACAGTGCTGTCTCAAAGTCAGCAGACTTTCTGGACTAACTGGCAACCGCAGCCAACATTGACGGCTGCACCGGTACCGCCGCCATTAACCTCATCGGCAAACGAGACTGCCGTCACACCGGCCCTCCAGCAAACGAGGGAAAGGCAATTTCGGCAGGCGATCGCCCCCTACCTGCAAAGTCAACAATTAATCTTGATTCCCCGAGGCCTCCCGATTAGAGTCTTGTATTCTCAACAGCGAGGCCAGCGTCGAGTGCACCAAGTCGTTTTTCAAGATGCGACAACGCGACGGCGGTTTCAAATTCACGCGCGCCTGATTTTGGATGCCACGACCGAGGGATACTTGCAAAAAGATTTGGCTGAGGCCTCTGGGGCGACGCTCATTCCCGAACATCGGCTGACACTCGATGAGGCGATCGCCGGTGTTCGGCGAGAAGCGCGGGGACAGGTTTTTACCGACAGTATTGCCATCGTGATGACGACTGGCTTGGAGCAGTCCTCTAAACCTCGCCCCTTATCAGTCCCGTTGCGATCGCTCATTTTGCAAAATACGGAGGGCTTTTTGAGTGTGAGTCTGCCGGGGTGTGACCCACAGCTACGCCCCCTGTTTGAGCACCCGACAGCTCAATGGGCGTTAGGTGAGGCAGCAGGGCTGATTGCGGCCCAGGCTGTTCAAGCTGGCGGCATTGAGGCCCTTAGAAAGGCTACCAATTGGCCATGGAAACTGCAGCAAACTCTAGTCCGTCAAGGCGTTCCTATTTTTGCGTTCGATGATGTCGCCCTGGATGATCCAGATTTTGAGGCCATTCAAATGGTGGCGATCGCGAACGTGGTGAGAACCATGCGCCGCCGTGATCTGAGCTTTCGCCCTGAGACGCCTGTTACCAAGGCCGTTTTAGCTTCAGCCTTAGCGCGGTTGCCCAAGCCCGCATCTCAGGCAACCGACGATGTCACTCCACTCGTTGATGTGTCAGCAAATCACTGGGCCGAACCGGCCATTCACACCGCGATCGCTAACCAGACCCTCATGCCAGAACAGTCAGATACCTTTGCCCCCAGCAAAGTGCTGACCAAACATCAGCTTTGGCAAGTGGTGCAGCCACTCTATCCGCTGCCCGCCCCCGCGCCCCCCTTTGTTCTTGATCATGCCCCAGCCCGGCGGCGACATCTGTCGCGATCGCTCTATCCGGTATGGCAATATCAACTGGGTCTTTAACCCGTAGCGCGCCATTCCCGGGCGAAGCAAGCTCCCAAACACGGATGAGTAACAGCCTGTGGTATCTGTAATGTGATGTTTAAGCATGGTAATCACGTTATGGATTTGATGAGCATGGTCGGGCAGGCAATTGAGCGCTCTGATACCGAAGCTAGCAACAACCTTATGGGAAGCGTTTTGGGTGCGCTGAACAATGCCCCAGTGGAAAATAACAAAATTGGTGACGTGGCTCGAGGCTTTCAAAGTGAACTGCAAAAGCAAGGAAACGCCAGTTCTCTCATGGGTAGCCTGCAAACTGCCGCCACCACGGGTGCGATCAGTCAACTGCTAGGGTCACAGCAGGTGGCGGCGTTGGCCCAGCAGGTCGGCGTTGACCCCGCGATGGTAGAAAGCGTGACGCCGCTCATTGCCCAATTTCTCGTCAAGGGCTCTAACGCTCAAGGTGAAGGGTTGCTAGAGAAAGTGCTATCTGGCGATGTTGATCTTGGGCAAATGGCAGGAATGATCGGTATGGCTAGCAAGTTTATGTAGCGCCAACACGATTGCCGTTGCTGGTGGCAGCGGCAATCGATTTCTAGCACGAATTGATTAAGGAGATTTACAGGAAAGAATTTACCGCTTGTAGGGTGTCATTAGCGCAGCGTAATGCACCGCCGAATGGGTATGTTCATTGACAGAAATCTCCTAAGACCCCTTGTTATCCACCAGGATTTGCAGAAACTGCTTTTGAATGTCCTGAATGTCCTGAATGTGGCCTAAATTCTGGAACTAAAGGAGCTGGTGGGCAAGTCCTGAAGGTGCCATCAATGGACAAACATCACCGTTGATTCACCGGCTTAGATAAAGACCCGATGCTGGAGAGAGGGCATTTGCTGCCGCACTTGAGAAATGCGGGCTGGGTTGATTTCAGCGATCGCGACCCCGACATCAGCTCCGACATCATCGAGCACAATACCCCAGGGATCGATGATCATGGCGTGACCGTGGGACTGTCTGCGACTGTTGTGGAAACCCGTTTGAGCCGGAGCAATGACATACGCCGTATTCTCAATTGCTCGCGCCTGCAGCAACACTTGCCAGTGATCTTTGCCCGTAAACGCGGTGAAAGCCGCCGGAATCATGATGACTTCGGCCCCCATTTCGGACAGATGGCGATATAACTCGGGAAAGCGAACGTCGTAGCAGACAGAGAGCCCCAAATGACCAAACTGTTTGGACGGATGAATTGCGGGTAAATTTTGCCCAGAGATCACGGTGCTCGACTCGCGGTAAGTATTGCCATCAGGAACGTTGACGTCAAATAAGTGCACTTTCTCGTAGCGCGTCAGTTCGCTGCCGTCAGCCCCAACTAGCAATGCGGTGTTGTAAAACTTGCCTCCCTGCCCTGGCACCGGATAGCCTCCACCCAGCAAGGTGATTTGGTAACGCTGGGCCATCTTCTTTAAAAACTGTTCGCTAGCGTCACAAATTTCCTGAGCGCGGATGCGTTTTTCGTCTTCTGCCCCTAAAAATGAAAAGTTCTCAGGCAGCGTGACCAGTTCCGCGCCTCGTTTGACGGCTAGGTCAATTAGATCTTCAGCTTGGGCCAGATTTTTCTCTAAATCTGGCACGCTGGTCATTTGTAAAGCTGCTGCCAGGTATGACTTCATGCGCGCTCGCCACCGAAACTAATAATTGACTTTCAATTTTACGCGGATTTGGACCGCGCTCCTGCTTCCCGTTGGAATCCTTACTGCTGCTCCACAGTGGCGAATAGCCATCGGCTTCGATGCAAGCTGTCAATAACGCACCCCCAAAATATGGATAGTGGCCACCGATCAGGATTGCTACTCTAGGGCTAATTTACAAAGTAAATCTTAGACAGCTGTTGATTTGTGGCCTGACAGAGGTTTCAGCGATTTGCTCCGCTTCATCGAGGCAGCTGAAAGGCTACGCGTGACTGTCTTTTAAGACGTTTGTAAAAATAGCCTCTCAACGACATTGACTTGGTGTAAGGATGCCCAACTGATGGATATTGCGATCGCGCTCACAATTTCGTTTATGGCATTGTTCATCGCGGTTGAGCGGGGCATTTTTATTGTCTGGCCATTGCTGCTGACGCTGGGGATCATGTTAGCGGTGTACTGGCGACGCGGCGTTGCCAGCGCCAACCTCTGGCACCACATGTATTCGGGGGTGCGGCAGTCGGCGGGGGTGCTGAGCATTTTGTTATTAATTGGTGCCGTCGTCGCGAGTTGGCTAGTTGCGGGTACCGTTCCCACGCTGGTGTATTACGGACTGCAGCTAATCCATCCCCAATATTTTTTGGTTTCAGCATTTGCTCTGACGGCTTTGGTCTCTACCCTATTGGGAACCTCCTTTGGCAGTGCCGGCACGATTGGGCTAGCGCTCATGATTATGGCGCGCGGGGCTGGCGTTTCAGAAGGGTGGACGGCCGGAGCCATCATTGCCGGGGCCTATGTCGGCGATCGCTGCTCGCCGATGTCGTCCAGTGCTCATTTAGTGGCGGCCATCACCAACACCTCACTACCCGACAATCTGCGATACATGGTCCAAACGAGTTGGGTCCCGCTAACGTTGTCTGCCGCCATTTATGTTTGGGCCTCTCGGCAGCATCCGCTAACCGTTGTAGACAATTCACTGTTTGCGGCCATTCCAACCACGTTTTCGGTGCATTGGGTGACGTTACTGCCGGCAGTGCTGCTGATTGTCCTAACGCTGCTGCGGTGCCCCGTACGCAGAACTCTGTGGCTGAGCTTGGGCAGTGCGATCGCCCTGGCGCTAACAGTGCAAGCTCAATCTATTAGTAGCGTAATCGCTACGTTATTACTGGGAGCGCGCTTACCTCCTGACAACGAACTCAGCCTCATTTTTCAAGGGGGTGGGCTTTGGGCCATGAGCCAAGTTTGCAGTGTCGTGCTGGTTTCTACGGCCTTAGCCGGACTCCTCTCAGGCCGCGATACGTTCAATCATGTCGGCCAACTCCTGGCTCGCTGGCCCCGTCCTCGGGGACGGTTTGGCAGCACGGTGGCAGCAAGTTTGCTGACTAGTGCCTTTGGCTGCACTCAAACGATCGCGATTTTATTAACCCAGCAAATTGTGCAACCGCAGTATGTCGCTACCCAGGCGGATGCCGATATCCTCGCCATTGACATTGAAAATTCGGCCGTTGTGATCGCCCCGTTAATTCCGTGGAATATTGCCGGGCTCGTGCCCGCCACGGTGATTTTGGCCGATGCGAGCTTTATTCCCTACGCGGTGTACCTTTATTTATTGCCGCTGTGGTACTGGTTATGGGGCACGCGGCAGGGGCGAGGGCGCGGTGTCTTAACCCCAACCAGAGCCGCCCCAACCCCTTGCCGAGATCTGCCCTGAGCAACGCAGTAACGTAGCCAAAAGCACAATCCAAGAGCGATCCCAAAGAAACTCTCATGCCCCTTGGCGATAGTCAGCTCTGTGAGTTATCACATAATTCGGACTTAACTCTGGAAAGGGCGTATTTTTGGTCTCAAGCCTCAAAGCCCCACTTTACTCATCAAAGTCGCTTTATGGATGCCTGCCAAAGCATAGTTTTTATCGATTTTTACTTTGGCTCAAAATCCGTAAACAGTGCTCTAGCCATTGCCAAGACAGTGAAATTCATGAATTTCACATGTTTTTCTTCAATTCAGTTTTTCTTGATTCAGTAGTTGTAGCTAATTTTAACGAATCCGGATCGCGGCTGTCGGGTTTCTGGGCAGCCTGGTCTACAACACCGACTCAACCCCCTATTTTGAGATTGATTTCTGAGTCCAGCGACGATTTACGCTCAACGGTGAGCAGGAGTAGCAGCCTAATGGCGAGAGAACAAAATCGTGGACGTCTTGTCTTGCAAGCGATCGTGTTTTGGGTGATTGCCCCAGCGATCGCGCTGTCGCTCTTAATGTAACGAGACGCTCTCTAGAATCCTCAATGGGTTTGGTGGCCTGGAAGAGAACTTTCATGGATGGCCACAACGCGTGGCAATTTTTCGCCCCAGGCGACTTTAGATCAACTGATTAACAGCACTTATAGCGGTGCCCGTTCTGATTAAGTACAGTTTCAATGCTCAATATCTCTCTGCGTAAGGATTAGCAGATTTTGCTTGTACTTGATTAGCCTGCACACCGCTATACAAGCCGCGAAGGCAAGCCGCGAAGGGTCTCTCTTCTAGGTATTTTGACGCGATCTGCAGCAAGCATACTGTTGAGTAATTTTGCAGTGTGTGAATGCTGGGGTAACAGTCACCAATTTAAGGCGATCGCTGACTATAGTGAGTCTTACAGAAAACACAGAACCGTGATTGCAACGGCAATCATAATCACTCAAGAGTGAATCCTGCGTTGAAGGAAAGCGAGGGTTTTCGGCAAAAACCTCACGAGTAGTTTTAGACCTCACGACAGGAGACTCACTTTATGAAACTGGCTTACTGGATGTATGCCGGTCCGGCGCACATCGGCACCCTCAGGATTGCGAGTTCCTTTAAAAACGTGCATGCCATTATGCATGCGCCGTTGGGCGATGATTATTTCAACGTTATGCGCTCAATGTTAGAGCGTGAGCGCAACTTTACCCCGGTTACCGCCAGCATTGTTGATCGCCACGTTTTGGCCCAAGGTTCGCAAGAAAAAGTCGTCGACAATATTGTGCGCAAAGATCACGAAGAAAATCCTGATCTGATTGTGCTGACGCCCACTTGCACCTCCAGCATCTTGCAGGAAGATTTGCAGAACTTTGTCGAGCGTGCCAGCTTAGATGCTCAATGCGACGTATTGCTGGCAGATGTGAACCATTACCGAGTG
Source organism: Cyanobacteria bacterium P01_F01_bin.56 (assembly GCA_039185935.1). GTDB lineage: Bacteria > Cyanobacteriota > Cyanobacteriia > Phormidesmidales > Phormidesmidaceae > Halomicronema. The sequence continues at coordinate 6,626 of JBCDAJ010000131.1, read as the reverse complement.
AACGAGCTGCAGGCAGCCGATCGCACCTTGCAGCAGATTGTGCAGTTTTACATCGAAAAAGCCCAGAAAAAAGGCGAGCTGCCAACCGAGAAAACGGCGCATCCCTCGGTCAACATCATCGGCATCACCACCTTAGGATTTCACAATAATCATGATCGCACCGAGCTGGTGAAGCTGATGGGCGATTTAGGCATCGAAGTGAATCTGGTGCTGCCGGATCAAGTCTCGGTCAATCAGATTAAGCAATTGTCTCGCGCTTGGTTTAACCTGGTGCCGTATCGTGAGGTGGGGCCAGCCACTGCTGCTTACTTACAGCAAATCTTTGATCAACCCACGGTCAACATTACCCCCATGGGCATTGTGGAAACGGCTCGCTGCATCCGCGCGATGCAAAAGGTGTTGAATGATCAAGGGGCAACGGTCGACTACGAGACCTTTATTGACGAGCAAACGCGATTTGTGTCAGATGCCGCTTGGTTTTCGCGCTCTATCGACTGTCAAAATTTGACCGGCAAAAAAGCCGTCGTATTTGGTGACAGTACCCACGCCGCCGCTATGACCAAAATCTTGACCCGCGAAATGGGCATTCATGTCGTGCTTGCAGGCACCTACTGCAAATACGATGAAGCCTGGTTTCGTCAGCAAGTGGGGGAATACTGCGACGAAATTTTGATCAGTGAAGATCACGGCGCGATCGCCGACAAAATTGCGACTATCGAGCCAGCGGCCATTTTTGGCACGCAGATGGAACGGCACGTAGGCAAGCGTTTAGACATTCCCTGCGGGGTGATTGCCGCCCCCATCCATATCCAAAACTTCCCTGTGGGCTATCGTCCCTTTTTGGGATACGAAGGCTCTAACCAGCTAGTGGACTTGATTTATAATTCCTTCACCCTGGGAATGGAGGATCATCTGCTAGAGATCTTTGGCGGGCATGATACGAAGGAAGTCATGACCAAGACGATTTCGGCTGATTCGGATCTTACTTGGACAACCGATGCCCTGGCTGAACTTAAGCGCGTTCCTGGCTTTGTGCGCGGCAAGGTAAAACGCAACACCGAAAAGTTTGCCCGCGAACAAGGCCATGCCAACATCGACGTTGAGGTCATGTATGCCGCTAAGGAGGCCGTGGGTGCCTAATTAGCCATTACCTGAAGCAATGCGCCCCTTTAATCATGTAACTTGTCCCTGCAACGGTGTTGACGTTGACTCTGCTCAAACCACCGCGTTTTAGGGATGGTTCCTCATCTATCTGATGACAGGTATCTGATAACAGGTATTTGATGATAGGGAATCGCTCACTCGCAGGCTGTCCTGCCCTAAGCCATGGATATTCAAAACTTGAGCGAGGCACAAGAAATTCTGACCTTCTGGTTTGATGATCCCAGCATTCCTGACAGTGCCTATGGACAGCAGCGCAAAATCTGGTTTCGCAAGGATGCCAGGTTTGATCAACACGTTCGCGATCGCTTTCTCGCCACCTATCAACGAGCCCGTCAGGGCGAATTTGACACCTGGCTCGAACAGCCGCGGGCAGCCCTCGCCCTCACGGTCTTGCTAGATCAGTTCCCTCGTAACATATTTCGCGGTACAGCTCGCTGTTTTGAAGCCGATGCGCAAGCGCTAGCCGCAGCTGACGTGGCGATTACTCGTCAACATGACTTGGCTTTGCTCCCGGTTGAGCGGATGTTTCTCTATCTGCCATTTGAACACAGCGAGAACATCGAACATCAGCAGCGAGCCGTTAGCTTATTTGAAACTCTGGTGCGATCGGCGCCAGAGTTACAGTCAACCCTTGACTATGCCTATCGACATCGCGATGTGATTGGGCAATTTGGCCGCTTTCCTCATCGCAACGACAGCCTCCAACGCCAGAGTACAGCAGCGGAAATTCTGTTTCTCAAACAGCCTGGCGCTCGGTTTTAGCTACCGTCTCGACTGGCACAATGAAAAAGCCGATAACGAATTCGTTATCGGCTTAGGAGTAAGACATGACTTCTCGATGGAAGCAGCGATAAAAAGCAGCAGAATATAAAGTGATCTCAACAAAAAGCGATTGCTCTCAGACCTAACGTCCTAGTGCCCTAGCTGTATTTAACTATGAGCCAGCCGTTACCGCCGTCGGTTGTTCAGTTTCGACACTCAGGGCGATTTGCTTTTCCCAAGGAGACCTCTCTTCAGGATCCACAACTAAGCGATCGCACGGAATCGTATCAGACAAGATTGCACTCGCCATCATGCCAGTATGAATTTCAAGCTGGCCATGGGATAGTGCTTCAAACATCAGTCGCTGACCTGGAAAGACAACGCGCTCAAAGTACCAGTCACGAATATTAGTAATTCGAACAATTTGCATTTTGCTAGTGGCATTTACATAACAGCAAAGAACCGACTTAGACTGATCAGTCGGAATGTGGTCGATGATCTGAGCCATAGGTTTTCAAAAAAGGGATAAAAAATGGACAACTTTATGTAACCTAACACCCCCAACTAAATTTGGCTGTAAACGCGACTACCAACGATCCCCAAGCAATTACAAACGGCTATAAATGACCACACCTTAGCGTGCAAATTGGTATCGCAGGCTGCTTTTCAGCGTTTCACAGCAGTAGTTACAAATTCCGCATATTCTCTTGCCCTCAGGGATTACAAGAGATCTTCCAGAGGATAAAGATGAGTTAGTGAATTTTCTTTGCGATGATCCCAGCAAGGTAGTGCTGATCACAAGAAGGAATATTTAGGTTTTGATCCTAAATATTCAGAGTTTATGAACCAACAAGAATTTTGAACTAATTTGGTGTTCAAAAATACTAAACAGGTTCTACAAATGTCATGTTGGAACTTTTCAAGCGGCAGTATCCAGCGGTCGAAAAGCCATGATTGTGATGATGGGCGATTTAGATCCCCAAAATGCTTGAACTCTTTTTTTCTTTCCCGAGTACTCGTTGGCAGCAGTCGCCCTACCGTCTCAGTTTCTAGATTTCCCTGCCGCCCCGCCTTCCGCTCTAAAAGCGGTATGCCAATCTATGCCACCCGGTACTCGTATTGGCCCTATGCTCACAAACTGCAGACCATCAAGCGAGAAAGGTTGAGGCAGCGTAATCAACGTGTGTTGAAACTTCCTGCTCACTCAATCTGTTTCGCGACTCAAGCTGTATCAAATTGTGGGAACCCTTGGTACAGCTATGTCACAATGAAGGGCATCAAGCAGTTAGGAGTAGGTTAAGTGCTGGAAGCACAGGTGCATGAACAGTTGCGGGCATTTCTGCGACATCATCGCAATACTGACTGGCCTCACCATCTGACGATGGCTCGTTTGGCTGCGCGAGCGCTGCGCTTGGGTCGCAGTTCCTTGATGCAAGTTGGGGCTGCAGCACTTTATCAAGGTCACTATCGCCTCAGCTATTTGATGTCACTGCTGCTGTGGCCTGGCCCGGCAATTCTGGTGTTGCCAGACGCGATTCGGCAGTCAGTGCTGCTGGGAGATATTCCGCGTTTGCAAGAGTGGATGCCTTGTGAAAAGCCGGTACGGTGGGGAGATGAGTGGCCCCATGAAGATTTTGGCGGCTTGTTGCTCACTAAGCCCGAGACTTGGTTGCGCGATCGCTTGGGTCAGCAACAGCGCTTTCCCAGTGGCGTGCCGGTCTTTATTGACGGCGTTGACGACTTAGAACTTTGGCTGCGTGATGTGCTGACAGTCAAGCTCGATGCTGATGCCTGGCAAACCCTTATGCAGGCATATCCTCAACATCAAACCTTGATTCGCGATACGCGCGTGAGTTTAACGCATCAGGTCTTTCAGCATCCGGCTAATCCTTATCACTGTCATCTCGTAGATGAGCCAGAAAGACAAATGCTCATGGCATTGCGAGAAGTGTTATTAGATAGCGATGTGGCGCAAACAGCTCTACCGCTACAGTGGCAAAAATTTTGGGCACAGATGAACCGAGCTGAATCGCTACATTGGGCCGGTTTGAACCGCGAAAGCGGGCAATGGACGCTAAACTGCGCGCCGATCGCGGTTGCGCCGTTTATGACCACGCACTGGGAGCAGCAGCCATTGGTGCTGATGGGTGGGGCATTAGATGCGACTACTGAAGCAACCGACTTTCGACAGCGGTTGGGGTTAGGCGATATGACTTGTCTCAAATTCAACCCGGATCGTCATACCGAAGAGATTCAGCTCTATTTGCCAGATCGCATTCCCCTGCCAAACACGGCTGAGTTTCAGCCCGTTTTGCAAGATGAGCTGGCCTATCTAGTCGTGGCGAGTACTAGCCGTGGGGGCTTTACGGTGGTATTGGTTGACGATACGCCTTTGAAGGGTCAGGTGGCGGCGAGTCTCGCGTCTCAATTTGGCTCTCGAGTACAGGTCGAGACAACTGATCTACCGACGCATGGGGTCCTTGTAACCGGCTGGCGATTTTGGCAGACTCATCAAACGCAATTGCCGCTGCCCAGTTTATTAGTGCTAGCTACTTTACCGCTCCCGTCGCTAGAGGACCCGCTGGTGTCTGGCCGAGTGGCTTACTATAAGCGCTCTCGTCAAGATTGGTTTCGACTGTATTTGCTCCCTACCGCATTGATGCAACTGCAGCGAGCGATCGCTCCGGTGCGGACTAACCAAGGTGTGGTGGCAATTTTAGATAATCGAGTCAATCATCGCAGCTACGGTCGGCAAATTCTGCAAGCGCTAGACCCCGCTATTCGTTTACACCAGCGCCAGCATCTTTGGTTGTCAGATCCAACGACTGTGTCTTCTCGACGGCAGCATTTTTAGAACGCGGTATGATTCATACTGAGTAATCTGGTGAGCACTCATCAGCGATCGCACTTTGTAGACACCCTTCACAGGTCTGCCATGGGAGAATCCAAACGCCGCAAAGAAAAGCTGGGAGAAGATTACGGTAAACAAAAGACCGTTTTGCCGTGGGTTCCCATCACTAAAGATCAGAGCGAAAAATTCATCAAATGGACCACCCAAGGAGCCTGGATCGGCATTTTTGCCATGATTGCCTTGTGGGTCACAGTTCGCTTCATTGGCCCTGGTTTTGGTTGGTGGGATATCACTGGTTAGCGACTGCTGGCTGAAAAGCAAGACTGACTACAACCGGCTGTTAAGCCGCTACAGCAGCGGGTGGCATGGCGAGTGCGGCAAGCAAAAGCCGATCAGGCTGTAAGGTTTAGCTAGCTGTGCGGTTCCAAGCCCATCACGGAGCGTTGCAGAAATATTGTCAGAGGCGACGTCTGCCCTCAAACAGCAAGGCTAGACCAGCCGTTACCAACATTCCGCCAGCTGTACAAAAACTGAGCATAATTCCAAATGGTAGTTCAACAGACTTGAGACCGAAAAACTGAATAGCAACAGGCGTCGCATTCTGCACTGAAAGGACTGCGATCGTCGCTATCCATGCCGCTGACATGACAACAAGCAATAATTTTTGCATTGAGACCGTTTATGGGCTGGAACTTTAGCCATTCTGCCACCCTCAGCGGCACAAAATAAAAGTTGCCAGTATCAGCCTTCCTTCGGTAGAGTAATAGACCGGGCGTTGTAAGGAAAATTATGGCTAAGCGAGTTCAAGTCGTTCTACAAGAAGATATTCGTAAGTTAGGCATTTCTGGTGACCTGGTTGAGGTGGCTCCAGGCTATGCTCGCAATTATCTGTTCCCTCGTGGGTTGGCTGTGCGTACGACCCCTGGCGTACTGAAGCAGGTTGAGCGTCGCCGTGAAGAGATTCGTCAGCGATTAGAGCAAATCAAAAAAGACGCTGAGGCGATGAAGACCGCCCTAGAAACGATTGGAATATTCGTCATCAAAAAGCCTGTTGGTGAAGATGACGCGATTTTTGGTACGGTCACTTCTACTGATGTTGCAGAAGCAATTCAAACGGCAACCCAAAAAGAAGTAGATCGTCGTGACATTTCTGTTCCAGATATCAACAAGCTAGGCGAATACCAAGCCACAATTAAATTGCACGCCGAAGTCACTTCAACGATCAATATTCGCGTCGCCGCTGATTAAACGAAAGCTCGAAAACCGCCCGCACAACAAAGCCGGTCAGCCAACAGACTGACCGGCTTTATTGTATCTATATTTCTCTAAGCCACAGCAGAGCCCAGAATTCAGGCTGAAGAGTAGGTTGCCTCACTAGCATTCGACGGCTTAAGTCTCGATACTGATCCCCCCTCATCCCCCAGCCCCTTCTCCCAAAACTGGGAGAAGGTTAGCAAGCGGTGGTTTGAAATCCCTCTTCCAATTTTGGGAGAGGGATTTAGGGTGTAGACGCGCAGCGGCTTCTCGTAGAGTGAGCTAATGTTACGCAAACTTACGCCGAGCAGTACTAGTAGGCTTCATCGATACCTTGCGTTGGTGAACCGGCTTCCTGTGTTCTGAAGTGATTTAGGGAGAAGGTATCCGCTTTTTGTTACTTCTGTCTTACTTGTGGGCAAAATGCCCATCCTAAATGCCTGGATAGATTTACCTTGATTTTGGACAAATAGAGTTGTGCCTGCGCTGCAACCCCAGGCTTTGAGTACCCCAAACTAGACAATTAAGCCGATTGTTGAGTGTCCTTGCAGGGACAAAGCTTTTGCGGTGGATGAAACTTGACCAGTGGACAGGG
>JBCDAJ010000130.1:0-18633 GCA_039185935.1 Cyanobacteria bacterium P01_F01_bin.56 | reverse complement strand
TTCTCCCTTTCTCCCTTTCTCCCTTTCTCCCTTTCTCCCTTTCTCCCTTTCTCCCTTTCTCCCTTTCTCCCTTTCTCCCTTTCTCCCTTTCTCCCTTTCTCCCTTTCTCCCTTTCTCCCTTTCTCCCTTTCTCCCTCGCCCCTCATCTCCCCCGCTCTCGTCACGTACGCATCCTTGGATCGATCAGATCGCGTAAGCCATCACCGAGCAGATTGAAACAAAAGACAGCTAGCATCAGGATTGCACCGGGGAACAAGGCTAACCACCATTCACCTGACACGATGTATGTCGCGCCTTCGGCGACCATGATGCCCCATTCCGGAGTCGGCGGCTGCACCCCCAGTCCGATAAATGAAAGGCCCGCCGCATTAAGAATGGCCCACCCCATATTGAGAGAAATATGCACCATCATCACGGGCAGCACATTGGGAAATAGGTGCCGGGCCATAATGCGCCATTCGCTGTTGCCCGTGAGTCGTGCTGCTTCCACAAAACCAGCTTCCCGCCGCACCAAAATTTCGGAGCGCACCACGCGAGTGTAAAGGGGCAAATTAATGATGGCGGTAGCGTAGATGATATTGGTAACGGTGTTTCCAAGTGCGGCCACAAGGCCCATGGCAAGGACGAAAAGTGGGAAGGCCATTAACGTGTCGATGCAGCGGGAAATGATGCGATCGCTCCAGCCGCCAAAGTAACCGGCGCAAGTTCCCAAAATGCTACCAACTAAAAACGAAAGGAACACCGCCACCACGGCAATGCCTAAATCCAGCCGGGTGGCGACGATCACTCGGCTGAGAATGTCGCGACCTAGTTCGTCGGTGCCAAACCAATGAGCACTGGAAGGGGGTTGCAGAGCGACAGTGGCGTTGCTCGCTAACGGATCATAGGGGGCGATCGCCTCGCCAAAAATCGCGAACAACACCAACACCAAGAACAGCGCAAAGGCCCCAAAGGTGACCAAGTTTTCGCTGATGACGTATCGGGTGTGCTGCAAAGTACTAGAGGTCATGCTTCAACTCCCGCTCGCGGATCAATCACGACATAGAGCAAATCAATCAACAAATTCAGTACGACATAAAGCAAGGCCATCGTGAGAATAAAACCTTGAATGGGGGCATAGTCAGAGGCGACTAAGGCTTCGACGGCATAAGACCCAATTCCCGGCCAGGCAAAGACTTTCTCAACGAGGATGTTGGCTCCCAGTAGAAAAGAGAACACTACGCCGAGAGTCGTGATCACCGGCAGCATGGCATTGCGGAAGGCATAACCAAACAACACCTGCCGGGGGGGTAAGCCACTGGCCCGAGCCGTGCGGATGAAATCACTCGATAGCATCCCCAGCATGGAAGCACGGGTGACCCGAGCGAGGGGAGCCAAGGCAAACAATCCCAGCGTCACTGCCGGTAAAAAGAGCTGGGAAGCCGCCGCCCAGAAAAGTTCTAAATCGCCTGCTAGCAAGCTATCAATCAGATACAACCCCGTCACCTGGGGAGGAGCGCTGTAGAGAATATCTAGGCGACCCAGCGGCGCGGGTGCCCAACCCAGCTGGTAGTACAGTATGTAGATGAGAAACAACCCGGTGAAGAAGGTCGGGAGAGAGACGCCAGCCGTGGCCAGCAATCGGACGCTGTGATCAATCCAAGAGTTGGGCCGAGTGGCGGCGAGAATGCCGAGGGGTAGCGCCAGGGCGATCGCCAACACTAACCCCGCCAACGTCAATTCCAGGGAAGCCGGTAACCGAGTCGCCAAGTCGTACACCACCGTTTGCCCCGTCGTCAGAGAAGTCCCCAAATCTCCCCGTACCAAGTCACCGAGATACAGAAAAAACTGCTCCGGCAAGGTCTTGTCGAGCCCCAGGGTGGCACGCACTTCTTCGATGGCCTCAGCCGTTGCTGCCGGTCCGGCAAAAAACGCCGCCGGATCTCCCGGCAACGCTCTCGTCAATAGGAACGTCACCATTACCACACCAATGACACTCGGTATCGCACCAAAAATGCGTTGACCAATAACTTTTCCAGTGGAATGGGCCATGTTGTTCAGGGGCTAGTGGATAGCGAGATCAATCGGCAGGGGGACAGGGGGGATGGGGGGATGGGGAGAAAGGGAGATGGAAAAAAGGGGGATGGGGAGAAAGGGAGTAGGGGAGAGTGGGGGATAAGTAACTTATTAAGGCCGGAAACATTGCGGGCTATCTGGCTCCCAAAGCTCACCTGCCCCTTCTGGCCCCTTGCCCCTCAATCCCCCAAAGCTCCGTCGCTCCTCTACTTATCAAGCGCTAAGCCTTCTCTAACTGCCGAAAATCTAACTGCCGATGGAACCAGTACTGGTAGCCAGTGACGTTGGGCTGCATGGCGACTCCGAGCTGAGGCTGCACCAGCGGCGCGCGCGGGACCTCTTGCCAGGCCATTTCGATAAAGCCTTTGACGTTGTCGTCATACTCTTTATTGCCTGGTTTCGACGCTAGGGCAGCCTCAATCTTGGTATCCATTTCTGAATTTTTATAGGAGCTGCCGTTAAAGGTGGCGTCTTGCCCGTGATAAGCGTAGAAGAAGAAGTAATCCGGATAGTTCAACCAGCCACCAAAGTTATTGATAATCATGGGGCGGCTCTTTTCGACCAGAACGGAGCGGAAGTTGGCCCCAGGGACTTTTTCGATATTGGCCGTAATACCCAGTTCGGCCAGTGCTTCCTGAATCAGCACGACTGTTGGCTCCGCCCATTCTTGAGTGCCCGTATTAAAGGCAATCGTCGTTTCAAATCCGTCGGGATAGCTAGATTCTGCCAGAAGGGCTTTGGCCTTCTCCATGTCTTTGGTGTAGGGGCTGGGCTGGGGCCAGGCAATGCTTTCTGGCTTCGCAGCGCCGCCGAACATGGGGACCGCCTGACCATACAAAGCCGTATCCATAATGGCGTCATAGGGAATCGCGTAGGACACCGCCTGCCGCACTTTCACATCACCAAAGGGGTTATCCTCGCCGTTTAACTGGGGGTTGGCGTGCATATCAACGGAATACAAGCAGTTCTCAATTGGGGTCGAGATCACGGTGAAATTGCCTGTAGCGTCCAGTTCCGTCTGGTCTTTTTCGGACACGGTGAAGTTGATATCGACATCCCCTTTTTCTAGCAGGGCGCGACGGTTACCCGCTTCAGGCACGTTCAGCAAAATCACTTCCTGGACTTGGGGCATCGGGCCTGATTTCCAGTCCTCAAACCGCTCTAAAACGATGCGCTCATTGGGCTTATATTCCTTGATGGTGTAAGCTCCACTTCCAGCATCGTTATTGTTGAGCCATTCCGCCCCCCAGGGGTCTTCATCGGTGAGGTGGGGTTCGACCAGCTTGGCATTGATAATGACGGGAATCGGCACGGCCATGTCCATCATGGTGAGCTTGTCAGGACGCAGAAACTTCACGCGGAAGGTCTGGTCGTCCACCACTTCAAATTGATCGGGACTTTCCAGGGCACCGGCTTTCATCTGGAAACTGGGGAAGCCGCCGATGGAAACGGCGCGATCGAAGGACCATTTCACATCATTGGCGGTAACGATGGTGCCATCGTGGAAGGTGGCGTCAGGTCGCAAGGTGAAGGTAACGGACATGCCATCTTCGGCCATTTCCCAACTTTCTGCTAGCTCCGGTTCTAGGACGGTGTAGTCGTAGGAAGTCGAACCGTCATCTAGCGTCTTGGTGCCAAAGGTCATGAGGCGATCGTAAATTACCCAAGAAACCCCATAGGCAGGACGATTGGTACCCACGCGGTGCAAGTCCAAACTATTGGGGAAACCGCCGCCTTGCACCACCGTCAGGGTGGCATCCGATGATTCAGCGCCGCCCTCGGCGGTTTCTGCTGGGGCAGTCTCTGGGGTGGAAGCAGAATCATTGCTGCTACAAGCTTTTAGGCCACCCGCTAAGGTAAGGCCAGCGGCAAATCCCATACTGGTTTGAATTAAGCGTCGGCGTCTCATGGCAGTTAAAAATTGGAGGGCAAAATTATTGAAAAAGCTTGTCTAAGAAATTCTCAATTACCTGCTAAATCATCTCCAGAAACGCATTCTTTAATGAATGGTAAAAAGCGATACAATTCAAGCAGGATTAAACAAGCTATCTCATAATTGGCTGTCAATGTATGTTTTACCACAGCAATTTTTTGAGAAGAAATCGGGAAGAAATCGGAAAGTTTTTTTGTCGATGCTGTTATTACTTAATGATTAAAATCTGGGGTAGCCATCAGCACAGTCTCTTAGCTTGCTCAGTTGATGTCGGCAGTCAGCTTTAAGCTTGTTGTTGTAACTGTCGTTAATTGATGACAGACCTTAACAGTTACTAACCTTTTTCGGTGTCTATAGCGCTCTGCAATCAGGTCAGGACAGTGGGATAGCAGAAGGCAGAGGCAGAAGGCGAAGGGCGAAGGGCAAAAGGTAAAAGGCGAAGGGCGAAGGGCGAAGGCGAAGGGCGAAGGGCAAAAGGCGAAGGGCGAAGGGCGAAGGGCAAAAGGCGAAGGGCGAAGGGCAGAAGGCAGAAGGCAGAAGGCAGAAGGCGAAGGGCGAAGGGCAGAAGGCGAAGGCAGAAGGCAGAAGGCAGAAGGCGAAGGGCAAAAGGCAGAACTGGAAGTCTTGCCAAATCAAGGCTCTAGCGATCTACCCTGTTCAAACCTAACTGAGACTGGCTATAATTTCTCCAAGCACTACACAGCCAGTGTTCTGATGCCGAACTCCGTAGGGCTCTGCCCTGCCCAAAGGGTATTCAGAATTCCGCCTTCTGCTATGTCTGCAGTTGTCTCTACATTTCCGGTAGGATAAGGCGCTTAGCTATACCTTGCAAAACTGGCGATGTATTCTTTTCTGCGCTATTTGCCGACGGGCTTAATTTTAGTCTTGGGTTTGGGAGCAACGCTGGCAACAACCGCCTGGGTAGAGCGTTGGGAAAGACTCTCTCGGCAAAGTGAATTTCAAAAGCAAACTAATAATCTCACGACAGCTTTGCAGCGTACCACCAATCGCTATACAGAACTGTTGCTATCGATTAGCGACTTATATGATGCTGCTAATAATCAGGTAGATGAAGCGGCTTTTCGGCGATTTGTAAGTCGGGCCGTTGATACTTATCCGGGTATTCAGGCGCTGGAGTGGGCCCCTCAAGTAGCTCAAAGCGATCGCGCTAATTATGAGCAGCAATTACAGGCAGCCACCAATAACAGTCGGGCGCTGATTACTGAGCGCGATCTCAACACGGGTCAATTAGTGGCGGCAACAGAGCGCGATCGCTACGTGCCAGTTACCTTTTTAGAACCCATAGAGAGTAATGAAGCGGCGTTGGGCTATGACCTAGCTTCGGATGTGACCCGCCGCATCGCTTTGGAAAAGGCGAGAGATACGGGAGCGATCGCGGCCACCGGTCGCATTCAACTCGTTCAGGAAACCAATGAAAACCAGTACGGATTCTTGGTATTTGTCCCTATTTATCAAACGCAAAACGCAACATCTTTAGCGAGCAAAGATAACGTTTTAGGCTACGTTCTCGGCGTTTTTCGAGTCGCCGATGTCATCGAAGAGTCTTTGCAGGATCTGGATTACGACATTGATTTTTATATTCTTGACCAAACTGCTGAACCTACCGAGCAATTATTGGGCGTCTACCGTACGGCCTCACAAAGCGTCAGCGCTGAAACCCGTAGTGTTCTCCCTCCTGAAGCTAGCAATTCCTTATGTGCGGAACCCGAAAACTGTATTCAACAGATTCAGCTAGGTCAGCGGGAATGGCAAATTGTCTTTGTCCCAGCGACTCAGTACGCTTGGCTCTGGGGCACGCTGGCGACCTTAATCATTGGCCTATTATTGACAGCCACCATCCTCATATACGTTTCTCGCTGGCAAAGTGAACTCAGACAAACTCGAGAACTCAGTCACCTCAAACTGCGGCTATTTTCGATGGCTTCCCACGAACTGCGGACACCCCTCAGTATTATTTCCATTTCTGCTCAATCACTGGCCACTAACTTCAATGATTTGTCCCCAGAAAAACGGGCAAACAATATCGATCGCATTTGCGTTGCTGCACAAAGAATGGGCAAACTGGTCGGCGATATGTTGACGTTGACTCGAGCAGAAGCGGGCAAGTTGGAATTCAACCCTGAAATTGTGGCCCTAGAGCCTTTTTGTCAGCAGCTCTATCAACAGCTTCACTTCAGAGCTGGACAAACCCTGTCACTGGAAGGCAATGCCCTTAAAACGAAAGTTTTTGTGGATAAAAGTTTGCTCAGTTCGATCTTGATTAATTTGTTATCCAATGCCTCTAAATATTCACCGGAGCACAGTTTGATTCGATTGGTGATTAACCACAAACCAGCCACCGTTTGCTTGCAGGTCATTGATCAAGGCATTGGGATATTGCCGCAAGAGCGATCGGCCATTCTAGAAGCCTTTTATCGAGGAGAAAATGCGGGCGCGGCTTCAGGAACTGGGTTGGGGTTAGCCGTGGTGAAAACCTGTGTCGACATTCATCAAGGGACCTTAACGATTGACAGTCATCCTGAGCGAGGAACTTGTGTGACGGTGCAGCTGCCGGATATTGAGTGAATCAGGGCGGGGAGATGAAGGGGCAGGGGGGCCAAGGGGGAAGGAAGCAATTCGAGTTGTAAAGCTCTGAACCATTCAAAACTTTTAGTCACCTTACAATTCTCGTCTGCTCCTTGTGCCCCCTTGCCCCATCCTTTCTTGCTCCTTACGCTGCGCTTCCTGTCATGTCTCGCTACGCTACGTCCATCAAGCGATAGCCCAAACCGTGAACTGTTTCGACAAAATTGCGAGGGGCTCCGACTTTACGTAATTTCTGTCTGAGGGCCTTGAGATGGGCTTTGACAGTCTCTTCACCGGGGGGATCATCCATTTGCCAAATCGACTCCAGAATGAAGTGGCGACTCAGGACTCGACGCCCGTGTCGGATAAGCAAATCAAGAATGGCAAATTCTTTAGGCGTGAGCCGTAGGGGCGTGTCTTGATACGTGACTTCAAAGGTGTTGGGATTGAGGCGCAAAGCTCCCCATAGCAGCGTGGTACTGGCGCTGGTCTGCCCTCGCCTCAATAAGGCCCGAATCTGGGCAGTGAGTTCTGCTAATTCAAAAGGCTTGACCATGTAAGCATCGGCTCCCGCGTCGAGACCCGCAATTTTGTCTTGGCTGGTGTCACGAGCGGTCAGCATCAACACTGGAGAATCGATGCTGTGCGATCGCATCCGTTGACACAACGTCAGACCATCAACGCAGGGCAGCGTGACATCCATCAGCATCAAATCGTAGGGCAGCAGCAGCATTTGTTGCCAAGCCATTGCGCCATCCGTAGCCACATCCACGATATATTGCATGGCTTCTAACGCTTCTGAAAGCGATGCCGATAGGTGGCGATCGTCCTCTACCAATAGAATCCGCATAACTGCATCACTCTCCCAGGCTTAAAGCATCATCCATGCTTTGAAAACCTTGCTCAATGTAGGCATCATGCGTTTTTCACGAGGAGTGCAATGTAATCCAGACTACACAAGCTGGGGCGTCTTAATATTTGAACAGACTGCTATCGCCCATTCTGAAGTTGTGCCAGTTAATACTCGCTGACAAAATTTGGATGCACCCAAAGGAATTCGCGGCGTTTGTTTGGCACACAGACTAAGTTGTGTCCTCTTGGCGAGCTGCTTCAATCCGCCACTCCGATTCCTGATAGGCTTCATCTCGCGCCATCTGTTTTTTTGTCAACTCTGTTACAGCCGCTAGCGCTAGCAAATCAAAGAAGCTATCTCAGATTCAAATTAGAATTCGTCAAATCGAGAGTGGCACCTATTTCTCGATCAACTGCCGCGTTTAACTGGCAACCACACGACCCAATTGCTTCAATCCCTGCAAAATGTACTGCAGTTCTTGATGAGAAGCTAAGGCCGCAAACGCTCGAGAAAAGTTGTACTGCCGCCCTTCAGTCTGGACTAGTTTCACAAAAACCGAATCATCGCCATTCGTCATCAAAGCAAAACTGGGTCTTTCTGGGTGAGGATTTGCCGCTAGGTACGCCAGGGTTTGCGGCAGGGCTGACCAGACCGAAAGCGCCGTCTTTTTAGATTCCAGTACGACCACCCAAAAGTGCTCCTTCAAGCCCAACACATCCAAACGACCTTGTAGCACCTCTTCTGAGTCTGCCAACAGGAGCTGTACTGATTCCTCGGCTCTGACTCTAAACGGTGGATCGTAAAATCCCGCTAGCGTGAGCAGGGGTGAGGCAAATAGCAGCATCACGCTGCTTTCTAATAAATTCCCCTGGGAGCTTTGATAGAGGTAGCGACGGCGTAACTCAGCGAGTCCAGTCTCTTCAGCCTCGGTCAGGGCAGGCAGGTCTACACACCATTCAGGGAAAAACTGTTCACCTTCGGTGCGCGTGAGATGAAACCGGGCTTCCGCTTCTGCCAGTGTGGTAATCGCCTCTGTGACTGCAACTGACATCCTTTCTATCCCACTCGCTGTTGCTATCTTAGGCCAGAGTCACGGTGGGCATCCGTTCATAAACGGACTGCATCACTTTGATCCGTCTAGATCACGTTCTCCAGTTGTAGACTCAGCTCAGGCAAGACGTGAGAGTGAATCGATTCTGCCAGACGATATAAGGTGCGATGATATTCATCCCCTTGGAGTTGGCAAATCGTAAACGTCGGCTGCTTGGGGCGACCAATGAAAGCAGTGCCCCCCAAGCCAGCGAAATCCACAATCCAATACTCAGCGATTTGCAGCAGGGCATATTCTTCTAACTTGCGAGCATAATCGTCTTGCCAATTAGTGCTCACAACTTCAACGACCAGACGAATGGGGGCACCAGACGTAATGATTGGCTCTCGTTGCCATAAGGGTTCCGCCCTGAGAGCGGCTTCGTCCAGCACAATTACATCGGGGCGCAGAGCCGTGGCTGCCGTCGCTGGGGGCTGAATGAGGCAATTTTTGGGCACTGTCCAAGTCAGACTTTGGCGCAAGATTTCTGCATAGATGTGGCCGGCGAGTTTACCCGCAACGCTTTCGTGAGGCCCAGTGGGTTCCAAGGCACGCAATTCTCCATCGATGAGTTCATAGCGCGGATCGTCACCGTATTGGGTAACAAAGTCCTCAAAGCCAAGGGTTTGGGTGGGGGTGTAAGTCATGGCGGCCCCTGCCGAGCGAAGATATCTTGATTTTAGAGGGTTGCGTTGGCCACAAGAGGGCAATGAACGTTGCCGTCATTATTCTTCTTCGCAAGCACCGATGCTGACCCAAGTGCTGGAGCCGTCTTTCCAGTGTTCTTTTTTCCAGATGGGGGCGTTGTGCTTGAGGGTGTCGATCGCATACCGACAGGCTTCAAACGCCTCGCCGCGATGGGGGCAACCGATCGCGACCAGCACGCTAATTTCCCCAACCAGGAGCTTGCCCGTGCGGTGGTGAATCACGATGCGAGTGACGTCGGTCCACTGCTGACGAATTTGGGTGGCAATGGTCTTGAAAACTTCCAGCGCCATCGGCTCATAAGCCTGATATTCCAGACAAGAGACGGCGCGGCCCTCGGTGTTGTCGCGCACCATGCCGCTCATCACCACGATCGCCCCATTTCGCGAGTCATCTGCCAAGCGGTATACCTCATCGAGCGATAGCGGCGCAAAGGTAATGGCAAAGTGGTCGCCCTCAGTTGTCTCCGGGTTTGGCACAAAGGGCAGGGTTGAATTTACAGCCACAAATCACCCTCGACACGTACAAAACGGCTATTTATACAGCATACAAATCCTTGCCGCAATCCTGCAGTCATCTCTCGAAGAATGCCGCATCACGAGTCAGTGATGGTTACTCATCTCGGGTGCGATCACCAATGGCCGCTCGCGCTTGTTCCCTATGGTGGGGATTGCTGTAGAGCCGCCCTCTTCTCCGCCGAAAAGCCGTTGGGAATGGTAAACAGATTGCGCGTATAGCAGTAGTCGTTACCGGCCATGCGACTAACGGCGGCTAACTTATCAGTATCGACCCGATAGCGATCGTCCACCAAATCATCCCGGATAAACAAATGCACCACTTCACCGAGCACCATCGTAAATTCACCAACGGGCACAATTTGTAAGGTCTTGCATTCAAACGCGACTGGCGACTCGGCCACGCGCGGCGGCGCGACGAGTTGGCTAGGAGCGGTCGTCAACGCTAGATAGTCAAACTCTGATTCACTGTGGGGCAAGGGTTCGGCGGCTTCCGCGACCTGCGGCACGTAAGCTTCCACGGCCAGGTTGATCACATATTCACCCAGGCCCCCGTCGCTGACCGGGCGCACATTACGCAGCGTGTCCTTTTCACTGCCATCGGGCTTTTTGCTGACGCTAAACATCAGGGCCAAGGGCTTATGGCCAACGGCATTGAAATAAGAAAACGGCGCTAAGTTCACCACCCCTTGGGACGAAAGGCTAGAAACAAACGCGATGGGACGAGGCACCACACTCCCAATGAGTAGCTTGTAGCGATCGCCAGACTCTAGAGAGTTTGGATCAAGTTCCATTCAAGCATCCTCAATAAAATTAGCGCCATTAGCCGACCGAAACACATCAACCCTGGGTGACGCGGACCAAGCCAAGCACCCATGATTGCTGCCGCTGGCAACTCTTTTATACTGCCAAACCGATGATTAGGCAGTCGTTGTTCTAAGCCGTTGTGCCAATTTTTCAGGGTAGCGCTACAGATTGGAGGGGATGGCGATGGAAGAAAAGGGGCAGAGGGGAAAGCTGGGTCGCTGGATTTTAGCGAATCGGGATTAATGAGCAATGTCAGCAGCACTCTGACCCCCCGTACCGATTAAGTACAGTAGCGCCATCCGGGTAGCGACACCGCTGGTGACTTGCTGGCTAATCAGGCTGCGGTCTGGATCATCCATCAGTTCGGAGGTGATTTCAACGCCGCGATTGACCGGTGCGGGATGCAAGATTTTCACGTCGGGAGTACAGACTTGAATACGTGCGTGCGATAGGCCAAACTCCCGATGATATTCGCGCAGGCTTGGCAGCAGATGTTGGGTCATGCGCTCGCGCTGCAGACGCAGGGTCATCACAAAATCAGCTCCGTCCAAAGCGGCATCCAGGTCACTGTGCTGGGCGAGCTGGCGAGTCAACTCAGGCGGATCTACCGGCGATCGCTGAAACCCTTCCACAAATCCCGGTGGCAATAACGTGGGTGGCCCGGCCAGATGCACCTCAGCCCCGCAAGCGGTGAGACTCCAAAGGTTTGACCGCGCGACGCGGGAATGAATGATGTCGCCGACGATCGCGATCTTTTTGCCCTGCAGTAAATCAATGCTGGGGTTTTCCGGATTCAGCACGGTACACAAGGTCAAAAGATCTAAGAGTGCTTGCGACGGATGTTCATGCTGCCCATCCCCTGCGTTCAAAACGCCCACCCCGGTCTTCAACCGATCCAATTCGGCGGCGATCGCGTGGGGCACGCCGGTCGCCGCATGGCGAATGATCATCATGTCGGCCCCCATCGCCAGATAGGTTTTGGCCGTATCGAGAATGGTCTCCCCTTTGGTCAGCGAAGAACTTCCCGGCGCAAAGTTGAGCACATCTGCCGACAGTCGTTTTGCCGCCAGTTCAAAGCTGCTGCGGGTGCGAGTCGACGGTTCAAAAAACAGATTGGTCACAACTTTGCCCTGCAGGGTTGGCACCTTTTTGTTGCGGCGCGACAGCACCTCGCGAAAGCTGATGGCAGTATTAATGACGGTTGTGTAGTCGGTCGGGGTAAACCGCGACAGCGACAAAATATGTCGGTGGTTCCAACGGGTTTCAGCCACAGCGATAGCCCATTTAGGGTGTCAATCAGGAGCGCATAGAAATATGACCAAAGTAAGCTTACACCGCTTTGCCAAGCTGCCTCAGCGATTTTCACTCGCGTTGGGCTTGGGCTTGGGCATTTTGACCGTGGGCGCGATCGCGCCGCCCCCGTCTCTGACCGAAGAGGCCCCAACCCCGCAATCGACTAGCGTTGATCGCTATTTTGCCCAGCTCCCGCAGAGCTTGGGGGCTACTGAATCCTTATGGCAAGAAGCGGGCCGTCATAGTGTCGAAATCGCTAAGGGTGATTCCCAAAAGCCGCAATCTGCCCCGGCAACGCCAGCCGATCTCCTCACGATCACGCTGTATACCCCAACGGCCGCCTGTGACACTTATGCTGGGGAACCCAAAGCGATCGCTGCCGACAAAGCCATTCCGCAAATCGTTCACTTTTTGCTGGCGGACCAAATGCCTCACCTATTGGATTTCGAACTGTCAGGCTATCGCATTGTGCCTGACGGCAAAGGTAACACCGTCACGATTGACTTTCGCCGTAAGCCCGATGCCACTCGGCACTTTATTTCGCTCTCGATTTGTGAACAGCGCGTACTGTTCGGCAGCCTGCGAGAAACGTTATTACAAAATCCCGCTCTTGGCATCGATGACGTGACCTTTACCGAACAGGGACGCCCGATCCAGCTCTAGCCGGGAGCCAGTTGCGGTCAGAGAACTTTCTAGTAGCCGACGTCGCTGACGCTGAAACAGCTAAGTTCACGATGGGCCTAAAGAGCCAATCCGGCTAAGAGACCGGGGCGGAAAGTGGGCGATGTTAACCGCCGGGACGGTTTTAAGGCAGCTTCGAGCGAGATTAAAGTAGTCTCAGTGCCCCCAGAATATGGCCATCCGCAATTAGGTCAGAACAGCAGTGATTTCTGAAATGACCACACAGACAGCGTTCTTATTTCGAACTCCGCATTCCGCATTCCGCATTCTGCTATAGCGCTACAGAGCGGAAGGGCGGGCGATGGAGGTCAAGGGGGCCAAGGGGGAGATGGGTCGCTGGATTTTAGAGCATCGGTATCAATCCAGTTCATCCGCCACCTTAAGCAGTTTTTTTCACCCATTGTTAATGACCGCGATCGCCTGATGCCGAGTGATTAGAGCCGGTCATGGGACTGCCGAACCCAGAGAAACTTCTAATTCGTTAAAACCGACTGCGAGTGACCGGTGTACCGATAACAGACTGACATTCACTCACCTGTTTTGGAGAAGACCCAGGAATTTCTTACTCACTAACCTCGTCAACCTCATCATCGGCGAAATCTTTGAGAATGCCCCCGGCATTGAAGACCTCGGCGATATTATCATCGGCAGCACTGGCAACGACCAAATTCAGGGTGGCGACCAAAATGATCTGATTTTTGCCGGAGCTGGCAACGGTTTCATTGTGTCGGGTTCAGGTAATGACATTTTGGTTGGTCAGACCGGTAGCGACTTTGCCCTCTTAGGGGCAGGACGTGACCGCTTCATCTGGAACAACGGCGACGACAGCGATTTCATCAAAGATGGCACCGGCTATGGCATTGGACCTCTTGCAAATTAGATTTGACTCATTGCATCAAGCCACTTTGGCATACTCCTGGAAGGCGGGGGCTTGTGCAGGCATTGGGTAATCCTGTGGTGGCTGGGCTCTGTTCCTTCTCGACCATCTCAGGCATCCTGATAGGTGTCCGACGGGACGCTCTCAGTTTCTCTGCTATTTTTTACTTTTCATAACAAACGCCCCTTCGGTGTCTCGGCATCGAGGGGTTATTATTTGATCAATTGCTCTCGATTAGGGCCGTTTGGCGATCTTTAGCACCACAGGGCGCAGAGGGGATACTCATCATCAAAGCCCGATATCCCTATGGTTGGCAGGCCATTGCGCTACACATCAAGCACGAAGCCCGTTGGTGTTGTCAGCACTGTCAGCGCCCCTGCCGTCAACCCAGCAAATTGTTACTAATTTTTTGGAGCGGGTGCAGCGCTGGCGGTAGGGGCAAACGCCACTTCCGGCAAAGCTGGAAGCGGCTCCCCGGCGATACCTGCTCACGGTGGCTCACCTGGACCAGCAGCCTCGCAATCAAAATCCCAGCAATCTCAAGGCGCTCTGCACGGTCTGTCATCTGTGGTTCGACAGTCGCTTTCGCGCCAAGCAGAGACGCTCAAGGCGAAATTTTTGTAGCTCTGCATCGATGAACTGTGGACTGAGGGCTTGTAGTTATCGCAAATGCCAGACGTGATTGCTCTTTTCAGCGTGGCCCGTCAAGGCGATACGCCAGAAGAATAGCAGTTTAATGCACCCTTCTAGCCATTGGGCTGCTGCCAGCCCTCAACCAACGCTCTCAGTACGGGTAAATAGGGCACCTCATCAATGGCGGCGTCGCCAGCAGCTTTGAGCGCACCGATAAATCGCTCTCGCCGGGTAGGGGGAATCATTGCATTGAGGTAGGCGGTTTGATCTGCCTCGGTGGCAGTGGGATTGGTGGACTCTAGCTGCTTGAGTAGGTCTTGGATTTCGCTAGCGGCCTCAGCAAGAGAAGGCGTTGCGGCAGCTTGGTTATTGATTGGACCACCAATTTGATTGCCCTGAACAGTTTCGGCAAAACCACCAGAGAACTGGGCACCGCGCAAGTCATATTTAGGAGTTTCAGGCATAGGGGACTTCTCTGCTAACGTCTTGGTTATATTCATCAAGCTTGTATTCTGTTGTTGATAGGCTGCAATTATACTGTCTTTAGCTTGCAGCTTGGCCCGGTAGCATTGTTCTACAAGGGCTAGCTTAGTCTCATACAGTTCTTTTGCACTGCTCTCAATTGCTGCTTTGTCGGCATTCTCAGGGACCTCTATTCGAACAACAAATGCTTCACCAGGTTTTTTCTCTATTGCCTGTATACCGATTTCTTGGCCGGGATATTCGCGTTTGAGTTCTTGCATTGACTGAAAGAATGCCTTCCAGTCAATGCCCTCTTGAAAAATTAGATCAATCGTATCCGTTGCCTGTTTGAAAAGTGTTTCAAACTCCCCAGGGCTGTAATTACCAACACATGGACGGCGCTCATCGTAATATGTACGTTCTCCTGTTGTCTGGTCAGTTGCTAGTGCGTGATAGATATACTTCACATCTACCTTACTTAAGTTTGTAGAGCTCCCTACATGCCAATCTTGTATGCAAGCACCCGTGAGCTGAGCCTCTATAAATACAGCATTAAGCAATTGTGCGCGTGTCAGATTTGCGTTAACAAGGATGGCTCGCGAAAAGTCTGTTCCATCACCATCAATCTCAGTCAAGTTCGCTTCTTTAAGGTCAGAGTCTGAAAATTTTGCATCAACCAAATTGGCTTTATAAAGATCAGCCTTGACAAGATAAGAACTTTTAACGCAAGCTCTATAAAGAACTGCCCTTGCTAATTTTGCATGATTTAGCCACGTACCGCTTAAATCAGTCTTATGAAGTTGAGCATCGGATAAATCTGCATGAATTAGCGATGCCTGGGCAAAACACGCGCTGTCCAAGATGGCTGAAGAGAACCTGGCATTTTCGACAACAGCTTCTTTTAGTGTTGCTTCTGCCAGATCGGCACTATTGAAGTAGGCATTATTTAGTCTTGCCTTCGAAAAATTTGCACCCACAAGAATGCTGCCTTTAAAGTTGGCTCTACTCAGGTTAGAATTGCTTAAATTTATACCGCTTAAATCAAAGCCACTTAGTTGCACTCCAGGCAAATGTATTGAGATATCAGGGTTATATACTCGCCATTGATTCCAACTCTCTACATCTCTAATTCGAGAAACAAGCTGATCTTGATCTAC
The DNA here is from genome assembly GCA_039185935.1 of Cyanobacteria bacterium P01_F01_bin.56. Classification (GTDB taxonomy): domain Bacteria; phylum Cyanobacteriota; class Cyanobacteriia; order Phormidesmidales; family Phormidesmidaceae; genus Halomicronema. Next base: position 2,986 of record JBCDAJ010000130.1, on the reverse strand, counting down.
AACCATGATTATGCCTATAGTGAAAAATTTTCTCGTCCAGGCTCACAAGCGGATTTTATAAAGACATATTTTGGAATTCCTTTACTATCCCAATCTCCGGAATGTATTTTAAATGATGTAATTCCTAATCTACAGCGAGCTTTCCCAAACGGCGTATCCATTAGTGCCCTATAATTCAGCTCATTTTCATCTGTTATTCCTGAGCGTCTAAGTGTCAAATAAGAATTCCTAAAAATAGTTAGATTTGTATCTTTTAGCCATCCGCCAAAATTAGAAATTCGTTGTTGTCCAGCATATCTTTTACAGGCTTCTCTTAGTAACTGGATGGCTTTTTCAGTTAACCGAACGCCGTCTGGAAGGCGAACCTTCCTTAAGGATTGTTCACCTACTTTCACCTCGTTTCCAGTCCATACAAATGGCCGGTTGTCTAGTAACAGCTCACTACAACCAGATTCAGTATTCACCATTGCGAATCCCCAAGTTACATGTTGAGCTTCACAATTAGGTAATAAAATTCTTGCTCTTAACCTTATCTTGAGTACTGGCGTATTATTTACATACCCTATTGAGTCGTAATAAATATCCGACTCGGCTAATTTATGCACGTGCTCTTTATCAATCAAGAATTCTCTATTTTTGATGCCCAGCATTGTTTTGTATAGCTTTAGTTGTGTATCTATATCATCTTCAGGTATGAGTAACCTTTTGGAAGCTGCTTCAAGAAGGCACTCAACTTGCTTTCTGCAATCTTTGAAAATCCTCTCCGCATCAGATGGCCTACTTAAATCAAAGGTTGCTGCCTTTTTTCTGCAAAATTCAGCATCTGGGTCAAACTCCTCTGCTAATGTGCAGAATGCGGAATAAGATTTCTCGGGAACAGGATCTCTTTCGTGGAAAAAATTTACCCATGAATTAGGGTTGATATACCTTGGAAATAATATATCCTTTGGATAATCATACTCCTGAGTTTGTGTAGTAGAAGGGAGCTGACCTATCTGCTTGAGTGTCTCGTAGCAGATACGGTGAGAGTCTTTAGGGTTAATTTCGTGATGGTTTAAGATGAAGTTTATGCTGTAGTAACCATCTCGGGAAAGTTGCTTAATGGCGACCATGACTAGATAGGCGAGGGTAGTAAAGTACAAGAGCGGCGAACGACCTCGCGCCCGAATGCTTGCATTCTTCTCCTTGATAACTGCCTGTTTAGCAAGAGCCAGGAGATTTTTCTGAGTCGTAACAAAAATATATATTTGCTTCTCAGTTCTTAAAAGAAGGCTTTTGTCCATGAGCCTAATGTATTCGTGTGATTCTGCCCTAGGTCAAATTAGTCTTGTTCTCAATAGAGATGTAAGGTCAGGGGTTAAGAGGATATACGTTAACGACTTCCTGGGTGATATACGACCACCGGATGAGTTGTCAGTAATTTCGCATGGTTTTGTAAACTTGCCAGGATACAATGGTGTGCCCTTGCAGGCAGACCTGCCTGGGGAGTGCCTTAATTGGCAGTCCTATGGAAAGGCTTTAGCCGTCCTCCTCAAAAACAGTGCAGTAGCTCCTGTGGGATTAGTAGGGAACTCAATGGGGGCAATGATTGCTATACATGCGGCACTCTTTGACCACTTCTTGGTAGATCATCTAGTGCTTTATAAGGTGCCAACATTTGGTTGCGTACGCTCTAATATTCGGAAAAAATTTCTTCACGTTTCAAAGTCCATTAAAGGTCGAAAGGAATTTTATGAGTTTATAGATGATATTCAAGGAAAAGTGTCCTCTGATGTTCTTGAAAATTTGAAAATGGTTGGATGGGAGAATGCTAGAAAAATGTATCTGGGTGCTGCTGTCTCGGATCTAAGCTCTAATGAGCTTGAGAACTTAACTATGCCTGTATATTTTCTGAGAAGCTCAGAATCAGAAGATGCTGTGCATCCTCCAATAGCTTGTGAGCATTTGTTTGAGCTAATTTCGAACTCACAAGATAAGCGAATGATTAAATTAGATGATGTACAAGAAATAAACCTTTAGTCTTATATTCGAAACGATGTTGTCCTCATTGGTTTTATCAAGTAATGAAAATGAGTGAATTAATAAACTTTAAACGGCCTGATGCTCAAAGCTGTAAAGGCTACTATTCGGCTTCTACCGATATAGGTGCTGGCGTTGTTTTGATCCAGGAGTGGTGGGGGCTAAATGACCAAATCAAAGGATTAGCTGATCGCTTGGCAAAACAAGGATACCGTGTGCTTGTTCCAGATTTATACGAGGGCAAAGTGACTGTAGAAGCTGCCGAGGCTGAGCACTTGATGAGTAATTTGGACTTTGATGATGCAGCAACTCAAAATATACGGGGAGCTGTCCAATTCCTTAAGCAGGGAAGTCGTCGGGTAGGTGTGATGGGCTTCTGTATGGGAGGAGCGCTTACAGTCTTATCTGCTATTCATATCTCTGAAGTGGATGCAGCAGTCTGTTGGTATGGTGTTCCTCCAGCAGAAGCTGGAGACACACGAAATATTTCCATTCCATTTCAAGGACATTTCGCCCTAGATGATGTGTTTTTTCCAATAGAGCAGGTTGATGCGTTAGAAACCCGCTTAAAAGAAGGAGGCGTTGACTATCAGTTTTATCGTTATCAGGCGCAACATGCTTTTGCCAACGAAAATAACGATAGCTATGACTCAAATGCTTTCCAAAGAGCATGGGAACGTTCATCAGAGTTCCTGTCAAAACATCTCTGAAGAACAATCCAAGGTACAGATTACCAGTTAAGAGGGGCAATTGCATCCAGCAGCGAAAGCCGACAATCGGATGCTAGCGAAAGCGCGCACTGGCATTGAACTCAGATCTTGCACCAGTCTCCTAAGAAACATCCGCATCGGCAACAATCTGAGGCACAAGGTCAAAGCCTAAGACCTGGGCTTTCCTCTGAAGTTGCTTGAGCGTCCGTGCCTTGTACTGTTGCTCATAGGCCTCAAGGCCAGGCTCAATGTAGGCC
>JBCDAJ010000129.1:0-19190 GCA_039185935.1 Cyanobacteria bacterium P01_F01_bin.56 | reverse complement strand
CTTGGCGAGTTGCCGAATCGACCCTTCTCCTTGCTCGTAAAGGGTGACGATGCGCTGACGTAAATCGGCGGAGTGGGGACGCATAGGGGCTACCAGAACAGTACAAATGAGCGTACTGCATAAGCTCGCACACCGCTATAGCTGCGAGCTGTTCAGCATAGCGAAGCGTCTACCGTGCCCAAGGCGCAACGATAGTCGGCAAGCGCTCCGTGCAAGATACGCCGCCGACAGGTCTCATTCAGGTCAAAGAACTTACACACTTCGAGCACGATGAGCAGTCCAAACTGAGCCAGAGGCAAGTCTTTAAGCGTTCGCTCATAGCGGCTATGGACGCGCCCTGTCAAAGACTGACACAGGGGGCAACAGGCCACTGCTTGGGTGGAGCAGACGGTGACAACCATTTGATGACTCTCAGCATCCATCTCCCGGTTCTTCAAATTCAGCGCTGAAGCATCGGGCAGAAAACACTCTAGAAGTTCCATAGGACATAGTTTTTTGGAGATAGTTCCTATGTATCTCTCTGAGTGGCATTTGGCTCACCAAAAGTTGCCAAGACCCCGAAGTTGGGAGAATGCGCATATAGCAATCCGCAATCAGGTCAGGATAGCTCAAATTTCTGAAACGCCCATGTCATAGGCTTCTCAATTCCGCATTCCGCACTCTCAATTCCATATTCTGCTATGGCATGACGAGATCTTCGCGTTTTAAGATGAGACTAAATAAAAGCCACTCAGGTCTCATCTTAAGATTTTCAAGCTGGCTCATTTTAAGACTAAAAAGCCTAGAATAAGACTTACTGTGACTCAGTTAGGTCTCATTTTGAGATTTATCTCAATTATCTGAAGTAGGTTTTAGTTCTGGACTCTGTAGGGCTCTGCCCTTCCGAAGGGTACTTTGATTTCTGCATTTTGTTATGGCAAAAGAAGCGGTTGTAGCGGCCCTGCAGCGAGAAGCTTAGAGTGCTTTTGCTTAAATGGAGCGGTCAAGACTACCGCAAGCATTCTGTTTGGTTCTAAGATTTTTGACGACCTAGTGAGACTCTTGATATTTATTGTGAGACCAAATAAAAGCTAATATAGTCTCACAATAAGATTTAGGACTGTATTGCTCTGAGACTGAAGCTATTTAATTAAAGACTATATGTGATTCATCTGAGTCTCGTTGTGAGATTTTCGTGGCTTTTCGATTTCGCTTTGGGGCTGCGGTTAGGTGGGGTGGGATGGGCGTAGGCAGCCATCCAGGCGATCGCGAGGGCCGGTAGCGTCACAGCAACAAAGGGAGTAATTGCCAGTAAGTGAAAGTCATCCTGCAGCATTGGCAGTAAAGTCACCAGGGCGCATGCGCCTAGGTTGGCCGCAAGCCAGGTCGCAACAGCAAACTTGTGTCGCTGCCAAAAGTAAGCTTGAGCCAAGATGCTGACTCCCCAAGGGATTGTCATAATGAGCCCCGGCAGAGAGAGTTCAAAGGTGTTGGGAAGTGGCCAGGGCTGAATGATGGCGCTATCCAGGTTGCCCCAGTTTTGCATCAGGATAGCGATCGCTTTAATGATCAGTACTGCACCGCTCCCAATCGCCAGAGCGTTGAAGGAGTAGATTAACCAGTCTTTGGCCTCGGTTAGGCGACGACGGAGGGTGAGCCACTGCAAGGTGCTGATGAGCCCGAACCAAATCAACAGAGACAATACAGTCGGTAGTTCAATAATGATGCCGTAAGTTGGCATAAACACTGCTGGCGGCAACCCTTGTAGCAGCCGCAACGAGATTCTTCCCACAGTCGCAAACACGCTTTCGAAGGGCAAGAAGGCCAGCAGCCAGCGCCCAGCGAACCAGCCCGCCAGGGTCAGACCGACCCACTCTAAAACAAACCTATGATTGAAGCGCGATCGTCGCTGTAGAATTTGCCGATAGGTTGTTGGGTTTGACGGCGCGGGCGGGGCGACGACGTTGGCATTATCGCGCAACAGCCAGATCATCAGCCCCCCGCCAATGGCATAAAACAGCCACCGAGTAATAATCACGGTATCGAACAGGTTAAAGGGGCTAGGCAAGGCAAAGTTGAGGGTGAGGCCGATCGCAGTCCCCGCGATCGTGGGCACGACCACCCACAGCCAGGCGTTGATGATTTTTGACCGCAACAGCGTCCATTGGCAAGTCACAATGGGCAACACCATCAGCATCCACAGCATGATGGCATTGGGTAAGGTCGGCACCGCTCTGTAGTAACCGCTCCAAAAGAACCCGAGAGTGGTGGAAATCAATGTGCCTACGACGGTGCGAATGTGCCAGAGGTGGCTGTTAGGAAACTCTCGTCGCAGCACAGTTTCTTGGCCCCAGCCGACAAGGAGCCCAATGCCGCCACCAGAAATGAATGTGAGCCATGAGACGATCACCTTAGCCGTGCCGTAGCTCCGTTCGATGCGGCCTTCAAAATAGTAGAGCGATAGAAAGGCGATCGCGCTACCCAGTATGCTCACCAACATCCAGCCGCACCAAAATCCCCAACCGGGTTTGAGGGCTGGGTTCACTGGACTGGGTTTGGGGGTCGCAGTGGGTTGTGCAGGGCGTGGGGGTTGCGGGCGAGCAGATCTTGATCGCGAGAGCTGCGAGGGGGGAAGCGTGAGCTGACTCTGGTCAAGAATGGTGTTCTCTTTTAGCGACACGATGGTTTTCCAAGCGTAAGCCTGGTTGCCCGCAGGGCGTCCATAAATGTGTGCTTTATCAATGACAGTGATGTCTAATTTTTGCAGCCCTTGGTGAATCATCTTGCCGTAGGTTTCTTGGGCTGGGGCTGCTTGACCTTCTAGCAGGATGTGGAGTGTGCCTGCATGCTCACCGACAATGGCTTGAATGCCATGGGCTTTGAGAGAATGATTAAGCAGTAGCCCAATAGCTTGGTGATGACCCTGCTTGGCTAATTTGACAATTTCAGACTTCTTCATAAATTGGGAACTGCAGACCGGTAGACCCCATGTTGGGCATGCGCATCTTGCCCAAGTGTGGTTTCAGCAATTTACAAGTCAACACCGGTATAAACCGGAACTTGCTATTCACTTCCTGAGTTTCTTTGATGTTCGGGATTCAGAATACCCACGGTCAGGAGACTAGACGCTAAGCGGCTGTTGGGCTGCAAAGGGTTAGCGCGCTACCAAGAACGATGTCGTGATGCTAATGAGGCATGATGGGGTGGCGATTTATGATTCGCGATCGCGACGACCCGGCATTCAAGCGGATTGATTACATGCCATTGACCTAACTCTAATGTCGAAGTTTGCTTCTCGCCGAGCGGCACTGTTAGCGCTGTTATTGATTGTGGGTGCGGCCAATGGGGGCATTGTCGCGCGATTGTATTGGCCCAGTCTGGCGGGCCAGGGCTTTTTTGTCACCACCCGAGTGTGGATTTTGCTGCTGCCACTGTTGTGGGCATGGCGAATGGATCGCGAACGTCTTTCGTTGACCTGGCCAACACGCCAAGCGTGGCAGGTGGGTGGCGGGTTGGGGTTAGCCATGCTGGGGGTAATTTGCGGGGGGTATGCCCTAGTGGGGCAGGGATGGATTGATGCGGCGGTGGTGCGATCACGGGCTGAGGCTGTGGGGTTGTTGCAACCTCTAGGATTCGCGGCCTTTGCGGTCTATTTCACTGTTGTGAATGCCTTGATTGAGGAATATATCTGGCGCTGGTTTGTTTATCGCAAGTGTGCCGTTTTGGTGCCGGGCATCTGGGCAGTGGCGTTAGCGGCGCTATGTTTCACGCTGCATCACATCGTGGCGCTCTTTGGCTTTACTGGCAGTTGGGGCGTGACGGTGCTGGGCTCTATCGGAGTATTTGTGGCTGGGGCAGTATGGTCGGGGTGTTATTTACGCTATCAGTCGCTGTGGGTTTGCTACATCAGCCATGCCCTGGCGGATCTGGCGATCGCGATCGTGGCCTGGCATATCCTCTTTGGCTAAACGCTTGATTGTGGGTGACCACGCCCAATTGCCCTTGAGTCCATGGCTGCAAATGTGCTGGATTTGTCCTGAGTAGCTTGCTGGGGTGCTCTAAAATTAGCCGTACCTTCAGCTTTGAATAGCCGTGATGCGCCGATTTTTGTATGTGGCTTTGATGGCGATCGCCCTAGCCTTAACCTTGCTGGCGACAAACTTGGGGGCGCGATCGCTGGCCCAGTTAGGCGAGGATGGAACGCCCTTCCCGATCGCGCTACAAACCTATCCTCAGACGGTCACCCCTTGCCCATTGGGTCTGCCGCCAACAGAGGTGCCGGGCACTACGGTGACCTGTGGTTACCTGACGGTGCCCGAAAATTACGCCATTCCCAATGGTCGGCAGATTGAGCTTTCCTACGCGGTGTTGCATAGCCGTCGCCAAACGCCGTTGGCAGAGCCGGTGGTGTTTTTGCATGGGGGGCCTGGCAGCTCTCTAATCGACAGCCTGGACAACACGATCAATGCTGATTTTGAGCCATTTCTCGGTCTCTATGAACCGCTGCGACAAAGGCGAGATGTGGTGCTGTTTGACCAACGGGGCAGTAAGTTTTCAAATCGTTTGGGTTGCGCTCCATTCTTTTTGGGCATTCGTAATCTGCGAACGCAAGTGGCCAGTCTCGATCAACTATTCCGCCGACTCGAAGCCGTGACGGGCGATACGCCATTGGGCACCAACGACATTTTGGGCCTCCATGTTGTCTGTGCGATCGCGCTGCAAAACCATGGGGCTGATCTTAATCAATACAATACGCCCAACCATGCTCGCGACACTGTGAACCTATTGACAAGCCTGGGATATCGCGAATTTAATCTGTATGGCATTTCCTATGGAACGCGGCTAGCCCAGCAGCTTATGCGCGACTATCCTGACCGAGTGCGGAGTGTGGTGCTTGATTCTGCCTTGCCTTACCAGGCCGACGTCTTTGCCCTAACGCCCCGATTTTTTGAAGCCGCCTTGTTGAACGCGATCGCAGATTGTGATGTCGATGCCGATTGTGCAGCGGCCTTCCCCAATCTTCAAGCCCGCACGGTGGCCTTAGTTAATTCGCTCGGGCAAAATCCCATTCCAGTGATGGATGCCCCTCTGGGAATTGCTGCTCAAGTGACCCCGGCAAGTATCGCTCAGTTGGTTGGCTACATGAACCAACAGCCTCAGCTTAGCCGCTACTTGCCGCTAATCATTCACGAGTTGGAACAAGGCATCACGACAACCTACACCATCGTGACAACACCGGGGTTCTTGACTCAAACCGTTGACGATACGGTGGCACCTAACCCCTTTGAAGCCTCGATTTTGCGAGCGCGAGACCTACAAGTCGCAATCAACCGACAGCGCTATGTCAACACGGTCGCGGCCCAAACTCAGCGTCCGGCATTTCAGTGGTTAAGACAGGTAACTCAAGCGATCGAGGCGTTTGCGCCAGGCCAGAAAAATCGCTCTTTTTTCGATCTATCCACGCTAGGGTACGAGTTTGGTAAGCGGCGCGATCGCGATGCACTCAGAGGTTTTGTCGATCGCACCTTTGAAGGCGCACAAGCTGACGACTTTCGGACTCAGATTGATCAGATGTCGCCAGTCGAAATTCGCAATGTGTATTTTCAGATCGAACAGCTCAATGATGTGTCGGCCCCGCGGCTAGATATTGCCGATGGCCTCTCGCGAGGAGTCCATTACTCCATCGTCTGCCGGGAACTGATGGCGTTCAATAACATTGATGCTACCCTCACGACTTTTGAGTCTTTGACGATGCCCGGACTCAGTGGCGGGGCACAATTTTTGATTTCTCAACGGCAGGCAGTCTGCAGCATTTGGCCTGTTGAGCCAGCTCCCGCTGATGAACATACGGTGATTGAAAGCGATATTCCGACTCTGGTGCTCGGGGGAAGATACGATACGCAAACTCCCAACTTTATGGCCATTCAAGCGGTAGAAGGTTTGAGCCGCGCCACCTTTGTTGAAATGCCCAATAGCGGCCACGGCACCTTTGGGCGATCGCAGTGTGCCAGAGACATCAGCACCGCCTTTATCAATCGTCCCGATGAGGCTCCCGATACGAGCTGTACCGAAACCTTAAAGCCTCAATTTATATTGCTTCCTGCATCTCCCCCTTGAACAGTCGTAAAGATACGAGCGTTCAAGGGGGGGAATCCTGCTGCGGTTACGTTAAGACCGGTTTTTTGTTGGCACGGGCGATCGCCCCCTTACGGTTGACTCGGTTGATTCACCAGGTACTTTACTGTAGCGAAGGGAGAGTCTTAATGGCCTCCACGCTGCCCTGACCTAAACGCCACATCTCAGTCTGGCCATTACTAAAGACCAACTCAACATTCAAAGTCGTCGAAGGCAGTTGAGCAATTTCAGCTTGCACTGGCAACAGATCAAAGCGCGCCGCGCCGAGACTGCAATCGATTGCTGGCACATAGGTGGTGGTATAAGTGCTGCCCCCCAAACCATAGTAAGCATCGCCCCAATAGGGACTGTAATAAGGGTCAGCGTAAGTGGTCACGGTTTGTTGAGGCGCGACCTCAAACTCTTGAGTATCCGTTGCAATGACTTTCTCATCCAGGGTTACGAGGGGAGTCTCTCCGTCCAGCAAAGTAAGGGATTCGAGTTCTGCCCCTTCCAGATCTGGATCAAGAATGCAGTACATGACCGCCGTTTGAAATAGCCCCTGCTCAGGTACATCTGCCCAGAGGCTGTAAAATCCCACCAGGTCATAGCGCGGGTCAAAGTCTTTGTCTTTAATGCCGTAGCCAACCTCGCCATTTACCGTGGTAACGGCAAAAACTTCGCTAAAAGGAGCTTCTTGAATGGCTGCCAGCACGGAGGTGGAAACAGGCAAAACTTCTTGAATGACTTCTTCTTGGGCATAACCAGGGGCAGCCTGGATGACTCCCACAGTAGCCGTCAACCCTGTTGCAAAGACGACAGCAGCCATAGAACGTGACAAAACTGGAGGCATGTTTTATATCTCTGAATGCAATATCAAGAGAATTGTATAGGCGCAGCCTCATGACATCCACAGCTTTGTCGAGATATTTGTAGACGGAGTAACCGCTTTAGTCACTCAGCCATCAAGACCGGGATCGAGGTCGGCGATGGCTGAGCGGGCATATTGCATGAACGCAACTTCCAGGTCATTACTCTGCAACTTGACGCGATCGCGCTGCCTGTCAGTCAAGGTATTACAGTAGCTAATGGCTGTCCGGCGATGAAATTCCACCTGCTGAAGGTCTTGAGAAATCAAAACGTGTTCTTCAGGGGCTACCAATTGCTGGTAGTCTTCAGATTTTTTCGCCTGAATCCAAGATTTGGAGATTACTGGCAAGGACTTCAAGAATTAGTTTGATGTAGCAATTATCGCGATCTCGCGGCTCGCAGGTAACGAAAGGAGTAAAACCGATATCGCCGAAGTGATTATCAATCAACTTGAGCAGGTTAAAAGTGATGCGATCGTGGTTAAAGAGTCGCGCTTGAATGACATCTCATCCACCCTGCTACCCTGCCACCCTGCCAGAGTCTTGTCCAGGCAATTTATTATTTTCAAATCGATCTCTTATCGGTGACACCAGGGCCTGTTTGCGGCTAGCCTTTGTCGTGGCTTCTACGACGTAGCTCCTCAAAGTCTTCTCCTCGTAATGCCGCGTCGAGATTAATAGCGTCTTTCTCCAAGTTTTCACGGCGAAGCTGGTCAAAAGCCACACCTCCAGCAACATCGCCCAGCGTCTCATCAGAGACGGCGTCTTTATCCAGGTTTTCGCGGCGCAATTGCTCAAAATCAACACCGCCACTTACGTCGTCAAGCTGGTCATCGAGGACGACATCTTTTTTGGCTGCATCAGCCATGGCTCAAAGCTCCTTTAAGCAAGACAACAATCACGAATATCTCCATAGTAGAAACGATTCTCTGAATTGTATGCCTGATAAAGTAGCAAGCTCCAACAGCGGGTAACTAGGGAAATTTGATTGTCGACCCATCTTGCAGGGGGGCTGAGATAACCTCAGAAAACTACCGTCAGCGACTTCTGCTTAAAACCTATCCCAAGACTAAAACGTTATGAATCCCATTTTGGGATTCATAACGTTTTAGTCTTGGCTGGGAAAGCTACAACTAGCTTTTCCAGCCAATTTCATCCTTAGACTATTGAGAATTCCAGCGAGTTAGAGGACAGCGTCGATGCTAGATATGTCATCAATGCCAACAAAATCTACTTCGGTTAGAGTCAAAGTGTTAGCTACATCTTCCAATATTGCTAGCCTTTCTCCAGTGCCGATAACATCTAAAGCAATGTCATCGCCTACGATTGAAATAGCTAGATCCCCGAAGACGAGTTCTCCATTAACCAAACCTATCTTATCAATTCCGCCTTCAAAGTCTTTGATGATGTCAGTGCCATCACCATTACCGAAAACGAAGGTGTCACTACCCGCTTCACCAATAAGAACGTCATCCCCGGTCACACCCATGAGTAGGTCGTTACCGTCTCCACCCAAGATAGTGTCATTACCTGCATCACCACTTAAAAGATCGTCGTCAGCTTCACCATCAATTCTGTCGTCACCAGTGCCGCCAAACAGGCTATCTTCATCATTACCACCAGAAATGGTGTCGTCTCCTTCGTCACCGGAAACAATGTCATCATCACCTCTGGTGATGATGGTATCGTCTCCTTGACCGCCAAAGACTACGTCATCTGAGAAGAATCCACCTTTGATACGATCATTGCCGTCACCGCCATCTACAAAGCTATCATTCTCTCCACTGAAGATTCTATCGTCACCAGCACCACCAAAAATCTCACTAAATCCTTCACCGGCTCTGATCGTATCATTGCCAGCTCCACCATCTAATGTGTCAAAACCATCGCCACCAAAGAGCTTATCATTGCCTTCCCCGCCGGTGAGGCTATCGTTGCCTTGATTACCATACAAGGCATCGTTACCATCTCCACCATCTATGAAGTCAATACCATCTCCGCCTCTGATTAGATCAACGCCATCTCCACCGAAGATGGTGTCATTACCATCACGACCAGTAATAATATCTCTACCATCAAATCCGAAAATGGTGTCGTTTCGTTGGGTGCCTTTAATCTTATCTCTGCCGTTATCCCCTTCAATGGGAGGGTTGATTGGCGGATCATCGATGGTGATGGTAGCACTGCTCGCGCTGGGATCAACATCGTAATTTTCACCATCGGTGAGGAAGAAGTTCAGGGTCTCTGGCCCTTCAACAGCATTATCATTGTTGACGCTTATAGTAAGAGTTGCGGTAGATTCTGCAAGAGTTGCAGCAAAGCCTCTGCCAAACTCTACAGGCGCAATACCACTACCACCGAATCCTCCTGCACCGAATCCTTCAGTGACAATGGAGTCGAAATCAAAGTCACCAATAACATCGAAAGCAGCGCTTTCAAACAGGATTGGAAGGCCGGCTTCTGGGATATCACCAGTTGTTGTGAAGGTTAGCGTCAGACTTCTAGTCGCAGGGTCATCTTCCACCAAGACATCAGCAGCGTCTACAGTCACACCAACAACAGGAACGTCAGAAGGATTAACGATTCCATCAGGACTATCTTGGATGGTGAAGGTAGCAGAAGTACCGTCTCCCACACTGAATTCAAGGACTTCGTCAGCTTCAGCAAAAAAGTCATCAAACACGTTTAGCTCAAACGATGCCTGATTTTCGTTCAAAATAAGGGGAATACTATCGAAGGGCAAGGGAACATTACGCACCAGCAATGACCCTGAGAAAGAAGAAATCTCGCCGCCAAACCCTGAAGGGTTTCTAAGAATAAAGAGGGATTCAACTTCCCCTGTATCTGCATTTGCCCCTGTGCGACTAAAGTTAAAGAAATCATTAATCCAAAGAGGGCTTGCTGCATCGATATCGAGAACAATCGGCAACCCACCCTCAGGAATATCACCATCAACATCAAAATTGAGCGTGAGGACTGCGCCTTCTGATTCAACTAGCGTTGCAACGCTGGGGCTTAAGTTTACTGTTGGCATAACTTTCTTGAGAAGAATTCTCAATATATAATGTTCGTAGTAAACTTTATCACACTTGTCGAGAATACAAAATAAGAAATGAGAGAAAGAATCTGAAAAGATTTTCTAGCGTAAGTTGCAGTGTTCAAAGAGCGCAGACAAGAGCTTTTAGAGGCTTGAAATCCTTGCCTATAAGAGGATAAAGGCTTTTTTGCTTAGAGCTTTCTGGCAACAGAGCCTTCAGAGACGTTAGTATCTTAAAAAAAAGTTTTCATTTTTAGTACATTTGAACACCCAATAAAATCAGTCATTAGATATATGGAAGGTGTATTTTGTTGCCAATAAGCAAGCTAATTAATCAAGAATGATTCCTATTAAAGGCGAAACTGACTTCAGTAAAATAGAGCGAATGAACTAATTTTAATGGAATTTTGGGGCGCCTTGCATCAAGTTGATGGGCACAATATCCCTAACAATTAAAAGGCTGCCAACAAAGTATGACGCAGCATCAATGAGCGTAGGGCGTTTCGTATTTACTGCTTAAGGTAATAGGATAACGCTTACTGCAATTCGTTGAGGGCCTAACCAGCGTCGCTTCGACAATCGTCCTTTCAATAGCGACCAAAGTTGCTCAATGGGTTTCAACTCTGGGCCACAAGACGGCTGAAGAAAGAATGCAACATTGGGATGAACTGCAGATCTGCAGCCCGATGGACGACACTTTGACCTGGTTGAATCATGTATATGGCAACCTGCAATTGGGTCATAACAACTGTCATTTCCGGAATGACCACACAGCAGGCGTTCTTATTCCGAGATCCACATTCAGAGTTCCACATATTGTAATCTCGTCAGGTTTGAAACATTCCCTGGCAAAGGTCGCCGAGACCCCGTCAAAGCACTGTTGACCAAGCCGAGAATACTCCAAAAGAAGGACTCTCTGGTAAGCGGTTCCATGAAACCATAGAGCTAAATCCACTTAAATTGCCATTGTTACAAGACAATCGGAGACACCCCTTTAGTTGTGACGTAATGGCAAAAGTCTTTGTGCTGATTTATGCTGGTCGTTTAGCTTCTTTGGAACTTACGCAATTCACCCTGAATAGTTGCGTTAACCGCAACTATTCAGATTATTGAAACTCTTGATTTGAGAGATTTTTCGATAGGCTTCTGTTTTAGCGGACTATTTTTGGACTATTTTTCTAGGTGGTTATTAACTGTCGATCGCTGCCCAACCAGCTCTTTACCCCTAAGGAGATACACTTTGTGGCCAAGTGCATCAGGGCTAAGTAACGATAACTTCGTTTCTCAAAGAGCAGCCCACAACTTCTCCGGTAATTAAAAAGGGGCTCGGACAAGGGAGCGCGATCGCAATCAGAGAGACACCAGAATGCAGCGATCGAAATGCGGAATTGAGATATTCGCCAGGTATCGGCACAACCTTCACAGGAGACGACCCGAGCGATCGGCAACTTGCCACACCACTCAACCCTATTGACAGAGAAAAGTAGCATTTACAAACGGGCATCCAGCATTTCAAAGCCAACAAGATGTTGCGGAATGGGTGCACTCTATCCACGCACCCTGCCGGCTACTATCGCCAAAACCAGATGCCCACCATACAGGCAAGCATACAGACAAAACGACGAAATTAGTCTCTTTTTGAGACTTTCTCTACCTACGGAAAGACCAAAAGAGACTCTTCTGAGTCTTATTAGAAGACAAGGCAGATAACTGCCTTTCGCGTGACACACTCTCACGGAGGGACGCATTGATAATTAGTCTTTTTGTAAGACTCTCTAATTTCATTATAGGATTTAATATTGGCGCGTCTAGTCTCAAAAAGAGACTAGTAGATTGCATCTAGTCGATATCTTGAAAGTATTTGGTCTGATGTCAACGGTTGAGTCGATTGAGCAAGATGCGGTTTGAAGGTTCCGTAGACTTATCACAGATGCCGAGAACTTAAAGACTTAGCCACCGTCTACGCCATTCTCCCGTCGGCTTTAGTGATGACTGGGCCTGCTCCTGCGATCGCCGCTGCTGTATCTTTTCTGCATTATCCTGCAGCGAGGGATCGCGATACGGCACTGCCGCCCGTGTTGCGAGATGTTCTAGCTCTTGCTGCGAGAGGGGTGGCAGATTTACCTCAGTACGACTTGCGAGGGTGCTGGGCCAGCGGCGTCCCGGAGCTGTCAACGAGCCGATCTGGAGCCCCGCTAATTTGAGCGCTGCCCGCACCGCCGCCGCGCAAGAATAAGTCGCGAGGATCCCCTGCGGATGCAGGCAGTGCGCCACCAGACTCAGAAACTCTACCGTCCACAGTTGGGGACACCGAGGCGGCGAAAACGGATCAAGAAAGATGACGTCTGCCTGAAAAGCTTGTTTCACCAGGGCTTGAATTTGCTGTCGCGCATCCCCAATAAGGAGGTGGGCATCCAAATTTACCTGACTCCAATCAAACGCTAATTCAAAGTCCCTCTCCCAATTCTGGGAGAGGGATTTTGGGTGAGGGCCAAGACCGTCGCCAGCCACCCGATAAGTTGTCGCGATCGCATTCAAAGCCGTCTGCACAGACCCCGGCCAATCGTTAAGCAATCCCTGGGCGATCGCGGCTTGCGGTATCGTTTCATCCAGTTCCAAACCCACCAAGCGAATGGGCGTGTGAGGGGAAATTGCCCAAATCGCCTCTAACGCTGCTGCTGTGTTGTATCCCAGCCCATAGCAAATGTCCAAAAACGTGATCTGGCCCTGTGATTGTGCTCGCTCTAACAACTGCGTAGCCTGTACGTAAGTGCTGCGAGCTTCCTTATAAGCGCCGCTACGACTGTGAAACCATTCGCCAAACCGGTGGGAATAAAACGTGGCACTGCCATCAGCAGTCGGTTCAATCGGGAAGGGACCGATTTCCATAGCGATCGTTAGCAAAACCTTAAGGACTGATAAAAGATCCTAACTGCTGAATTGAGATGAATACGGCACAATAGAAGAAGTTAAGAAACATCTCAATTGTCAAAGTCGATTCAGCAAAAGGAGCGCTCGATGGTCGCAGCCGCACCCCGAATCCAGAAACGCCTCACCATGCAGGTGGAACCCAATATTGCTGCCGACACGACAGCGATGCGATCGCTCGATTGGGACCGCGATCGCTTCGACATTGAGTTCGGTCTCCAAAACGGCACCACCTATAACTCTTTCCTCATTCGCGGCGAAAAAACAGCGCTTGTCGATACCTCTCACGCCAAATTTCGTGAGTTGTATCTAGAGACCCTGAAAAGCCAGATCGACCCCAGCGAAATTGATTACATCGTAATTAGTCATACCGAACCCGATCATAGCGGTTTGGTCCCTGACATCTTAGCATTGGCGCCCAACGCGACCATTGTAGGAGCCAAAGTTGCTCTCACGTTCTTAGATAATCTGGTCCATCAACCTTTTGAACGGCTGCCGGTCAAAAGTGGTAGCCAGCTCGATTTGGGTAATGGTCACTTGCTGGAGTTTGTGAATGCTCCCAACCTGCACTGGCCCGATACGATCTTTACCTATGACCATAAAAGCCAAGTGCTGTTTACCTGTGACGCCTTTGGCTTGCACTACTGCAGTGATGATGTGTACGACGTTGATTTAACGGCCATCTCACCTGATTTCCGCTTCTACTATGAGTGCTTGATGGCTCCAAATGCTCGTTCCGTCCTATCCGCGATGAAGCGAATGGACAAGCTGCCCGAAGTCAATACCATTGCGACTGGGCACGGACCGTTGCTGCATCATCACGTCACTGAGCTAACTGGGCGCTATCGTCAGTGGAGCCAAGAAAAAAGCCAGTCTGAAACGCTGGTCGCTGTCTTTTACATGTCAGACTACGGCTACAGCGATCGCCTCTCACAAGCGATCGCGCGGGGCATTACCAAAACCGGAGTCGCCGTAGAAATGATGGATTTACGCTCCGCCGACCCCCAAGAAGTTAATGAACTGGTGGGTCGGGCTCGCGGCATTGTGATTGGCATGCCTCCAGCTTCTGGCATCAAAGTGTCCCAGGCGGCCCTCGGTACAATTTTGGCGGCGGTGAGTGACAAGCAAGCCATTGGTCTGTTCGAGTCTTATGGTGGCGACGACGAACCCATTGATACGCTACTAACCCGGTTTCAAGATTTAGAACTGCGGGTCGGGTTTGCCCCGATTCGCATCAAAGACACTCCGGATGAGGCCGTTTATCAACTCTGTGATGAAGCCGGTACTGACTTTGGCCAGATACTGGGTCAAGCGAAAAAGCTGAAAAAACTAAAGACGTTGAATGCGGAGATGGAAAAGGCCCTGGGTCGCATCACTAGCGGTCTATACATCATCACCGCCCAGAAAGGAGAGATTTCCAGCGCCATGTTGGCATCTTGGGTATCGCAAGCGAGCTTTCAGCCTTTGGGCTTTACCGTTGCGGTAGCCAAAGATCGGGCGATCGAATCGCTGATGCAGGTAGGCGACACCTTTGTCCTTAATGTGCTTGAAGAGGGCAACTATGCCGCCCTTATGAAGCATTTCTTGAAGCGCTTTCCACCGGGGGGCGATCGCTTTGCCGGCATCCGCACGCGACCAGCCCAAAATGGTTCACCACTCCTCGGAGACGCCCTTGCTTATTTAGAATGTACTGTCACCAGCCGCATGGAAGTAAGCGACCACTGGGTTGTCTACTGCACCGTTGATGATGGTAAAGTCTCCGATCCTTATGGCACCACTGCCGTTCATTACCGTAAAGTCGGCACGTATTACTAGGTGCTGTCATCATTTAGCTGTCAAATCCTCTCAACGATAGGGATACAGCTCCTAGCTTGTATTTTGAGTGCGGGCGCGATGATGCTGATGGTTAAAGGCTTCTGGATTTAATTGATGACGCGTCCTAGTGGTCAGCCACAGGGAATTAGACAGGTAGAGTCGGGTCGCTGATAGCCTCTTGTAGAGCCCATTTGAGAGCTTTCGGGGTTTTCGTTAAAGTGATTAAGGACGTCTCCTTCTTCAGGAACCATGGCTGCTGGCAGCAGTTTGATGGGTGCCGAATGGGAACTCCTCGACCGCTTATGGCCAGAGAACTTGTCTCCCCAATCCCAACAACCTCGACCACTGGAATAGAGCTATCGCGAGATTATCAACGGCCTTCTTTACTGCCTTAAAAAGGGTTGCCATTGGGTCACCGGCCCAAAGACTTGCCGCCTTATTCAACGGTTTTATAGGCACTACCAGTAGTGGCGCTTAGATGGCACCCTAGAGCGACTGATGACGCTGCTGCCCAGGGTGGTGTCGATCAGGTCGAAGGTGAGGAACCGCTGGTCGAGGTCTCCAGGAACGATAAAGGTTTGGCTGAGCTGGCTGAGCAGGGGACTGTCTTCGGTGAGGGAGACAGCGGTGGATGTGGGCAGTTGGGTGGTTGCCACTGCGCCACGGCTATGCCACTGCTCTAGCAGGGCTTCGAAGTCGCCGTTGGTGATGCCGACTAGCGGGGTGCTGCTGTGGGGGGCGCTAAGGACAGTTTGGGTCGGGTCGCTGTTGGTGCTGCGGATGATGTCTAGAATCTGCAGCTCTAGCTCGGAGGGGAGTTTGCGAACGCCGGGGGCGAGGTAGGGGCTGAGCAGGCGGTAGGGGTCGGCCAGGTGGCTGCCGTCGGCGGAGAGGGGCGCGGAGATATCACCTGCGGTGAAGCTGCTGTCTTGAACGTGTTGATCGAAGGCGGTGTAGCCAGAGATGAAGCCTGCCAGACCGAGTTCGTGCAGGAGGGTGGTCAGCAGATCATAGCGGCCATAGGCGGCGGAGTCTGCGGTAGCCTGGAGGTTGAATTCGGTGTTCTGAATGCCGAACTCCGAACTCTCCCAGGGGGTGGGGTCAATGAACCAGCCGGTGCCGTTGGCGTCGTCGTCGATGAGGATGGTACCGGCGACGGGGTGGCCGTTGGCGTCGAAGCGCGTGAGTTGGGCTTCGGCGAGTTGGCCGGTGGGGAGATCTGTGATTTCGATATTGAGATCTGGTAGGTTGAGCCCTTGAAGGAAACTTTTCCAGGTTGGAGTTGTTATGTCTTGGAGACTGAAATCATGACTGCTGAGGAATTGTTGGAGCGCTATGCTGCTGGGGAAAGAAACTTCAGCGGTGTCAGGCTGGAAAGGGGTGCCAGGTTGAGGGAAGCTGAATTGCCGGAGATTAATTTGAGCAGTGCCACCCTTTTCAGAGCTAAGTTGAATGGTGCTAACCTCGCCGGAGCTGATCTCAGTTATGCGATCTTGGGCAGCGCTTGTTTGGAAGAGGTCAATCTCCGCCAAGCCAACCTTAGTCATACCGTCATTTCCGATGGAACTCTCTCCAATGCCGACTTGAGCGGAGCTGACCTCAGCTTCGCTGACTTGACCAGTTGTCCTTTGGTCGGTACCAATCTCAGTAGAGTCAATTTGATCGGGACTCTTTTTGGTAGCGAACCCCTTCTCCAAGAGGCTGACCTGACTGGTATCGATTTGAGTCAAGCTGAGATCCAGCTTCCAGGCGGAATTGAGAATCCCAGAATCCGAGGAGCCATCCTCAAGGAGACTGTCCTGCCAGATGGAACGAGAATAATCAGTATGAGCTAAGTCTTGGTCAGCTAGAAGGGGAGAAACTAATGTGCCTGCCCGAGCGAATAGATCAGCATTATCTGTTCCAATATATCTGCTCCTTTCTTCTAAGGCCTTTTCTACATTATCTGGAAGATTGGAAAGCAAATTAAGACCAGTTAGATTTTCTATGTCCTTGATTCTCACAGTCCAGGTAGACCACTGCCTTGGATCAGGAGAATCAGGATCATCTGTAGGTGCTGCTTCAAAGTTTGGGAACTGCACAGCAATCACAGGGTTGTTGACAGAGATATCGTATAAATCTTGTCCAGGTTCAAGTGCAACAATAACTTTCCAGAGCCATTCTGGGGTATCGATTCCATGAATTTGTTTTAGAGGAGAGGGGAAAACCTGCGAATCATCAAGTGAGCCTGCACCACCAGCTATCGTAAATAGCTCCCAACCTCTATCTTCAACCAAATCAAGAGTAAACCGCTCAAAGCTACGCCACGCTTCACGACGATTTGTAGCCTCTTCATGAGGCAGAAGATTGGTCGTTAAGAAAGTCGAAATTTGGTCTTTAGGAGATCTACTCCGTTGCTCACTCGGGACTAAATGTCCACGATCATAGTTTGGATCGGCAGCATAGTCAGTGGGGATTGATGTCCTAATACCGTTTGGGAGGGTAGAATCTGGCATCCACGGATAGTCAAACCTTCCATATGGATAGTCAGACGTCACATCGCTAGCTCTAGGTCGCAAAAAGTCTCCTAACCAAGTCTCGTCAAGTTTCCAACTAACCCAATTAGGTCCTTTAGTGCCGGAATTGTATGAGGCTGCATACTGAGGCTTCTCAACTAAAAAGTTATTTGCATTGGTAGCTACATCTGATCTTGCTGCTTGTCCATTTAACGTCGGATTTCCTAACAGCAAATGTTGACTCTTAAAGAAAATATTATCTAGATAAGCTTCACCTCCTGTGAGTTCAAATCGTAACGTCGCTGCCTTCCCGCGCAACGCATCCGACACGTTGATCGTAAACGTTTCAAACCCAGTCTCTCCGTAGCCAATCCGCCAACGGTCATCCGCATATTCGCCTGTTGTACCTACTGCTTCCTGTAGCTCGATGAACTGAATCGGGTCTTCACTAGGTGCTGCACCCACCTCATCCAAGAAGACCTTGAGACGCCCTTGAGAAGTATCGCTTTCTACATCACCCGTGTGTAGGTCAAAACGGAGTACTCCCCAATCAGGCACCCTAAAGCGGTCAGAGGTCAGGCTATCTCCGCCTCCCCCATTGCCATTCCCTCCTAGGCGCGCAGCATAGTTGGGAGCGGCATTATTTTGCGTGTCAATTCCGAGCTTCTCAGCATGGTTTCTGAGAGAGTCTACTTGCGTCCAATCCACTAAATAATTGGTTGTAGTAGCGGATGTATCACTGTTGTGGAACGACCAACCGGGCAGCCCACTGGACAATAAGTTTCTAATTATGCCATCCTCATTCACCCCAGCATCAAAGTTGCCATTGAAGAGGGTTGGGACGGCGAAATCACCTGAGTCAACTTCATCATCGGTATTATCTTCCTCAACTGAGGTTGTGATGGTCGGTGCGCCGGGACGTTGGTCTTTGCCGCCGCCCAGCACTGAGTAAAACCACCCCGTCCCGAGCCCTGCTGTAGACCCTGCTTGGCTGTACCAAGGCTGTTCCCAGCACCGTCATTAGCCCCCGTAAACAACCCACCTTCACCCAGGCGATCAAAGATTTCCTGGGAGGTTGTTTGAGTCGGATACTGTCGGCTGATACGGCCATCTAAGTTGATTTGCTCAATATCAAAGCCAACCGTCCCGGAGTACCAGGCAAACGCCGCCAAGTGAGGCCCACCAAAGCCCTCATCATTTGTGAAACCG
Source organism: Cyanobacteria bacterium P01_F01_bin.56 (assembly GCA_039185935.1). Classification (GTDB taxonomy): domain Bacteria; phylum Cyanobacteriota; class Cyanobacteriia; order Phormidesmidales; family Phormidesmidaceae; genus Halomicronema. Next base: position 744 of record JBCDAJ010000129.1, on the reverse strand, counting down.
GCTTTGCCATTCAGCTCGACTGAAGCCCCCTCTGGAATGCCCTCAATCTTGCGTCCACTGGGGGTAAAGGTAAAGCCATTATCCCGATCAGGCACAGTCTGATATGTCGTTATCCGCAAAAGTAACGTTGTCCCAGACTTGGACTTCAGGTTCCTTGAAGTCTCGGTACACTGGCCCCAAGGATGGCTGGTCAAAGTCATGGGGGTCGATGGTGGTCATATGCAAGTCACCCGCAATGACCTGACCGTTCTCATCTCTGACCACGCCACCCGCATTCGGGTAATAGGTTCCCAACCGCTGAATGATCTCACTGTTGACCACCGTGCCGCGACTAAAGCCAATGAAGTGTAACGGCGAACCGCTATAAATAGACAGTTACTGGGATGATTGCCCTGTAAGCCTTGTGGCTTCGTTAGGAGATTTCTGTCAATGAACATACCCATTCGGCGGTGCATTACGCTTCGCTAATGACACCCTACAAGCGGTAAATTCTTTCCTGTAAATCTCCTTAGCAAAGCTGTCCAGACTGGTGTCATTATTGTTTGGGTGATTATAGCCCTTCCCGACCTGGTAAGGTACACTTAATACTACTTGAACTGCTCCAAAAAACCGAGATGAAAGCTTAATCTATCGACTTCCGTCGCAAAATTATCAAGGCTTACGAGGACGAATCAATTTCGCAACGCCAGTTAGCCAAACGGTTCGGGGTGGCGAAAAGCTTCATCCAAAAACTCTTGAAGCGGT
>JBCDAJ010000128.1:0-19213 GCA_039185935.1 Cyanobacteria bacterium P01_F01_bin.56 | reverse complement strand
TTGGTATGTTCTGAAAAAAGAATATTTGCAACAACGCAATCACGTTGCCAAAAGCCTGGAATTCCATAAACAGTCGAGACGTGAAACCCTTATAAATCAGGGCTTATATTTTTCTCTGCTCGTAAATTGCCAAGTCGTGTCCTGACCGGAGGTCATGCCGCCCGCGGCTATTGGTCAGCAACAATCAGAGCCGTCGGAGAACTTTTTTCACGATGTTGACGTCTTGCCCACTTATCTAGTTCCGGAACCTGGCTAACAGATTTCGGGCCAGGCCATAAACGCTACGACATGATAATCAGGAGGCTGTGATGTTGACCCGTACCTTGAGTTTGGTACCGCTGTTGGTGACCCCGCTACTGCCGTTAGTGCTTCCCGCCACTGCCAGGGCGCAAACGTCGACTCCACAGACCCTGAACCAACTGCCGGTCGTGACTCAGACCGATGAAACCCTCTATTTTGACCCCAATACCCTCTATGAGCTGCCTTTAGCAGTCGAGTCATCGGTGACCGTGAATGGGCGTCAGCTGCCGGCCGGCACTGTCATCCAAGGCCGGTTAGAACCGATCGCCGGTGGGTTGCAATACATTGCTACCGGGATCACTGCTGGCGGGTTAAATCAACCGTTTACAGCCATGTCTGACCTGCTGCCTGACGTCAAAGACCCCCGTGAAGCTTCGGCGGGGGCGATCGCCGGTGATGCGGCGATCGGCGCGGCAGGCGGGGCCGTGATCGGGGCCGTGATTGGCGACGGGGTAAGCCTGTGGGAAATCTTGGGTGGCGCAGTGGCCGGGGTCGCGGTCGGTAATGTCACCGCGCAACGAGTCGTCGTGCTTGAACCCAACGAGCCCATCATGCTGCAAGTGCAATAAGGGTAATTGATCCAGCTACCGGTGTAGAAATATCTTGACCTAACGCGCTAGCCCGCTGCTTTATTGAGTTTAGGGTTAGCGCCTTGGGTTGCTTGCGATTCACTAATCGGTATAGCAGAATGCGGAATGCGGAATGCGGAATGCGGAATTCAGAGTTTGGAGTTCGGAGTTCGGAATAGAACACTTGCTGTGTCCTGCTTTCAGAACTTACCCCTGTCCTATCCTGATTGCGGATTGCGATAGTCGGTGCCTTGCCCCAATGCCAGTTTTCTAAGTTGCAATTCCAAAATGCGGGCTCCCCTGCTCCTTTGTGCCCTGCGATTACATTCAAGATCTATCGCTCTGTTGCAGAGAATTGGGATAGCCGCGCAGCGCAACGCTATTCCATGCCGCGTCTGGCTACAGCATAGGCGGGCGAGAGGGCGGCGGACAGCGGCTCGCTGCAGGTAGCCGGGCGATCGCCAAAAGCCTGCTTGCCAACCGCTGAAAATCTGTTGCTTTGAGGTATTTTATGGAAGCCAGTGACAGAATCTTGTTCTGAAAGTAGAAAATTACTTGCTGACTGGTGTCGAGAGCGCTACTATGTCGCTGAATCTAGAGCGGATAAGTTAATAACCCGTTTGTGATAAGTGTGCATGTTTGATGTGGGAGTGAAGGTATGTCTGCGGCCCTAAAATCGGAAGTATTGGAAACCCGGCTCCGATCGGCCCATCCGCTCTCCACTGGTAAACGCGAGCGACGGTTGACCGTAGTGCCGACCGCTCCTGCATCGCCAGTCACGTTCCCTTCCTCGCAGCCGCGCGATCGCCCTCTCTGGGTCAATGCTTTGGTGCTTGGCCAGCGGCTTTCACTGGTGGTTGCTGGCATCAGTGTAGCGGCAGCGCTGGCGGCTTACGCGGCGACCGTCGATACGCACCGTCGCTTAACGGTGGCAACGGCAACCTTGGGTCAATTGCAAGAGCAGCAGCAGCAGTTGACCACTGCGAACGCCGTTTTCAAAAATCATCTGGTCCAGACTACTATTACGGCCATGAATGACGGCACTTTGCATCCCAAGGACGTGATTTTCCTGGAAGCCACTGAGCAATCACAGCCCGCTTTAACCATGCCTGTGACTCAGCCAACCGAGGCGATCGCCCCCAACCGTCGCTTTTTTACAAAGGGCTACTAGTCGCCACTGATTGTGAGGTTTGCCCATGGGATCCGTCCGTACCGCTAGGCGTCGTCGTCGCAGTTCACCATCGAGCCAGCATCGACCCCGCATGAACAAGGCTGCTGCTGCCCCGCGATCGCGCCAGTCTCAAAAGCAACTCATGCGGCGGGTCGCAATTGTCTGGGGCGTGCTGCTGGTAGCGACCTTAGGGCTCATACTGCGGTTGGGACATTTACAACTGGCCCAGGGTAATGCGCTGCGCGAAATGGCCCGCACCCAACAAGTTCGGCGCCTCGAACCCACCACAACCCGGCGTTCTATTGTTGATACTCAGGGCACGCCGCTCGCGGTTGATCGGTTGGTCTACACTCTATACGGTCATCCCGCGCTATTTCGTCAGCCCATTGGTGTGGTTGCGCAAACGCTCGCTCCTGTGGTGGATCTGCCTGCCGGAGCCCTCGCAGAGCAGCTTAAAAGCCAGCAAACCGGTGTGCGCCTGGTTGATGATTTGTCAGAAGATACAGCTCGTCGTATTCAGCGATTAAAGCTCGATGGATTAGAGTTGATTCCGACGCAGCAGCGATTTTATCCCCAGCAAGATTTGTTTTCCCAGATTGTGGGCTTCATTAATTTGGACGGCGAAGCCCAGACCGGTTTGGAAGCTGAATATCAAGATCAATTACGGCTCCCTGAACCAAAGCTACCGACGGTGATCGGCCCCACGTTACCGGTCTCTAACCTGCCCGCTGAAACGGCTCCTCAGCAAATGCAGTTGACCCTTGACAGTCGCTTGCAGCGAGTGGCCCAAGAAGGATTACGCAAAACCCTGCGTCAGTTTGCCGCTAAACGCGGCACGGTCATGGTGATGGATGTGCATACAGGTGCCCTGCGCGCCTTTGCTGTGGAACCGACCTTTGACCCCAACCGATATTTTGACGCTGATTTGGCCTGGCTAAAAAATTGGGCCATTACCGATCTGTACGAACCTGGGTCGACCTTTAAGCCGATTAACGTGGCTATCGCCCTAGAAGCCGGTGTTATCACCCCCGAAGATACCGTCTATGACGAGGGGCGGATTCAAGTTGAAGAGTGGACAATTCAAAACTCTGACTATGAAGCGTCTGGTCACGGCGGCACCCTAAGTATGACGGAAGTGCTGAAATACTCCAGCAATATCGGCATGGTACACATCATGGATAAGCTACCTGCGGCCGATTTTTATCGCTGGCTACAAAAGCTAGAGCTGGATCAGCCTACCGGTATTGGCCTAGCGGCAGAAAATGCGGGACCGCTGAAAGACCGCGCTCAGTTTGTCAATAGCTGGGTGGATGCGGCCACCGCATCTTTTGGCCAAGGTATCGTGTTGACCCCGATGAAGCTACTGCAATTACAGGCTGCCCTCGCGAATGGTGGCTACTTGGTCACACCAACCGTGGTTGAGGGCATGGTCGACGACCACAGTAATCTCACTTGGCAACCAACGCCATCCCCCCCCAAACGCGTCTTTTCTGCAGAAACAACAGAAGCTGTTTTGAAAATGATGGAAGCGGTGGTCACGAATGGCACTGGCAAACCAGCACAAATTTCAGGCTATCGGATTGCGGGTAAAACTGGCACCGCCCAAAAAGTGAACGAGTTTGGTGGTTACGGTACCGGACGCATCACGAGCTTTGTTAGTTTGCTGCCCGTTGAGCAACCGCGTTTTGTCGTCTTGGCCGTCATTGATGAACCCGCTGGGACCGACGCCTACGGCTCAACGGTAGCGGCTCCCTTGGTGAAAACCGTGATGGAATCTCTAGTCGTGTTAGAAGGGATTCCTCCTTCGGCTCCCCAAGCCTTGAAGGGTGTGCTCTTTCCCGAGTAATGCTGGGAGATACACTCAAATGACTGACATCATTCTTGACAGCCCAATCGCGCTTTTGGCTTATATAAACCACGTCCATCTAGAGAACTGGAGTTTTTGACACACTTGCTGCAATGGCTGAAGCAAATACTGACAGGGGTTGCCGCTAATGCGTTAGCACTTAATCGAGACTACGGTTGCCGATTTTGACATGGTTTAGCAGAAGTCTGCTGCACATAGCAGAATGCGGAATTAAGAGTGCGAAATGCGGAATTGAGCAGCCACGACATGGGCGTTTCAGAGCTTTGAGCTATCCTGACCTGATTGCGGATTGCGATAGCAGGCTACACTGAGTTCGAGTCATTCCAGATTACTGAAACCCAAGTTTTATTTCTGCACTCTGCACTCCGTAGGCCCGGCCCGAAGGAAATTCGGCACTTTGCCAAATCTGCTTGCCCGTAAATTTTGTCTCGATTGCCCATGGCTGAGGTTCAGCCGTTGCCAGATGATTCAGTACCCTCGCGGTTGATGAAGTCAGCAACCCCAATGAAAATTGATAGAAATGGTCGGTTCAGCCATTCGTCATCGCATGGATACTGGCGATCGCGATCTTGCCGCGATTGGTTCCCAGTCTGCGGTTAAAGAGGTGCATCCTGGTTTTTCCGTGCAATATCACTCATTCTCTTGAGGAATGGGCATAATGTTGCTTGAGTGTTCAGCGTCATCTTCCCAGGAGAGCCAGGGTTTGCTAGGGTTCTAGGGAATCTGATATTCAGTGTGCATCGCTCTTACCCATTAAGACGGTTAGAGGCAAAGACTATGACCAACATAACCGGCGTTCAAAACTCAACTGAGTTCACCACTGTTGCGTCGGGCGAACTGCGGATTATCACGAGTGATATTTCCGTTCTCCCGATGAGTTTCATTCGCGATGGTGAAAGGCAAGGCTTTGAGCCCGCTCTGACACGCATTGTGTGCGACCGTCTTGGCCTGACTCCCCAATGGTTTAGCTTTCCACTGAAGTGCTTCTATTCAGAACTGTCATCAGGTAATTATGACGTCGTCTGGTTTAATCAGGTGATTACCCAAGAGCGACGAGCCTGGGCTGATTTCACGCGTCCCTATGGGCGCTTTGATACGGCGATTTTGGTGCGCGAAGATGCCGCTATCGACAACAAAGCGCACTTAAGTGGTAAGCGGGTTGGCGTCTTACAAGAAAGCGTCAATACGCGCCTGCTAGAGGTGCTGCCACCTGATATTGAGCCCGTTTATTTTGAAGGCAGCAATAAAGTTGAAGTCGAAATCCTGCAAGCGCTCCGCAAAGGACACATTGACGCCATTATCGAAGACGCGATCGTGTTGATGGCGGCTGAGGCTCAAGATGCGGGTGTCAGAGTTGCCTTTGAAATTTCTTCTCAGCATCCCTTTGGTGTCGGTGTTTTGCCTGGTAATCGGGAACTCCTTGAAGCGCTCAACACAGTACTGACGAGCCTGATTGTGGATGGTACCCTCAATCGTCTTTGGGGGCAGTGGATTCCGTTTAAACCCTGTCCGTTTTAGTGGCTCGCGGCTGACCGGTTATCTCTGACGATGGAGTTTCGCTGAATAGCCTTTTCTGGCCTGGATGCTGATGGCTTTCAGAATACTCGATCACCATTTTTGAACATTGGGTCTGCCTGGTGCGATCGCCTACGCAAGTTGGCACATTCTTCTCAACAGATTATTTCGGCGCAAAGTGATTACCGACACAGTTAACCCGTCAGCATCACCCACTCAAATACTGGAGGTTAATTGAATCGCTAAGCAACGACAGGAACAAGCTGTTTTCCGGTCAGACTAAAGGCACGAACTTCTGTGATGTGAACTTTCACGAGTTGACCTTTGAGTTGGTCAATATCCCCAGTAAAGAAAGTCAAGCGGTTGCCGCGCGTGCGACCCATCACCTGGGTGGCGTCTTTGGGGTTCACATCTTCAACGAGGACTTCTTCAATCCGGTCGGCGTAGCGGCGCGATCGCTCAGCCGCTTTCTGATTGACCAGATGGTTGAGGCGTTGGAGGCGATCGCTCTTCTCGGTTTCACTCAACTGGTCTGCCCACAAGGCTGCTGGCGTATTGGGACGAGGAGAATAAGCGGCCGTATTGAGCATATCAAAGCCAATGTCGTCTACCAATTGCAGCGTGTTTTGGAACTGCTCCTCCGTTTCACCTGGAAAGCCGACGATCGCATCAGCACTGATTGAGGCATCGGGCATGTACCCACGAATGGTATCGATAATGCGGCGATATTTTTCGTGGGTGTAGCCCCGAGCCATCGCCTTCAGCACATCGTTATCACCAGACTGAAACGGAATATGGAAATGCTCGCAAACCTTAGGCAGCTCATAGCAAGCCTCGATCAGGCGTTGGGTAAAGTAGCGCGGATGACTGGTCGCAAACCGGATACGCTCAATACCAGGAACGTCATGCACGTAATGGAGGAGATCGGTGAGAGTGTTTTGTCGCCGTCCCTCTGCCGTTACCCCAGGCAGGTCTCGCCCATAAGCATCAATGTTTTGCCCCAAGAGCGTGATCTCTTGATAGCCCTGCCGCCCCAACTCGGCCATCTCAGCGCGAATGGCTGCCGGTGTACGGGATTGCTCGACACCACGCACGCCGGGAACAACACAGTAGGTACAGCGCTCGTTGCAGCCGTAGATGATGTTGACCCAAGCAGTTACTTTGCTGTCACGACGAGGCTTGGTAATGTCTTCCATAATGTGAACGGGCTCGGTCGCGACGACCTGATTGCCATCCATCACCTGTTCCAACAAGTCTTGCAGACGGTTGGCATGCTGTGGCCCCATCACCAAATCCAACTCAGGCACCCGCCGCAGTAGCGCTTCCCCCTCTTGCTGAGCTACGCAGCCGGCAACAATGAGCGTTAGGTCAGGCTTTGCTTGCTTGCGTTTGGCCTGCCGACCCAAGTAGGAATAAACCTTTTGCTCAGCATTGTCGCGAATGGTGCATGTGTTGTACAAAACAACATCGGCTTGCAGCGGGTCAGCTTCCCACTGGAGCCCCATGTTGTCCAAAATTCCGGCCATGCGCTCAGAGTCGGCCTTGTTCATCTGGCAACCGAAGGTAGTGACGTGATAACGACGAGGAGCAGTAGACATGGCGCAAAAATACCTTGGGCAATTGAGGCAGTAATCTTAAATACTACCGCGTACTGCTTTCACCTGAAAAGTGGCGGCAAAATCTTAGCTTGCGTGGAGCGATCGCACATAAGCCTCTATGTCTTGCCTTCTCTAGCGCCGCTAAAAGAGCCCTAACCCTAAACCGTAGCCATAACTGACCAGAAACATGACTAAACAAGGGAGAGACAAATCATGTCTATGGTTAACTCTAGAAACCCTGCAAGATGCCCCTTAGCGCGCCCGCATCAACGTTATGGGCTAAGGGCTGAATCATTGCCGGTCCGAGAGTCGGGCCCTAATGAATGCCAGCCCCTAGCTCATTGCTTGAATCCGTCGCCAAACGGCCAGGTCTTGAGGCCGATCAACATCTGACAGCATCTCTAGTTCAGCTAGAGAAAGGTTTAACTGTCGAGCCTTAGCCTGAGTTTGCTGCAACACTCGCGGTGTGCTCCAGTCTATGCCTTGAAAAAGTGCCTGATGCTGGCAGCTTTCCTGCCTCAGACCAATTAAGTAATAGCCGCCATCGTTGGCTGGACCCAGCACAGCATTATGACTTTCTAATTGGTTAAAAGCTTGGTCAATGTGCCGCGCGTCTAGGCTAGGGCAATCGGCACCCACGGCGACAATGCGTTGGGCCCCTGCGGAAAATGCTTGCTCAAAGGCTCGCCACAGACGACAGCCCAAATCCCCATCAGCCTGGGCACAGTAGACAAGATTAGGCCCGAGCCAGGCCTGCATTTGAGCAAGCAGCGCGCCGGTAAAATACACCTGCACTTGCCATTGTGAATCGCGCAGCTTACCCAGTAGATACTCAGCCATCTCCTTTTGAAGCTGTGCTGCACCTTCTGCGCCTAAGGCTGATATCAATCGTGTCTTTGTGCGTCCCGGTTGAGGATAACGGATAAAAAACAACAGACAACAGTCGCTCATAAACCTTGGCCACGTCTAGAAAAGTCGTTTTCCCTCATTAAGTTAACGGTTTCAAGCTGGACGTGGTTTTGACTCAGGGGCATTCGTTTAACAACTATTCCGCTTGCTGGTTCAAAGACCAATCGTAATTGGCATATGTGACGGTATAGTCCCCGGCTTGTAAATAAGCCCGCGCATCCTCATCTAAATACCCACTAATAAAGTTAAGAACGGCTCTTTCATTTTCAGTCCCGGCAAACCCGGCCTCGGGACTAAATCCAGGCAACCAGTCTTGGCCAAACCAGTCAAAAATCTTGGAGAGCGTGACCTCATTATTCTCCTGATCAATGGTGAATACCTCTGGGCGGCTGAGAAATACCTCTACTTGATCATCAAGCTGAGCATCCAGATTTTCCCCCGTAAACGGTTCTTGTCGCAGATACGGACAACTGACGGCGGCACATACGAGTGCCGCATGGATGCGAGGTTCACTGTAGTTAGCCCGGAGAATGTCATGCTCAATGTTGTCTAGCGTTTGTTCACTTTGCAAAATGCCGTGACGATTGAACCGCCAAACCCCCGGAATATCCTTGATATTTTTAATCGGCGACTCGTTAATAATGGCTTTCAGAGTTAGCGAGTTGTAAGCATTCACCAAGAATGCAATTTGATCAGCCTGACTCCAACTTTCGAAAACAGCCGATTCGGTTAGCTGTAGAGACGCATTAAACGCATCTAAATCCTGGCGATTGGTTTGCAGGCTGGCATAATCCACTAGCCCCTGCTCATCGACATAGGTTTCTAGCACCCGCGCCAAGGCAGCCATATTGACAGTATCAGCCGCTCTAGCGGTAGCAGTTTGCGCATTTGCAGAAGGATCCACGAGTGAGCGACTATTGCCTCTATTCAGCGAATATGTCGTCAGCCCACCCAAAATCACGAGTAGGGGTATCGCGGCCATAAGGAAATGCTGCTTTTTAAGAATCATGGTTTTCTTATTTGGATCAATCTGAACGGACTATGACCTTATGAAACTCGCTCAAGCTGAAATATTTCTGAGAAGGAGATAAGTCCTGCCTGTATTGAAAGTTGTGGGCTCAGTCCAGACCGGTCGATTTGCCAACAGCATGCTGCGGGTTCTAAGCTGCAGGAGATTTAGGGAGCGATTTGCAAGTAATATCCCCACGGACGCTGTTTTAACTCCGCTCAGGATCGGGAATTTAATCATGTGCCGGTTTTCCCCTCTCGGGAGGGGTGCCGTAGGCGGGGTGGGTTCGAACCCTCGCACTCAGGGGCAACCCACCCCGCTGCCCCTCCCAGGAGGGGAAAGGTTATCCGGCTTGGCCTCAGTAATTTATAGCGGTGTGCAGGCTAATCAAGTACAAGCAAAATCTGCCAATCCTTACGCAGAGAGATATTGAGCATTGAAACTGTACTTAATCAGAACGGGCACCGCTATATTTAATCCTCATCCCTCAACGCTCAATGCTGATAGGTTAGGCAGAGTCAAAATCGGATCCATTGGGTACGTATTGCAGCGCAGATACCCTATGTACGTTTTGATAAATCGGTAACGGGCCAAAGGGCGGAAATTCCCAAACCCATGAGAAACGGCCCCCAAAGCCAAAAGCGCTGCGCGATACTCAGCGTCCAGCCACCTTCACCCGTGGCTAGCTGGTAGGGCAACGCAAAATAAACAAACGCGGATAGACTCACCAGCCGCGTGCCCCAGTTGCGGCTAGCGACAGCAAATGGCACGAGCCAGGTGAAATACCAGGCGTGAATAATTGGCGAGAGTAGCATCAGCACCACTAGATAGCGCTCGGTGAAACGCCCGAGACTTTGCCAGCGGGCCATGCCCCACAGCACCATCAGGCCGAGTGGCAGGGCATAAATCCAATTGGGCGGCCCCTGAACGAACCAGGTCGGCTGTAACCAACCAGGCTGGAGTGAACGGGGCCACAGGTCATCTACCACGGGTGAGATCAGGGCAATACTGCGACCATAGGTGACAAAATCTGAGTTGATCGGCAGTACCGAACAGCTCCCGGAGTGGCAAAACGGCAGTATGGCCAAAGCGAGTGGCAGCAGACCTGCAACCATGAGGGTCACGGCCCCAACTCGCTGCCAACGTCGCCAAACCCAAAACGCCAGCACTGGCAGTGACATCCACTTCACCGCAATACTGACACCCAAGAGAAAAGCCGTTTTGGTCGCTTGCCATCGTGGCTTGCCATTGCCAGCAGGCTGTTGCCAGGCTGGTTTACGAGGGTGTTGAGAGCGGGCTTCTACTTGCTCTGCGATTAACCAGGCGGCTACTAGCGGCAGTAAGAACCAACTGTCGTAGTGTGCTCCGCCCGCAAAGCTATAGATGACAAGTGGGTTCCAGGCGTAGAGCAGCGTTGCCCGATCGCCAAATCGACGGCTGAGCAATTGACAAATACCGAGGTCTGCGGCGACAAGCGATAGCTTGAACAGCAATATTGAAGGACTGATCGCAGCCAAGAGGCGAAACCCAAGCTGGGCTAAAGGGGGATAGATAGCCGCGTGGTCTAGGTGGTTGATCTGGCTCCAGAATGTCAGGCGGAAGGGGGCTAAGACTTCAGCACTGGGGGCCAGGAGATAAGGATTGAAGCCGAGGTTTTGGATGTGACCTTCCCACATGTAGCGCCAAATGTCGTCGCCAGGATACATGGCTAGCAAAATCAGGCGCGGCGCGATCGCACCGGCCCAAAACCATCCCCTCGTCATCGTCCCCAGTCCCCAAGAGAGGACGAACCCGACGCTCATCAGACCCATGCCGCGCCAAAACAAGGGCACCGCCGTCGGATCATTGAGGAAATCGCCGTGGGGCAGGGCCCACAAACTGCCGACGGTCAACAGCAACACACTGAGCCATAGCAGCCCCCGCTGTACCCAAGTGGACTGCAGAGCTAAAATTGGCCTTTGCCAGGACGACGGACGGACTTTTTGCCAATAGAGTCGCGCCAGCGTCGTCAAAATCACCTGTCCGGCTTTCACGCTGCCTTTGACTGTACCGGCGATTTTCGACTGACCGCCCTGGCGGGGCAGATAGTTCACTGGGATCTCATGGGTCCGCAGACTGGCACCGGCCGCTTTGGCCTGCATTTCTACCGTCCAGCCAAAGCCGCGATCAGTCATGGCTAAATGATCAAGGGCGGGCCTGCGGATGAGCCGCAGCGGTCCTAAATCCTCATAGCGCACACCCCAGCCCAGCCAAATAAGCCGAGTGGCTAACCAGTTACCAAAATTCTGCACCGGGGTGAGCTGTTGTCGGCCCAGCTCTGTGCCGCGCCGATTGCCTAAAATCAAGTCGAACTCGTCTTGCCCTACCAGCAGGTCGGGCAGCTGTGACAGGTCATCGCTGCCGTCTCCATCACAGAATAAGATCCATTCGGCGGCGGTGGCCATGGAGGTTTGCAGACCGCTCCAGCAGGCTTGACCGTAGCCTCGTCGCGGTTCTGAAATGACCTGAGCGCCGGCTTGAGCGGCCATGGTGGCGGTGCGATCGCGACTGCCATTATCCACCACACAAATTTGCGTCAGCCCCTGCTCTTGCAAGCCTCGAATCACGCCTGCGATCGTGTCCGCTTCATTCAGCACGGGAATGATTACGCAAATGTTTGAGAGCATAGATTCAACTAGAGATTATGGTCGCGTAACGAAATAATGAGTGAGTTCGCCCATCCTAAGTCCAAGACTGTAGCAGTGTAATGCTTTGTCTCTGGCAACCAAATTGCGTTATCGCTCCTTTAGCTAGTGGGTTATTGCCGTGGCCAGCTCACCATTTATAAAATTGAGTCTCTTGACCCTACTGCTGGGGATTAACCTCTATTGCCTGGTGTTGCTTGGGGGCAGCATGTGGCCCGGTCGGTTAGAAGATATTGTCTTTCTGACAGTTATTTTAGGCACCACCCTTGTGATAGTGGTAATTCCTGTCTTCATCGCGATCGCCGTTATCTTCTGGCGGCGCAACCAACGGCCAGCCACACGGCTAACACGGGCGGCTGTCAAGCACCAACGTCGGCAATATCCTCTCAAGCAGGTGGCGATCGCCACCGCTTTCATCATCTTAGTCACTCACATCAGTATCAAGCTTAACTGGCCCATGCGAGTCGCTTTTAGGCTGTCTGAAGGCGCGTTTTTAGCCCAGGTGAACGAGGCGCCAGTGACCGAAACCAGCTTTAGTGAATTTCCTTTAAACCAGCGCTTGGGGCTCTACTACGTCACCTACTACGCCACTGATAGCCGAGGCGGCACCTACTTTCAAACCGGTGCTCACGGCTTTTTTCCCGCGCCCCATGGCTTTGCCTATCAGCCCAATGACCAAGGCAGTCCTTTTGGTGATGATATATACCACGTCGAGCCAGTGCAAAAAGACTGGTATTGGTTTCGCGCCACTTGGGACTGGTAGTTGCTCAAAGGGCTTCAGGTTCCGTAGGACATCGTGAATCTGGATGCCGCCAAAGGCCAATAAGCGTACAATGACTTGTACAGCCTAAGGTTATCGTCATGGATACCGTTTCCTATTCCCAGTTTCGTAAAGAGTTGGCGGGCTATCTCGACAAGGTGAATGCGGATAGTGCGCCGCTACTTGTGACTCGACAGCATCATGCCCCTGTGGTGGTGATGTCGTTGGATGACTTTCGCGCTTATGAGGCAACTTTTCACCTGCTGGCCAGTCAAAAGAATGCGGAGCGGCTAAGTCAGGCGATCGCTGAGCTAAGAGCAGGTCAGGGCAGTCAGCAAGATCTGATCGACGAGTAAAGTGAAAATTATTTTTGCGGAAACAGCTTGGGAAGATTACCTCTACTGGCAGCAGACTGACAAAAAAATCCGCAAGCGCATCAATACTCTCATCAAAGCGATTGTCCGAACTCCCTATGAGGGCATTGGTGATCCGGAACCTTTGAAATTTAACTGGTCGGGGTTTTGGTCACGACGCATCAATAAAAAACACCGAATTGTTTACGCTGTTGAAGCCGATGCCATCCTGATCGCTCAGTGCCGTTATCATTACTGAGCTGCAGAAACATCCGCTTCGCACTGCATGATGCTCGGTAAAATCGTGCTTATTGGATGTTGGGATTTTGATGTCTACGTCTGCTATCTTCTTTATCCTTATCATGGCTTGCTTAGCACTTTTGCCAATGCTTTTGGTAGGAGGACTCACGATTTTTAGCCGCCGCCTTTGGCAATCTACCCACCATAATATTAATCAATCTTTAGCAGACCAGTGGCCAGAGATTGACGTTATTGGACAAGATTTGGGACTGACTTCTCAACTAGAAAATGAGGAGCTGCTGCACAGTCTCCAAACGTTGCCTGACTTTAGACTCAGCAAATCTAGATCACTCATTCCTTACAGTCTGAAGGGCGGAGTCAATGAGGTTGATTTTTGGATTTTGTTTTTTGGTGGGCCAGAATCTTATGACCAGCCTGATAGCTTTGAAATCACATTTCAGGGACTTATTTACTTGTTTATGCAGTCAGAAACCCTGGACTTACCAATTTTTTCTCTGAAAAATGCCTCTCTGTGGCCATTCTCAAAATCCATCAAACTCAAAGGAAACGCTCAATTTTCGAGAAAATATCAGATTAAAGGGGCTAATCGGCAAGCCGTAAGAGATTTTTTTAATCCCCAATTGGTGAATTTCTTGGCAGATCAACCGCGTTCATTAAGTCTACGAGGTAATGGGAATATATTGATTTATGGTAAGGGCTGGAGGAATTTGAACTGCATCAATACGGCTGCTAAAATCAACGCAGTTGTTGAGGAAGGCTTACATTTACACAATCTTATTTCTAGAGCTAAAGGGTAACGGGGTGCGTTGCATTTTAGGATGTAGATTTATCTGGAAATAGTAAGACGTTAGAGATGCTTTTTGTCGGCCATATTTGTTAACTTTCTCCGCTGATGCCAGTCAGGTTTTAGGATAGGGGGGATTGCTGTGGAGAGGTTCCCATGATGGGAAAACAAGCCCCTAAACTTGTGGTCGCGGCTCTAATAGTTGCTGCTCTAGTCATTTTGGCTTGGCAAAATTTGACGCCAACGCTGGCTTTAAACTTTTTAGGCTTTCAGTCAGTGATGCTGCCTTTAGGGGTATGGTTGGTGGCCGCGATCGCCCTCGGGGCCCTCACTACAATCGCCATCACTATCCTTGCCGACAGCAAACTGGCTCCAGCGAAACGGGCGAATCGACGGCAGTGGAACGTGCGCCCAGACGTGCCGCCCCATCCGGATGCCGGTCGTTCGGGAGATGGCACCTCACAGCCGCGTCGGCGAGGCTGGCATGTGCGATCGCCTCAGGACTTCTTGCGGCGCGATGCTGCGAACCGTGATGACCGTCGCCAGCCGACTCGGGAGCAACCCCGCCCTCGACCGGGTTCGCCGCCGCCTAGCCAGGCCGTGGCATCAGAAGACTGGCAAGTATGGGAGCAACGTAATAAACCCAGCGCTTGGCAAGACTGGTCCGATGCTAGTGGTAATCGACCCGCCGATGAAAATTTTGACCGTCGTCAACGGCGCGATCGCGACAAAGCCGAAGCCACCATTCATGATTTAGATAAAGGGTGGGATGAATCGGCGCGAGACACCGTGTACGTGCCCCCTGGCGGCAGCGAGGTGCAAGATACCCTCGATAAAATTGAGGATGGCTGGGAAGATTGGGACTCGCCGGACAACCCGCTGGCGGATACCGCCTATGCCCAAAAGTATGAAGGGACTGAGCGGGCCTCTCGTCGCGACTCGATTTATGCCCCGCCAGATGACACCACTCGCGATGATGCCGTTTACGATGCCGACTATCGGGTCATCATTCCTCCTAACCGACCGTTGGAGGACGAGGAAGCTGGCGGCGATCGCCCCGCCTGATCTCTGATACGGTAGGGCCATCAGACGCTCACCTCACCTATCGATTTTGATGTCAGATTCGTCCGCTGTTGATCTCCTTCGCGGGGCAAACCTTTATCTAGTTGGCATGATGGGGGCTGGCAAATCAACCCTTGGCCAAGCCATGGCAAAAAAGTTGGGTTATCGCTTTTGTGACACCGACACCGTCATCGAACAAGCGGCCCAGCAAGCCATTTCAGAAATTTTTGCTGCGGCTGGGGAGGCCGAGTTTCGTGCTTTAGAAAGTCAGGTCTTGAGCCAGCTTTCCCCCTATACGCGCATGGTCATTGCGACCGGAGGCGGCATCGTGCTGGAGCAAGAAAATTGGTGGCATTTGCGCCAAGGCGTGGTCGTCTGGATCGACGTTCCGTTCGCAGAATTAGTGCGACGGCTACAAGGTAATGCGCATCGCCCGCTGCTGCAACGACCTGACTGGCAAGCGCATCTTGCTAATTTGCTGCGCGATCGCCAGGCTCGCTATGCGCAAGCCGACCTTCATCTCACTGTTGCAACGGGGGAAACGACGGATACGATTAGCGATCGCCTGGTAGAGCGGTTGCGCGATCGCATCTTGCCACCGCCTGCATCTATGCCTACGGACGGTTGATACACTACGAAAGCGAATCTTTTCCAGAACTATGACTAATCAGTCTGCGCCTCTCAGCGGCATTTTAGACACCGATGTTGATCGCGTCCGCATCTTAAGTGAGGCGCTGCCCTATATTCAAAAATTTAGCGGTCGCACCGTGGTCGTAAAGTATGGCGGGGCCGCCATGAAAGATGGCACCTTAAAAGCTAGCGTCGTCCGTGACATCGTATTTATGGCCAGCGTGGGCATTCGGCCCGTGGTAGTGCATGGCGGCGGCCCGGAAATTAACACCTGGCTGACCAAGCTCAACATCGAACCGCAGTTCAAAGATGGGTTGCGGGTGACCGATGCCCAAACTATGGATGTGGTGGAAATGGTGTTAGTCGGCCGGGTCAATAAAGAACTGGTCTCACTGATTAATCAAGCTGGCGGGCAAGCCGTGGGCCTCTGCGGCAAAGACGGCAATCTGATTACCGCCCGTTCTCAAGGCAATGCTGACGTCGGGTTTGTCGGTGATGTCACCAATATTGAGCCGGGGTTGGTCAAAGCCCTGGTAGAAGATGGCTACATTCCGGTAATCTCTAGCGTGGCCTCCGATGAAACGGGGCAAGCGTACAACATCAATGCGGATACGGTCGCCGGGGAACTCGCCGCGGCCTTGAATGCCGAAAAGCTGATTCTCCTGACAGATACGCGGGGCATTTTGCGCGATTACAAAGATCCCAGTACCCTCCTCCCAAAACTCGATATTCGAGAAGCGCGGCAGCTGATTGAGGACGGCATTGTCGCCGGCGGCATGATTCCAAAAGTGCAGTGTTGTGTGCGCTCGCTCGCCCAAGGTGTCGGGGCTACCCACATTCTCGACGGTCGCATCAACCACGCCTTGTTGTTAGAAATCTTCAGTGATACCGGCATCGGCTCTATGCTCGTAGCGTCGGAGTTTTCTCAATAAATGTCGAATGGATGGGTGAGTCGTGCCAACTCATCAAGGCGAATGACCGGTTTAGTCAGACGTCTGTCCTGGCACAGTGTGCTGTGTTAGCCATGTGTTAAAAGCCTCCCTGCCTGCATCCCCCGCTGCGATCGCTAGAACCATCTGCTCTTGTTCATCCACAGAAGCTTTAATCTCGACACCATTGAGGAGCAGGAAGATTGCGGTTGCTGCGTGACCCGTTCGCTTATTGCCGTCGACAAAGGGATGATTGTTGATGATAGAAAACCCTAACGCGGCTGCCTTGGTCAACAAATCTGGATATAAGTCATCGCCCCCAAACGTCATGCGCGGTTGAACGATAGCTGCTTCGAGCAGACCGAGCTCTCGGATTCCGAAGGCTCCACCCGATTGCTCAATCACTCTGCGATGCAGTTCTAACACCTCAATCAGTGTTAAGAAACGCATTAGGCTAGACGCTGATAGAGTTCAGTATTTTTCTGCAGGACGTGATCCACCGCTGCGGAAAATTCATGCTTTTGAGTATTCAACCAGTCTTCCAGGCTGGCCTTCAATAAAGCTTCAGGGGCGATGCCATGCAGATTCGCCAACGTTTGCAACTTTTGGTACTGATTATCCGAAAGGTCAACTGTTACAGAGGTCATGCGATCGCCCTCAACGCATTACTGAGCAAAGCTTAGCACCTGAGTTTCAAGACCCATACCGCTCTCCACAATTGCTTTAACCCTGTTCTGCTGAATCGGCAAATCTTCGGCAACTTTTTTACACTATGGCTAGTAGAGAACTCACGCGAACCTTTGGCAACTGCTCAATCTGGCGAATGTCCTTTGTGTGGGCGATCGCTGAAATTAACGTTTCACCATCTGATTCCCAAAAAGCTGCACCGTCGTACGCGCTTTAAGAAGACCTATTCCAAGGCAGAGTTGAGCCAGGGCATCTGGATCTGCCGCCTGTGTCACGATGGTTTGCACGACCACTACGATGAAATGGCGCTGGCCAAATACCTGCCAACCCTCGCAAGCATCCAGGCCGATCCTCAGATTCAGCGTCATGCCGAGTGGGTCGCGAAACAAAAAGTGAAGTCGTAGCGAGTTAGCAGCCCCGCCCGTTCCCGTGGGTCTTACACTGAAGATTGCGGTGTCGTCGTCTGGATGTATGACTCGGTTGCAATCCCCTCATTCTTCAGTCACAGCCTTGGTGACCCGCGCCGCAGGGCAATCCAGCCAGTTTACAAAATTGCTACAAGCTGAAGGCATTACCGTTCTAGAGATGCCGGCGTTAGAGATTCAACCCCCCTCAAGCTGGCAGCCACTCGATGCAGCGATCGCCCGACTCACCACTTACGACTGGTTAATTTTGACCTCGGCCAATGCCGTCACCTTTTTCTGGCAGCGGTTGCAGGCGGTAGGCGAACCGGCCGCGCTCGCGGGGCTGAAGTTAGCCGTGGTCGGCAAAAAAACCGCGAAGGTGTTGGAACAGCAGGGATTTCAAGCGGACTTCATACCCCCAAATTTTGTAGCAGATGCCCTCGTCGCATCGTTTCCAGAGCCGGTGCAGGGGTTAAAACTGCTGTTTCCCAGGGTGGAAAGTGGCGGCCGCGAAATTCTGGTGCAAGCCATGACCGCCGCCGGGGCCGTCGTCACGGAAGTCCCCGCCTACGAATCGGGATGTCCGCAAATGCCTGATCCGGCGGCGATCGCAGCGCTGCAATCCGGTCAAGTTCAGATCATGACTTTCGCGAGTTCAAAAACGGTGCGCCATACCTGTCAGCTCTTGCAGCAAGGGCTCGGGGTAACATGGATAGAGTATTTGGGAAAAGTGGCGATCGCCTCCATCGGCCCCAAAACGTCTGATACCTGCCAGGAACTACTGGGTCGTGTCGATATTGAAGCCACTGAATATACGCTGGAAGGGCTCACCAAGGCCATTACGCAATGGGTCAGCGCATCATCGGTCTAACGGGCGGCATCGCCACAGGGAAATCCACCGTTGCCCATTACCTGGAAACTCACCACAAGTTGCCGGTACTGGATGCCGACATTTACTCACGGCAAGCGGTCGCCTTAGGGTCACCGATATTAAGAGCGATCGCTCAGCGCTATGGACCGACGATATTGCAGGCCGACGGCACCCTTGATCGCGCTCAATTGGGTCAACTTATTTTTCAAGACGCGACCGAAAAAATCTGGTTAGAGCAACAGATTCATCCATTTGTGCGACAGTGCTTTGCCGACGATATGGCGCGACACGCGCTAGCACTCATCGTCGTGCAAGTGATTCCGCTACTGTTTGAGGCTAATTTAACTGACCAGGTAACTGAAGTTTGGGTGGTCAGTTGTGCTGCCATAACTCAACAGCAGCGTTTGATGGCCCGTAATCAGCTCTCTCCAGCCGCCGCTAAGATGCGGATTCAAAACCAGTGGCCGCTAGCTCAAAAAGCTGAACGGGCTGATGTCGTGCTCAATAACGAATCGACTTTGGGGCAGCTCTATCAACAAATCGACACCGCTTTGCAAGGAGAATCGTTGTTTCCCTAACTGGCTCGGGGTTGAGGAGCGGATCTGAGGCATAGGGCAACATGGCGCAGAAACGGCATTGGCTCATCGGTCTGCCAACTCTTGGGAAAACGGCAGGAGGTCGACACTTTATTTAGGTCAGAGGGCCTATTTAGGGCTTACTGAAAAAGTCAGATTCGTTGATATTCAGCCATTTCAGCCAACAAATGACAGATGAAGTGCAAGGTTTGTTGACGAGAGAATAGGACTTTCAGCGAATCTGCCTTGCACATAAATGCCACTCAGAACGGCTA
>JBCDAJ010000127.1:0-19583 GCA_039185935.1 Cyanobacteria bacterium P01_F01_bin.56 | reverse complement strand
TTGCAAGGAGCGGTTAGATGAGGTTTTGATGGCCAAACATAACTCCACTTTTCAACTTAGACGCGGTTTAGACGCGAAGCGGCTTCTCTTTGAGTGGGCTAATGTTACGCAAACTTACGCCGAGCGGTACTAGTCAGGCTGATGCAGTGGCATCCGATTCTGACCCCTGTATCCTCAAATCTGGGGCAATCGGATGCCACTACGCTATCGCTAATCTTGCACCTCAGCCGCCACCACCCCATCGAGTATGAACGCCTCTGAAAAAGGGGAGCAGGTTTTTGGGGAGCGCTGACGCGGCGCTCTAGCGATTAGCAGTCGTTATGGCCATCGTTAAAGCATTAGCCATGGTCTGGGATGAATGATTAGGAGATTTCTGTCAATGAACATACCCATTCGGCGGTGCATTACGCTTCGCTAATGACACCCTACAAGCGGTAAATTCTTTCCTGTAAATCTCCTTAGCAGTCGGTCCCTCGCCGCGATCGCTAGGGTCAGATGGATATGATCCAGCAAATTTCGCAGCAGGGTTCAAGATTCTGGCGTATGCTTTATGGTCTAATGCAGGTTCTTTAACAAACTAACTTAGCAACCGCCTGAGTCAGATCGCGATTGCTAAGCTTAGAGCGAACGTTTGATTTTGTATGCTGACGAGTGTTGACCGGTTACTGTTTGTTCGGGGCGTCCCCATCTTTAATGAATTGAGGGATGACTTTTTAGTCAGACTGGCATCCATTATGGATGAGCTCTCATTTCCCGAGCAGCACACGATTTTTACTGAAGGCCAGGAAGGGCGGGCCTTATATATCGTTGTGAAAGGGCAGGTCAAAGTACATTTGCAAGATGGCCAAACCTTGGCTGAGCTAGAAGCTGGGGCTTGTTTTGGTGAAATGTCGCTGTTTGACGCTGAACCCAGATCAGCCTCGGTAACGACTATTGAAGCCTGTGATTGCCTGATATTGACGCAGCATCAACTTTATGAGGCAATTGACGAAACGCCGGGCATTGCCATTAATATCATTCGCTTGTTGTCGCGCCGGATTCGTGAGCTTAATAACGACCTGAAAGCCAAGCAGCAGGAAGCCAAAACGCTCTCTCACTCCTCTAACTTGATGTATGCAAACGAGTCGCGATCGCCCATGGCAGCAGTCCCGATGATGGTAGACGACGGCACTTACACGGTAGGAGAAGAGAATGGTAGCTTCTACAGTGGCTTTCCTCATTAGGGTGCCGCATTGATGATGCTTAGATCCCTCCATTACACAACGGCGTCAATTTGCCCGCTATTCGTGATTGGCAAAGGGGCTGAGAAGTGAGGGAAGGCAGATTTTAAAGCACTTGCGACTTTACCATAAAGGACCAAGCGTCAGTCCCGTTGAGCGGCATTTACTCAACCGGCTAGAGGCTGCTGCCCTGACAGTGTCAGGATGTGAGGGTAAAAAAGCACCCGGAGCGTTTGCGGTTTGAGTCAAACTGAGGCTCTAAACTCAGCGACGTATCTGCCCCCTTGCACCCTGTCGCCCTCCACTTTGCTCAGTCGCTCTACTCTAGAGACCTGGTATAAGAGACGGCCTCAGAGCCTCAGTCGTGAAGACTGTCCCAATTTCGGGTACAAGAAAAAGGTGAGTTATCCAACTTTGCGATGAATCTGTCCCAAAACCTCTGGCAAGCCAATCACGATTTAGCACAGGCCTGTTTGGCTCATCCTTTTGTACAAGGTATCTACGACGGCACGTTGCCCAAACAAAAGTTTGCTTACTACGTCGGGCAAGATGCTTTTTTTCTCGAAGCCTTTGCCCGCGCCTACAGTATTGCTGCTGCCAAAGCTCCAGATTGGCCAGGGTTTATGACATTTCACGAGTTGGCCGAGGGGGTTTTGACTGAGTTGCAACTCCACGGCAAATATGCGCAATCTTGGGGCGTGTCTCTGGCAACTGTCCAGCCAGGCGGCGCGACGCGGCGCTATACCGATTTTTTGCTGGCCACGGCCTGGAGTCAGACGGTGGGGGTGACGGCGATCGCCATGTCGCCCTGTATGAGACTGTATGCCTTTATTGGTCAATCTTTAGCCCAGCAGGGCATTCCCAATCATGCCTATGGCGACTGGGTCAAGACTTACAGTAGTGATGATTTTGAACCGCTGGCGGCTCAGCTAGAGGCGCTGGTTGACCAATACGGTGTTGAAAATGCGCTGGCAGCCGAAACCTTTCGCTATGCCATGCAGTGCGAGTATGACTTTTTTGACGCGGCGTGGCAGGTGTCTGAGTCGCAGTGAGTTCCTGCTCAAGCACGCGCTCTTGAGTAGCCGCAGCGATCTCGATATGTCTAAGAAGCCACAGGATGAGTTGCCGATTGTGCCGGGGCTTCACCGAGTAGCCACGCCATCTGCTGAGGCAGCAGCGTGGCCAAGTCATAGCGCTGCAAAATCGTATCGCGAGCATTTGCCCGCAGGCGAGCCATATCTTGCAAATTATCCAAAGCAGTTTCCACCTTATCGGCAATATCTTCAGGGTCAAAGAAGTCTGCCAGTAACCCATTGACGCCATCGGCGATCGCCTCTTGCACCGGCGCGGTCGAGGAGCCCACAATTAAACAGCCGGTGGACAGCGCCTCCAACATCGACCAGGAGAGAACAGAGGGCGCACGTAAGTGTGCGTAGTTTATTCACCTCACGACTGGGACGATAGAGGGCTTTGGTCACGCCGGGAATGCGGCCTTCGCGACGGTTGGTGCCAAAGACGACCCGATGGCGCAGGTCTTGCGCGAGGGCCTGAGCCAGATGACGAAACTGCGCCGGAAAGTTGGAGTGTAGAAAAAGGATATTCATGGTTCGTGATGGCTGCCGGGTAGCAGGGCATGCAGAGGAAGCTCAGGGGTCAAAGTACGGGATGATCGAGCAATCGAGAGCAGCGATCGCCCCTAGCGCCAAAGTCATCTCGGGGTCAGGGCACTCTCAAGTTGGCAACTCATCAGACACTGGCGCAACTCAGCGCTCAACGCCAGACGTCCTCATCAAAACAGTCAATGCTTCCGAGCGGCACCAGTCAACCAATCTTCAACGAGTCATCAACGACAAAAGTCGCCCCCCTTCAGTTTCTTGGACCGTTGCACCACTGCTCCTCCGTCCCCAAGATAACGGTGGGCAAATTAATGCCACACGGTACCCAGGTGACTTTAGCCAATGCTTAAGTAATCTGACATTCTGCTGCGGGCCTTTAGGGATTCACAAGGCTTTCAGCATAGAATCTAGACAACTTTCGGACGCCTGCGCTAGCCCCCATGCCTTCGTCTCAAACTTCACACTGCCTGCAAATCAATCTGCTGGGCAAATATCACCTCAGCGTGAACGGTATCTCGATCGCGGATATCCAATCAGAGCGGCTGCAGGCGCTTTTAGCATTTTTATTACTCCACCGAGACGCCCCCCAATCGCGTCAGCAGCTAGCCGTACAGCTATGGCCTGAAATCAGTGAAGGGGAGGCCAAAGCCAATTTGCGGCGACGGTTGCATGAACTCAAACAAAAATTGCCCGCAGCGCAAACCTGGTTACAGGTTGAGAAGAAAACCGTCCAGTGGCTGCCGGATGCGGACTATACCTTAGATGTTGCCGCCTTTGAAACGGCGGTGAAGGCCGCCTATCCGGATTTGGCAGATTTGGCAGATCCTGATAAGGCGTCAGGCCGGGTGAACGTCGCCGCCCTTGACCAAGCCGCCAAGCTATACCAAGGTGATCTGCTACCTGAATGCTACGACGATTGGATCGTGTCCTATCGGGACAACTTCAGAAATCAAGCCATAACGGTCTTAGATGCACTGATTCCTCGGCTCATGGAGCAAAATCAGATCCGGATAGCACTGGGTTATGCGCAACAACTCCAACGGCTCGACCCGCTGCACGAACCTGCCTATTGTCATCTCATGCGGCTACATGCGTTGGCAGGCGATCGCGCTAGCGCCCTGCGGGTCTATCACCAATGTATGACTCTGCTGCAGGAGGAGTTGGGGGTGCCGCCCAGCCCCAGTACCAGCAGTTTGTATGAAGCGTTACTTACTTTAGAAGACAATCCCCAAGCCGTGGCCCAGTTCGCGACCACCTTGGCGATCCCAACGACACTGTCAAAGTTTGACTTAGAAGTTCCCGCTTGGGAAACCGCTGACCCCAAACTGCCCTCGCCCAGCCTCTCAGAAGTCGAGGAATCGCCACCCAACGCGGACTTACCGCCTCGCCCCCAGAAGACCGCTCCTCCGACATCGACGGTCACCTTCTTACTAGATACGGCTACCGCCGAAACTGTAGCCGCCACAGAGGAGGGTAGTGTGGCTGTCCCTGGGAAGGCGTTGTCAGCAACCCGAGTGGACTGGGGAGAAGCCCCTGATATTCGATTTTTCTATGGTCGCTCGACCGAGATCAATGTGCTTAAAAGTTGGGTAACGCTTGATCGCAGTCGCTTGATCGTGCTGTTGGGCATGGGCGGTATTGGCAAAACCACTTTGGCAGCTAAGGTCGCTCAGGAAGTACAAAGCGAATTTGACTGCTTGATTTGGCGATCGCTGCGCAATGCCCCCCCGCTAGAAACCTTATTGACGGATTTGATTCCGTTTTTGTCGCATCAGCAAGACACGGCCTGCTCAGTGGCTCGGCTGATGCACTGGCTGCGGCAATCTCGCTGTCTAGTGGTGTTAGATAACTGCGAAACGATTTTGAAAGAAGGAGAGCGAGCGGGACAATTCCGGCCGGGCTATGAAAATTATGGGGACTTGATGCAAGTCATTGGGCAAGGCAATCATCAAAGCTGCCTGGTGCTGACGAGCCGCGAAAAACCCGCCGAAATTTCTGCCTTTGAAGGCATCGATCTCACCGTTCGCGCTTTGCAAATCAAGGGCTCACGGGAAGCAGCCTTAGCCATGTTGGATGTCCGGCAACTCAGAGGCACGCCCGCGCAGAAAGAACAACTGGGTGAACGGTATGGCTACAGTCCCCTAGCGCTGCAAATCGTGGGGGGCTCCATTCGCGACATGTTCTCGGGTGACATTTCCCTATTTTTAGAAGAGGACACGCTGCTATTTAACGGGGCCAAAAAGCTGCTGGATTTACAATTTGCCCGTCTCAGCCCCCTGGAAAAAACGGTGATGTTTTGGCTCGCGATTAACCGCGAATGGACTAGCATCTCGGAGCTGATGGCGGATATTTATCCCCGCTGTGCCAAGCGCCGCTTGATGGAAACGTTGGAGTCGCTGTGCTGGCGATCGCTGATCGACCGTCGTGGCAACACCTACACCCAACAACCGGTGGTGATGGAGTACATCACCCTGTGTCTGATTGAGGCGGTCAGTGAAGAATTGCTTGATCCAGAGGATTTCGGCGCAGACGAGGAAGATGGTACCGCGCTGCCGCATCTTGCCGCCTACGCCCTGATCAAAGCCACGATGCAAGACTTCATTCGGGCCAGCCAAGGGCGTTTAATTATGCAGCCCATCCTTGAGCAGGTGATCGGTCAAGATACGACCCCCACTGCCATGAATCTAGCGATTCGCACTTTGCTGCCGATGATTCGCCGGCACGACATTCACCGGGCCAGTTATGCCGGGGGCAATTTGCTCAATCTCTGCTGTCAGGCGCAGTTACCCACCTCGGATCTGGACTTTTCTCAACTCACGCTACGCCAGGCTTATCTACAGGGGGCGACGCTGCATCAGCTGAATGTGTCCAGGGGCGAATTTGTCCGCTCGGTCTTTACCCAAGCCTTTGGCGGTGCCTTATCCATTGCCTACAGTCCCGACGGTACGCTGCTGGCCATGGGCGACAACAACTACAACGTGCAGCTCTGGCGGGCAATCGATGGTCAACCCCTGATGACTTTACAAGGGCACAAGGGCTGGGTCTGGTCGATCGCCTTTAGTCCCGATGGTAAGACTCTGGTCAGTGGCAGCGTTGATTACACGGTGCGGCTGTGGGATATCGCCTCGGGGCGATGCCTCCAAACCCTACAAGAACACAGCAGCGTCGTTTGGGGCGTCGCTTTTAGTCCCGATGGGCAAACCGTCGCTAGCGGCAGCGAAGACCAAACTGCCAAGATTTGGGATGTCAAGACAGGCGCATGCTTACAGACACTGGAAAGTCCCGGCGGGTTAGTGCGATCGCTTGTGTTTCACCCCAATGGTCGGGAACTCGCCACGGCCCATGCTGATGCCGCCATACGCTGGTGGAATTTGGAGACCGGAAACTGTGTGCAGGTTTGGCGAGGACATCAAGCGCCCGTGTGGACGCTCGCCCTGCATCCCAAAGGTCACGTACTGGCCAGTGCCGGGGCCGACCAAACCATCCGCCTGTGGGCCATCACGACCGGGGACTGCATAAGCACCCTAGCGGCTCATACCAATCAGATTTGGTCGATCTCATTTAGTCCCAATGGATATCTGCTGGCGAGCGGCAGTCATGACCGCACAGTGCGGCTGTGGGATGTCCAGACCCAAAGCTGTCTGGCTACGCTATTAGGGCATACCGATCAAATCTGGTCAGTGGGGTTCAGTCCTGATAGCCGCATGATCGCGAGCGGCGGCTTTGACCAGACCATTCGCCTCTGGGATGTCAACACGCATCAGTGCCTACAAACACTGCATGGCTATACCAACTGCGTGCGATCGCTGGCCTTTATCGATGATGGCGTGACGCTGGTTAGCGGCGGTGATGATGCTCTCATTCGCCGCTGGCATATTCGCACGGGGGAATGTCTGCAAACCTTAGACGGCCATCGCAGTGGCGTGTGGGCCGTGGCCCATCTGCCATCCTCCCCGACTGCCCCTGATTCGCGATCGCTGTTGGCGACGGGCGGCTTTGACCAGACGATTCGCCTCTGGGATGCGGCCACTGGGCAAAGCTGGCAAACCTTAGATGGTCAGGCGGGTTGGGTGCATGGCATCGCCTTTCATCCCGATGGCAAACGTCTTGCCAGTGGCAGCATTCAGCCCGTCGTGCGCATCTGGGATTTAACCACAGGCGAATGCTGTCAGCAACTGCCGGGGCACACCAACCAAGTGTGGGCGGTGGCCTTTAGCCCTGACGGTCAATATTTAGCCAGTGCCGGGGCCGATCGCCTGATCAAAATCTGGGATGTTGACTCCGGGGACTGTGTGCACACGCTGACCGACCATACCGACTGGATGTATGCCGTCGCCTTTGGCCCTCCTCGGGATGCTGCGCCCGTCAAGGGCCTACCAGCATCTTGGCTCGCGAGTTCGAGTGGCGATCGCACCATCAAACTGTGGGATTTAGAAACCGGGGAATGCTGCCGCACCTTCACCGGACACACCGGCTGGGTCTATGCCATGACCATTCATCCCCAAGGGCATCTGATCCTCAGCGCCAGTCACGACCACACCGCTCGCGTTTGGGATATTCAAACCGGCGAGTGCCTCCACATGTTTGACCACGCTGCCCCTCTCTGGTCGTTGGCCGTGCATCCCCAAGAAAATCTCATGGCCTGCAGTGGTGAAGATGAACAGATTACCCTCTGGGATATCGACAGCGGTGAACAAGTCTCCACGTTCCACATTCTCAAGCCCTACGCGGGCATGCGTATTACGCACGTCACTGGCCTGAGCGCTGCTCAGAAGTCAGCTCTCAAAGCATTGGGGGCTGTGGAGTAATCAGCATGCTCTAATTGCGATCGCCCTCGTTAACGTTATTGCGGTATTAGCGGCATCCAAAACTTACCGTTGTTGAGCAAACCGCAACGAATTACCCACGATCGCGATAGCAAGCCGCAGTTTGTCCAGGCTGCTCTCAATCGCTGAAACTATCATCTGATAGGCATTTCAATTCCGACTTCCGACTTCAGCATTCCGAATTCTGCTATACAACCTCCAGCGGACGCTTCTCAGCAAAATTAATCATCATGCTGATGCGATTGGTCCATGAAACTGTCGCCAACGATCAAGTAGGGCTCGATAGTCACAGCCGCAGCCTGCAACGCACAGCGAATTTTGCAAAAAAAGGTGAGGCGATCGCGGCGACTCATAGACACTTTAACGCCGATTTTTCGGCTTGGTTAGGAGACAACATGGCGGGGTTGCTCAGGTTGCGTTGTCTGCAGCCAACAGAAACAATATGCTGAAACCCTTGTACTCCAATGCTTCTGCAGACATCTAGCAGCTTAGATGGTCGACGGACGTTTTTTGGACGCTACGCGGACGCTAGTCGGACGTTTTGCGGACGGTGGTCTCAATAGTCTGTGTTCAGAACGGTCAAGCAACCGTTGCATTCACAAACACACAGATTCACACAAGGAGACACGACATGGTACGTACACTAGACGGCAGCAATCAGAGAGACATTCTGGAAGCCACGAAAAGCAGACGGTTTGGTTTTCGGTATTGGGAAAGCTGGAAAATCTTTGGTCACGACGGTAATGATGACATCCACGGCGGTGACAAAGGCGACACCCTATATGGCGGTGGTGGCCTCGATCTGATTTACGGTAATAACGGCCATGACCTGATATATGGAGACAACGGTGCCGACACCATCTACGGCGGCAACAATAATGACACCATCTATGGCGGCAATCATAATGATTCCCTCAAGGGTGGCAGTGGGTTTGACAAACTCTATGGGGGTTCTGGTGCTGACACCATCTACGGCGGCGACCATAATGACACCCTCTACGGCGGCAGCCATAACGATTACCTAAACGGTGAAAACGGGAATGACTACCTCTATGGTGGTTCTGGTGAAGATACCGTCGTCGGCAGCTTTGGCAATGACTACCTTGATGGCGGGTCTGGCACTGACGATTTGTATGGTGGTAATGGCAACGATTACTACTACATCGTTGCAGACGCTTACGGTGAGGTAAAAGACAACGTTTTCGAATACAACGGCATTAACGGTGGGTTTGACACAGTTGAACTCAAAGGGGCATCTGGATGGGGGATGGATGCCGGTGTGGAAAACGTGAAATTTACCTGGACTCCCTGGACGGGGGCAGTGGGTTACGGCAACGACCTCAACAACACCATTGAGGGTTGGCATTTTGACGACAAACTATATGGCAATTGGGGGAGCGATTCTCTAATTGGCGGGTTAGGCAACGATTACCTAGACGGTGGTGTCGGCCACGATACCTTAAAAGGTGGAAAGGGGAATGACACCCTGGTCGGGGGCGAGGGCATGTGGGGCACGCTAGATAAGGATCACCTCATGGGCTTCGGCCACGGTGCTAACGAATATGATGTGCTAAGTGGTGCCGGTGGTAGCGATCACTTCTACCTAGGGGACAACAAAGACGTCTTCTACATGGATGCAGGCTATGCCATCATTAAGGATTTCAATATTCATGGTCAAGATGACTTTGTGCACCTGCGCGGTTCCAGCAGTTGGTATAGCACCGATAATACGGCTGACTTTACCGGTAATGGCCAACTCGATACGCAAATCCTGCGTCTGGGCAATGTCGTTGGAGTTTTAGAGGGGGTAACTAACTTCTCACTGACTCAAGACGCCGTGTACAACACGCAGTTTTAATAGTGCGATTTGTGAGTCATCAACCGACCTAGGCCGGTTGATGACTTTTCCATAGCGCATTCAAGTTTGAGCGCAATTGCTTAATCGTTTGCCCTGCTAGCGATCACGACATTCGAATCAATTGTCGTAGAGTTGCTTATTCCTGGGTGAACTGACGGAAATGTTGTTTGAGTCACTTACTCTATGGCGCTAACGCTAGTTCTCTGCACCTCAAGCATCCATTCTGTCTCCCTTTACCCCTTTCCCCTTTCCTAAAACTTTTTTCACCTCCAGCAGCAGCAGGCCCTGAGAGCAATGACCTGCCCAGATCAGCTGCGGACGCTACGCGGACGCTGGCAGGACGTTTTTAGGACGGTGGTCTCAATAGTCTGTGTTCAGAACGGTCAAGCGACCTTTCCAACCCCAAACTCACAGATTCACATAGGAGACACGACCCATGACTCAAGCACTTGCAAACATCCGCAGCATCTCTAAGCTGATTGAGGGCGACACCGTCATCGTGCTACCGGGTGGCGTTCACGGTACCGAACAGGACGACACCCTATCTGGCTACCCATAATGATCGGCAGCACCGGCAATGAATGATGGAACTTAACCTCAATGCCAACTCCTTTGAATACGTGTCTTGACTGATTGCCCCTATGCCGTTGAATCCGACAGAGCCCTCTCCTACCCAAAGTTTACGGCAGCTTCGGATTCACTAGCCGAGCCTTTCACTAGCGCCAGCAAGCCCGATTGATTTCACCACAACTTTTACAACACTTCAGGAGTTTGTCATGTTAGAAATTCTCAATGCCACCGACTGTGAACAGCTTGACCAGGTTCGAGGATTAATGCACGACCTGGTGAACTGGCTGCAGCAACACTATGCCAACGATATCCAAATCATTAACGAATACTTTGATAAAAAAGCCTTCGTCGAGGAACTGGAGCTCTTACCTGGCAAATATGCCGTGCCGGATGGTCAACTGCTGCTGGCTCGGTATCAAGGACAACCCGCAGGTTGTGTCGGACTGCGTCGGTTAGACGACCATAGTTGTGAAATGAAACGCCTGTTTGTGTCTACCGAGTTTCATGGTCATCGGATTGGTCGCACGTTAGTTGAAACCCTGATTCACAACGCCCGCACCTTCGGTTATGACTCAATGCGCCTCGACACCGGTATTCATCAAACGGTGGCCCAAACGCTTTATCAAAGCGTCGGGTTCCAGCGCATTCAACCCTACTATGACGTGCCAGAAACGCTGGCGAAAGGGTTGGTCTTCATGGAGTTGACCTTATGACTGTTGACCAGGCGTGATTGCAACGCGACCAGTTGGCGAGGAAAATCCTCCATCCGTCAAGTTGAGACACCGTCGATAGTTCCAGTCAATACGGCTGCGGCGCGCAGCCGCTGTCTGTCGATCTCTGAAACCCTCGACATATTCTCTCGACTTTTAATGCTTTGGCTTCCAAGAAATTCCCGCTGCGTTTCTAGAGTGTGACGACAGCAACAGCACAACAATGGCTTAGCAATGGCTGCAATCAGCCTTTGTTTTCTCAAGTTAGGCAGCAAATGAACTGTTTCGCACAAAACACACCCTACCAATACACACAGGAAACACGATCCATGGCTAAAACCCACAGATAGAGCAAAACAACGTCAGTTGGAGCGAATGATTCAGAAGCCGGAGTCAACTTTCAACAACAAATCCTGCAGTCATTGTGTCGCTTAGAAGCTTTGAATTCCATCAATCTTATCCACTACCCGCCATCGCTAACGGTGAAGTTGTCTAAGGACGAGTGAGGTAGCAGTGGCAATCCGGTTTTTCTATCAGGGTTTCCACTAGCGCATTCAGGGCGACTGCCGCTAAGAGACCGCCGCCTAAACTGCCTTGAATGGTAATGTAGGGCACTGGCAGCGCCATCAACTGGCGCTTGGCTGCAGGCGCATGACTAAAGCCAATCGGCATGCCAATCACGAGAGCAGGCTCCAGTTTTCCCTGGTCAATCCATTGGCAGACAGTGAGCAAGACCGAAGGCGCATACCCCACGACCAGCACACAGCCTGCCGGAGCCTCCTGCAATCTTTGCTGCCAGAGGTGATCCTGCCAAAATGCTTGCTCAGCATCATCAGCTCCGGCAATGTGGGGGTCATCAAGCAGCGTTGTAATGGGGCTGCCCAAATGAGCTAGCCGCGTGTGATCCAGGGTGTTGGCAACAGCGAGGACATCCACGACAACAGAACAACCTGCTTTGAGGGCAGTACGGGCAGCGGCGACGGCCTCGTGACCGAGGCGCACAAAACTGACCAAGCTGACATCGCCGCAGGCCAACACCAATTGATGCAACAAGTGAACCGTAATTTCAGAATAGTGAGATAAATCGGGCAATAACAGCTGCAACGACTCCTGAAATTGCTCCGGATGGGTCGTGACTTCGGTATCGAAATGACTCCAGATTTGATCCAGTTGTCCCAATCCGGCTTGGGCATCGACATCCAATTGCTTCAGTTGCGATAGCGCTTCAGCCTGGGCGACCTGACAGCTGAGATCGCGTCCTAACAGACTTTCTAGCGCCGCTGCTGTTTGACGGAGTTGGGTCATCTGCTGTGTGAGCGTGTGGTACTGCTGCTGCAACTGGATGCTCAAAGTAGTATCTAGCGTGGCTTCAGGATGGCTGTCTAAAAGCTGACGAATGTGAGACAACTGAAACCCTTGCTGCTTCAGTGCCATGATCCGCCGCAGCCGTTGCACATCCGGCTGGGTATACAGTCGGTAGTTACCTTCAGACCGCTGGGGCTGAGGCAGTAAGCCCAGGGTATGGTAGTGCCGCACCATGCGAGGGGTGACGCCACCCCCTACGGCATCCGTCAATTCTTTAATCGTCAGAGGGTCTGTCTTCATTCCTTCAGTCTACGGCAACCTTGACATTGACACCAATGTCAAGGTTTAAGCTGGCAAATAGTATTCTACGTAACAGAACAGCCATGGTTGCCAAAGCCCTCGCATCACCGCGTTTCTCGACTTTATTCAAAGATGTATTCAAACACCATCCCGAGGCAGTCGCAGCGATCGCCTGCGCCATCCTGGTATTGCTGGGCTGGCAGGCCCTCCATCTGGGCTGGCAGGGCGGGGGAATTTTGATCCTGACGGCAGCTTATGTCATTGGCGGATTCGACAGCGCCCGTGACGGACTTACAACGCTGCTACAGGAGAAAGAGCTGGATGTTGATTTGCTGATGATCGTGGCGGCTCTGGGCGCTGCCAGTTTGGGGCTATGGCAGCAGGAATACCACCTGATCATCGATGGTGCAGTCCTGATCTTGATCTTTGCCATCAGTGGGGCCTTGGAAAGCTATGCCATGCAGCACACCGAGCGCAATATCCAGGGACTGATGGGCTTAACGGCAGATACCGCCCGACTCCTGCAGCATGGGCAGGAGCGCACTGTGCCGATTGCCCGTCTTCAGGTGGGCGATCGCATTTTGGTCAAGCCAGGCGAACTGGTACCCACCGATGGCATGGTTATAGAAGGTGCGAGTATCCTCAACCAGGCTTCGATTACTGGAGAATCTGTGCCCGTAGAGAAAACCATTGGGGATGAAGTCTTTGCGGGTACGCTGAATGGCCATGGGGCACTGAGGATCAAGCTCCATCAACCACCGGAAAGTAGCTTAATTCAGCGGGTCATCCGGCTGGTGCAGCAGGCCCAGACAGAAGCACCGCCCTCTCAGCAATTTATCGAGCGATTTGAGCGGAGCTACGCCAAAGTGATTATCGTGGCCGGGATCCTGCTGGGCACACTACCGCCTGTCCTGCTGGGATGGACCTGGGAAGAAACGATTTATCGCGCCCTGATCTTTCTGGTGGTAGCCTCCCCCTGCGCCCTCATGGCCTCGATTATGCCGACGCTGCTATCGGGCATTGCCAACGGAGCGCGTCGAGGCATTCTGTTCAAGAACGGGGCGCAGTTAGAGCAGGTGGGACGCATTCGGGCGATCGCTTTTGATAAAACCGGCACGCTGACCACAGGCCATCTGCAGGTGGTAAACGTGCTGGCAGCTCAGCCCGACTCACCACAACTCCTACAGGTAGCAGCCGCGCTAGAGAGTTTGTCGGAACATCCCATTGGCAAGGCGATTGTGCAGGCCGCCCGCCAGCACAACCTAACCTGGGCAACCGCCACCAACGCCCAGGCCCAAGCCGGACAGGGCATTACCGCCGACCTTGAAGGGCAGAGCGCCGTCGTCGGTAATGCGGCCTTTGTTCAAACCCAGGTCAAGCACGTTTCTACCCACTATCTAGAGCAAAGCCTGAAACAAAGCCAGCAGTGGGAAGCGGCGGGCAAAACGGTGGTCTGGGTCGCCCAGGCAGGAAACCTATTGGGACTAATTGCCGTGGCTGATATCGTTCGACCGGCAGCGGCTCAGGCTGTGGCTCGCCTCAAACAGTTGGGGGTGGAGCATGTGGTCATGCTGACGGGGGACAATCCTCGCACCGCCAACAGCATCGCTGAGCAAATCGGGGTTGATCAGGTTTACGCAGAACTGTTACCCGAAGACAAAGTTGAGGTGATTCAGAAACTTCAGCAGCAGTATCAGACCGTTGCGATGGTGGGGGATGGCATTAATGATGCGCCAGCCTTAGCCAAGGCCACGGTTGGTATTGCCATGGGGGCGGCAGGTAGCGATGTGGCGCTGGAAACCGCTGATATTGTGTTGATGGGCGATCGCCTGGAGCGGTTAGAACACGCGATTCGTTTAGGTCGTCGCGCTCAGCGCATCGTGAAGCAAAATATTGTCTTTTCCCTGAGTTTTGTGGTGGTTTTGTTAATCCTAAATTTTGCGGGCAATATCACGCTGCCGTTTGGAGTTTTAGGGCATGAAGGCTCTACAGTGCTGGTAACGTTGAGTGGATTGCGGTTGTTGATGGGTTAAAAAATCTAGCC
This sequence comes from Cyanobacteria bacterium P01_F01_bin.56, assembly GCA_039185935.1. GTDB lineage: Bacteria > Cyanobacteriota > Cyanobacteriia > Phormidesmidales > Phormidesmidaceae > Halomicronema. Next base: position 5,134 of record JBCDAJ010000127.1, on the reverse strand, counting down.
AGCGACAATGTGCGGTTGTTGAGCGTGGACTCTAGGGCGAAACAGCTTCAGTTGGAGTGAATGATTCAGAAACCAGAGTGAGTTTCAAACAACAAATCATCTGTCGATACGCTACTTGGAATTTTTGAACTCCAATAGACGTTACCTACCACTCTGCCATCGCTAACGCCTCGGTTCACCCGTGGTAAAAGCTTTTCAAGCTTAACGAAAACCTTCTGTGCCATCGGGTACAACCGGGTAGTTAGATAGCGGCTAAAGGATAGGAGAACTAATTACAGTTCTACATAGCGAGAAATTTCGGCTTGACCTAAGGAAACGTCTTCGAGACTGGCGGGGTCTTACTAATCTTCAGAATCAGAGCACGTTCGATCAGTTTCACCAGAAATACTTCGCAAGCGATAACTGCACGGTCAAAGATTTCAGCAGGAAGTCTCCCTTCATTTCGCAGCCATAATTTCCGGAATTCATACCCCTAAAAGCGACCAGTACCGGAATCAGTTCTAAACCACACTCAGTAAGACTTTAGTGGTTAGAGACTTGGTTACTGCCGCAGCGGCGATAGTGTCCTAGAAGAAAGATTTCACGAAAACGGCGGCCCATCTTTAGAATTATGGCATTTAGGCAAGTTTTGAAAACCCTAAATTCTTTAAGAAAAGATGACACATCTGCTTGAGTTTTTTCTCAGGCATCCCATTCTTTGAAAAAGCACTTAATCCCAATTCAAATGTCATAAGCATATGTGCAGTAGCTTCTGGATCTGCACTCTGCGGTAACTCGTTCTGCTGCTTGGCCTGGCGCATTAATCCAACAACCAGTTCACTTTCCAACCGAAAAATGTACCTTATTGCCTCACCGAGTTGTGTTTCGTCTGTAATGAGTTCATCAACGGAATTCATCGCTAGACAGCCCCTACGTGTTTGAAATTTTGTCAACACCTGACACTGTTCATCAAGAAGCTGATACAAACCAGGGCTAACCCTGTCACCGTCTTTTAACTCCCTCAAAAGTTGATGAGGCGATCGTGACTTATACAATTTGAAGGCTTCCAAGAATAAATTTTCTTTACTTTCAAAAGCGTTATAGAGGCTGGCGCGTGGCAACCCTACTGCTTGTGCGATCTCATTAAACGACAAATTGTGATAACCGTGTTCCCAAAATAAATCGCCAACCTTTGTCAGTAGGTCATCGCGCTCAAAGGTCCTAGGACGTCCTCGATTTTTTTCTTCAGAGTCACTCACGGCAGATTTACAGGTTAGCTAGCTGTTCACTAGCGTAGACGCTAGGTTGTCGCATACCAAGGCTCATAGCTAAATCATTACGTCAAAAGATTGACGTAATGATTTTTAGGCTATACTGTATATATTCAAGTCTGTATAAAAATAATGTGCTTGACGAAGCTCAGCTCATACTTTCATGTTCAACAAACCAATGAGAAAAGTTGTCGTTTGCGGAGCAAGCGGAATGGTTGGAAGCAGCCTAGTTCAGCTGCTCCATAAAAAAAATTGTCCACTGGTAATCGTCGGCAGAAATCCTAAGCCACTTCAACAAGAATTTCCATTTGCAGTGGCGTACTACTCCTGGGAAGAATTTTCTGCATCCCCCGCTGAGGAAATCGAGGTTATCGTCAATCTTTCAGGTGCTGGTGTGACGGACAAATCCTGGTCAGATGCCTATAAGCAAATCATGATCGATAGCCGTCTAAATACCACCAAGATTTGTGTAGAGATCTGCAAGCAGAATCCAGAGATCCATTTGATTAACGCTTCAGCGGTCAGCGCCTACGGGTTTTACGATGATGATCATGAAGCATTTTCTGAAACTGATACCGATCGCAGAACAGGGACTTGTTTTTTGCAAGAACTGATTGACCAATGGGAACAGGCAACCGTGCCAGCTGTTGAATCGGGAAATCCGGTCACATTGCTGCGGATTGGAACCGTATTTGATCGTAACGGTGGTGGATTGCCGATTCTTGCAACTCCGTTTCGCTATTTCCTCGGTGGACGATTTGGCAAAGGGAATCAGATTATATCCTGGGTTAGTTTGCGCGATTTAGTAGCCGCCATCGAGTTTCTTTTGGACCATCCAGACCTCAACGGACCCATCAACCTTGTATCGCCAGGGGCCTGTAGCAATCGGATCGCTGCTCGCAGCCTTGGAAAAGCTTTGAATAGGCCAAGTTTCACACCCACTCCGGCTTTCTTAATTAGAGCAATGATGGGGCAAATGGGAGAAGAGCTTGCGCTGAAGGGACAGCGAGTCTCACCAAGCAAACTGTTAGAGGCAGGCTTTGTATTTCAGGATCAAGACATTGAACAATGCTTGAGAGAGATTTACCGCTGTTAGATATAGCGGCATGCAGGCTAATCAAGCACAGGGAGATTCCACACAAAAAGGCATCGAAGCTTGAGAGTGTACTTAACCAAAGTGAACACCACTACACTGACATATTTTAGTAGGGTACACAGTCTCCCTGCAGACTCAATGTCTCACTGCATAGGGATCCACTGTATTTGTGAAAGCGATAGATTATGCCATTTAATCCAGCACTGATTTTTGGAGTACAAGTATGAACTCTTCGTATAGAAACCTGTGTGGGATTACTGGTGGAGGACTTATCTTGCTTGGTTTAATCCTACTGACCTCAATGCTGATTTTCTTGAGCACAGGGCAATCTCTCATTCCAGTAGGTGGAGTAGGGCAATACTTTGTTGCATTTACAGGTTCTATTCTGGTGGTTTGGGGGTTGAGTTTGCAAGTCGCTTCTCACGAAATTGAGATAGCGCGTATTTTAGCCCCGGTTAATGCGATTGGCATGATTTTAATGGCATTCTATCGATTCGTGATTGTGCTCAGTAATGCTGATGTTAGGGCGTGGGTTGGGTTTATTCCGATGGGAGAATCCTTTCTTTTCGGTGTTTTAGCCGTTGCGTTTTGGTGGGGACGGCCCAAGCTTCTTTAGGATTGGATTTAAAGTAATCTAAGCTATCTAATTGATCGAGCTGAGCCGCGAACGCTGTCGAGTACGACGCCGTCGGGCTAGCGGTGTTCGTCGACTCCAGCGAGTTTGTTCTTCCGCAGTTCCGAAATTTTATCATACAGAGTAAAACATGTGTACTGCTATGGAGGAACAATCTTATTAGACAGAAATTTTCCACATATGATCCTTCTTCGATTAGATCGCGAGAGTCTTTCTCTCGATCTAATGAAATCCGGGCGATCGCGAGAGCTTGTCTGCATATTATTTTGATATCGGTAGATCGCGAGAAACTTTCCACATATTTCCAAGCATAGTACAAAAAGACTGTAAAGTGCCTTTTTATACATGCTCTGCCATGTGGGGCGGAAGACAATGGAACCGAAACCAAAGAAGCTGTTGGAGCAAGTTCGCGAGGTGATGCGCCCGCGGCACTACGCTTACCGTACTGAAGAAACCTATACCCAGTGGATCAAGCGATATATCCTGTTCCATCAGAAGCGACATCCCAGGGAAATGGGGAGAAATGAGATTGAGGCGTTCCTGACCGATTTGGCCGTTAATCAACAGGTCGCTGCAGCCACGCAAAACCAAGCCTTGAATGCCATTCTGTTCCTTTATCAAAAAGTCCTAAACATTGAGATTACGGGTATCAATGCAGTGCGGGCGAGTGCGCCTCGCAATTTGCCGGTGGTTTTGACGAAAGCCGAAGCGTTGGCAGTCATTCAACGGATGAAGGGTGCTCATCAACTGGTTGCGAAACTGCTTTATGGGAAAGGCTTAAGGCTTTCAGAAGCCCTGCGATTGCGCGTCAAAGATGTTGACTTTGCCCAACACCAAATTATTGTTAAAGATGGTAAAAGCCGCAAAAATCGCGTCACTGTTTTAGCTGCTAATGCGGCTGTCGAAATTCAAGATCATCTGGTTGGCATACGGCGACAACATCAGCAGGATTGAGGACGTAGTTTTGGGTCGGTGTATTTGCCGTTTGCTTTAGAGCGTAAATACCCCAATGCCAACCGTGACTGAATTTGGCAGTATGTTTTCCTGCTGGTCGCATCGTTAAAGATCCTCGGAGTGGAGTCATGCGGCGACATCACTTGCACGAAAGTGGTGTTCAAAAAGCACTCAAAAAATCCGTCCGACAAACCGAAATCACGAAAAAGGTCGATTGTCACACCTTTAGCCATAGTTTTGCCACACACCTGCTCGAAAATGGCTATGACATCCGCAACATCCAAGAATTGTTGGGACATAAAGATGTGAAAACCACCATGATTTACACCCATGTGCTGAACCGGGGTGGACGGGGAGTGCACAGTCCGCTGGCTGGTTAAGATGCTGAATAACTACCGATGTCAGCGAAAGGTGCCATCGGGTTGATCAACTACCGCAATCCCCATTACCGTCAGCCGATCTCGAATCTTATTTGTCATTGCAAAGTCGTGCTGTTTTCGGGCCGCTTGGCTCTGTTGGCTCAGGTCCGCGATCGCTGCTTCACCCAACTCACTGGTTGCTGCATAGGTATCACTGTCGGCTTTGGTTCTGAGCAGCCCTGAGCGGATCTTGTCACTAGCAATCGATCAGGTCATAAATCAATCCTCACTACAGTAGAAAATGGGAGAAAACAAAGTTTTCCTCCATGGATGGAACACGCTCTAAGGGCACGGACATTGGTTGACTCTGGCATTACCAGAAGACAGCCCAATCTGGGTTTAGCCTGCTCCTAAGGCGGGAGTGAGACATAGCTACTAGCCAAACAATTGGTGAGTTGTTGGTGCAGTAGCAATGGGTTCAACCGGCGACCTGTAAAGATGAGTTGATTCTGCGGGGTCTTAGTCCAGGGTTCAGGACTAATGTTGCACCGCTGACCGCTGAGCTGAAAAATGCGGCGCTGTTCCTCGCCATCGAATCAGATAATGCCTTTGGCGCGAGAACTTCAAACTGCGCTGCAGCGAGATTGCTCAGATAGACTTTGCTTATGCTCACTGGAGGTCTGACCGTTGGATTGTTTAGCCTAGTGCTGTGTCAAGACAGAATTGAGGGATAGAGGCGCTTGAGTTTAATGCGTGCGTCATCAGTGGTAAACCGCCAATCAATCTTGCGACTCTGGCGATTGCGTTCGGCTTCCCAAGCCGCGACCTCGCGCTGCAAGGT
>JBCDAJ010000126.1:0-19645 GCA_039185935.1 Cyanobacteria bacterium P01_F01_bin.56 | reverse complement strand
TTTATAGCATGAAACTTTGGCAGCATTGGGCCTTCCAACTGATGGCTCTCAAGCCCCATAAACGATGCTTTTTTCGGCGCGGTCTTCAGGCTCTATCCCTGATACAGCAAGCCTTCTAATTGGCTTGTCACCCGTTAAGGATCGATCCAGACTTTGCTGTCGTGAACGGGCAGATTTTTGAGCAGCATGAGGGTGCCCGTTACCGGATTGCGCAAATCGTGAGACACCGCGTGGAGAAAGAGTTGCAACTGCTGCCGCAACTCAAACTCGCGTCGCAGCAGCCGTTCATATAGATAGATGCCAAGATCAGCGACGCTGTAAACACAGAGCATCACCACGAAGAGAAAGAGATAAATTGCCGGTTGCATCTCGGGAGGGACACCCGGAGAGTCGAAGCGAAAAATGATGGCTGATGCGCCCACAACGACTAGCAGACTTATCTGCGACCAAAAATGCCATCGCCACCGCACGGGAATGAATACCGCCTGCAGCATGAAAAATAAAATCCAGCCGCCCAAATCTATGGGAGTTTCGCCTAGCAACAGATATAAAATCTGGGGACCGATCAGGACTGCCGCTGAATATCCGAGAAAATGCCACCGGAGCTTTTTGAGAGCAGTCGCCCGCCGCAGGAGTAACAGGTTTAGACCCAGCCCCAGTTGCTGCGCGGTAAACACATAGGGATAGTACTTATATTGTTCGAGGGTGAGTTCTAAGATTTCGTCGGTGCTGCTGGTCAGGGCGGGAATAACCACACCCAAGTTCACGATCGCTAGCACACTCAATAGTAGGCATGAAATACCGATGGTTAGCTGTAGGCGATTGCGCATAAACTGCTCTCGCCACCGCTGGTATTCCGGCGAAGGAGGCGGCAAGGTGAGCGATCGCATAAGTCGTTGTCGCCCCTGCTGTAGGGATTGATTGATGATATGCATAACGAGCGGTACTCCATCGGAGTGGCGTCGCGCCATCGCAATTCTCCGAAAAGCGATCGGCATTGCCTCATCCTGTCGTAAATAGGGCCGATACACATCCTGCTGTTGGCTCTACCCAGATGGGTGAGTGGGCGAGAGTAGAATGAAAACCAGTTGTGGGTAAGGGGTAATGAGCGCGACGGCTGAGACAGCGCTGACACTATTGATTGTGGATGATGACCCCATGATGCGCTTGGGGTTAACCGCAGCCCTGAGTCAGCAAGCTGATTTTACAATTGTGGGCGAGGCTGCCGATGGTCATCAGGGGGTAGAGCAAGCGGGCCAACTCAACCCGAAGATTGTGCTGATGGATGTCGGCATGCCAGGAACCGATGGCATTGCCGCTACCCAGACCATCAAAGCGCAGTGGCCAGAGATGCGGGTGGTGATGCTGACCTCCCACACCGATGAGACGGAAATTATCGCCGCCCTGTCGAGTGGGGCGGATGCCTACTGCATAAAGGGTACGGATGTGGACGCCTTGGCAAATGCGATTCGCGTAGCGGCGTCGGGGGCCGCGTATCTGGACCCACAAATTGCTCAAAAGGTGGTGCAAAATCTCACGCCTGCTCGCCCTAAAATCGCCGGTAATGCCGGGCTACTGAGCGATCGCGAACACGAAGTCCTAGAACTCATTGTCGAAGGCTTAAGCAACACTGAAATTGGCCAAAAGCTCTACCTCAGTCCCAACACCGTCAAGACCTACGTGAAGGGGATTATGAACAAGCTGGTGGTGAGCGATCGCGTCCAAGCTGCTGTGGCAGCGGTACGGCGAGGCTTGGTGGAATAGTATTTTGAGCCGACCTTAGAGGTCGTCGGGGTCAACGCCCAGTGCCCGCAGCCGTTCAGCCAGCTGCGCGGCGCGTTGTTGAGCCTGTTCTTTTTCTCGCCGTTCGACATCAGCACGTTGTTCTGCTTGTTCGGTATCAGTCGATAGCCATTGGCCTCTGGCATTACACCAGCGCAGCCAAGCGCCGGGGATACCCTCAAACTCCCCTGCCCAAATGCCTAGCCCCACGCCTAAGTCGTCTAGCCACACGAGTGGCGGCTCGGCTTGTAGAGGCTGCTCTTCATACTGCACCCCAACTAGCTTGAAGTAGCGCAACCGCTGGGTATAGCGGCTATACACAAAGTAATGAGGGACTCGCAAATACTGTTCATAGACCTTCAGCTTACTCGGGGGACTGGAGACGTTTATCGACTCATCAATCCCTTCATCCATTGAGTCCGACTTGTCAATCTGGTCGTCTTCACCCGTGGCCACCAAATCTTGCACTTCATAAAACCGTCCCAAGTCTTCCTGCTCAGTGCGAGGCGACAAAAATTCAACAATAATGGTGGGCGATCGCCCCTCTTGCCACACGACGTAACTGCGACGCAGGTCGCGATTTTCATACAGACGCGGCACGTCTAAAGCCAAAAACCAGTCAGGACGCTTGTGCCACAACGGATGATGAACGTCGTAGTAGAGATTCAGGTCGCTACCCGTGAACCAGTTGTCACGACTGTACCCTGCTAGCGACAGGCTACGACTGAGTAGTTGGGGCTGCAAATCGTGAAACTCATCAGGCAAGCCAGGTTCCTCAGGAAATTCACTCGGCAAGTCGTACATCGTCGGCAACGTTTCCCGAGGGGGCCGGGGCGGGTCGGTTTGGGGAATTGAATGACCGGTAGCGTACTCCATAGCGATCGCCGACCTCAATGGACGATGACAAGTTTTCCTAATTCTAAGCGACGTTTCCCAACGGTATGGCTCTCGAAGTGGTCTCTGGGCGTCGCGGACACGAAGTCCTGGAACTCATTGTCGAAGGCTTAAGCAACACCGAAATTGGTCAAAAGCTCTACCTCAGTCCCAACACGGTCAAGACCTACGTGAAGGGGATTATGAATAAGCTCGTGGTGAGCGATCGTGTCCAAGCTGCCGTCGCCGCCATCCGTCGCGGCCTAGTCGATTGATAGAGCGGTTATGACACATTGATTAGGGGATTGCATTTACCAAATTTTCGCCATCTGCAACTGAAACCCGGGCAGTTCTGGGTCACCACTTACGGCATTGGGATTCGCCAGAATGTTGGGTTCCTGGTTAGGGCGATAGACATAGACTTGGTGGTTTTTGCGATCGATGAGAAATCCTAAACTTGCGCCATTTTCTAGATATTCCACCATTTTGGCCTTCAGCGCGCTCAGCGTATCGCTGGATGATTTCAACTCAACAACAAAATCTGGACAAATGGGTGCAAAGGAGGCTTTTTCTGTTGCTGTCAAGGCATTCCAACGCTCCAGCCGAATCCACGCTGCATCGGGCGATCGCGTCGCTCCATTGGGCAACGTAAACCCTGCACTAGAATCAAACCCCAAGCCAGTACCATTCTTTTCAGCCCATACGCCAATCTGCACAGCGAGGTTAAAGTTGCGGTTTCCAGTGTCTGAAAAAGTCGGTGGCATAATGATGACCTCCCCATTGGCACTGCGCTCAATGCGCAAATCGCGATTGGCCTGACAAAATTCATAAAACTCCGCCATCGTCATCTCTACCGGCATCGGCAGATTCACCATCAGAGGCAGGCTCTCAGTCTGAATTAGCAGCGTTGTCATGGGGTTACCTCTAAGGGCGGTTACCATTCATCCGTTAAAGGTCTATCCCCATTGGGCTGGGGACAATCGCCGACCTCAATAGACGATGACGAGTTCTCCTAATTCTAAGCGACGTTTCTCAACGGTATAGCTCCCGAAGCAGCCTTTGAGCGATCGCGAACACGAAGTCCTAGAACTCATTGTCGAAGGCTTGAGCAACACCGAAATTGGTCAAAAACTCTATCTCAGTCCCAACACCGTCAAGACCTACGTGAAGGGGATTATGAACAAGCTCGTGGTGAGCGATCGGGTCCAAGCCGCTGTCGCCGCCGTTCGTCGTGGCCTGGTGGATTGATGAAGCGATTTCATTATCTGCAAGTTCTCTAAACCTGAAAAGTTGTGGGAAGTTTCTGGCGAGCCATTAAGTTGGAATACTATACGGAAAGTTTCTGGCGATTAGCTCAATTCAGGTAGAGGTGCAGAAAGTGTCTCGCGATCTATTCTGAGAGGAGTAATATGCGGAAATTTTCTGTCCAACAACCAACATTGTTAGGCGTCCTTGGTAACAGGTTCAGATTTATCCCCGCTCCACCCGAGGTGGTCGTAGCGTTGATAGCGGATCAAGATATATGAACTGCCCGTAGTCCATTCCGCTCAAAGGAGAATAGGTGTCAAAACGTTTCATTGTCGATGTTCCCGGTGTACCGAAGTCGCCATCACCGATTTCGAATGCAGTCGTTGTTGGAGATACATGCCATATATCTGGCCAGCTCGCAGTTTATGAGGATGGGTATCGAGCTGGCAGCGCGAAAGAAGAGGCAGCTCGTGCGTTTGAGCTCGTTTTCCTGATAGCCGAAGAAGCTGGATTCGATCGCTCGGACTTGGTTTACGTCGATCTGGCATTCACAAATTTGCAACGCGATCTTGCGGGCGTAAATGAGCTGTACGGAGAGTTATTCGATCCTCGGCCAGCCAGGACTATTTATGAAGCTTCCGCGCTTCCTTTTGGCGCGAAAGTGAAAGTGCAAGCCATCGCAATGCGTTGACTTTGCTTCCATTTAAGGCTGATAGTAATAAATGATTGAGATCTTCAGTATGACGCCTAACGTGGAGCTGGAGCGGACGTGTTAACCGTTGCTTCCCTTCGTTGCCGCTCCGTTCAGCAGCCGTCACACGCCACTCAGCTTGGTAGTTAGAATCACGATCGCACCTCACACTGAATGCTCTGGCGATCGCACACTACAGAGCATCGAAACTGCGATCGCCCCCATCGCTATAATTTATCCAAGCAAATTTTGCCATTACGCTCGTGATCGCTACACCGCAATCGCCAACCCAACTTCGTTTGATTTCCACCACTGACTATCACCGTATGGCGGAGGTCGGTATCTTAGGTGCGGATGAACAGGTTGAGTTGCTTGCCGGACAAATCATTCAAAAAATGCCCAAAGGCCCAGCCCATAGTGCTCTCTGCAAGCGAATCGAAAAGTTACTCGAACGCCGCTTGGGTGAGCAGGTGTTGGTACGATTGCAAGCCCCCATCCGGCTTGACAACTATTCAGAACCCGAGCCGGATATTGCTGTGGTGCGCCCTCAAGATGACTTTTATGCCAGTCATCACCCCACCTCAGCCGATTTCCATCTGATTATCGAAGTGGCTGATACAACGGTAGAGCGCGATTTGAGTAGCAAAGCCGCACTGTATTCAACCGCAGGCATTCTCGATTATTGGGTGCTCAACGTCTCAGCACGGCAGCTTCACGTCTTTAGAGACCCGAGTCCCGACGGTTACCAACGTCAGCTCATCCTTAGAGAACAAGCTATTCAGCTCCAAGCTTTTCCGGCCTGTGAGATTTCAGTTCTAGAGTGCTTTGGCGGAGTCTAGTCAACATGACTACAACCATCGGAGTGATTTCCGATACCCACGGATTGCTGCGACCCGAAGCCGTTGCGTCTCTGCAGGGGAGCGATCTGATCATCCATGTGGGTGATATCGGTCGCTTAGAAGTGATTGAACAGCTAAGGGAGATCGCACCCGTTAAAGCAGTTCGCGGCAACATTGATCAAGCAGCGTGGGCTGACGAGTTCCCCGACACGGAAGTTGTAGAAGCTGACGATACGCTGATCTATGTGCTCCACAACCTGAAAGCGCTCGATCTGGACCCGAAAGCAGCAGGCTTCCAGGTCGTAGTGTCGGGTCACTCGCACCAGCCAAAAATCGAAGAAAAAGACGGGACGCTCTACCTCAATCCTGGCAGTGCTGGGCCGAGGCGGTTCAAACTCCCGATCGCGGTTGGTCGCCTCACCATTACGGATGGGCGTATCCACAGCGAAATTTTGCCGTTAGACATCCCTGGCTAGCACAAAGTTGAACTGAGCTTGGGAGCGCTCTCCGCTTTCATCAATCGACATCAGCAGCTCCGGCTGATAGAGAAAATCGCCCTCGTTTAAGGGTTCGTCGGGAAAGTAGAGCTGCGTTGTCAGCGCTGGCTGATCAGTTGGCTGATTAGGAGACTTGATCCGCACGTGAATATGGCGTGTCCGTCCGGGATAGATGCCGGGAGCGATCGTCTCTAGTTGGTAACGCCCGTCAGCATCGGTGAACTGCAGACCGCGAAAGGTGTATCCAGCGGTGTCATACTCCCCCTGGTCATCGGTATGCCAAAACTCAAGTCTGGCCCCGACAATGGGCTGACAGCTAGTGGATAGCACCTGGCCAGTAAGCTTGAACGGCGTGCCGGTGAACCCTGGCTCTAGCAGCGAAGTACGCTCTGGCGAGTTGAGTAGATAGAACGGCCCAGAGGTTTGCGGGGATGTGGGATCGTCGCCACAAGCCGGTGTTGCTGGCAAGTTTTGAGCTTGGGCGGGCGACTCCGTTGCGGGTGACGATGACCCTGATAGGCGTTGACCGCAGGCTACTAAAGCAAAGGAACCTAGGGCCTGTCATCATTTAGCTGTCAAACCCTGATAGTGAGAAGAATGCAGGCCCTAGTTGGTTGGCGAGATGCGGGCGCGATAATGCTTGTTCCGTAAGGCTTCTAGATTTAATTGATGACGCGCCCTAAGAAGAATGGCCCGGTTTTAAGCAGCACTCGGCGACTATGCCGATCATTTCTCAGCGGTAACATGGCAAGGCGTTTCCTAGCTCCGGTGCAGGGATTGTGGGCATCGCGATCCTCCTCTGATACATCCTAATCAGTGCCCATCGGTTTTGGACTTGATGCCCCATCCACCAATTACTTTAGGATCGACAGTCGTTAGCTTGTGAACTCAGAGAACGTCATTTTCACGCCGCGCATCTTAAGGCAAGTACGGTGGTTCAGTGGCTATCGAAGTGGCCATCGCGATCGCGGTTGCTTCAGAGAAAATTGATTGGCTGTAGCTCAAGATATACAGCGCGTCATGCTGTCGCCACTGGTTGGTTGAGTTATTAGACCAAGATTCTCTAGTTTCCTTCGGTCAATCCGTAAAGTTTATACTTTGTAATTACTGAAAATCTAGAACTGTCTTTTTCTAAAAACTAGGGAATCTTTTCAAACTCTAGAAAGCTGATAAAAATTCTTCCTGAATTTATGATTTAAGCTTCTAAAGATTTGATTCCTAGCATCTCTGTATTGCGATGTTGCTTAAGAGAAAACTAGGCTGCAACGTTGCTAAAATTGGCATCCAGCATCACGAGAATAGGGAGTGGCAGCCTAGTTTTTGCTACTGCAGTTAAAGGAGTACACAGGGCAAAGAAGCCCAAAGTAGCTCCCAAAATCATAGCATTAGCTCGATTATTGGGATTGTGTTTGTAGACTTTTACTTCATTTTGATTCTTGAATATTATTTATTTTGAGCTGAACCTCCCTTCCCAAAATATCTTAAGAAGCTGTGAGAATTTTGCTCATAAAATTCAATGATCAATAAAAATCATGGCTTCAATCTACGACGATAATACGGATGCCGTTGCGAGTGAGATCGGCGCTGATAGTCTCTAAAAGGTCATCAGAGTCGTATCGAAAGCGGACTTCTTCAATTTTTCGCAAACGGCCACTACTGAAATAGTCGAATTCAATGTTTTCGATCGCGCTCAATCGACCGCTACTGAGATAGTGAAAGTCAATATCATCAATTTCGCGAATACGGCCATTGCCAAAATACCTGAAGCGAGTTTGGCCGATCGCGCGAATTTGACCATTCGAATAATAGGTGGTTTCAACCGTGTAATTTTGTTCAGCGACTGCGATTTGACCATTCGCGTAAACCTTAATTTGCGCGTTGGGAATATTAACGAAAGTACCCAAAACATTTCCTGTTCGGTCGACATAAATGGCGTGAAAGCCTTCGCCCATCTGCTCGAAGCCGTCTTCTGCTTCAAAATCGGGCAGCGCTTGGCTGAGTAGCAGACCTTCGGGGTTAGGTTGAGCTGGGTCAAGGTCTGATATCGCTGAATTTGCTCTGCTAGGCATCGAGAATACGCCAGCATTGAGCATTCCTAACATTAAGAAAGCGACTGATTTTCGAGACAAGAAGTGGATGGGTAACATGTGCAGTAAACTCCTCGAAGTGTAGCGAGGTCACACAATAGAACATTTGACTACCGCCGCTTTTGGACCTGGGTTGGATGGATTGCGTTGGAGGAGGTCAGGTTTGCAAGGATCCTGTAAGGTCTTTATCCTGCAGCTTCTTTGCCCAAATCTGGTAGAAGGGCAAAAGCGGCTTAGCTCCCTCTCCCAAGCTTGAGAACGGGATTTAGGGTGAGGGGCAGCACAAAGGTGACATGCTTCTGATTGCAACGGTTTAATTGGGAGCTTGAGAACCTGGGCCGCTGCGATCGACTCAGGATGCGCTGGGTGATTAGAACGGCAGGTTAACTGACTCCAGCAGATTTGATAATAATTGGATGACCTGCTGTCTCCAGAAGAAAGTCATTATGCCACACAGCAGTGGGACGCTAACCGCAACGACTAACCGGCCCATTTCCACTGCTGCCCAGCTGCCGTAGGTCATATCCACCGACAGCCACAGATACGACAGGATGGGGACGCCGCTAAGAAAGACACCAATCAGGAGATTTCGAGCCGCGATCGCTAACGACTTTTCACGTGGTTCAGACAATTGAGACGGATCGGGTGCCATGGGTTTACTCCGGTACGGGCGCTAGGAACTGCCATTAGATGACTACTTTAAAGGCTAAGTCAGAGTCAAAATCTCAGCCTCCTCCTGTTAGGTCTACCCAACCAGGTGAGTACGGCAGCCTCTAGACGATTTACTGAGGGGCGGGTGAAAAATGGCGGCTAGTCAAATGGCGCAATCAACTTGGGTTCATCTTTCAGCCCTACCACTTGTTGGATTGTTGACTCAAGGGCTCATACAGCATGGTGGTAATCCCCTGTAACCGTCGATCACGACAGGCGCGCACCAGTAGGTGAGTTTGCACCTCGGGTATCCGGTCCCAGGCTGCATAGATATCGCTCTCCCGTTCCCCGACAGAGGTCACGCACTCAACGCGGCCTGCGACCAGTCCGAGTTGACTCCGTTCCGCCACGAGCAGCCATTTGTCGGATTCTTTCTCCACAATCGGTAATTGCGGATACCGTCATAAAAATGATGACTACAGCATGTGACATCTCAGATTGGTTAGGCAGTTGCTGGCATGGACTCCACCTTAGAAGAGTTACTGTCCTCAGTAGCCTCTGCCTCAACCCCTAGGTCTTGCCAAAAGCGCAGCTTGTCGAAGCAATAGTCATCACCGAGAAATTGCACAATTTGCTCGACATCCTCTTCCGCGTTTTGCAGGCAAGTTGAGGCACCCGGTGAAGGTGTGATGTTGAAAATAATGCGATCGCCCAAGATTTTGGCTTCCCCTAGCTGGAGCTTACGCGTTTTGATATTGACAATCTGGGGTCGGATGCCGCCATACCCCTTGGCGTACTGCAAATCTTTGAGCTGCATACTGGGCACAATGCGCCTGACTTGGTGAATAAACAACCGTTTGCCAATGAACGGCAAGTCGTATAAGAGATTGCGCAAAATGTAGCGGAAAATCGTAAAGTCCAGAAGAATGGCGGCAAAGCTGAGGAATGCTGCCAGACTGAGCCCAGCAGTTTTGAAATAATCAATGATGGTTGAGCTGCGGTGGCGCTCCAATTGTGGCAGTACCTTGGCGGTAGGGCCAAAGCGAGTAACGGTGCGATCGTGGACTTCTGGATCGCCATGAATAGCGGCAAAGGGCAGCTTTTTGCTTTGCAGTGTATAGACCTTGCCATTCAAAGCCGACTTTGATCGATAGAAGCTGCCCGCTACGCTGAGCAGAGCATAGTCTCGGCCGTAGCCCAGTGATTTTGCGAACAACAGACTGTGGGCTCCTGCCGCAACCACCACGGTCTTAGCCGTAAAGGTTTGCTGGTCTGTATCAATGCGGTAACCCGCTGCGAGCTTAGTAAGTTGCTTGACGTGCATACCGGAATGAAACTTGACTCTTGTCTGCGGGGTTTCACTAGCCTTTTCTAAGAACGATTTGGCAAGCTTTTGAAAGTCAACCGCGTAGCCTTCTTCGGTAAATAATGCACTGACTTTGACGTCGGCATCTCGGCCTTGCAGAATGTTGGGCTCGACGGCTTCGATGGCAGCGCGATCAATGAGCTTAAGCTGGGGGAAGAGCGACTTGAATTCCTGATAGCGTTTAGCGAGTATGGAGGTCTGCTCCTCGCCCACTGCCAGAACCATCTTGTGATATTTACTGTAGATTTCTTGACGGGGGTCGTATTTGAGTAAGTACTGCTTGGTTAGAGAGGCGGCACGATTGACTCGGCGCGCTTTTGCCAGCGTGTAATTGGTTTCAATGTCGCCAAAATGCAAAGTTTGGCTGTTGTTAAATACACGTGAATTGACTTGAGCCACATCATCATATTTTTCCAATAGGATAATGCTCTCGACATTTGTATACTGCGACAATAGGTATGCTGCCGCTGTGCCACAAATCCCAGCACCCACAATCGCAACATCATACTGCTTTTGAATTGACACCATAAGTCTTGAATCCCAGTGGTTGAAATTTGAAGAGGTAGACATCAAACTTCCTGCCAATGTCCTGAAAAAGGCTCCCAATCGGTCTGACGACGCTGGCTCTCAGTCTTCGAGTTGTAGTCAGATGCCCCTTGGTTTCCTCATCTTTAATCGCAGTTAGATAGTCTGATTAGGCTTCTGTGAGTCAGAGATTGGGTTGGCGTCAGCATCGCCAAATTGCTCTTTACGTTGGTGTTGGAATGCGACCGATCGCAAGACCTGGCCACAATGACTTTAAACTAATCTACGTCAAGAACTTTTGTCAGTCGCTCAGAACTGATGCACAATCACGAATGTACCTTTATGTCCAGCCTACTCTGAGTTCTGATGAACCAGAGTGAGTCTTACATCAAATTTCATCTCTATTGCCCTAGCAGGGGAGTGTCGGCAGTGTTGAAACCTGACTTTTCCGACTGAGTCTGGTTGGCTAGTTGCCAACCTTCAACCAGATCCTGCAACTGAGCCGAATTGATAGCAAACCGATGAGATATAGCAATCCGCAATCAGGTCGGGATAGCTCAAATCTCTGAAACGCTCATTGCGTAGGCTTCTCAATTCCGCATTCCGCACTCTCAATGCCGCATTCTACGATCACGGTTCACTTGGGCAAAGCCTGCACGGTGGCAAAAGGCCGAGCGATAGTACTGCAATGGCTTTTGCCGCGTCTCTGGAATTCCTTCCAGAGGCAGCATCAGCTTTGTGCCCAATCCATTAAGCCTGATTTTCGATCAGAAGGCACCTCCAGGTTTTATTCTCCCTTCAGAACATGCTGAGTCGTGTTGATCCTTGATGCTAGTGAAATGATGCCTGGCTAATCAGGCAGCCAGGTGTAAGGATCGCCCGCCACGCGGATGCCTGATGTGGGGCCGTAACGCACAACAATGATGTTGGTATCGTTACGGCCGACGTCGAGATAACCGGCATCCCATTGCTCAAACCGCGTGACGCCTGTAATCTCTAAATAGTAGGCTCCGCGTTCCAGCGTGACGGTGTGATCACGGCGAGTATTGTTAGCGCGAAAGAGTAAGCGACCATCTAGATAAATGCTGGCCCAGTCATCTCCTTGAGCAATAAACCGAACCGTGACCTCTCGATCGCGGCGATCGCGCGGCACGATAATCACCGGATAGCCAGGAATTACTACTGGCACCTGAATGGTAATGTCAGCGAGCTGCATCGGTTGCACCGCGATCGGCTTGGTGATGGGTAGAGTGGCCCCTGTTGTGGTTAAGGCGACACCGGCGGCAACCAAAGCGCCAAAGCGAGAGCGTTGCCGACCGGTGAAAAAGCGTTGGTGAAACATGAGTAACCCCCACAAACGACCAGGGATGCTATCAGCATAACCGGTGCCTTTGTGGGGGGTAGGGAACTGAGGTCAGTTTGCGGCTTAACCGACTTTTGGCCCCATGCCAACAGTCCCGGCGTAAATCGCTTGCTCACCGAGTTCATCTTCGATGCGTAGCAGACGGTTGTATTTAGCAATGCGCTCACTCCGGCTGAGAGAGCCGGTTTTGATTTGGCCCGCGCGGGTCGCCACGGCCAGATCCGCGATCGTGGTGTCTTCAGTTTCACCCGAGCGATGACTGATCACCGACGTAAAGCGATTGCGGGTAGCAAGGTCAATGGTTTCCAGCGTTTCTGTCAGGCTGCCGATTTGATTGAGCTTGATGAGAATGGAATTCCCCACCCCTTCGGCAATGCCTTTTTGCAACCGCGTGGGATTAGTTACGAACAGGTCGTCACCGACTAGTTGAGTTTGACTGCCCAACTTTTGGGTGAGGGCCGCCCAGTTACCCCAGTCTTCTTCGTGCAGGCCATCTTCAATGGACACGATGGGGAATTTTTGGGTCAGGTCGGCGAGGTAATCGATCAGTGTCGTCGGTGAGTGGGTCGAGCCGTCATAGGTGTACTGCCCCTCTGTATAAAACTCGCTAGCAGCCACATCTAAGGCCAACGCGACTTGCTCACCAGGCTGATAGCCCGCTTGTTCGATCGCCTGAATGAGCAGCTCCAGCGCTTCTTGATTAGAGCCCAGGTTGGGGGCAAAACCGCCTTCATCACCGACTCCTGTTAGCAAGCCTTTACCTTTGAGGACCTTGCTCAAGCTGGCAAACACTTCCGCCCCCCAGCGCAGCGCCTCGCTAAACGTCGGTGCGCCCACGGGCACAATCATAAATTCTTGAATGTCAACGTTGTTGTCAGCATGGGCGCCACCGTTCACCACATTCATCAACGGGACGGGCAAGAGATTGGCTAACGGCCCGCCCAGATAACGATAGAGGGGCAAGCCTACAGCGGCCGCTGCTGCTTTGGCATTCGCGAGAGACACTGCCAAAATGGCATTGGCCCCCACTTGGGATTTGTTCTCAGTCCCATCCACCTCCATCATGATGGTGTCAACAACACCCTGCTCTAGCGCATTCACACCGATCAGCTCTGGCGCGATCGCTTCTTCCACATTGCCGACCGCTTTGAGCACCCCCTTGCCGCCATAGCGATTGGCGTCACCATCGCGCAGTTCATGGGCTTCAAACGTTCCGGTTGAGGCCCCACTCGGTACTTGGGCTAGCCCGGCGGCGCCACCGGCCAGATAAACCTCGGCTTCGATCGTAGGGCGGCCCCGTGAATCTAAGATTTCTCGTGCCCGGATGTCTTCAATGGAGGTGTCTAGTTCGTCAAACATCATTGCCCGATGCTCCATAGGTATTGGCCAATCGAGAGTTTTCCTCGCGGCTAGAGACAGCGTCTCAGAGTGCCCAGTGAGCGCCCAACACAGCCCCGTGCGATCGCCCCAGCCTTGATGACTCCCGAGCTGTAAGCATACGCTGTCCTCATGCCGTCGCGACACCGGCAGCATGATTTTCCTGATTTTTTTTGCAATCATCAGAGGGCATCGCCCAGGGCTCAAAGCATGATGCCAAGTCGCAACTCCGGGGCCAGTGCTGCACTTATAGACCGGTCGGCAGGCCCGTCGGTTTGCCATTAACGCTCGTCACAATGCGCCCCCAACCAGCCTCGTTGCCCATATCCCAAAAGATGCGCTGCATCGTGTCATAGGAATACGCATCAAAGGCGGCATGAGCATTGATATCGTAACCGTCACTCGCCCCATAGCGAATGCCAAAGGGGTCGTGCACCAGATACCGACGCCTCGTGGGATCATGTCCCACAATGACCACAATGTGGCCACTACTTTTGTAGGCTACTCCCACGACCATGGGAATCCCATAGCTTAAGGACAGCATGACGTCCCTTGAGGAAATGGAACGGCTGAAATAAGAGTTAATGCCAATCTCTTTGAGCGCCTTCGTTTGCGCCGGATGGTCAATCGTGTCACCGTACTTAGCGACGATCCGCATAAAAGCGGATTCTGGTTCTCGGTAGCCCTTTTGCTTGGCGGCTTTGGTGAGTGCGCCCTGCAACAGGTAATCAGCCAGCATGCAATTACTCGTGGTATTGCACTGCCGCCAGCCGGAACCAAAGTATTGGGTGTCGTTATTAATTTGCTGAAAGTAAGGCACCTTTAGCTTGATCGGCTTGGTCGTGTCAAGGGGTAAACCGCCACCGCTAGTGGTTTTCGCCTCTTCTCCCTCAATGGCAATGTGAGGATCATAGCCATAGACCTTTTGCAGTTTGGTCACCCCATCGCGGGTTGTCAGCGGGGATGCCAATTCCATAAAGACGTGCTGGTTGCGGTCCGGCGCGTAGCGATAGATGTAAAACTCGTGGCCCTCAGGCACATAGATTTTTTCTTGATCTCTCAAGTCACTAGAGGGAATCGGCTCTGCTTTTAAGAAAGTATTTCCCAGTGCTTTGGCCTTCGGCATCTTTACAATATCTCCTTTGAAACCGGGTAGACTGCCACCCACCAAGTGTGGATCAAATTGCTATCAACCGACTAGCAAGATTGCAAGGACTTAACTTTTTACCGGGTTGGGCGGTCAAAATTGATCATTTAGACCACCGTGGCAGAATGCGAGATGCGAGATCGGCAGGCGGCATTGAATGCCGATCGGATAGCGGTTGCCACCCTTTAGGATAATTTAAGCAAACTGCGGCCCGTTTTTATGAACGCCCAGCGATGGGGTTCAATACGCTCTTGGGATAGGCAATGCGTTTGTGGTTGTATTGTTGCCAAACCTGCACAAAGACTTGAGCAATGATGCTCATATGCTCGCGACTCAAACCCGAATCGACGAGTTGGCCATCTCGCCAGCGCGCTTTCAGAATGCGATTAACCATGGCTAAAGCTTCGGAAGGGGAGGCCTCTTTGAGCGATCGCAGCGCCGCCTCGCAAGAGTCAGCCAACATGACGATGCCAGTTTCTGGCGATTGCGGAATCGGGCCACTATAGCGAAACTCACTTTCTTCGACCGTAATGCTCGCATCGGCTTTGGCCATTTCCATCGCCCGGTGATGGAAGTAGCTAATCAGCATTGTGCCCTGATGCTCAGGAATGAACGCCCGAACGGCGCGGGGCAGACGACATCGACGCGCCATGACTAATCCCTGGCTGACGTGCTTTTTAATGATGTCAACACTGACCCAAGGATCATCAATTTCATCATGTTTATTTGGCCCCCCCATCTGATTTTCGATGAACCCTTGGGGGTCATGCATTTTGCCAATGTCGTGATACAAGGTCCCTGCCCGCACCAGCTCGACATTACAACAGAGCGATCGCGCGGCTGCTTCGGCCAGAGATGCGACAAACAGGGTGTGCTGAAAGGTGCCGGGGGCTTCAGAGGCCAGTCGCTGGAGCATGGGACGATTCGGACTGGATAGCTCTGCCAAGCGAATCGGCGTCACTAAATCGAAAACATGCTCTAGATAGGGACTTAACCCAAGGGCGATAACACTGGAAACGACACCGTAAATGCCCTGCATAATGGCACCAGTCAGGGGCAAATACCAGGTACTCAGAGCCACGGGACTCAGCATCCAGGTCAAGCCCAAATAGACGGCTCCTTGGATGATGCCGACAATGCCCCCGAGGAGCGCTAGTTCCTCTCGCGATCGCAATCGAGGCGCAATCAGACTGCAGACCAGCCCCCCTGCCGCACTCGCAATTAAAGGAACCGGGCTGACCTGCGTCCCGATCGGCAGCAAAATGGCAATCAGCACCACCAGCGTGGCCCCCAGGGTGGTGCCATAAAAACTACTGGTTAGCAGCCCGACCGCCGGCAAACTGTAAACCGCGAAGCCCAAAATACTCAAGCCCGAGACGCCTAGGATCATGCAAGATACCAAGATGTAATCGGGGCCCCGCAGTCCGGGTTGACGAGTTCGTTCAACCAGCATAAAGATGGCCACCCCGCCCCCCATCAAGACCCCGAAGCCGAGCAAGCCCCAAACATTTAACCGTCGCTGGCTAAGGGTAAAGTGATCGAGCAAGACAAAACTGGACTGATTAATTTCTTCCCCTTGACGGACGATGATGTCGCCAGCTTGTACCGGCACAATCACCGGCTCCACCTTTTCCGCAGCCGCTTCAGCTTGGGCCCGAGTTTTCTCCGCATCTTGGACCAAATTGGGCTCTAGGACAGCCATAATCAGCCCCTGGCCCAGGTCTTGAGCGGCAGACGGAATTTGCTCTTTTAAGTGCGCGTTGGCCGCGATCGCCAGCGAGTCGGGCGGCACCCCCTCGGGGACGCCCTGCAGCAACATCAGTTCCAAGGTTTTTTGCACCTGTTGCCGCACTGTACGCCACTCATCGTCAGACAGCCGCAACAGAACAAGCGTATCAGGAATTGATCGGTCAACTTGAGTGAGGCGATCGAATTCAGCAGTGGCCTTGCGAAAATCATCTCGAGCAGTTTCGATAATCAGCTGCAGCGAGTCCAGCGCTAGCGCGGATGAAAATTGCTGATAACGCACCAAGTCACGGGCGACTTTTTGCTGTTCAGCCGTCAGGGCTTGGTACTCATCCCGGCGGGTCAAAATCGTCAGCGGTGCAGTGGGTGTATCGGCATCACGCTGGTCAGTTGCCACCGCAATGACGACTGACCAAATGGGAGACCAGGCCGCTGCTGGGGCTTCACGAATATAAGTTTGAGTTGTCGTAGGGAGTTGGCGGCCATCAATGAAGGGAAAATCACCGGCCTGCTCTCGTAAAAGTTCGACTTGCGTAAATAGATTTTCTAGAGAGTTTTGAATCCTCTCATTGGCTTCTGGATTGGGCACCAAAACGGGGACAGCACCGTTGCGGGCGGCCACTCTCTCAGCTTCTGTGGTTTCTTGATCAATAACCGAGGCATCTTTGGGCGCGATCACGGTTTTGGGAGACTGGGTGCCGACCTGAAGCTCTGGTTGACGGTAGTAACGCTGCCCCATCGCCGCCGTCAGCGCTAGAACAGAAATCGTCAGGGCGATCGCCGGGCGCACTCGACGAGACTTGGCCGGGATGCCCAGACGACTCCGTTGGGCACTCGGGGGGCAGGGTGGCAACGTTAGCAGGTGGTTACGCGAACGCTGCCAGGGCCAAGACCGGGAGGTATTGACCGTATATAGTTCATTGGCTTCTAGGGCGCGATCATTAACGAGGTAGTCCGATGGGCATTCATCCCCTGGACGATCCTGAGGAGGCGACCACATGTCTATTTGCCGAAGCCATCGCCAAATCTTGTTCATGGTCATCTCAATCAGAGTAAATCGAGCGGTGAGTCATTACTTGTAGGCAAAGCTGCGCTAGCGCAGTGCTTGTTGTAAAAGTGATGTCTCGGCTCAGAATATCGTTCACACCAGCATCCAAAAAGTATCAGCAACTCGTGGAAAAGTTTCAACCAGTAATCGTTTCAGCAGTGGCGGTTCCCCAACTAATGGGAACTAATTGTCAAGAACTGTTGTACCGATGCCCCGCATATCCTCATGGTGTCGTGTTTCTCAAGCTAGAAAGTTCCTGTTGTCGTGACCATAAACTAACCGTTGCGAGTACGTAGATAACATTACGAAAAATATTGCCCCACGTTAATGTGTCGCCATTCAGCCATTATAAACGGCCTAAAGTTTTGCCAGAGGATACCGTTAAACGCCGTTCCCTAACTGGGTGGAACGACTGCCACCGTTAGCGATCGCCCCACCGGCCCGAGAGGGCAACCAGTCCAGTGCCGCCAAAGGCTCGCAGACCAAGCATCGAGTTCAGTGCCAGTGGTGATCTGCCAGCGGCGCTGGAGCCAAACTTGCAAGTCTGGCGGCGGCTGATAAAGCCAATGTCGATAGTGAGTGGGCAGGCTGGGCAAATCGCCCCAACTCGCACTCAACACGCCTGCTAAGACGGGTACCCCTAGAGCCGTGGCGGATGACTGCAGACTTTGCCCCACCACCAGTTGAAAATCACCTTGGGCGGCGAGCACGACTTCAATCGCCTGACACAGAGCTGTTTGGCTAGGTAGCAGCGTTTCTGGTGGGGCTGGCTGTAACGGCTGCTGTAAATCGCGCAAGGCAACTTTATCTTGCCGGAGGCAAACCTTTAGAACCTTTCTGAAGGCGGTCACTATTGATGCCTCTACCCCTTCTGTCACGGCACCACTTACTGGTGGCACAAGACACCGATCAAGTTGAGCCAGCAGTCTGGGTAAGGTGACTAACAAATCGGGCACCGAGGCTGGCACCGTGCTCGTTGGCTCTGTACCATCATCCAACACCGGCCAGGACTGAGGCGAAAACGACTGGTTTGTCTCAGAGAGCAGCGTGCATTGAGTCGCGATCGCGTGACTCCAGCGATCGTCGGTTATCGCCCCTACTGACTTGTCGATGGAGGACGGACAGGCCACTGCCGGTCCCAGCAGCGCCCGAGGGGACTGACCGTGGCTCAGGGTATCGGCGATCACCAGTCCCCATATAATTGCCTGAAACTGGCTATTTCGAAAAGAAACCATAGGAATATGTTAGCCGTCCAATAGTCTACGCTACCCTATGGAAAATTTGTTGCTGATATCGGGTGATGCGAATTTACCCTGTAGCGGCTCAAGCTACCAAGGATGGTTGCCTTAGGGCTGACGCCAAAACCTCCTTAGGTCCCCAAATCTGGGGGATGTTGCCGCCGATTTTCCCAGTATTGGGGATGTCGGGGCCAACATCGGAGGCAACTGTGTAAGTCCTATTCCTGATATTTTGACTTTGTTCTCTCTATGGACTCGTTGAAATCTATGAAATGCGCTTGTCTACGCTCTTGTTTGATGGGTTCTGGTTTACTGCTGGGCTGGTCAACAGCGGCTGTCATGGTGATGCCAACAGCGGCTGCCGCGATCGCTCCCATGGCAGTTGAGGTGGCTCAAGCTTCGACTCGCCCGACCCTACGCTTGGGCAGTATGGGCAATGCCGTGTCAGAATTGCAAGCCATGCTGATTTTACTGGGCTATTTAGAGACCCCGGTGGATGGTCTTTATCAGCCCACTACCGAAGCTGCTGTCAAAGCCTTTCAAGCGGATGTCGGTCTCACTGACGATGGCATTGCCGGCCCCGATACCTGGGCTAAGCTATTGCCCAATCCGTCGACTGAATTGACGCCCCCAGCAGTGCCCGAAACGCTCCCAGCAGATGAAGGTTCTACGCCTGAAGATGAAACCGATGCCCTGATCGCTTTGCCTATCCTCCGGCCGGGCATGGTGGGGCCAGCAGTGGCTCGAGTGCAAGAAACGTTGCAAGATCGCGGATTTTACACGGGAGCGATTGACGGGATTTTTGGTCCGGCGACCGCAACTGCCGTTATGGACTTCCAGGCCAGTGTTAGATTGGCGGCTGATGGCATTGTTGGCCCTGCCACCTGGCAAGCGCTCCTGCAATAGTGATGCCCTGGACAGGCAAAAGAGTGACCCGCCAGCGATCGCGTTTATTGACTGTCTCACAGGAGCCAGGCCGCTGATTGAGCGCGACACTCTAAATAGAGGCTGCTGAAAAAGTCTAAGATCCCCAATACACAAGAGACATAGCCGTTCTGAGTGGCATTTATGTGCAAGGCAGATTCGCTGAAAGTCCTATTCTCTCGTCAACAAACCTTGCACTTCATCTGTCATTTGTTGGCTGAAATGGCTGAATATCAACGAATC
>JBCDAJ010000125.1:0-19925 GCA_039185935.1 Cyanobacteria bacterium P01_F01_bin.56 | reverse complement strand
GGCCATTAAAACCTCACCTAACCGCTCCTTGCAAAGGAGCGGAAGCAGACTGTCATTAAGCCTCTCCTTGAGAAGGAGAGGTGCCGCAGGCGGTGAGGTCGGACAAGCGTCGAAACTCCACTTCTGAACCTTGATGAGGTTTAGTAGAGAAGTTGCATCCAACTTCTCTACTGATTTGGTCTGCTGCTCATACAGCGGCTCATACAGAAGTTTTGGGTTAAGCATTTCCAGCGTTTCGCCCCGTGCATTCCCCCATGCGGGTGGATTGTGAACTCCCCAAAGTTGGGAGGATAAAGGGGGGCATGCCGCATTTTGCAGTGTTACCGAGCTGTGTACAAGCGGTTACTTGGTTTGGGAGATTAAGGGGACTTTTGCCCAGGCCCGAAGGAAACCAAATATTATGGAGTGAACCGAGTTTCTCAGGTTCCATTCAAATCTTTATCGGAGCGAAGCATGTAACCGAAAACACATATTTCTGCGATTGAAAAATAAAAACAACCGGGATGTCTTTAAGGTTTAAGTCATGCTGCAGCCATGATTATCGCTAATACTGTCCCAAATGGCCGGACTTACCCTGGGCTCTCCTTAAAGACTATGGAACACCAAACTCAATGTAAAGAAGTTCGTTGCCCAATTCAGTTTGTGCTGGAAATTGTGGGCAGCAAATGGGCAATTCTCATTTTAAGAGAACTCTTTTCTGGCAATCGCCGGACGCATGAATTTCTACACGCTCTTCCTGGCATTAGCACTAAAACCCTGACGGCACGTTTACGAGAACTCGAAAGTTACGGCCTGGTTAACCGTAAAGTGTTCCCGGAAGTGCCGCCCCGAGTGGAATATTCCTTAACCGAGAAAGGGTTCGAAATTCAACCCGTAATGATGTCTCTCAAGCAGTTGGGAGAGCAATGGCTCGAGGAAGAATCTTGTAACTGCCCGATGGATTCGAATGTGTTGGTGGGGTCTGAATCGCTTTCTGCTTAGGTTCGGTAAGCCCTATTGCTGGTGCCGCCTAACCCATTTTGGAGCCGTTGTGCCGATGCGTAAGCACATCCCCTGGCAGCAGCGATGATGAGCTAACCGTCAACGTGAAGGCTGGCCGTGGCACTGTTTGTATTTTTTGCCGCTGCCGCACCAGCAGGGGGCATTTCGTTTTGGTTCTACTGGGGGCAGGTGTTCGCCATCGAGATAAAACCAGACGCCTTTCTGTTTTTGGAAGCGCGATCGCTCGTGGATTTGGTTTAGTTGATCAGCCTGAAAGCGCGCCACAAATTCGACCATGCCCACCTCATCTGTCGGTTGTCCCTGCTGCGTTGCGAGAATAGTCAGCCCGAGCCAAGTGGTACTCTTCATACTTTTACTCAGAGCGGCGCGATCGCTAAAGCGACGTTGTGTTGGATGATGCGTCGCCAGCAAATAGTCAATGTTGCGGGTGCAATAGGCGGTGTAGCGCGATCGCATCAACGCCTCTGCGGTCGGAGCGGCTTTCTGGCCTGATAGATAAGGTTCGCAGCAGCTCAAAAAGGGCCGCTGACCGCCACAAGGACATTGAGAAAAAGCAGTCATAACCCCACTTCTAGATTGATGTTGCAGTCGAAATTCACCTGTGTTCCGCGATCGCTGTAGGAAAAGCTTAACCTCAGTCAGCGTACTGCATGGCGGCGAACTGAGACGACTCTTATCAGGCCACAAGTGCCGTTAACGTATGGGGTTCCTTTAAGTGGGACGCGACAGCAACGCTATGCAAGCTTCGCCATGGTAAGGATTACCCTCAACCAGTACATGGACTAGGGAATCAATGTGAGTCAGCAGCCTTTTGTTCCCTTCGAGGGCTTGGGGGTGGTGTCTCAAGCCCACCTGTCGCTGAGTGTGATGACTACCGGTAGGTGTGGCAATCACCGTCATCGTATTTGTAACCACAACTGATATAGCAATCCGCAACCGGGCCAGGATAGCTCAAATCTCTGAAACGTCCATGTCGTTGCCTTCTCAATTCCGCATTCCGCACTCTCAATTCCGCATTCTGCTAAGTTGTGTGGCTCAAGTCGCACGCTCAGATCTAGCCTGCGGACCAACCAAGGGAGTCGCGCTTAAATAACATCCCATTCACCCTGCGACCCATTCACCCTGCCACAGTCTTGTCCGGGTATTTTATTTTCAAGCTAAGCCCCAAAGCCATACTTCACCGAGTGGACAACTGCGAGGGGGTCGTTCGCCAGAGTTCTTCGAGTTTGTTCGCAGGAATGGTGAGATACAAGACGTCTTGGTTATTTAAGGTGTGAGACAAGAGGTCAAAGCCGTGCAGGGCACCCTGCGGAGTTTGAATATAAAGCGGCACCAAATCCGCCTCTGGGGCAATGTCAGAAATCCGTTTGCCAAAAAAGGTATGCCCAGGCGTGATGAGCGTGCCTAGCGCCACCCACAGACTGTGCCCCGTGATGCCACTGCCCAGTACTTGACCTCCCAAAGCAGCCGCCGCAAAGGATGGCGCCGCCAACTCCGTCGGGCTCATCACTTGCTCAAACTCAAAGACTTGTTGTACCTGCCGAGCAAAATCAGCATCTTGATTGCGGACTACGATGGGTAACTGATGAGCCAAACTTCTAGCGGTTAGGGCAATTTCAAGATTATCAGTATCATGGCTGGTCACTGCCAACAGGGCTGAGGCGGTGGTGATGCGCGCCTCGTTGAGGGTGTCGGGCAGGCTGGCATCCGCCAAAATAACGGGGATTTTCATGGCCCGAGCACTTTTTACAAACCGTCCCTGAGGATCACGCTCGATCGCCACCACATCGTAGCCACCTAGCTTGAGCTGCTGAGCAATTTGCAACCCCACACCGCCCAACCCACAAACAATGTAATGATGTCGCTGGGGTAATTGCACCGCATTCCAGACCTGGTGAAAGTGGCTGCCCAACACCAGATCATTGAGCAGGGCATAAAAGACGCCGATGACCCCAGCCCCCACCAGCATCATGATGGCCGTAAATACTTTAATCGCAACGGGGGCCTGTTCGGCCACTTCTTCGTGACCGCCGGCCCCTGTCAACATACCCACAGTGAAATACAGCGCATCGGCAATAGCCACGTTGAAATTCACGCTGATGTAAATCAGTGTGGCGGTCGTAATCAACAGCAACAGCACTAACGTAATGGCCAGCGCGGCCTGACTTTGCCGGCGAAATTGCGTTAATCCGGCTAGGAAGCTGCGGATTCGACGTTCCCAGGTGAGTCGCTGCATGCGGCCTGGCGATGGACGAGTGGCAATAATCAAGCGATCGCCTGTCGATAGCTTATGGTCTTGCGAAACTGCTGACACCAGGTCAATTTTTTGCTGAGCCGCCTGGTAATACACCAACATGCGATCGCGATTTTCCCACAGATGCCTGAGTAGCATCCCATTCCAAGGATGATTTGCCTCAATGTGCTCCTCGTACATGGGCCAGTTGCGCCCCATTAAATCAATCTGACCAATGGCCGTATTGCCCAAGGCGGCAAACGCAAAAATGGGGCCAGACAGCGCTGACACACTCATCGAGACGTGATACGAGAGCGTTTGGTCTAATCGACTGCCCAAGCGACTATTCAACAGTCGATTAATCACGCGAATGCGAGGATTTAGCACCCGCGCTTGGGTCAAAATGGCCAGATTGAGAGCATCATCTGAACCCATGAGCAACAGCGCTGACGCTTCGTGAATACCCGCTTGAATCAGCACCTCTGGCGATCGCAGATCACCCACAATCACATTTTCTTCATCAATCGGGTGAGCGCTAATGCCAATGACTTGAACACCCTGACGCCGCAATAGCGAAGAGACTCGACGTCCTGTATTTCCTAGCCCGCAGACAATAATTTTCGGCTTCATTTAGGTAGGGAGCATCGGATATTTCAGGATATATTCCATTAGCTTCTGACTCCTGCTTATAGTGTCTAAGGCCAACTCAAAAACGTTGTAGTTTGAGATACATCTGTATGGTTTTTAACAGGATTTACGGTTTCTCAGGGATTTAGCCATGCGCGGGGTGGTCGTGATGTCCTCGGCAAATGGTTGACGATACGACCTGAGATAAGGGATCGGCTTGCCAATAAAGTACCCGGACAAGACTGTGGCAGGGGGGATGGGTCGCAGGGTCGGTGGGATGTTATTTAAGCGCAACTCCCTAAGCTGTTGGCTGAAGTGGTCGAGCCAGGCTGAGCCAATATGCGCTAAACGAGGTCCTCTGCTGGTTGTACGCCATATAGCAGAATGTAGAGGTCGGAATCCCGTTCGGGCAGGACAAGTTCTAGGGAATTGAAGTGCAGGCTGAACAGAGGTTTCAACCATTTGGGATGACCTGATCAAACAGTAACTTGCCATATCCTCTGGTGATATCATCGAACGCTCATGCAATATCGGGCTGTTTGCTGCTTTTGCTACAGCCTTAAAAACGAACCCTCTATAATATTAAAAGGTTTTTTAGGGGTGGGGAGGGTATTGGGTATCTTCTCTGCCCCATTGTTGTCTAGACGCTAATCATCTAGACGATGGGTTTAGCTAAAGACTTGGACTGGGGTCAACGGTGCGACTATTCCCGATAATGGTCGACTCAAGCTGATCGATCCCGTTGCCGTTGATGACGGTTTATCTAGTTTTGGCATCTATTTAAGGTGATCACCATGCGCACTGCCTATTTATTGGTCTCTCATGGGAGTTCTGACCCTCGGCATCAGGCTGGGTTGACTCGGCTGGCTCGTGGTGTACGTCAGCATTTGGGGCGTTTGAGTCGCAGTGCCCAAGCTGCGATCAGCCATCACGGCTCGGTCAGTTCGACAGAATCTTTGGCGGTAACGTTACCGTCAGCTTTGGAGTCTCAGAACTCAGACCCGGAGCCCGTGCTATTCCGCTCGCGATCGCACCCCCAGGGCCTTGCTTCTAACCTGCCGATTGTGGGAACTGCCACGCTTGAGGCGGCTGAGCATTCACTGGCGACACAAATTGTGCAGTTTACCCAACGCATTGCCCCGCAGGATGTACAACAGCTCGTCATCATTCCTTTGTTTTTGCTAGCTGGGGTGCATGTTAAAGAAGATCTACCAGCGGAAATTGCCGCTGCGCAGCAGCAGTTGTCGGCTGGTCTCAAAGTGAAGTGTTTACCTTATCTCGGCGGTCGGCAACCCTTTAAGGATTACGTGGCGGCTCGATTGGCTAAAACCAAAGCTGACCGCTGTGTCTTGTTGGCTCACGGCAGCCGTCGCACAGCTGGCAATCGCGCCATCCAACAATTGGGGCAGGGACTCAACGCCGATGTGGCGTTTTGGGCCGTTGCCCCAGATTTAGAAACGCAGGTATATAACCTGCTGCAGCAAGGACATCAGCATATTGCGATCGCGCCTTTTTTCTTATTTCCCGGCAGTATCACCGACACGATTATTCATCGTACAGAGCAAATTGCCGAGCATTTACCCAAACTGTCTTTGCGCTTGCTATCGCCGTTGGGTACAAGCAGCGACTTAAGCAAAGTCATTGCCGAAATTGCGCTGACAACTTCGCATCGTTTATCGAGCCTGCCTTGGAGTAAGAGCACTCCGGCAGTAGCCGAAAACAGCATTACCGCTTAAAATCTCTTAATATTCTTGAGCGCAAGCTGCTCCCGCAGCACCCGTATGCACCGTAGAGGGGAATAGTGACATGACGAATGTGCGGCTGCACAATCATCACGATCGCCGACCAGGTAAGGTTTATCTGGTCGGGTCTGGGCCTGGTGATCCTGGGTTATTTACCCTCAAGGGTAAGGCCCTGCTAGAGGCGGCTGAGGTAGTCGTCTACGATGCCTTGGTCAGTTCACCCATTTTGGGCATGGTGAATCCTGAGGCTAAGTTGCTGCCGGCTGGCAAGCGGCGGGGCTATCATTCGCTTTCGCAAACTGACATTACCCAATTGCTGATTGATCAAGCCCAGCAGTACTCCACAGTGGTGCGGCTTAAGGGGGGCGATCCCTTTGTGTTTGGGCGCGGTGGCGAAGAGATGGAGGCTTTATTGGCCGCAGGTATTGCGGTCGAAGTCGTCCCTGGGATTACCTCGGGCGTAGCGGTGCCAGCCTATGCGGGCATCCCCGTTACCCACCGGCGACTCAGCTCCAGTGTGACCTTTGTGACGGGGCACGAGTCCGTCGGTAAATACCGGCCCAAGGTGAACTGGCAGGCGATCGCCCAGGGCTCAGAAACCATCGTGATCTATATGGGAGTACACAATCTGCCGAAGATTGTGCGGTCTCTAACCGACGCTGGGCTCAGGTCTGATACGCCGATCGCCCTGGTGCGCTGGGGCACTCGTCCTGATCAGTCAGAACTGGTGGGCACCTTAGCCAATATTGAGGCGGAAATGAAGGCAACAGGGTTTGCCGCTCCCGCGATCGCCGTCATCGGTAACGTCGTCACCTTGCGCGAAACCTTGTCAGTCTGCCAGCCTGAAGTGATGACAGTTGGGGCAACGGCGGCTTACAACCGCAGAAATGCGCCTAATCCGGTTTCAACAACCACCGAAACCCTTGCTACGATGGAGTAAGCGTATTCATAGCTGACTCAGATGGCGATTTGCTTGCGATCACAACTTTAGCTGTCTGACTGGAGTTTTGTGCCTTGATCTATAAAACTATTAAAGATGCTGATCTGGCCGCAGATGAGCGTTGGGCCTGACGGTTGGAGAACGTTTCATCGCCAATAGCTGTCGGACGATTTGGTTCCCAGTGTTTACTAACGTTATTGACATTCACCCTTTATGACTGCCACTATCCCGGTCGAAAAGAAGAAGCTCAAACATCCTCCCCTCGACATTCACACCTTGGGCGATCGAGTGTTGCGTCAACCGGCTAAGCGCGTTGCCAAAGTTGACGGTAGTATTCGCGACCTGGCTTACGACATGCTTAAGACCATGTACAGTTCTGACGGCATCGGCCTGGCCGCCCCCCAGGTAGCTGTGAACAAGCAACTCATTGTGGTGGATACCGATCCAGAAAACGCCGCCGCGCCGCCACTCATTTTGATCAACCCTAAAGTCGTTCGCAGCAGCAAAGAGATTTGCACCGACAAAGAGGGTTGCCTCAGCATTCCGGGAGTTTACTTAGATGTCGTGCGGCCAGCCGCGATTGAAATCAGCTTTAAAGATGAAAATGGTCGCCCCCAGCGCTTAAAGGCCGCCGATCTGCTGGCCCGCTGTATTTTGCACGAAATGGATCACCTAACTGGGGTGATGTTTGTTGATCGCGTCGACAATCAACTGGCCCTGACTCAAGAGCTGCAAAAGAATGGGTTCTCAGCCAGAGATGTAAAAGCGATCGCTGGCTAAGCCTTGCACTGTAACGGCAGACTGCGTTACATAAAAGAGATAAATTTCTGGGAGAGGTTCAAACTGTGTGGACGCCAAAGAGTGGTTTGTTATTGCTATGTTCTAGCCTGGCGGCGATTTCTGCCGTCGCGGCGATTTTTGAACTCGCCACTGGCGAACCAGACTGGGGGTTTGGCCCCACTTATGGGTTGATTGGGGTGGCTGTTCCCCTAGTGGGCATCTTCTTTTACGCTGCGGTCAAAGACGCCAAAGCCAACATGTAAAACAATCAAGGAGCGTCTTTCACTTTGGCTGGTGAGTCCTGCTGGCGAGCAAGATTGTGGCAGGGTGGGTGGGTTGCAGGGTAGGTGGGATGTCATTTAAGCGCAATTCCTTTATTGACTAAGGATCGGGAATTTAATAATGTGCCCGTTTTCCCCTCTCGGGAGGGGTGCTGTAGGCGGGGTGGGTTCAAACCCTCGCACTCAGGGGCAACCCACCCCGCTGCCCCTCCCAGGAGGGGAAATGTTATCCGGCTTGGCCTCAGTAATTTATTTGATCCTCATCCCTAAGCGCTTACATTCTGAGCCGAACCTATTTTTTGCTCACGCTACAGAAAAGCCACCCAGGTTTTTGCTACTTGGGTGGCTTTTCGTCTTGCCAGCGATCGCCAAAAGCGGCTTAGTAAATCGTCCGCCCATTAGGCACAAGCGGTATCTAGCCAGTCATAAACTCGTTCAAGCTGCTCTAGAGAGATCAAGCCATACTGCCAAAGCACCATCGGCAGCGGCCCCGGATCTTGCTCACAATGGCGCACTGCCATATTGATGGCGGCTTGAGAGATATCCAGCTCCTCTTGTAAAAATTGAATCAAGCTAGCGTTCCGTATGTAGACGACGTTTTGCACCTTAATGGTTCTCCTCAGTCAACGTTACCGTGCGTTATCGGCAGATTGTATCTAAGCTTGCTTGATCTGCACGGGTCGGATAACCGATTCAGACATTGTTGCTGTCATTAGTTCATGAAGGGCAACGCGATCGCAAATTTTCTCCAGTGACTACCAGGTAACAAACGTTCCTAAAGCCGGTCAGTAACGATCTAAACAGTCTTTGAAAATGCAGATATTTACGCAAGGATTGCTTAATGTATCAAATCTTGCCAAGCTTGACTAGGCATTTTCCTGGATTTTTCACTTTAAATTTATTTCGGTTTGCCCGCATTGCCGACCGATTCCTTCAGCGTTGGCCGTCTCGGCATCTGAGCGCATCCAAATTGGCATAATTTGAGGGAGTCGGCTGTTGCCCTGCGCCCGGCAAATTGGACACCATCAACGGTCACGTGACCCGATAGTCTGATCTCGGAGTGATTTGTAAAGCCAGCGCTGCCGCCGTCTCTGAGGGCAGTGGCGACCAGAGCGTCAGATCGCCTAACATCAACGAAAACTGGAAATCCTTCCGTTAAGTTTCTGGTTGCCTGAGTCGTCATCTGCCCCCAACAAAACATGAGCAAGCGTCAACGTGGTGTGGTCTTGACCGATCGCGGTCTGGAGCGATTAGAGGCCGCGATCGCGTCAGCCCAGGAAGCCGCACATCGCGATAAGCGCTTTCCTAAAGAAGAAATTGCCGCGCGCGCCCAGACAACGACCAAAACCCTCAACAAAATTTTTGAGCGTGTATTGGGCGTTGATAAATCGAAGCTGCGAGATTTATTCCAAGCTTTTGGCTTAGGTTTAGACACAGCAGACTATGGCCCGCCTGATCCGGTGACGGCGATCGCGCCCTCTCCCGAAAGCTCCCTGCCCAGCAGTGAGTCCGCGACCAAAATTGATTGGGGCGAAAAGCCAGACACCAAGATGTTCTTTGGTCGGGCTGAGGAGTTGGCGACGCTCCGCGACTGGGTGATGGCGGAGCAGTGTCGGGTGGTGACGCTACTTGGCATGGGCGGCATCGGCAAAACCTCGCTGGCGGCCAAACTGGCGGATCGGATCTACGACCAGTTCGACTACGTCATCTGGCGCAGTCTACGAGAGGCACCGCCGCTGGAGGAGATTTTGGTGCGGCTGATTCAATTTCTTTCGGATCAGCAGGAGACGGAAATCAACCTGCCCGCTCGCTTGGGTGAACGCCTCATTCGCTTGCTGCATTACCTGCGGGAGCATCGCTGCCTGCTGGTGCTGGATAACCTGGAATCGATTTTGCAGGCGGAATCGACCGGGCAGTTTCGCGACGGTTATGAGGGCTATGGCGAACTGATTCGCCGGATTGGGGAGGCAGAACATCAAAGCTGTTTGTTGCTGACGAGTCGGGAATGTCCCCGTGAACTCGCGCCGATGGCGGGCGATCGCCTGCCCGTACGGCTGTGGTCAGTGACCGGCATCGACTCCGCTGCCGGACGCGAAATCTTGCAAACCAAGGGCCTGGAACTCGACGAGGCAAATCCCCAAGGTCAAGAACTAATTGATCGCTACAGCGGCAACCCCCAGGCCCTCCATCTCGTCGCCACAGCCATTCAAAGAGAGTTTTTAGGCGATGTCGATGACTTTTTGGAGGAAGAAGGTGCTGCCGTTGAGGATGTCCGCACCCTGCTCGACCAACACCTCACTCGCCTGGCCCCCCTGGAGCGATCGATTCTCTTCTGGCTCGCCATCAACCGCGAACCCGTTGGTTTAGATGAGCTGATGGAAGACCTGCTGCCGCCCGTGACCAAGCGGGAGGTGCGGAGTGCATTGAGGGGACTGAGCGATCGCTACCTAATCGAGGCGATCGATAAACAGTTCACCCTGCAAAACGTAATTATGGAGTTTGCTACTGATCAGTTTATTCATGCCGTCTCGGAAGAGATAGAGTTAAATGATATCAACTTAATTAATACGCATTCGGTTATTAAATCGACATCAAAAGATTACATAAAAGCAGCTCAGAGAAGGCTGATAGTAAATCCAATTATCTCATGTCTATTAGATCTTAAAGAGCTATCAAGGAGAATATTAGAGATAATTCGAAATAAGCAGTATTTAAGCCAAGGATATGCAGCAGGCAATATCCTCAACCTGTTAAACTTCTCAGGTATGAACTGCAGAGAATTCAATTTCTCCGACATGACAATTCGCCATGCCTGTCTCAAAAATTTCAACATGGTAGACACAAATTTTACGGGTTCTAAATTTATTTTTCCAGAGCTCATGTATGCATTTGGAATTATTACTGCCGTTGCTTTTAGCGCTGACCAAATCCAACTAGCTACAGGTAGTAGCAATGGCGATATTTTTGTTTGGTCAAGCTTGACTGGCAATTTTCTGAAGTGCTTTTACGGCCATGATGGCTGGGTTAGAACAATCTCCTTTAGTCCTGATGGAAAGCTCTTAGCTAGTGGAGGTGATGATACAAATTTACGTATATGGGATATTCAAAACGGCAAGTGCATATATAAATTCGAAGCTCATAATAGTTCTATTCGGTCTGTTGTTTTTCATCCGAATGGAAAACAGCTAGCTAGTGGTGGTGGTGATTTAAAGATATATTTTTGGGATCTGGATTCAAAGCAATGTACTCATATTTTTGATGGACATGAAAGTTGGATTCGCTCTATTGCCTTTAGTTCAGATGGAAAAATCTTAGTGAGCGGAGGGGACGATATGGTAGTCCGTGTTTGGGACGTCAATACTTGCCAGTGCTCACGCGTCTTTAAAGGACATACTAATGCCATCCTTTCGGTTGCCTTCAGCCCAGATAATAAAATGATTGCTAGTGGGAGTGACGATACTACGATTCGTCTCTGGGAACTTCAGTCTAGACAACCCATTTATAATTTCCAAGGACATACGGGAGTAGTTCGCTCTATTGCCTTTAGCCCTGATGGAAAAAGACTCGCTATTGGGAGTGGGGATACGCGAATACGGCTCTGGGATATTATAAAACGTCAATTTGTTGGTGATCTTCGTGGACATACAGGTTCTATTCGTTCAGTTGAATTCAGTTCTGATGGGACAAAACTATTGAGCGGAGGTGATGATGCTACGGTACGTTTATGGGATGTTAATTCGAATAAATGTATCAATAGCTTTAAAGGATATATCAATCTAGTGGGAGCCATTGCTTTCAGCCCAAATGGCAATTATTTTGCTAGTGCAAACAGTGACTCAATCGTAAGTTTATGGGATGCTAAGTCTTATGAGTTTATACACCCTTTTGAAGGGCATACAAACTGGGCGCGCTCAATTGCATTTAGTAGAGATAGTAAATATATAGCTAGTGGTAGCTTTGATAATACCGTGCGTCTTTTAGATGTGAAGAGTCGGCAATGCAAACATGTTTTTGAAGGTCATAATGGATTGATTCGCTCAGTTTCCTTCAGTCCGGACAATACTATTTTAGCCAGTGGTAGCGATGATGCTACGGTACGTATCTGGAATATAAAGGATAATAATTTTAATTTTATTGATAGCCTGGTTGGACATACTACAGTAGTTGGTTCAGTTGCATTCAGCTGCGATGGAAAAATTCTTGCAAGTGGTGGTGGTGATTCAGACATTAGAATTTGGAGCATAGAAAATAGACAGTGTTTGCATCGTATGGATAGACACTCAAGCTCAGTTAGGTCAATAGACTTTAGCCCTAATGGTGAAATTATGGCTAGTGGTAGCGGAGACATGACTGTGCGTATATGGGATACAAAGAAATTCCAATGTTTATCTGTTCTGAAAGGGCATACAGGTGTGGTTAGATCAATTTCCTTTAATCCTATTGGCGACATCTTGGCTAGTGCAGGAGATGATCGAAGCATCCGTTTCTGGAATTCAAAGAGCCATGAATGTCTTCAGGTTCTTCAAGGTCACGATAATGTAATTCTTGCAATCTCATTTAGCCCTGATGGAAAGGTCCTTGCTAGTGGAGATAGTGACGGAAACATACAATTTTGGAATGTGAATACAGGAAAGTCTATCGCTCTTCTGAAAAGTCCTAGACCCTATGAAGGGACTGATATTACTGGGGTGCAAGGTCTAACAGAGGCTCAGCGAACCTCAATGCTTGTCTTGGGCGCGATTGATTGCTTAGCAACAGGTGAGGTTGACTCTTCTTCTATCTTTGACTAAACGCTAAGATGCTGAAAGAGATGTAGATTTAGCAAACCTTTTACAAGGCCGCTAAGTAATCACAGAATATCTTTAGCCGTGAGTTTCAAGCCTGAAAACGTGGGTGAGCTGACCTCGCTTTCACCAGTACATTCCACAGCCTCATACCAGCCCTCCAGCAACGTGCACACCGTCACCCTCTCCTTCATCGGGTCACATATCCAATATTCTGGAATATCCAGCACGCTATACTCGGCTCGCTTGGCCCGATAGTCTGTGCTCTTGGTAGACTCGCTGACCACCTCTACGACTAACAATGGCGGCAGCTCATTCAAACGGATCACAGCTTCCCGTGCTTGCAACGTTTCCCACTGTTCCAGCGTTAGCACCGTCAAGTCTGGAATCCGCACCGTATCCCAGGCTTCACCCCGAGGTGATTGCAGCCCCACCGTTCCCGATAGGGCAATCCACGGTTGTTGCAGACGTTCAATTTCATCATCAAAAAGGCGCTCTAATCTTTTAATGATGGCTCCATGACGTCCTGTACCCAAACTCATCGGCTGCAGTTCCCCATTCACCAACTCGTAGCGTCCGTCACAGCCATCGTCATAGGCGAGATATTCGTCTAAGGTAAAGCGCTGAACTGCGATCGCCATAAAGCATTTAGAGCAACAGTGCCTTAATTGTAGTCATTCGATAAGGGGCCGCGTCATCATCGCGCCTTTAGCAGCCAACGGGCAGGGCGATCTCCCAAGGAACCTTTGCTAAAGCCGGGCATCGATCGCAAGTCTTAAGCCGGACGCACTAACAATTCCAGCAGCCACAGTGTATTGAGATCTTTTTTAGAACTGACAGGAGATTGAGCAGCGCTCTGCTGGGGGAGCAGTGAATTTCGCATTTGCTCAGAGCTGTTAGCGGTCTTAATAGATGGGGTATGGGGTAGTGAATGCAACATCAGAAATCTCGGCTAAACAACAGGTTAGAGATGCCCGGCAATAATGGCTGTTAGGTTCTAAGAGACTCGATAATGACGGCCACGGTTCCGAGACAAAACACTAGCACCAGCGATCGCACCGCCAGCTTTTCGACCAGCCAAATCAATAGACAAGCGACGATTGGAAGATTGAAGACCCACGCCATTACGTAGGCCACTGTGCAACCTGCTAATCCCAACAAAAAGTACTTCACAGCCTGGGTCGCCAACTTGAATATCCAGCTGTGAGAACGGTGCCTGCGCATCATAGTTTTGCCTCCTTTGGCGAATGTCTGTCAGCGATATCAGCGACCCAGGGCGGCGAAGACACTGCCCCCGCAATCGGGTCTAGAGATTTTGCAAGGCATTGCCATGGATATAGCCAACACCCCCATTCACCGGCACCACCATCCACTGGTTACAGCCGACGTCCCAGACTTCACCCATCACCGTGACGGTGGCTCCTGCCGTTAGATGGGTGATAACCGGTCCTTCAAAGCCATAACCCGATCGCAAAGGAGCTGTTGTGATGACCATGGCGGGATGATATTGCTCCGGGGCGAGAGGCACCTTTTCGCCAACGCGAAAGCCCTCAGTCCACCCGATGCCTGGGCAAATCTCGGTCACAAACGGTGCCGGAGAGGTCTGGGCAACCTCAATTGACATTTCCGATACCCCAGCCGGAGCCATGGCAACCCACAACCCAGCTCCTAAAACCACTGATTTCAACATGATTGTTTTCTTAGCAACTCATCATGAGGTCAGTATCGAGAGCCCACTCAGATTGCACCAGGCAACTTGAGTGTCTTAAAAGAAAGTTGCCGGAAATTTTGTTGCCGCTGTTCTCAAGTTGACGAAAAGGCTTGTGCCGCCCGCTTTTTAGACTTCGAGGACGATGGGCCTCAGAGGCCAGGTTCTTCCTGTTGTGGTCAGAAACTTTCCCTTAACTGGCTAATCTTTCAGGGCGGTTATCTCAGTGACGCATGTCGTGACAAGCCAGGCTTTGACGGTCTGGCAATTTCATCGAGTTGAGGGACTTTTGAGCTGATATTCAGGGCATACAGAATATTCGAGAGCAGTTTCCCAAAATCTTGCTATCCTCTACACAAAAGTTGCTCTGTTGCTTATATAGCAGAAGTTTCACGACCAGTTTGGAGTGCTAGACAACGGCGTTAGGTGACTCGATGCGGACCAAAAGCTGGCTCAAGCCCCCACAGATAACCTGATCTGCGAGGTCCAGGACGGCAGTTCGTCCTGGTCGTAGGCCGCAGGACGCGCGAAGCCGGGGGTCTGGGGGCAAAGCGAAATTTCCCCCAGTCGCAACGACTCGATGAAGCCCACATCTCCGCCTGACAACCCCTGACAAGCGATCACCAGAAGCTATGCTATGCAAGGCTTTACCAGGCTTATGCCTATGGATAGAATCTTGGGGGACGGAAGGGAGCTTTATTTTATTCGTGCCAGCGGTCTATGGACTAGAGAAATTTCGAGTTAAGCGCAGTTGAATTACGTCCGTCAAACAGTTTCCCATCGAATCGTTTTGCCCGCCCGCTGACTGGAGGCTGTGAGCGAGCCCAAAAAGTTGGGTATGCTCTGAACGCAGCAAGCCACAGATGTGGGTGTTGCTAAAATCGACAACGATCGCCATCGTCAGGATCATGGTGGATGATGGGACTAGTTGTGGATATTCTAAACATTAGCGATCGCCCCCCGCACCACTGAAACCTATGTCATTTTCTCGCCCACCCAGTCGCATTCATCCCAAAGTGAGTACGATGCCTCGCCAGCAGTCTGAGGCGTCTCACTATCTGAATATTTATAAACTCACCATCGAGAAAAAGCGCTTACAGCAGGAACTTAACAGTCTGGCACAGCGCCGCGATCGTATCCAAGAGCGCCTCGCAGCGCTGGAACAAGAGGTGGTCGCCCTCGATCACAAAGCGAGCGAATTGCGCGAGGCGACAACGCCTGCTACCCAGTCTCTATCAGAACCTAGTAGTGTCATTTATCCCCCCGCGACGTCCGAAACGACTGACGCCTACAAAACTGTAACCTTGGACTACTAAGGTAATTAGCCCTTTGAGGTTGAGTAGGCGTCACGGCGATAGCTGTTGATCTGCTAAGGGCTGTCATCCGGTCGCTGTCAAACCCTCTCAGAGATAGGAATACAGCCCTAGCTTATCTATTGAGTGCGGGCGCGGGGATGCTACTTGTTAAAGACTTCTGGGCTTCATTGATGATGCGCCCTAAGGCGATATCGGAAAATTTGGCATAATGCTGTCACTGAGTCGGAAAGCTTATGTCTCCTGCCGAGATTTTGCGCCAGCTATTTGACGTAGCGGTATCAGCAGCCCAACCCGATCACCGCATTCCCGAATTTTTGCCGACACCACCTCAGGGCAAAACAGTCGTCGTCGGGGCGGGTAAGTCGGCTGCGGCCATGGCGCGAGCGGTCGAACAAGCCTGGGCGACTCCGCTATCCGGGGTGGTGGTCACCCGTTATGGTCATC
This sequence comes from Cyanobacteria bacterium P01_F01_bin.56, assembly GCA_039185935.1. Taxonomy (GTDB): domain Bacteria; phylum Cyanobacteriota; class Cyanobacteriia; order Phormidesmidales; family Phormidesmidaceae; genus Halomicronema. The sequence goes on along the minus strand of JBCDAJ010000125.1, from coordinate 4,068 downwards.
GGGCTGAGACTCAAGTGATTGAGGTGTTGGAAGCGGCGCATCCAGTCCCGGATGTGCATGGCATGGCCGCCGCTAAGCGCATTTTAGAAACGGTAGCGCCGTTAGGCCCAGACGATTTGGTGATCTGTCTGATTTCTGGTGGGGGGTCAGCGCTGTTGACATTGCCCCCAGAGGGCATGGCGCTCGATGTGCTGGCTGATCTTAATCGGCAACTATTGCGTTCAGGTGCCGATATTGGCGAGATGAATGCCGTCCGCAAAAATCTCTCGCGCTCTAGCGGGGGGCGGTTGGCGGCGGCGGCGTATCCGGCGCAAGTGGTCTCACTGCTAATTTCCGATGTGCCGGGAGATGATTTGCGGGCGATCGCCTCCGGCCCGACAGTGGGCGATACCGCGACGGCACAAGATGCTCTGCGCATTCTTCAGAAATATAGCTTGCAGGTGCCGACGGCAGTCACCAATTACCTGCAGGAAAATCCCCATCCGGTAGTGGCACCCGACGATGAGCGCCTGAATACAACGACCAATCACCTGATTGCCGCTCCCCAGCAATCCTTAGAAGCGGCGGCACAACGGGCCCAGGCACTGGGCTACACACCGCTGATTTTAGGCAGTGCGATCGAAGGTGAGGCCCGCGAAGTCGGGATCGTTCACGCTGGGATGGCTCAGCAGTCAGCGCAGTATGGACAGCCGATCGCGCCGCCCTGCGTCATTCTCTCTGGGGGGGAAACTACTGTGACCGTAACCGGAGAGGCGGGCAAAGGCGGGCGCAACAGTGAATTTTTGCTATCTCTGGCGGTGGCTTTGCAGGGGCAACAAAAGGTGTGGGCGATCGCCTGTGACACCGATGGCATTGACGGTAGTGAAGACAATGCCGGGGCCATCATCGGGCCAGAAATCTTGCAGCAGGGCCGCGATCGCGGTCTCAAAGCCAGTGACTTTCTGACGGCTCACGATAGCTATTCCTACTTTCAAAAAGTGAAGGCGCTGGTGGAGACAGGCCCAACCCTCACCAATGTGAATGATTTCCGGGCTATGCTCATCGATGCCTGATCCCCAACTGACCGCCAAGTTGCATGCGCCCTGGCTGGGGCTGGTGATCGGGAATACCCGACTACATTGGGGCTGGTTTTACCAACAGCGATTGCAGCACGTCTGGCATACCGCCCATATGACGTCGGCACAAGCAACCAGACTCATAGAGCAACATTTTGCGTTGTCCGCGTGGCGATCGCTCACGCATGAGCCAGTTGCCGTTAACGAGATACCCGCCCTGCTGGAGGCGATCGCAGCTGATGCGGCTCCGCTACCGCTGTACTGTGCCTCTGTGGTGCCTGCGCAGACAGCCCTTTGGCAAGCCTATTCCGGCTTTCGAGCAGTCACGCTGGATAAACTCCCCCTGGCCAATCTGTATGCCACGTTGGGGGTTGATCGCGCCTTAAATTTACTTGGGGCCAGCGATCGCTATGGCTGGCCTGTATTGGTCATTGATGCGGGTACAGCGCTTACATTCACCGCCGGTGACGCCGGTAAGCTACTCGGTGGGGCCATTTTGCCCGGACTGTCCACCCAATTTTTGACCTTGGTTGACAACACCGCGTCGTTACCGGCTGCTACCCTTACACAGGCTTTGCCGCCCCGCTGGGCCATGAATACCGCTGATGCGCTGCGGAGCGGTATTGTCTACGGCACCCTAGCAACCATTACAGAGTACGTACAAGTCTGGCGACTGGAATATGCAACCGGCAAAATTGTGCTGACCGGCGGTGACGGTGCCCAACTTTACCAGTGGTGTCACCAGCGCCAGTTGCTGACCGACATGACTCTAGCGCCCGAGCTGACCTTTTTCGGCTTAAATTGCCTATATCAACATCGGCAAACTACAGACTGCTCATCCTAGAGCGATAGGCTTCCGGGTTGTTGCCATAAGTAGCACCTTCCTGACGAGATTCGTTATACATTTCCCGCAGGCGGTTGACCCGGTTGTCGGGGTCCGGGTGAGTACTAAAGAATTCTGGCGTGCCGCCACTCAGGTTCTCCATAAAGGTAATCAGGCCGCGCTGATCGTAATTGGCCCGGCCCATGTTGAAGTAGCCTAAGGCGTCGGCTTCATACTCAGCAGTGCGGCTATTCGGCAAAAATAGGGCTAACTGCACACCAATATTGACCAAGTCATCCTGCGAGACGCCGAGGGCACCAACGATGCCATTGGCCAAGGTGATTTCTCGCATGCGATTGACCGAGTGTCGACCGACAATGTGGCCAATTTCGTGAGCCATGACGCCAGCGAGTTCAGCTTCGGTGTCGGCAGCGCGAATCAAGCCCGTGTGGATATAGACGAATCCGCCGGAGGTGGCAAAGGCGTTGATGCTGTCGTCCTGCACAATTTGAAACGTGTAAGGAATGTCAGCGCGATCGCTCGTCGCGGCTAAGCGCTGGCCAATTTCGTTCACGTAGTTCACCACTTCGGAGTTGCGATTGTAAATGCGCACGCCTTGGCGTTTGAGGGCGCGATCGGTCTGTCGCCCTAAGTCCACTTCCTGTTCGTCACTGAGATTCGACAGTTGGATGTATTGGATGCCGTTAAAAATCAGGTCAAAAAGGTTAATGTCCGCCTTGGAGGGCTGTGGTGTGGTGACCACTAAGCCGGTCGCGATGATGACGGCGATCGCCCCATACAACCAGCGCTTACCCAACTGCTGTAGTGAATGCTTGAGATAATTCATAACGTCTATTCCTGCCCCTAGCGTTGTGCTGAACCCTCACACGCCCTTTACCCACGTGTAGAGTGCCTAAATTGGTTACCTAACTCTCAATGACGTTAAAATTTGCGCCTAAGTTGCCAGTGGAGTGATTAAATATGTTTTTGGTGACAATCCCTTCCCCATGTGCTGCCGTCGGCTCAGTGGCGCTGCATTCAATTCTTCTTGAGAGAAGCGAGCACGCTGAAAGCCGGGCGGCCGCAGAGGGTAAATTGACGAGACTTTGGGACTGCTGATCGGAGAGCAAAGGAATTGAAAGATATGCAAATTTTGGATGCAAAGGGTCGGCTGTTTGGCAAAGTCAGTCTGTTGGACATCGGTGCTGCCCTCATAATTTTGATGGTGCTGGTGGGCATCTTTATCTTCCCTGGAACTGGGGGTTCAGTGGCCCAGGTAGGGGGCAATACCCAACCCGTCGAAGTGGATGTGATGGTGCGGGGGTTAACCGTGTCAGATCCCGAAGGGTTATTCCAAACGCTCCAAGAGTCAGAAACCACTAACGTGATCATTCGTAACCAGCCCCACGGCGAAGTGCGCATCAAAGAAGTGCAAAAGCTGCCCCGCAGTCAGGCAGTGCCCCAGCCCAATGGCACCGTGATTTCTCTACCTGACCCGCGTCCTGAGCTGAACTACACCATCGACCTGTTGATCACCCTGGCGGACAATGCTCTGATTACTGATAACGGCCCCGTTGTGGGCAACAGCCCCGTCAAAATTGGGACCCAGATTCAAATTGAGGGAGATCTCTATAGTCTCTACACCAGCATTGTGGGGGTACGCATTTTAGAAGAGGAAAGTTAGGCTAGAGCCAGTCTCTTGAGCCCGATGGACATGGCTGCAAATTCTCGGTCAATTCAGCGATCGCCTCGTCTCCAGCGGTGGATCAGCTTGTTTCTGATTTCCATGATTGTGCCGCCCCTGCTGATGAGCCTGTCGTGGATTTTGCCAGGGGCCATTACGGTGGTGCAAACCGGGACTTGTCCACCAGCGCCACCTGATATTCCTGCTCATGCCTGCTCTTTAGGACAATATTTGACCCGTATGACCATTGGCCTGTGGGCGCTGATGGGGCATCTCGTCACTTGGATGGCTTGGTTCGTCGCTAATTTCATCCTGTGGGGCATTGGCTTGTTTAGTGTGGCGCTATATCGAAACTGGCGCTCAGACTAGTGCTGTGTCAAGACAGAATTGAGGGATAGAGGCGCTTGAGTTTAATGCGTGCGTCATCAGTGGTAAACCGCCAATCAATCTTGCGACTCTGGCGATTGCGTTCGGCTTCCCAAGCCGCGACCTCGCGCTGCAAGGTG
>JBCDAJ010000124.1:0-20031 GCA_039185935.1 Cyanobacteria bacterium P01_F01_bin.56 | reverse complement strand
GCGTAACTCCCGCAAGGTGCGGTCTTCCTCAGCCGTGAGAAACACCCGCAATCGCATGCCCATCAGTGGCCCTCCCTATTGGTCTCAATTGGAACCTTACTCCCCGAAATATACCTCGACTTTTTTACCCTACGCTACTTAGTCTGCGTTCTATTTACAGGAATCAACGCGGCACCTGTCTCTTAAATGAGGGCGCATATCCTACATCACTAAGGTTTGATCAGCTTCTTCAGCATCAGTCAATTTTGATCGCTGTCGCTGATTCCAAAAATTAACCAATAATCCCTCTGATGGACTGAACACGAAGGCCAAACAGAAAAAGCAGAAGGATACAAGGACAATGGAGGCTCCGGACGGCGCATCTAAGTAGTAGCTCAGGTACATCCCAATGACGCTGGACAAGGCACCAATAATCGAACCCACCCACATCATTTGATAGAGCTCTTTAACCAATAGGTAGGCAGTGGCGGCTGGAGCCACTAGCAAAGCAACGACTAACAGCGCCCCCACCGTGGGTAAACACACGACAATCGTCACCGTCATCGCAACAATCAGTGAAGCGTTGTACCAATGTACCGGCATGCCGCTGGCTTGAGCTCCTTTCGGATCAAAGGTGTAAAACAAAAGCTCTTTGAAAAAGAGTCGTATCAAGATGATAGCGACTACGGTGACACCCAGGCTCCACCAGATTTCTGTCATGGTGACGCCCAAAATGTTGCCAAACAGGATATGCACCAAGTCAATACGATTGGCGCCTGGGAGGGTACTGACTAACACGACGCCAATGGCAACAAATGAGGTCAAAATTAGGGCCATGGCAGCATCTGTTTTCACCCGCGATCGCGACTCAATCAAATACAGCACTAGGGCGCTGATCACACCAGCAACTAAGGCCCCCAATGAGAGGGCAACGCCTACCACGTAAGCGATCGGCAGCCCCGCCATCACCGAGTGAGAAATGGCATGAGCTAACATCCCCATCTGCTGCACAATCATGTAGCTGCCCACAACGGCACAGAGAATGCCGAGAAAAATACCCAGCATAAGGGCACGTTGCATAAACGACAATGACAAGGGCTCAATAATCCAATCCAACATAGAAGAGTTCCGTATCTTTTAGGGTTAATGGGCTGAAAGTGATGTAACTAGGCGCTGTTCAATAGCGGGATGGTAGGGGGCACCAAGGTGTCTGCTGAAAGTCTCTGGTCATCCCTAGAGGCAGCAAGTCAAGGTCTATGGGGATGCTGCCTAAGCGAAAACTCGGGCGAGGCCTCGTCCGTAGGCCCGTTCTAAATTGTCGGAGGTAACGACCTCTTGACGGGTTCCCTGGGCAATCAACTGTTTATTGAGCAGCAGCAGCTGGTCATAGATCGCTAGCGAATCACCCAAATCGTGGTTAATAACGAGTAGGGTTTTACCCTCTGCTCTCAGTTCCTGAAAAATATCAAAGATAATGTCTTCAGTTTTGCGATCCACCGCTGTAAAGGGCTCATCAAAAATTAACAGCTCCGCTTCTTTGGCTAGGGCGCGGGCCAGAAATACTCGCTGCTGCTGCCCTCCCGATAACTCACCAATAGGGCGATGGCGCAAATCATACATATCTACCCGTTGGAGAGCAGTACGCGCCTGCTGTCGTGCCTGCTGGCTAAATCCCTTAAAGAGTCCAGTCTGTACAGTTTGGGCCATCATCACCACATTCCAAACGGTGACGGGATAGTCCCAATCAACGCGAGACCGCTGGGGGACATAGGCGGTTTGCAAGAGCTGACGCTTGAGGGGCATGCCCTTAAACCGGGCCACTCCCTGGGTCACGGGCACCAAGCTCAAAATGGCTTCAACTAGGGTACTTTTGCCTGCACCGTTGGGGCCAATAATGCCGACTAGCTGACCCGTAGGTACCAAAAAACTGACATTTTTAAGTGCGCAGCTACCTTTATAGTCAACCGACAAGTTCTGAACTTCTAGCATCGACATCAACCTGTGACAGGAGAAAAATACATTATCTCAACTATCTCATTGAAGTAGCAAACTCGGTAGACAAGAACATTAATCGCGAAAACCTTGTGATGAGCAGCTACATGCACATCACAGTTAATTGCCTGAGCCAAGATGGGGCCAATGTACTGAAGTAGCCTAGCTTAATGACAGCGTCTATTGATAAGTAAACATAAGATCATAATATCTATATGATAGGCTAACCAAAAGATTGACACAACTATATAGGTATTGACACAACTATATAGACTAGTAATATGAATAGTTGCGCTTGGTAGCGTGTTGCTCATTTTGGCCCCTATGCAGGCTGAGGTTGGAGCAATACCAGCAGTTTCAACGTATACAAGCGCACAGAAAAGGATGGTCGAGATCTGAAGTTCGCCAAATTTTTCCGAGTGTAACCATCGTTAGACTAAACCAGCGCGGTCGTGAGCAATCGGTGGTTATTTAGGCTCCATTGTTGACGACAGTTCTTTAATAAACACTAGATACAGAGGAACCGTCAATGCAACGATTTTTTGCCCCCTATCAAGGGACTTTAGGAGTTGCAACTGCACTCCTGATCGGTCTTGCGGGTTGTACCGGCTCAGCTCCCAGTGACCCCGCGGCTGAATCTGACCCCGCGGCTGAATCTGACCCAGCCGCCAGTGATGTCACCGACGAGTCCCCGATTGTTGTCGTCGCATCCTATAGCGTCATTTGCGATCTAGCCTCTCAAGTGGCGGCAGACGCGGTGGAGCTGAACTGCTTAATCCCCCCCGATCAAGACCCTCACACCTATGAAGCTACGCCCTCTGATCGGGAGGCTGTTGATACGGCTGACTTGGTCTTGTATGCGGGGCTCAACTTTGAACCCGCGATTATTGATATGGCGATCGCATCTGACTCCGAGGCTCCCAAAATTGCCTTGCATGAGGAATCGGTGCAGGAATTGATTGAAGTGGAAGAAGAGGGTGAATTAGAGCCTGATCCTCACGTCTGGCATGACATTGAGAATGGCTTAGAAATGGTCGTTTTGATTCGGGATAACCTCATCGCCGTTGATCCGGACAATGCCGATATGTATACCGAAAATGCTGACCAACTGACGGCTGAGTTGGAAGCCCTAGATGTCTGGATTCCCGAGCAAATTGCCACTATTCCGGAAGAGCAGCGCCGCTTGATTACGACCCATGATGCGATGTCGTATTACTCCGAAGCCTATGGGTTAACCGTCGAGGGCACATTGCTGGGTGTGTCGACTGAAGAGGAACCTACTGCCGCCAAGATTGAGGAGTTAGCGACGTCAATTCGTGAAAAGGAACTGCCGATCATTTTTGCTGAACTCACTGCTGATGATCGCGTCTTAAAAACGGTGGCAGACGAAGCTGGGGTTTCTATTTCTGAGAACGTTCTGTTGGCTGATGGTTTGGCAGCAGAAGGTACGCCTGGAGGGACTTATACCGGCATGTTGGTTTACAACACCTGTTCCATCGTGGAAGGTCTCGGTGGCGAGTGTGCACCGGCACCTTAGTCCTTGAAAACTTCACAACTTAGGTAGTTGAACCTTTTTATACCCCTTTAGTCCCCAATTTTGGCGGCTAAGGGGGTATATTCGTCAGTCCTGTCTTTTTTAAGGTGCTATGGCGGCATTCTGAATACTCTTCGGGAAGGGCAGAGCCCGATGGAGTTCGGAATAAGAACGCTGTCTGTGTGGTGCTTGCAGAAATGATGGCCAGTCGCGGTTAGGTGTGAACAGGGTAGATCGCTGGAGCCTTTATTTGGCAAGGCTTCCAGTTCTGCCTTTTGCCTTTTGCCTTTCGCCTTCTGCCTTTCGCCTTCTGCCTTTCGCTAAACAACTGTCCTGACCTGATGGCGGATCGCTATAAATTCTGAATGTTTCTAAATCACTCAATGTGGGGAAACTTTCAAGTCCTTGTGGAAGCAATCTCAAGACTTGTCAAGACAGATTTACCCAAAATTGGGGACGGCAGGGGGCTTCGGTCGATTCGACAAAGAGGTCTATAGCAAGCTTCAAAGTTTCTTTGGCATAGACTGCAACGACTCACAGTGAGATGGTATAGATTGATTAGAAGCGATAATCATTCTCGGTTTTACTACATTTGTATTGGCCAAAGGAAGATTAGCCATGTCTAAGCAGAATTTTCAAACCACGTTTCAACGAACCACATGGGTGGCATTTGGGGCGATCGCCCTTGCCTTGGGGAGCTGTAGTTCCGCACCCTCAACCACCAGCGAAGCAGAGACTGCCGAAGCTGAAGTGGCGGCGGCTCCAGAAGATGCGTTGCAGGTAGTGACAACGTTTTTACCGGTGACCCAATTCACCACAGCGGTGGCCGGCGATCGGGCTGCCGTCGTGCAACTGCTGCCGACAAATGTTGGCCCTCACGACTATCAGGCTACGCCCGGAGATGTGCAAGCGATCGCCAATGCCGATGTGTTGGTTCAGAATGGCTTGGAGATGGAATTCTTTTTGGATGACATGATCGAGAATGCTGGCAATGCCGAGCTGGTGATCATTGATTCTAGTGAGGGGGTGGCGACTCTGGCGAGCGCCGATGACCAAGGTCATGATCATGGCAAAGAAGCCGGTCATGATCAGAGTGAAAAGGAAGCCCATGACCACGATCATGATCATGCCCATGACGAGCACGGCGATGAGGGAGAAGAAGCTCACGCTCATGCGGAAGGTGAGGAGCATGATCATGAGGAAGAAGAAGCCCACGCTCATGCCGAGGGCGAAGAGCATGATCACGACCAGGCCGATGCCCAAGGTCACGATCATGGTGAATTTGACCCGCACATCTGGCTCGACCCGAAGCGCGCGATCGAGCAAGTGGAGAATATTCGGGATGGTTTGATTGCCGCTGACCCTGAAGGCGAAGCGGAATACACTGCTAACGCCGAGGCGTTTATTGCTGAACTGCAAGTCCTAGATGCCGATATCGCCGAAAAGTTAGCGCCTTTTGAAGGCGGCACCTTTGTGGTTTTCCATGATTTTGCCGCTTATTTTGCTGACAGCTACGGATTGCAATCTGAAACACTGGTAGAGGTTCCCGAAGATAATCCCTCACCGGAAGATGTGAAACGGGTGATGGATACCGTGCAGGCAGAAGGGCTAAAAACGATACTGACAGAACCTCAGGCCGGTCAAGAATCCTTTAAGGCGATCGCGAGCGATTTGGGGGTTACCGTTAGCGTGTTTGACCCCCTCGAAACTGGGGATGCGATGGCGATTCAGCCGGAGTACTATCTCACCATCATGCGCCAAAATGTCGATAATCTTGTCGTTGGCTTTGAGGGTTCCAGCCAGGCATGGCTTCCCCTCTGGGCTCCTCAGCAGTCGGCAGGGGTTGCTTACCAGCAGGTGGGTCTGCGGTTTTGAGCAATGATTTGCTAAGTACAAGCAGGATTCAGCGGTTGAATGATCCGGTTCTAGTGGTACAGGGGTTGACCGTGTATCGCGGGACTCACCTGGCGGTACAGGACATCTCCTTCACCGTGCCAGCGGGCACGGATACGGCCATCATTGGTCCCAATGGGGCTGGTAAAAGTACGCTGATTCAAGCTGTGTTGGGCATCTTGCCGCATCAAGCAGGGCAGATCATGGCACTCGGGCACGCGCTGTCTGCTCGGGGTTATCTGCCCCCGGCAGTGCGTCAACAGATTGCCTATTTACCGCAAAACTTCTTGCTCGATCGCCGCATTCCCATCACTGTGTCTGAACTGGTGGGATTAGGGTGGGATCGAGTGGGCCTGCAACTGCCGTGGGTGGGTAGCCGAGCCCGTCGTCAGGCGGTGCGAGCCGCCCTGAACAAGGTGGAAGCCTGGCATCTGCGCGACCAACTCGTGAGTAGTTTGTCGGGTGGGGAAACCAAACGCGTGTTGCTGGCCTACTGTTTGGTACGTCCCCGAGCCTTATTGGTTTTGGATGAAGCGCCAGCGGGACTCGATGTCCGGGGGGAGTCAGAGTTTTATCAGTTATTGCATCAGCTTAAGCAGGAACAAGGCTGGGCCATCCTACAGGTTTCCCACGATTTGGATATGGTGCGGCGCAGTTGCGATCGCGTCCTCTGTATCAACCGTAAGCTGCTGTGCGAGGGAACACCCGACCATGCCCTCGCTCCTGAGCAATTGTCCCTTGCCTATGGGCCAGATCTCGTTCGTTATCAACATAACTGTTAATTTTCCTGCCACCATGAGTCTTGAGACTGAATTCACGCGCGTGATTGAACTGTTTCAATTGCCCTTTATGCAGCGAGCATTGATGGGGGGCATGTTGACTGGACTCATGGGAGGCTTATTGGGCAGCTTTACCGTCTTGCGGCAATTGTCGTTTTTCAGCGATGCCCTGGGGCATTCCGCTCTGTTTGGTATCAGTATTGGCTTGCTGTTAGGCATTAGCCCATCCTGGGTGATTTTGCCCTTTTCGGTGGTATTTGCCTTGGCGGTTACCTATATTCTGGAGCGCACACAGCTCTGGACTGACGCCTTACTGAACATTATTTATTCGTCTTCTCTGGCCATCGGCATCATTTTGCTCAGCTTTCGAGACGAGTATCGCGGCGGCCTTTCCCATTTGTTGTTTGGCGATATTTTGGCGGTGCAAACGACCGACCTCGTTTTCAGCGCTCTGCTGCTGGTAGTTTGTGCCGGGTTCGTTGGGCTCACGCTGCGATCGCAAATTCTGATGACGCTGCACGAACCGATGGCCAAGGCTCGGGGAGTTAACGTTTCGGCGCAGCGTACCGCCTTTATTGTGCTGCTTTCTCTGGTGGTGGGCATTTCCATCAAAGCGATCGGGGTCTTGCTGATCAGTGCTTTTGTGGTGATTCCCGCCTGTGCTGCCCGCTTGCTCAGCCGTCAATTTACCCACTACATTTTGCTCTCCGCTGTTCTGGGTGCGATTAGCGCTGTCATTGGCATGCTCCTGTCGGCTTTGTTTGACCTCCCATCGGGTCCCAGCATTGTCACGGTGCAACTGGGGATTTTCCTCCTGGCCGCTTTGATTCCGACAGCTCGCGCGATCGCCCCCTAATACAGTATGGGCGCACCGCCGTGCGCCCCTCCAGTCCACATGCCCTGAGGCCAACATCATGTCCTCTTCATTCTCAGAACTCACTCCCAAGCGGGGGATGCCAGTGACCCTGGTGACTGGCTTCCTAGGGAGCGGTAAAACGACGCTGCTGAACCACATTTTGACCAATCGCCAGGAGCTGAAGGTAGCGGTGCTGGTGAATGAGTTTGGCGACATCAATATCGACAGCCAACTGCTGGTGTCGGCCAGCGAAACCATGGTGGAGCTGAGCAATGGCTGTATCTGTTGCACCATCAACGACAGCTTGGTAGACGCTGTCTATACCGTGTTAGAGCGGGAAGACCCGGTGGACTATCTGGTGGTGGAGACAACTGGGGTTGCCGATCCATTACCCATCATGGTGACGTTTTTGACCACCCAGCTGAAGGCCTTTACCCGCTTGGACTCCGTCATTACCGTGGTGGATGCGGAAGCGTTTACTGAAGAGCATTTCAGCAGTGATGTGGCCCTGCACCAGTTGGTCTATGGCGACATTATCTTGCTAAACAAGGCCGATTTAGTGCCCGCAGCTAAGCTGACTCAGCTAGAGACGTACATCCAAGGCGTCAAAGAACAGGCTCGGTTTTTACGGTGTTCGCTGACGACAGCGGCGGCGGGTTTGCCGCTTTCTGCTCTGCTAGATGTGGGTTTGGCCGATCTCTCGACGTTAGCTCTGGACGCCGAGGACGGTCAGGCATTAAACCAGACATCTCCTCACCTCACTCAGGATGGTTTTGTCTCGGTGCCGTTTAAGAGCGATCGCCCCTTTAACCTGACTAAATTTGAGCATTTTTTAATGACCCAAATGCCCGTGGATGTCTTTCGGGCCAAAGGCATTCTCTGGTTTGAGGGCGAAGAGCAGCGCCATATCTTTCAGCTCAGCGGCAAGCGGTGCAGCATCAACCCCGAACCCTGGACGGCACCCCCGCAAAATCAACTCGTTTTCATTGGTCGCCAGTTGAACCCGCTACAACTGCACCAACACCTCACCAATTGTTTGGCCGGTAGCCGCGTCTCGCTTTTGTCTTAGACGCAATGGCCAAACCCAGATTGGGCTTACCTTCGACCAGATCGGAGTGACCCAATGTCCGTGCCACAAGGGCGCGTTCCACCCACGGGGAAACTTTGGTTTCCCCTTTCCACCGTAGTTAGGAATGATTCATGACTTTATCTTTTTCTCGTGACGACATGCGCGCAGGGATGATCAAAACCAAGGCCGAGTCCCCTGTCTCTGATGAAGAGATGCAGGCGGCTGTCCGCACGCTGCTGCTCGGTTTGGGCGAAGACCCCGATCGCGAGGGCTTGGTTGATACGCCTAAGCGGGTGGTCAAAGCCCTCAAATATCTCACTTCTGGCTATCACCAATCACTGGATGACCTGCTCAACGGCGCCATCTTCCACGAAAACGCGAACGAGATGGTGCTGGTGCGTGACATTGATTTGTTCAGTTCCTGTGAGCACCACATTCTGCCAATTATCGGCCGTGCCCATGTGGCCTACATTCCCAATGGCAAAGTGATTGGCCTGTCTAAAATTGCTCGCATCTGCGAAATGTATGCCCGTCGTTTGCAAGTGCAGGAACGGCTCACCGCCCAAATCGCCGATGCCCTCGAAGGATTGCTACAAGCTCAAGGCGTTGCCGTTGTGATTGAAGCCACCCATATGTGCATGGTTATGCGTGGGGTTCAAAAGCCCGGCTCTTGGACGACGACCAGCGCTATGCGCGGCATCTTTGCTGAAGACTCTAAAACCCGTCAGGAGTTCATGAGCCTGATTCGCCATAGCCCGAATTTCCACTAAGGCGCAGGGGTGGGGGTGTTAGGTGACAAGGAATAGGGAACAGGGAACAGGGAGGTGCTAGGTGCCAGGTGTTAGGCCTTGGGCATAAGGTGAAATCTAAAAACCAGAATTCACCACCCGCCCCCTTAATACCAACAAATCTGTTCCCCTGCTCCCCCGCTCCTATCTACCCAAGCCCTCTGGGCAGGCTGCGCCTTTCTTGAATGCCTGGAAGGCTATACACACCCATCCATGCCCCCACTGCCCACCTACCTCATCCACCTCACCCACCATCTACGCCCATGCTAAAAACCTCCGATACCCTCGATACCCGCCTACCTGTCACCATCATCACGGGCTTCCTCGGCAGTGGCAAAACCACTTTGCTGAACCACATTCTGCAAAATTTCGATGCCTTCCGTGTGGCAGTACTGGTGAATGAATTTGGCGACATCAATATCGATAGTCAGTTCCTGATTACGGTTGAGCAAGACATGGTGGAACTGACCAATGGCTGTATCTGTTGCACCATTAACGATGATCTGATGCAAGCGGTGTATCGAATACTGGAGAAGCGCGATTGCATTGATTACCTGGTAGTCGAAACCACGGGTGTTGCCGACCCGCTGCCGATTACCCTCACCTTTCTCGGCACCGAGCTAAGGGACATGACCCGGCTCGATTCCATCTTGACCATGATTGATGCCGAAACCTTTGACTCCGATGAATTGTCCAAAAGTCAAGCAGCCATGAGCCAGGTGGCCTATGGTGACATTCTGCTGCTCAATAAAACGGATCTCGTCGCTCCAGAACGTTTGGAATCTTTAGAAGCAGACATTCATAACTTTCGGGAGAACCCCAAAATTCTCCACGCTGAGCATGGCCGGGTGCCCCTCCCGCTGATTATTGATGTGAAGGCGGGCGATCGCGGTTTGTATCAAGCGGTCGCTCAGGCCGACGCTGAAAAAGCTGCCCACGAGCATGATCACCATCACCATGATCATGAGGCTCATGACCACGGTCACCACCATCACAAAGAGCACGACCACCATGATCATGGGCACCATCACGACCACGATCATCCCCATGAACACCATCACCATCACTCTGACCACCTGGATAACGATGGCTTTGTGTCGATGTCTTTTCGCGCTGACCGGCCCTTCGGCCTCAAGAAGTTTCAGCAGTTTCTCGACTTTTACCTGCCGCCAGAACTCTTTCGGATGAAGGGGATTTTGTGGTTTAAGGAAAGCCCAGCCCGTCATTTTTTCCAGCTCACAGGTAAGCGATTCCAACTCGAAGACTCGGAATGGCCAGGGGCACCAGGCATTCAACTCGTCTGCATTGGCCGAGATTTGGATCTCAAAGCAATGGAAGCCAAGCTCAAGGACTGTATCGCTGATGAGGAATAGGGAGTAGATTTCAGGGAATAGGGAGTAGGGAATAGATGTTAGGTCTTAGGTGCTAGGTGTTGGGTGGAATCCAGAACCCAAAACCCAAAACCCAATACCCAGAACCCAAAACCCAGAACCCAAAACCCAATACCCAGAACCCCTAACCGAATACCCAGAACCCCTTATCCGATACCCATTCACCCTTTGCCCCTCCACCCTGCTACCCCTCCACCCATTCACCCCCTTACTCATCCACTCATTAACCCTGCCACCTACCCCTCCACCATGTCCCTCACCCTCTACAACACCCTCACCAAAAGTAAACAACCCTTTATCCCCATGTATCCGGGACAGGTGACGATGTATTGCTGCGGGGTCACGGTTTATGATGACTGCCACTTGGGGCATGCCCGGTCATACTTGGGCTGGGATGTACTGCGGCGCTACCTCCGCTGGCGAGGATACGAGGTGCATTATGTGCAGAACTTCACCGATGTTGATGACAAGATTCTCAACCGGGCCAAGGTCGAAAACACGACGATGGCGGCTATCTCAGAGCGCTATATCCAGCGTTACTTTGAGGATATGCACCGCCTGAATGTGATGGATGCCGATGAGTATCCCAGAGTGACGGAGCACGTTGAGGCGATTCACGAGTTAATTGGTCAGCTAGAGGCTAAAGGCTATGCCTATGCTGCTGGGGGCGATGTGTATTATCGAGTAGAGCAGTTTGCCGACTATGGCCAGCTTTCGGGGCGATCGCTCGCCACCATGCAGGCCGGAGCCAGTGGGCGTGATTTGGTCGCCACTGATAAAGCTAACCTGGCGGACTTTGCCCTCTGGAAGGGCGCTAAGCCCGACGAACCAGCGTGGGATTCTCCCTGGGGACCGGGACGTCCCGGCTGGCACATTGAATGTTCCGCCATGATTCGAGCGCGACTTGGGGCGACTATTGATATCCACGGTGGTGGTGGCGACCTGGTGTTTCCCCACCACGAGAATGAGATCGCCCAGTCTCAGGCTGCCAACGGCAAGCCCCTGGCCAATTACTGGCTGCACAACGGCATGGTGACGGTAAATGGTGAAAAGATGTCGAAATCTCTGGGCAATTTCACCACGATCCGTGATCTGTTGGATGGGGCTTGGCTCGGGTATCCGCAGCCGGTAGACCCAGTGGCGGTACGGCTATTTGTGCTGCAGGGGCATTATCGGAAGCCGCTGGATTTCACCAAGGATGCGATCGCTGCCGCAATTAACAGTTGGCAAACGCTGAAGACCGGACTCCGCTTTGGCGACCACCACGGAGCCGCACTGGGATGGTCAGCCGCCACTTTTCAATCTTCTCCTCAGGAGCTCAGCCCGGATAACCCGTGGGTCGAACGGTTTCAAGCCGCTATGGATGATGACCTGAATACATCGGGTGCTCTAGCAGTGCTGTTTGAGCTGGCCAAAGGACTGCAGCGGGAGGGGAATCGTCTGGTTCACGAGGGACAATCGCAGTCTCGCGCGGATCAGCTCTTGGAGCAGTGGCACACCCTGATACACCTAGCTCAAGTTTTAGGGTTGGGGGCCCCAGACGACGGTGAGACTGATGCCGCAGCGGGTGACTTGGATGAGGGTGCGATCGCTGCCTTAATTCAACAGCGCCAAACAGCCCGACAACAGCGTGACTTTGCGACGGCAGATGAGATTCGCGATCAACTGGCAGCGGTGGGGATTGCAGTAGTTGACCGACCGGACGGCAAAGTCCGCTGGCATCAACAGTGAATCAATGATAGCGCCAACAGCCTAACTGAATATCTGAGGTAAGCCACTGGTTTGACCAGTGCGACTCGACCAGCTTTGAGCGTTCTCGCAGTAAAGTACGTCTCACGATGTCTTGAAGAAGCAAATTTGTAAAAGGACAAAGCAGTGTCGGAGTTCCACCAAAGCCTGCCTCATTCCCAATGGCACTGCAAATACCATGGCCCAAATACCGGTGCAAAGTGATGTTCAGCGAAATGCGCAAATTTCTGGGTCCGATTTTTTATGAGTTGGCCCGTCAAAAGGAATGCCGGATCGTAGCAGATCATCTAATGCCCGACCCTGTCCACATGTGTATCGAGATTCCGCCTAAATATGCAGTCACGTCGATTATCGGTTTTCTGAAAGGCAAGAGTACGATTGCCATTGCTCGACAATTCAAAGGCAAACAGCGTAATTTTAGTGATGAGCTCTTTTGGGCGAGAGGCTATCTGGTATCAGCCCACGACCATCACCACTCCGATCATCTAAAACCTTGGCCGCGTCCATAACTGGAGTTTTTGCGTAGGGAAAGCTAGCAGGTTTCAAGCTGAACGCGATTTAGATACTCCTGCTTGCCGCAATCGTCTTTAACCTTAAGCATTCCGCTAACGTGAATGAGGTCATTCAGACGGTATCACTGGTTAGCAGCCTAGCCTCAGCTTCCTAGTATAGGTGCTTTGCTAGAACAGGATCAGCTTCTCAAGTGGCTACTGGTTCAATTTGGTGAATTGGGATTTCAACGACAAAGGTACTGCCTTCTCCGGGTGTGGAGTCACACCATATTTTTCCATGGTGTTTTTCTGTAACGACCTGGTAACTGATTGATAAACCTAGGCCCGTGCCTTTATTCATTGGCTTGGTGGTAAAGAAAGGATCAAAAATCAGTGACTTCGTTGTATCAGGTATCCCTGAACCATTATCTGCGATCACAATCTGCACTGAGTTTTCATTAACGACTTGTGTGGAAATGCAGATTTTCCCAGCGGGGACTTGGCGATTGTTCCCCGTCTGAGGTTTAGCAGTTTCCTGAAGCGCATCAATCGCATTTGCGACCAAGTTCATAAATACCTGATTCAACTGGGCAGGATAACATTCCACTAACGGTAGCTGGCCGTAGCTTTTAATGATGTCAATTGCTGGAATCTCTGATTTTTCCTTCAGCCGATGTTGCAGAATGAGTAAAGTATTGTCGATGCCTTCGTGCAGGTTGACCGCTTTAAACTCAGCTTCATCCAAGCGCGAGAAGTTACGAAGCGATAAAATAATTTGCCGAATTCGTTCACTACCGACCTTCATGGATTGCAACAACTTGCTCAGATCTTCCTGTAAGAACTCCACCTCCACCTCATCTAAAGTCTCTTGAAGCGTTTGAGATGGGTGAGGATAGTGAGTTTGATATTCTTGCACAACTCTCAACAGGTCTTTAGCATAGTTTTCAATATGCCTAACATTGCCATGAATGAAGCTAATTGGATTGTTAATCTCATGGGCAATTCCTGCTATCATCTGTCCCAATGCAGACATTTTTTCACTTTGAAGAATCTGTGATTGAGTTTGCTTCAGCGTTTCCAAAGTTTGCTTCAGGGTTGTATTCCGCTCATTTAATTCCTCAGTTCTCTGCTGAACTCGAGTTTCTAATGTTTCATTACTCTTGGCTAACTCAGCAAAGGCTAATCGCAGCTTAGTCTCTGATTGAGTACGTTCTTTAATTGTTGCCGATAATAGAAGAATTGTGAGTGTAATGACACCAATAAATGATTGCAGTTGGATTAATGATTGATTGGTGTCGGCAGCGGCAAAACTACCTTGATCATTAACAGTGGCGATGACCGCGATTGCGGCCACAACAAATGTCAACAGGGTGGCACCCCGTTGCCCTAATCGAAAGGTAGACAAGAGCAATATGGGAATCAACATGTACTCCAGATGATACCCTTCACCAAAAGCAATTTTAGCAATGAGAAGAATAACAACCAGTAGAACAACGGGCTCGAAGATTAACCAAAGTCTTAAGGGGAATGATGAAATGGGTCGAACTTGAGGCGTATTTTTCGAATTCCCCAGCATCGAATTTAGGGACCGCCATCGCCAGGTCAAAGGCTGATTTTTTTGCCATAACTGTCCCCAACTGAGCATAATTGGAGTGACGATAAAAATTCCTGAAACGTTAGAAATCCACCAGGTAAACCAAACTGCACCATAAGCTATCCAAGGCACTTTACCACTCAAGGCCAGACAAGCCACCCCAACCGTGGCATTGATCATGGGGCCTATCATGCCAGTTAAAACTAAAAATTTTAATACGCCAGTAACACGGTCTAAAGAAAAGTCTTCTCTGGTGAACTTTTGGAGTAGATAAACACCCAGCAGTGCCCCTAAAGTTGTGCCAACTGCAATTCCCAAAACTGGCAATGCTGAAACGATCAGCGTCAGGAAGTTTGTTGAATCTTGGAATGCCCAAAAGTTAGCAAGAAAAGATCCCAGCAAAACACCATAGCCAATCCAGTTTCCAAATAATAGAACAGCTCCAACGCCAATGCCATCTGGTGGCCAAACTGGGGTTACATCCTGGGGGGTTGAGGCAACATGGCGTGAAATTTCAGCCATAGCATAGTAAGCGATCGCCAAGAAAATAATCCCTGCAATTTTTCTAAATACAAGAAGATTCAGAGGGGATTTCTGCTGCATCTTTTCTTTGCTCGTTGCCTGGCACACGGGATTTTTGTGAAAATTCGCCAAAAGCAGAATACCCTTTTGGCTTAAAGCGGTAACGTCAAGCCAAAGACTAAGGCCTTGTCCTGTTAAAGAGTGGTGACTCAAATTCTCTGGATATAAAGTATTTCAGAGATCTTGAGTGAAAGCCGTTACTGAAGGTCGGATTCCGCAGAGCGGTAGCGCATTCGATATCTTTCGCGTAGCGGTACCCAGTTCGCAGAGTCTGGTTGATTTCGACCAAGTGGTAAGAGAATGTGCGATCTCTCCCTCCAGTCTTTTCCCAAGGCCCTCAGCCCGGATAACCCGTAGGTCGAACGGTTCCAAACCGCTATGGATGATGACCTGAATACATCGGGTGCTCTAGCAGTGCTGTTTGAGCTGGCCAAAGGGCTGCAGCGGGAGGGAAATCGTCTGGTTCATGAAGGTCAGCCCCAGTCCAGTCCTGATCAGCTCTTGGAGCAGTAGCAAGCCCTAATGCACCTAGCTCAAGTCTTAGGGTTTGAGGCCCCAGACGACAGTGAGACTGATGCCGCAGCAGATGAGATTCGCGATCAACTAGCGGCGGTGGGCATCTCATTGGTTGACCAACCGGATGGTGAAGTTCGCTGGCATCGACAATGAATCAACCATAATGGACCTAACTATCAAGGGAGTTAGGTGAAATAATCCTTTCTAATAACTTGTTTCCCACAACCAAGAATGAATATTGGAATCTACATCTACGATGAAGCAGAAGTTCTCGATTTTTCGGGGCCATTTGAGGTTTTCTCAACGGCTTCGAGAGTCTCCAGCACGCCAAATCTATTTAGGGTGTTTCTAGTAGGCGAAACGGGTAAGACAGTGACTGCTCGCGGCGGTTACGCAGTGAATCCTGCTTACAGCATTTCCGATCATCCCGCGATCGATGTCCTGATTGTTGTGGGTGGCGTGCATATAAGAGAAATGCAGAAGCCTCTTGTTTTGCAGTGGATCAAAGAAATTTCCCAGCAAGCAAAGCTAGTTGCATCAGTGTGTACCGGTGCTTTCTTATTAGCAGAGGCTGGCGTCTTTTCTAAGCACAAAGTGACAACCCACTGGGAAGATATCCCAGACCTCAAAACCAGGTATCCGAACTTGGAGGTCCTGGAAAATCAACGGTGGGTTGATGAGGGAACTATCATCACGTCTGGTGGCATATCGGCTGGCATTGATATGAGCCTGCATCTAGTCAGCAAAACTCATGGTTTAGCGTTGGCGGAAAAAACAGCAAAACAAATGGAGTTTGATTGGACAAAAAGCACATAACGTCTCGCGTCAGCAGGATGGAAGCACTCGGAGAAAGCTACGACTATGACACAGAGCTGGATTTTTAAGGCTCACTCTGGCCCCTGACTCATTCGCTCCAACTGATACTATCTTTTATCCAGCTCATCCTGACTGGCTCCGCAGGAATAGGTGCCGCAGGGAGCAATGAATGAGCTAACGGATAATAATTACTTAACCGCTCAATGACAGAAACCCAGGAAATTAGCAAGCTAACATCTGCCCAGGCAGGTCAACTGACTGATGACCGAAAGAAGTGGCAAAATTTGACTTTTCCCGGCAACGCTTCACATAAAGCCGCAATTCAAGCAGCAGTTAATAAGACCGATAACTGTCTGAAGAGGAACACGTCATGGTGAACGATGGAGATATACAGCACTTGCGTCGTTGCATAGAGCTTGCAACTGAAGCGCTAGCGTTAGGTGACGAGCCATTTGGCTCTGTGCTTGTAGCAGCGGACGGGGAGGTTCTGTTTGAAGATCACAACCACGTTGCCTCAGGCGATCGCACCCGCCATCCAGAGTTCGAGATTGCCCGGTGGGCTGCAGCGAATATGACCTCGGAAGCCAGAGCAGAAGCAACGGTCTATACCTCTGGTGAGCATTGTCCAATGTGTGCCGCAGCCCATGGCTGGGTGGGGCTGGGACGCATTGTGTATGTGAGCTCCTCTGACCAATTGGCGACATGGCTTAACGACCTCGGCGTTCCAGCACCGCCCGTACGAACGCTACCAATCCGTGAAGTCGTTCCAAACGTGGTCGTTGATGGTCCAGTGCCAGATCTTGCCGAACAGGTGCATGACTTACATCGTCGTTTCCATAGCGCGTCATAGTCGGCATATTTTCATTTGAAAGACGCTACAGGTCATCATGCCGCCCAACCAATAATCGTTGCAGTGGCGAATGGTGGGTATTGAAACAGGACTTACGCTCAGAATGAACTGCATCCCTTGATTCAACAGCGCCAATAAGACTGTTTGAAGCATTAAGTGGACCTGTTGCATCAATTCTGCTTGCTCCCTAAATCCCCCAATTCTGGGGGACTTTCGGCCTCTAGCTCCCCCAGAATTGGGGGCTGGGGGGCCTAAAAAGCGTTGGTGTCATCATGCGTATTGCCAAATATGTATTTCGCCAGCAATATCAATTTCGGAGGATGGAAAGGGGGCTTATCCTAATTCGTACAAGAGATCTAGTGACGCCTACGGCTATAGGTTCTACGTCCTGCAGGCAGCCTCGGAAAAAATCCATCCAAGGGCGCGTCATCAACTACGGATGAAAGTCTTACTGGGTGAGCATTATCGCGCCCGTTTCTCTAGTATTGCTAGGGGCTGTAGCCGCTGTACCATAAGGGTTCTAGTTTTAAATGATGACAGCCCCTAGACCCAAATCTCAGATGGATTTGGAGATCGCATCCCGCATCATCGATAACCCTAAATCGATTTCCTCGTCGGTCACAGTCATGGGGGGCGCAATGCGGAACACACCACCCATCCCCGGCAAATTCACGATGTTCATACTTAACCCCAACTCCAAGGCAGTCTGGGTAATGCGGCTGCCCAAATCCGGGGCGGGCGCTTTGGAAGACTTGTCACGGACAATTTCCATACCCAAGAGCAACCCCCGCCCCCGCACATCACCGATGCAATCGAATTCCGCTTGCAAGGCTTGTAGACCAGACTTTAAGCGATCGCCAGCCACCTGCACCCGCTGAGTCAACTGGTCTCGCAGCAACACATTCAGAACAGTCAACCCTACCGATGCTGGCAGGGGATCAGACACATGGGTGGTGTAAAAGAGAAAGCCGCGATCGTGGCAAGTCTGCTCAATTTCAGCGGAGGTCAACACCGCAGCCAGGGGCAAACCTGCCCCCAAGGTCTTAGACAGGGTGAGAAAATCGGGCACCATGCCATCCCGAGCAAAGGCAAACATCTCCCCCGTGCGTCCGAGGCCGGTTTGGGCTTCGTCGATAATCAGCATCATGCCTCTGGCCTCACAATGGGCCTTGAGGGCCTGCAGATAACCCTGGGGTAATTCCAGAATGCCCCCTGAACTGAGGATCGGTTCGGCGATAAATGCCGCCAGGGCACCACTGGACTGGCGATCGATCAGCTCAAAGCCATAGTCCAGCTCAGCTCGCCAATCATAGGGATTGCCCGTATTGTCAGTACCAAAACTAGGGCGATAAAAGTTAGGGGCCATTATGGCCATCCCCCCGACGCCCATGGGTCCATAGCCCCTGCGTCCTGCTGAATAGGTGGCAGCAGCGGCCCCACCAGTCATGCCATGCCAGGATTGGGCAAAGCTAATGATTTCATGGCCCCCGGTGGCGAGACGCGCCATTTTCAAGGCTGCCTCGTTGGATTCTGCCCCGGTACTCAACAGCAACACCCGATCCAGCCCTGGCGGAGTCAGATCCACGAGGGACTCTGCCAGCTTCACCACGGGCTCTGACACCATGCCACTAAACAAGTGATCTAGCGTGCCCATGGCCTGACACACCGTCTCCACAATTTCAGGATGGCTGTGCCCCAGGATGGCGCTCATTTGCCCGGAGGTAAAGTCCAACACTCGCCGCCCGTCGCGATCGTAGATAAAAGCCCCCTCAGCTCGATGGGCCACAAAGTTGGAAAATGTGCCTCCGTAGCGAATCATTGAGTCGTGGGCTCGCTGCAAGATGGAATGGTTCATGGAGCGGCATCCTCCCATAGGGAATGGCGGGGTGTTTGATAAAGCGCGAGGTGTTTAAAAAAGCGCACTGGCTCTAGTAGTCTGTCAGGCTTGATTTGCGGGATAGGCCTGTCCGATGCTAGAGCCGTTGAGTCATGAGCGAGACCCATGCCCGCGAAAAAGTATATCGTTTCTCTGAGCCTGGAAGAACGTAACGACTTAGAGCACTTAGTCAACACTGGTAAAGCCGCTGCCTACAAAATTAACCATGCCCGCATTTTGCTCAAAGCGGATATCCAGCAACGGGACGGCGGCTGGAACGATGCCACCATCAGCCAAGCGCTCGATATCAGTGTGGCGACCATTGAGCGCGTGCGTCAACGCTTCGTGGAACAAGGTCTGACCGCCGCCTTAGAGCGCAAAAAGCAGTCTCGGCGTCGCGCCCAGGCGTTAGATGGCGAACAAGAAGCCCATCTGATTGCGCTCACTTGCAGTGACCCGCCGGTCGGTCGGGGACGCTGGAGTCTGAGACTGCTAGCGGAGCGGATGGTGAGCTTGGAGTATGTGGAAACGGTTTCCTATGAAACCGTGCGACAAACGCTCAAAAAAACGAACTCAAGCCCTGGCTCCACCAATCCTGGGTGATTCCGGTAGAAGCTAATGCCGCGTTTGTGGCCCACATGGAGAATGTCCTAGATGTCTACAAACAGCCGTATGACCCGCTCTACCCTCAGGTCTGCTTTGACGAGTGCAGCAAACAACTGGTCTCTGAAACCCGACAACCCTTACCCCTCGAAGCGGGTCAACCCGTTCGCTATGACTATGAATATGAGCGTCAGGGGGTGTACAACCTATTTATGTTCTCGGAGCCTTTGAGCGGGTGGCGGCACGTCGCCGTTACCCAGCAGCGCACCGCCATCGATTACGCGCAACAAATGAAGTATCTTGTCGATGAGCGCTATCCCGAGGCGCGCCAGATCCGCCTGGTGCAAGACCAACTCAATACCCATGTACCCGCTTCCCTCTATAAAGCCTTTCCGCCAGCTGAAGCCAAACGCATACTCGATAAATTGGCGTTTCATTACACACCCAAGCATGGCAGTTGGCTCAATATGGCCGAGATTGAGCTGAGTGTTTTAGCCCGTCAGTGCCTCAACCAACGCATCCCGGACCCAGACACCTTGCAGCGCGAGGTCGCGGCTTGGGAAGCCGAACGCAATCGCCAGAGTCGCAAGATTGATTGGCGGTTTACCACTGATGACGCACGCATTAAACTCAAGCGCCTCTATCCCTCAATTCTGTCTTGACACAGCACTAG
>JBCDAJ010000123.1:0-20117 GCA_039185935.1 Cyanobacteria bacterium P01_F01_bin.56 | reverse complement strand
AGGCTAATATTCCAATTCGGGCTCATGCAGTTGAGGAACTTGATCAAGGCACCCGGATTTTCGGGAAATTCAAAGCGATAGAGAACCTCGTCATAGGCCAGGGGAGAGCGCCCGCCGACCATGTGTCGCAAGTGCATTTTCGTCAGTTCGTCATCAGTGAGGTCCAGTGTTCTAAAGCCATTGGCTTCAAACGTTGCGGCCATTTGGCTAGCATCTTGACGACCTTGAACTTGTAAACCAACAAAAATATGGGCCTCAGCTTCGTCCGCAATGCGGTAATTAAACTCTGTCAGGTTGCGTGTACCAATGCACTGGCAAAATTTTCGTAAACTGCCGGGTCCTTCGGGGATATTGACCGCAAAGATAGCCTCCCGGCGTTCTCCCATCTCTGCTCGCTCGGCCACAAAGCGCAGGCGATCAAAGTTCATATTGGCGCCACAGGCGATCGCGACTAACGTTGCTCCTGTAGTGCCTTCGCGTTCGACGTAAGCTTTAGCTCCCGCGATCGCCAGGGCTCCAGCTGGCTCCACAATCGAACGTGTATCTTCAAAGACATCTTTAATGGCAGCACAAGTATCGTCTGTATTGACCAAGATGACTTCATCGACATATTGCTGGCAGAGGCGAAAAGTCTCGGCACCGACTCTTTTAACGGCTACCCCGTCAGCAAACCGCCCGACTTGATCGAGTGTGACGCGCTGGCCAGCCTGCAAAGACTGGTACATGCTGTCAGCATCTACGGGCTCAACCCCAATAATGCGGATGTCGGGGCGGAGCCGCTTCACGTAGGCAGCGATGCCCGAAATTAACCCACCGCCACCAATCGCGACAAAAATGGCATGAATGGGCTTTTGGTGCTGCCGCAAAATTTCCATCCCGATGGTTCCTTGCCCTGCGATAACCTCCGGGTCATCAAACGGATGAATCAAGGTCATGTTCTTTTGCGTGGCTAAGTCACAAGCATGGGCGTAGGCATCATCAAAGGTCTCGCCATGCAACACCGCAATACCACCGCGCGCTTCCACCGCTTTGACTTTGAGCTCTGGGGTGGTGACTGGCATGACGATAATGGCGGATGTTCCCAAACGCTTGGCGCCTAAGGCAACGCCCTGAGCATGGTTACCCGCTGATGCCGCAATTACGCCTTGTCTGAGGCGTTCAGGGGGCAACTGTGCCATTTTGTTGTATGCCCCACGCAGCTTAAAGGAAAAGACTGACTGCATATCTTCGCGCTTGAGCAGGAGTGTGTTGCCCAACCGCTCTGAAAGGCGCGGCGCTTGCTCTAGAGGCGTTTCTTGGGCCACATCATATACCCGAGCAGTCAAGATTTTCTCAAGATAATCGTTATGGGGCATGACGCAGAGGGCCTTAGCTGGCGATCGATAACGCTATCTTCGCGTTATTTGGGATCCAAAGACAACTTTAGAGTCAGAGTATGAAGAGCCCAATGGCACGGAGCCACTGCCCACAATGAGCGTTAAGACAAATGACTCATGGACAGAAAATAAACTTGAATATTCAAACGCTCCACCATTGGCGATCGCGCCCAACCAGCCCCATACACAAGAAAACCCGCCGCTGTTGACCTCGCCGCAGGTTTAGTAATCTACAAAAATTTATCGGGAGAAATGAAAAGTCACCCTATGAAGACGAATCGCGGCGCTCTTCCCTTGCTTGTTGCCAGGAGCCAACCAAGCGACCAAAATTCACCTGAAACTGTTCAAAACCGATAATAGAGCCCAGCATGGTTTCATCCCAGGAAGCCGATAGCGCTCCATAACTTAAACCCACTACACTGAGCCCAAAACAAGCTAAAGTCGCCAGCAACACCAAAACATTTGGCAACTCAGCAATCCCCTGCACAATGAGCACATAACTAGCAAAGAAAACTAGGATTCCTAAAATAACCGGCAACCCAGAAAAGTAAAGTATCCGACGCAGCATTCGGCGACTAACCACCTCTGGAATGCTAGTTTCCTCACGAGTATATTTAGTTGGCTTGCCCTTCGCAGTTGCAGAAACCGCCGCAGTTGACGACTGCGCTGGTTTCTCTGCAGGAGCTTGAGGAGTGTCTTTTTGAACTTTTTTGCGCTTGCTCTTCGGTTCAAATGGCAACCGCTCTTTTTCTGAGTCAGCGGACATGGTTTAACGTTCTATGACCAGCAATGGGCAACAGTCTAGCGACGAATTCCGAGACGACCAATGAGTTCGCGATATTGATTGACGTCTTTTTTAGCAATGTAAGATAGCAGACGCTTCCGACGGCCAATCATCTTCAGCAAACCCCGGCGAGAAGAGTAATCTTTTTTGTTGCTTTGGAGATGCTGACTCAGCTTGTTGATGCGCTCGGTCAGCATTGCGACCTGCACCTCAGCAGAGCCTGTATCGGTCTCGTGAACCTGGTATTCAGAGATGAGTTCCTGTTTACGTTCCTGTAATAGTGCCATAGAGGTACAAGTTGCGTTTTCAGTATGAATCAATTTGCGCACAGAGCTTCTAATCATAACATGGCTGTTTGTGCAGCGTATCAGTTTAGTCCTTTGATTAAATGTCATCGGCCCTTACGCTCAGTTGTAGACTTCGTGCTGGAGCTTACAACCATTGAACTAATACCGGGCGGCGTAAATTTGCTTGCCGGTTTTTAGGACGGGGGAGCAGCGGTGCCAGGGCAACTCGCAACGGCAACAAGTAGAGCGACTGCTGCTACCGAGTGCGATGGCAGCAGTCGGAATGCGGAATGCCCTTCGAGAAGGGCAGAGCCCTACGGAGTTCGGAATTAACAAAGTCTGTCAGATAAGTAGGTGGGTTGAATCTTGTGTAGAACGAGCTTATGGCAACAAAACCCTTGCGAGTGTTGGGTTTCGTTCCTCAACCGCAACCTACATCATTGGCAATTTAATAACGCCTGCCTACTTAACGACTACAGCGATCTAGCGTGACCTAATCAAACTGCGGCCTACGATAGAAGCGAATAGGGCTGGCCGAGGTGAAAGTCGTTGATTTTCCCTCAGGCAAGTCGTTAGATCAGCGTTAGAACCCTTAATCCCAGTTCTCCACAATAGAGCTACAGATTAAGCGGCAGGGCGATGGGGCAGCGGGGTAAGGGAGAAATATGTATCGCTGGATTTTAGAGCCTCGGCATAGTTATCATCAGCGTGGTCGTCCCGATTTCACCCCAGTTCTAGAGGCGGCCGTTCCCTTCTGAAAAGGGCTTGAACACTCGATGGTGAAACTACCTAACTGCCCAGCTTAAAGGCTTCCACAAAGAGACTGTAGGTGAGGCCAATTTTGAGGGCGTTCATCAACTCTAGCAATAAGTTACTGCGGCGAGTGGCCGCTGGTGGTGGACGGCGATAGACAAGCCAGTTAGTCGCTTCTACGGCTCCCAACAAGATGGCGGAAATGACGATATCTAGTTCAGCAGCTTGCCCGGCCACAGAGGAAATGGCAATGCCGAAAAAGTTGCCAAAGAGCAAGCCAATAACCACTAAGGACAGCCGTCGCCAGGGGTTAAAGACCCAGCGGCTAAATTGGTTAGAGGCAGATTCAACAAGGGTAGAGAGACGGGTGCGCTGCATGAAGATGATTAGGGAGTAAAGGCCTCACAAGCGGGATGGCTGCCGCCCTGAACACAGATAAACGTCAACTGCTCTGGCGATAAGTTCAAGCCCCGGCTAAAGTCTACCGCTGTGTACTGGTTGCCTGGCGTTAACTCAGGCACCGATTCGACAAATTCGGATGCGGCTGTCGAGGGGCCGGGGGGAGAGGCAAAAATTGCGCCAGCGAAGTCCGTTTGGTCAATGACCGCTCCTTGCAACCAGGTACCTCGGAGGTCGGCATCTCGCAAGCTGACGGCGGTGAGGTTGGCATCTCGGAGGTTAGCGTCTTGCAGGGTTGCCCCAGTCAGGTCGGCCCCGGCCATGTCTGCTTGACTGAGGTCAGCACTATTGAGTTGAGCGGCGATCGCGGTTACGCCTTGTAAGTTGGCTCCTGACAGGGAAGCTCCTGCCGCTGTGATCTCCGCAAGCCGGGCCCCGGTGAGATTTACGTCGATGAGCCGGGCTTCGGTGAGATCGGCCTTAGATAACCGCGCTTCGATCAGCATGGCTTGATCCATAACCGCTTGGATTAAGCTGGCATGTTCCAAATTGGCTCCACTCAGATCTGCCAGAGTGAGGTTAGCGCGATTGAAATTCACTCGCACTAAACCACTATTGACGAGCTGACTGAGGGTTAGATCAGCGCCTGCCAGGTTGGCATAGCTTAAATCAGCCCCACTCAAATTCGCGGTCTGATCATCGTAGGTATCAGGATGAGCATCGGGTCCAGGACTATAAAACCGCGCCCCTTGAAACTGGGCTTGCGACAGCACTGACCCTTGCCACTGCGTATTCGCCAGGGTTTGATTTTTCAACACGAGGCGAAAGTCACCGTGTCCTTCGGTGACAAAACCGAGATTCATCCGACTCAGGTCTAGGGGCTGCGAGTATTCGCCAGCTTCTAGCAGTAATAATTTAGCGATGATGCGGTTCACGGTTTGTAAACGCATCACCGTTGTCCGCTGCATCGTCTGGTCACCCTGCATGGCCAAATCGGCTGACAACCCTTGATTGAGGCGTCGTAACGCGGGAAAGGCCGCTGGCCCTCTCGCGACGAGGGCTTGTTGTAAAGCGTCTAACCAGAGGGGATCATCCGTTTGGGCAATGAGATCGACGAGCAATGGGGTGACGCGATCGTCCGGTAGATTACCCAGCGCCAAAACGGCAGCCCGCCGCGCCGCCGGATCTAATTCAGGATTCGTCAGGGTCAAGACCAGATTGGGATACAGATTTTCCTCTGCCGTGGGCAGGGTGGAGATAGCTGGACGGCCCAACAAGAAGTAGCCGCTGACGCCAGCCAGCCCGCCCAAGGTGAGCAATACTCCCAGTCCCATACCGAGCTTAGGAAGCGTTAGATCGGTTCCCTGCCAACGGGCACTGTCTGGGTTCATGATGACTGAGGTGGGGCCCACGGCCTGTAGCCAATCGGCAGCCCGACCTAACCTCGACGGGATCTTAGCTTCGGCATCCCAGAGACTGGATAGGTGAATCATCGCCCCGGTTTTTTCATCGACCACGCAGGTGCCGGCGAGCCAGTCATGCCAGGCGCGACGTGGCCGATTGCCCAAACCCGTAAGACTTTCTGTGAATAGGGCAACACCGCTTAACCCGACCAATACCCCAATCACAGGAAAGGCCCCGCTAATTTGCCATATGCCATATGCCACGACGAGCGGACTCCCCCATTTACCCACTGCTTCACGAATCAAGGCTCGGCCGAGGCCCGGTCTTTGCCCGTTTAAGGACAATACTTGTAAGCCCAACCAGCGCTTTGGCCAGCTACTGCCCGATCGCCCCACCCTGTAAATGTGACCAGCGGCGAATAACATGGGTAACCCGATCGCGGCTGACCAGCAGAGATTGGTTAGTGGGGTGACGTGGGTTGGCAGCGATCGCGGGGCAATGCCGAGGACTTTAGCGCCCTGCTGTTGAACCGTTTGTAGAGGAGCTGATAAGGCTGCCGTGGGCGCTGCAGTTCGCTGATTGAGTTGCTGCCCCAGATAAAATGGCCCGACCGCGCTGCCAGCCAAAACGGCTAATTCGAGACTCCATGCCAACCAGCGTCGCCCTAGAGTTGGCACCATCTGAGCCATCGACAATGTCGGGGCATGTGACCGGTTGGTAGATTGAGCTCTAGGGGCTGACGGCACTTTCGGCATCTTTGCCGCAGCGCCACTAGCCTCGGAGGCTGGAGCATTGGAGTTGGCGGGTCGCCGTGATGAAGAACTCATAAATCAACCGAGGCGGCATTATGCCTCCTGTTGTACCACCGTTACCGCGATCGCAGCGGCAAATTGCCCGACTTTGTGCAGAACTGTGATGTCACGCTTAGCGAGTCGCGCTTAAATAACATCCCACCGACCCTGCTACCCATCCACCCTGCCACAGTCTTGTTCGAGTACTTTATTGGCAAGCCGATCCCTTAATTAACAGTGCTTATCTGCCACCGTTACCGGCTAATCAGGCGCAATCGGCTCAGTCAGCCACCATCGGCAACTGACAGCGCTTGAGAAATGACGGGAACCGCCAGCTTTAAAGACTTTTTATCCCCATGCTTGCTGCCGCCAGCCGCAGTTTGATCAGGTCATCTGGCATGATTGAAACCGATATCTGGCAGGCATTTTCATTGCGACCTCTACGATCCGCTGTATCCGCCAGCGCTGGGCAAACGATCCTGCGGGAAGTTGAGAAGCCCGGCCCAACTGCTCACTGCCGCACTACTGAACACCTGTACCGTAGGCAATGACTTCGATAGAGACAATGCCATTGCCATTGCGGCCACCCAGTTCAGCCGTTTCTAGCCGCACGTTGACGACTTGGTGAGCTCCCCACTGCATGGCGTCTTCTTTCATCCGCAAAAGTGCTTCCCGGCGACCCCGATCGACCAATGACTCAAATACGCTAATGCGACCGCCAAAGATATTCATCCAACCGGCGACAAAGGTTTTGAAATAGTCTGAGGAGATGACTACCGAGCCCACAAATAGCTTGGTGCGTTCCGCTTCGGAAAGGTGGGTCTTAGCACCAATGTTGATCAGCTTAATTTGGCGGGTGCGGTACTCGCGATCGTGCAAGTCTTGCAGATGTTTTTTCTCAATGTAAGAGCCGACGAAAAACCCGACTGCAATCAAAATCACAAAGCTGCCGATAACATCCATAGCGCTAGTCAATCTGCACAGCAGTACCGTATACAAAGAGTTCTGCCGCCCCTTGGGTCAGCGATGAGGTCGCAAAACGAATATTCACGATCGCATTAGCACCGAGTTTGCTGGCTTCTTGCATCATGCGCTGAGTGGCTTCTTGGCGCGCTTCTTGCAGCAACTCGGTATAGCCTTTGAGTTCGCCACCGACAATATTTTTGAGGCCAGCGGTAATATCACGGCCAATATTCTTCGCTCGGACCGTACTGCCCTGCACAAGCCCTAAATGTTGAACCACGTTGTGGCCGGGAACGCCTTCTAACGTAGTCAGCAGCATCCGATTTGAGCGTGAGAGTGCTGGTCGATCGTTCATCAGTTTTTCCTTCGTTCTCGCCGCAGTCGTCGTTGGCATCACAGCGACCTACCGCATCCTAGTCATTCCAGCCGAAAGGACGACTGTTCTGTAAGAATTTCTTCCCAAACCACCCAACTCTGAATAAAGATACGATTCCACGGGCACCTGCCCGATAGCGCCTTTCTAGGGCTATGATTTGGGCTGAGATGAAGATTTTTGCAATCTTGCCTCGCCCTCAGTGCTGATCAACGTTTATCTGGTCTGACTGCATGCCAAATTGTCTTGCCCTGATTGCTCATGACAGCAAAAAAGATGACATGGTGGCCTTTGCCAACCAGCATTACGCGGTGATGTCTAAATACCATTTGATTGCGACTGGGACAACGGGACAGCGCATCAACCAGGCGACCGGGCTAGTGGTGGAGCGGATGGCTTCAGGGCCACTGGGGGGAGATACGCAGATTTCAGCACGGGTGGTGACCGGTGACGTTGCGGCGGTCTTGTTCTTTGTTGATCCACTTTATGCTCAACCCCATGAACCTGACATTCAAGCGTTGCTACGGGTCTGCGAGGTGTATAACGTCCCCTTAGCCACTAATCTGGCCACTGCCGACGCGGTAGTAGCCTATCTGCAAAAATCTCGCGTCGGTCACCTGATCTTTAATCCGGTTGCGGGGCAGGGCAATCCTGATCAAGATTTAGCGCTCATTCGCCGGTTGCTGGAACCGCAGGTGCAGCTGAATGTAATTTTCACTAGTCCCGATATCAACCCCGCCCAGCAGGCCCAGCAGGCGATCGCTGAGGGGGCAGAAATCATCCTGGCCTCCGGCGGGGACGGCACCGTCTCGGCAGTTGCCAGTAGCGTTGTGGAAACCGATATCCCCCTGGGCATCATCCCACGGGGCACCGCGAATGCGTTTTCGGTGGCGTTGGGCATTCCCACCGATATGCGCTCGGCCTGTGAAACCATCTTGGCGGGTACGACTCGGGTGGTCGATGTGGCCCGATGTAACGGTCAGCCGTACATTTTGCTGGCCGGTATCGGTTTTGAAGCCGAGATGGTCGATCGCGCCAACCGTGAGCTCAAAAACCGGCTCGGTGTCTTGGCGTACTTGCTGGCAGGGGTACAACAGTTTCAAGAACAAACGGCATTTAAGGCCGTGATTGATATCGATGGTGAGCTGACTGAAGTCAGCACTAGCACCATTACCGTAGCTAATGCAGCGCCCGCGACATCGGTTTTGGCACAAGGCTTTGGGCAAGTAGTGGTGGATGACGGCCTGCTAGACGTGACGATCGCCACTCCTCAAAGTCGCCTGCAGGGTCTTAACACCCTGACCAGTCTGTTCGCCTCAGCTTTGGTAAATACTCCGACTCAGCGCGAAGACATTATCTGCTTGCGTGCAGAGCGTATCAAAATCACGACCGAGCCGACCCAAAAAGTGGTCATCGATGGCGAAATCGTGACTGCCGAATCCATCGAGTTTGAGTGTTTACCCAAAGCCCTGACAGTACTAGCACCGCTGGCTAATCCCCGACGTCTGCCCAGCTTTAGTAACCCCGAAGACGCCTAAAGTTCGCAGATCAGTAAGGGCCAAATAGTCGATTGGCGGGTTCATCGGGGTTATCGCTGTAGCAAAAGTTGATGAACAGTTCGCGCAGCTCGCTCCTGGTCAAATAGCCATCCTGATCTTGATCTAGCACTGGAAAAATCAATGGTGCGTAGACCGGCGACTCATTAAAGACCGCTAACAACTGTCCCCATTCTGTCTGGTTGATTTGGCCGTCTTCATCTTGGTCAAAGGCGTCAAAAATGAGTTCAATTAACTCAGAAATCATTTCTGGACAGGCTTTAGCGTCAGCTAAAACGTCATCATAATAGGCAAACCATTCGTCAATTGAAATTTCTGCATTGCGATGGGTGTCGGCTTTCTTCTCTAGCCCCTGCCACTGCTGCATCAGCTTTTCTTGCAGCACAAGGCAGCGCGGCGATCGCTTCGACCAGTTGCGCAGGGTTGAGAGTTTCTTAAAGATCAGCTCAAAATCTTTTTTACCCAAAACCCCTGTGTAGTCAGAGTCATACAGGCTAAAGAGCTTAATTAACTTCCGTTTTTGCAGGTCGGTGAGCATGGTCTGGGCGCCTTATACAGTGACGATGGTGGCAACAACACACTCAGCCTACAGCAGTTTTTCAGCAGCTGTATATATTTACACTTAACTTGTGCCCTGGGCATAAGTTAATCGGCTCTAATCGGCTCGATGGGTGATCGCCTGAATCAATCAGATAGCAGCTCTTCTGGCGTTGATGAATCGAGGGATGAAGCGGGGATCTGAGACCGCGGGCAAGCTACTCGCTTTTCACTCTTAAGTAGATGCGCATACAGCGTTTTCTGACCTACTGAGGTACAAAAATCGGCCTGTAATTCTTGCTATGCAACGGGTCGACGAACCTCACCAGACTGAGAAGTGCTGTAATTAAGGGAGTTGCGCTTAAATAACATCCCACCGACCCTGCAACCCATCCACCCTGCCACAGTCTTGTCCGGGTACTTTATTTTCAAGCCGATCCCTAAGCGTAGTCCTGATGCTTGGGAAGCCTTGTCATACTGTTGCCGGGATACTGGATAGTTCAAAGCACTTATCTGATGATGGCTCGTCATTTTTTGAGTGCCGATTCCAGTTATCCCCAAAATCAGCAACACCCCATTTCTAGCCAGTTATTTCGAGTACTCGGTGGCAGCAGTCGCCTTACCGTTGCAGTTTCCAGCTTTCCTGGCCTGGCTGCTTCCTCACTTTAGAGAACGGTATGCAAATTGACGCTGCACGATACGAGCCCTTGATGATGGGAGCTGTAGCGGCAACGCTGTCCTGTATCTGGGTGCCGCCCTCTCTCTGAGACTGGGTGACCCCACCACAACTAAAGTTGCTGAAGTAAGTTGACGCTTAGGCTTTCCGTTGTTACCTTTTGATCAGACGCGATTTTGAAATCAATGCACTTCAACGCAAAGAGATTTTATTTTTGGTTTTTTGAGGAGGTTCACTAGACGTGAAGTTAGCTCTTGCTAAACGCCGCTAGTGAACCGCAGACCCGCTCTGCGGTTTTTGTGTTTTTAAGGAACTTTACCCAACCGGTTAGCTCACCACCATGCGTTACTCTGCCCCAGCTTTTTGGTTTTTTAGCTTTTACTTTTTCACTAGGACATGCTCCGGGTGACGAGGCCATCATGCCTGCTAACCAACCCCCGGAGCGCCCCAGGCGACCGGGGGTTTTTCAATGCTTTGTTTGTCTACACATTGACTGTTACCAACTTTCATTCAATCAGGAACCCAATCCATGCAAGACGCTAAACTCATCGCTAAAACCCATGACGACCACGGCACAGTGATTGCCCTCAATGACCAAGTCACCGTGGGAGGTGATGCCCTACTGATCGTTGGCGGGCCATGCTCTGTAGAAAGTTTGGAGCAAATGGAAACCGTCGCCACTCACCTTGGGCGAGGCACTATACAGGCCCTGCGAGGCGGCGTCTACAAGCCTCGCACCTCTCCGTATGCCTTCCAGGGACTCGGAGAGACAGGACTCACTGTGTTAGATCGGGTCCGTCGTCGGTATCACTTACCGGTCATTACTGAGGTGATGGCCGTTCACCAAATTGAGGCGATCGCGGCCCATGCGGATGTGCTTCAGGTTGGTAGCCGCAACATGCAAAATTTCGACCTACTCAAAGCCCTTGGAGAAATCGACAAACCTGTGGTGCTCAAGCGAGGCCTCGCTGCCACCATTCAAGAATTTGTGATGGCGGCAGAATATATTGCGGCTCACGGCAACCCCAACATC
The DNA here is from genome assembly GCA_039185935.1 of Cyanobacteria bacterium P01_F01_bin.56. Lineage (GTDB taxonomy): Bacteria > Cyanobacteriota > Cyanobacteriia > Phormidesmidales > Phormidesmidaceae > Halomicronema. The sequence goes on along the minus strand of JBCDAJ010000123.1, from coordinate 9,185 downwards.
ATTCTCTGTGAGCGGGGCATCCGCAGCTTTGACAACTACACTCGCAATGTTCTGGATTTAGGGGCGGTCGTGGCGCTTAAGCAGATTACGCACCTGCCGGTCATTGTTGATCCGAGTCATGCCGCGGGCAAAAGAGAACTCGTGCCCAATCTCGCCAGAGCCGCGATCGCCGCGGGTGCTGATGGTCTCATGATCGAGTGCCACCCTGTTCCCGAAGCCTCGGTTTCTGATGCCCGCCAGGCCCTTGCTTTAGAAGACATGACCGCATTGGTCAATCGCCTGCGTCCGATTGCTGCCGCTGTAGGCCGCACTATTCCAGAGGGAATTAGTGTCAAAGCGCCCGCATTGGTATGAGCGGTTAGACAAGCTGGGCATTAGGCTCCCAAGACCGGAGGCCCTGCGGTAAGCGCCGTTTGATGAGGTTATCCGGCATGGTTAACCTCTTTGTCTGAGCTGAATTCAGAGGTCGTAACCTTGAGGCTTGAACATCACCGTGCCGACCGCCACTCAATTGGCCGCAACCTTTCACTGACAGAATTTGGCCAGTCAATAATGATGAACGCTGAGGGAGCGGCTTGAAACTAAAGTACCCGAATCAGACTGTGGCGGGGTGGATGGTTAGCAGAGTCGGTAGGATGTCATTTAAGTGCGACTCCCTTAGGTCGTAAAACTCTGGGTTGCCACTCCCCGACTCCCCAACTCTCCGACTCCTCGACAATGCCCACCTTGTCCATCCTCAAACTACCCTGCCTGAGTTTTATGGAGTCAGGGTTTCTAGGCGTTGCTGAAACCAGGGCCGAACCGGATAGCTGAGACCGCAGGCAAGCTGCCCGCTTGTTGCCATTGATGGCTTGTCATCTGTTTCGGAACCGATTCAATTCATCGCCAAAATCAAGCATGCCGGTTCCTAAAGGCTCCATGAAATTTTTCAGGTCTCCCACGAATCCGTGATCGTACGGGAAATATCCGCGTTAGGCTGGAAAAAGTGGCAGCACCGATCAGGCTACGCAACGGTCAAGGCCCAAGCGACTCGTCAAACAGCGCTTGCGCGGGACTGAGTGACAGACAAGTTTTGCTGGATGCTGCTTCTAGCCGACTTTCTAGACGGTGTCTTGGGCTTAGAGCTGAGACCCGACCTTCATTTTTGCTGGCATCCGTTGTTATCGAGTTATGAATCCCATCACTCAGCTCAAAGCAAAACTGCCCTCTCCCCTACGACGGCTGGCCGATTTGGCTTACAACTACTGGTGGAGCTGGACGCCCGATCGCATGTCGCTTTTTAGTACGATTGAGCCGACAGTTTGGCAAAACTGTTATCACAACCCCGTCGCCTTACTCGAAGCCGTCTCCTATGAGCGGTTATCGCAAATTGCCGAAAACCCTGATTACTTGAAGCGATTGCAGGTGTTGGCAAATCACTTTGATGCCTACATGCGGGAGCGTTCAACCTGGGGACTGCGAGTAGCACCACACCTGACCGCCGAAGAGCCCGTCGCCTACTTTTGCATGGAATATGGCATTCACGAATCGCTATATACCTACTGCGGGGGCTTAGGCGTACTGGCTGGCGACTATCTCAAGTCAGCGTCAGACTTAGGGGTGCCCATGGTTGGGATGGGTTTACTGTACAAGCAAGGTTACGTTTGCCAACGGTTGAATCGTAGTGGTTGGCAAGAAGACTTTTACCGCGACAATGACTTTGAGCATATGCCGCTGGAGCTGGTGCGCGATGAGTATGGTCAACCTGTCACCGTAAAAGTGACGGTGCGTCAGCGAACAGTACGAGTACAAGCATGGAAAGCCCGAGTGGGGCGCGTCGATCTCTACTTACTCGATGCCGATCGCCCAGATAATGACCTGATCGACCGCAAACTCACGGGGCAACTCTACGGCGGCAATCGTGAAACTCGCCTAGCCCAGCAGATTTTGCTGGGCATTGGAGGCGTGCAAGTCCTCCATACGCTAGAGATTGAGCCAGCAGTTTATCACATCAATGAAGGCAGCTCGGCATTTGCCTTGCTCGAAGTCGTCCGTCAGGAAATGGAATACGCTGGCAGTACCTTTGATGAGGCCCAAAAGTGGGTCCGCGATCGCTCTATTTTCACGAGCCACACGCCCGTGTCAGACGGCAATAATGCCTTTTCTGCCGATATGATCGACTCCTTCTTTGGGCATTACTGGCCACAGCTTGAGCTAGAACGCGAGGAGTTTCTTAATCTGGGCGCCCGCCGCATCGGTGACCCTTGGGAACCCTTTAGCCTCTCAGTATTAGCCCTGCGCATGACTCGACAGGCCAATGCCGTCAGCCGTCGCCACGGCGAGGTGTCACGGGAAATGTGGCAAATTTTGTATCCGGAAAAAGCGGCAGCAGAAGTCCCTATCGGCCACATTACGAATGGTGCCCATCTCAATAGTTGGACCGCCCCCTTGCTAGTCGATTTGTATAGCCAGTATCTGGGTAAAAACTGGTCACAGCTTCAGTTAGACGCCAGCGATCAGCGCAATTATGCCGAGCTAGAGCCGGCCATTCAAGAAATTTGGCAACATGTGGACGCGATTCCTGAGCGGGAACTGTGGCGACGGCATTGCATTCTCAAAGAGCGCCTGATCGCGTACACGCGCTCGCGGGTATTAGCCTCGCGACTGGAGCGCAAGGAAGCGAAGGACGACATTATGGCGGTAGAGCGGCTGCTCGATCCCAACGTGTTGACGCTGGGATTTGCCCGACGCTTTAGCCCATATAAAAGAGGTGCCCTGATCTTTAAGGATTTACAGCGGGCAATTCGCATTTTTTCCCATGCGCGCCGCCCGATTCAAATTGTCTTCGCAGGCAAAGCCCGACCGGGCGATGATGAAGGCAAACGCATTATCCAGAGACTGATGGAGTGGTGTCGTCACCCTGCCCTGCGAGATCGCGTGGCCTTCATCGAAGACTACGACATGTTTACGGCTAAGCTCATGGTGCATGGTGTCGATGTGTGGCTCAATACCCCTCGACGCCCGACAGAAGCCTGCGGTACCAGTGGTCAAAAAGCCGCCTTTAACGGCGTTGTAAATTTGAGTATCGGCGATGGTTGGTGGTGCGAAGCTCATCAGCCTGGACGGGTGGGCCAACCCAGCAATGGCTGGATGATTGGGGAAGAAGTCGACACCAGTGACCAAGAGCAGCAAGACCAAATTGACGCTGATTCTCTCTACACGCTGCTGGAGCGGGAGGTTGCGCCCATGTTTTACGATCGCGATCGTCAAGGTATTCCTCACAAATGGATTGCCATGATGAAGGCGTCGATTCGCACTAATGCCCCTAACTTCAATAGCGATCGCATGGTGGCCGAATATCTCATGCAGGTTTATTTGGATGAAATGTCGATGCCCCAGTCGCTGAAAGCGGGGCATGTCGCCTGACGGAGTAATGTCTTAACCATGGTCATTTGGGAAGCCGATTGTTATCGTCGACCGCTGCGTGATGCGGCTAACAATCCGCTCTGGGAATTTTTAGTCTGCGATCGCGAATTTAACTTTACCTATGGTGCAACAGCGCCCCAAAAGGCGATCAATGGCGCCTGGCTGCAGCAACAACTCGTCATTGCTCAGCAAAAAGCGGGTGAGTCACCAGCAGAAATTCGCGTATTTCGTCCGCAGTGTGTGTCGTTATTACAAACGGCCGCCCAGCCCCTGAAATTAACGGTCAAACCCAGCCGCTCGACCCTAGCCTTGAAACGATGGTTGGTGCAGCGCTCACACTGGTATCCGTCACAGCCGACATACTCGGGCGACCCCTACGCCCCCATTGAGCTAGAGCGTCCAGCGCCAGTACCCATGCCCGAACATCTCTGGGGTGAGCAATGGCGCTTTGGCAGCTTAGCAGCCCAAGACTTGCAAGAGAGTTTGATTTATGAGCCCATGCCTTTTCAATCAGCACCCACTGACTGGCTACCCTTGCGAATGGGCTTATCTAGCACTACCTCGATACCCGGCGTCATTATTGATGCGGGTCGCCAGGCATTACTTCTGTGTCAGTGGCTAGATGAACAACAGCCTGCCGCTTTAACCTACATTCCAGGCGCACCTGACGGGGTCATTCTCGAATCAGGATTAGTCGATCGCTGGGTACTGACGACCTTTGAAGATGAACAAGTGGCCGTGGCTGGCCACCACTTTAGCGCTCGTCAACAGCAAGCTCAGGGATTACATTTTTTGCTTGTCCGTCCAGATGACTCGGGCATGACCTTCACGGGACTCTGGCTACTGTGCTTGTCGCAATGAGCAGGTGTTGTGTGCTTCAGGCATCGTTGCACACTGGGGTAAGTAGGTGGGTTGAGTCTTTTGTAGAACGAGCTTATGATGACAAAACCCTTGCGAGTGTTGGGTTTCGTTCCTCAACCGCAACCTACATCATTTGCAATTTAATAACGCCTGCCTACTTAGCCAGCCTTGACTGGCTTAGGCAAAGCAGAATGTGGAATTCGGAATGCGGAGTTCGGAATAAGAACGCTGACTATGGGGTCATTCCAGAAAATATAACTGTCCTAACCTAATTGCGGAGCGCCAAATCGGCAAGCATTGAAATCGCTACTGTAACCAGGAGTTATTTCTAATTCCGACTGACTAATTTTGACTGAAGTGGGGCTGACGTTATCAACAAGCCGCCTGCAAAAAGCGCCGCCGAGGAGGAGATGCTGCAGCGCTAGATCATTAACTCACTATTTGAAATCAGTAGTTAGGCTTTAGAAACCCTGTCGAGAAATCATTTTCTCTAGATCGGCCTGAGTCTGATGGAGCAAGTGCTCGCGGCGATCGCTGCTTTGCGGTAAGGAAGGCACCAGATTCTTAGCCTGTAGCGCCATATGCAACTGCAAGTGAGCAACGTAGTCACTACAAGCTTCGCGAGTTGATTCAATACCTTCAGCGGAATGATTAGAAGCTGCCAGCACGCGCAATTCTCCCCGTAACGGAACTCAATAATCTGATATATCTGAACCTATCACGGGGCTGGAATGCTCATGGAGCCCACGAAATGATCCGTAATGTTGTGCTGAATAAGGATGACGCATCGTGACTCAAGGGATTACAGCGGACGCTCACGGCGCGTTTATGCTCAAGCAATCAAATCCAAGGCATCGTCTGATCTGCCTCATCTCAGAGCGATCGTGTAGGACCTTAAGTTTTTTCTGAAAAGTTCTGACAGTGCCGGATGAAGTACATTATCCTGTCAACAGACAATAACGTCGGTGCTGCTTCCTACGACCGATCCAAGTTAGGTAAACTTTAAGGCTCTGATTTTTCAGAGCTTTGTGGAGATATTTGGGACTCATTAACTCGTGACTCAATCCCCTAAAATCGTCCATCTGGATCTTTTAGATACCGATTACGCCAAAATTGCAGCAGGTGAGCAAATATCTGAAGAGCGTCGGCGACGCTTAGCTTGGGGCCACGCCACTTTTAACCGTCTCAGCAAACAAATTGCTCGCTATCGCTACGACAATCTAGATCAGCAAGGGCGTGACGATTTGCTATGCAACATTGCCACTACCGCCGGGTTGTTTACCGCAGCTGATATGGAAGCGATTGACGATCGCTTGCGCTATACAGGCTGCTTTTACTTGACCACCAGTGAGCGGCAGCAGGTATTTAACTGGCTGCAAGATGAACTCGCTGTCAACTTAAATGTCGAGCCAGAAGCTGAGTTCGATTAGGATAGGCTGCCGCGCTTCAGTCGATCGTGATGGGTATCTGCCATGCGTGTGAAAAGTTCGGCATGGCCAGTAACTTAGCGGACTTGCCAGTTGCTTGCTGATATAGCGGTGTGCGAGCTTATGCAGATTAATGAGAGACTTATGGCGAAAGGCAGAAGGCAGAAGGCAGAAGGCAGAAGGCAGAAGGCAGAACTGGAAGTCTCGCCAGATCAAGGCTCTAGCGATCCACCCTGTTCAAACCTCACTGCGACTGGCTATATCACTTCGGCAGGTTGTGAATATTCAAGATCTAAGATGTCGGCTTTCTTGCTCATGAAGTTTTTTTGACTCTGATAACAATTCGTTTGTCCTTCTGAGAGTCTTCCGTGCAGAAACAGGATACTCAAAAGAGTAATTAAAGATACAAAATTAAGATCGCCCTCTTGGCATGCCAGGGTGATGGGAAATAATCACAAGGGGAATTATGGCGTCTTCACTGTTATCTGATGCCAATCAGCGTCTCGAACGAGCGCTCAAGCATGTACAAATTTCTGAAGATGCCAGTGAGCGGCTGAAATTTCCCAAGGCAAGTCTGAAGGTCTCGATTCCAGTGCGTATGGATGACGGGTCGTTGCGCGTCTTTGAAGGCTATCGGGTGCGCTACGACGATACCCGTGGCCCGACCAAAGGCGGCATTCGCTTTCACCCTCATGTCACGATGGATGAAGTGCAATCTCTCGCCTTTTGGATGACGTTTAAGTGTGCAGCAGTGAATCTGCCGTTTGGGGGTGCCAAGGGTGGCATCACGCTGAATCCGAAAGAACTCTCGAAGTTTGAGCTGGAGCGCCTGAGTCGAGGCTATGTAGATGCGATCGCTGATTTTATCGGCCCTGATATCGACATTCCGGCACCGGATGTGTATACCAACCCCATGATTATGGGTTGGATGATGGATCAATACAGCATCATTCGCCGTCAGCTCTCTCCAGCCGTCATTACCGGCAAGCCGGTGGGCATGGGAGGTAGCCAAGGGCGCGATCGCGCCACCGGTACCGGAGCCTTTTACGTGTTGGCGGCGATGATGGCGAAATTTGATCGCCAACCAGCGGCGACCACAGTGGCCGTGCAGGGGTTCGGCAATGCGGGCAGTGTCGTGGCGCGCCTATTGTTTGAAGCCGGTTATAAAGTGGTGGCAGTAAGTGATTCTCACGGTGGTGTGTATTGCGATCGCGGGTTGGATATTCCCAGTTTGCAGCAGTTCAAAGCATCGACTCGCAACCTGCAGGCCGTGTATTGCGAAGGCACGGTTTGCAATCTAGTCGATGGTCACGACACCATCACCAATGATGAATTGCTAACGCTAGATGTGGACATTCTGATTCCCGCCGCGTTGGAAAATCAGATTACGGCTGAGAATGCCTCACAGATTCGAGCTCAGTACATCTTTGAAGTGGCCAATGGTCCCATTACCTCGGCGGGCGATCGCCAGCTCGAAGCGCAGGGAGTTTATGTATTTCCTGACATTTTGGTAAATGCCGGGGGCGTCACTGTCAGCTATTACGAGTGGGTACAAAACCGCAGCGGTCTGTATTGGTCAGAGGCTGAAATCAGCGATCGGCTCAAAACTAAACTGGTGGCGGAAGCTGAAAAAATCTGGCGGATTTCCCAAGCACTCACCATCCCTCTACGCACTGCCGCCTACGTCCACGCGCTGGAACGCCTCGAAACCGCCCACAGCGCTCGCGGCACCCGCGACTATTATGTGAGTTAACCAGCCGAACCATCTCACTCCTCCGAGCAATCAGTTTCCTTTGACAGCAGCCTGCTAAAGAAGACAAGATATGCCGCCATTTCCAGAGCACTTGGCAGCAACAGCAGTGTAATTTATAGGCAGTCTTCATCTGCGATCGCCCATGACCTCTTTGCGAACTCCGCTCTACGCTCTATCCGCTGATCTCAAGGCCCGCTTTACCGAATTTGCCGGTTGGGAAATGCCCGTTCAATACAGCAGCATCAAGCAAGAACACCAGGCCGTGCGGACGGCAGCGGGAATGTTTGATATTTCTCATATGGGTAAGTTTTTCTTGCGTGGGTCGGGCGTGCTGACCGCATTGCAAAAGCTCGTGCCGTCAGCCCTCAGCCGTCTGACCACTGGTGAGGCTCAATACACGGTATTGCTAAATCCGCAGGGCGGCATTATTGATGACCTGATCATTTATGACCAGGGCACCGATGCTGACGGCACCGAGCGGGTCGCCATCATTGTGAATGCAGCGACGACTGATAAAGATAAAGCCTGGATGCTCGAACACCTGCCATCGTCGATCGCGTTTGAAGATGTTTCTCGCGATCGGGCGCTTATGGCGGTGCAGGGGCCCGAAGCGGTAGCGCAACTTCAGCGAGTCACGACTGCCGATTTGGCCAGCGTAGGACGCTTTGGTCACTGCGAAGGCACTGTACTGGGAGAGCCCGCCTTTCTCGCTCGTACAGGCTACACCGGAGAAGACGGGTTTGAAGTGATGATGAGTCCACCAGGTGCCCAAACCCTCTGGCAAACCTTGCTGGAAAATGGCGTGCTTCCTTGTGGGTTAGGGGCTCGCGATACCCTCCGCCTAGAAGCTGCGATGGCCCTCTATGGCCAAGACATTACCGATGAGACAACGCCCCTAGAAGCGGGTCTGAAATGGTTGGTGCACCTAGACGGGGCAGGAGATTTTGTGGGTCGCGGAGTTTTAGAAACCCAAAGTACCGAAGGCGTTGCCCGTCGTTTAGTCGGTCTCCAGATGGCAGGGCGCAACATTGCCCGCCATGATTACCCAGTTGTGCAAGATGGGACAACCGTTGGCTTGGTGACTAGCGGTACCCTATCGCCAACGTTGGGCTATCCGATCGCCCTTGCTTATGTCCCTACTCATTTGGCCAAAGTTGATCAATCCCTGGCCATCGAGATTCGCGGCAAAACCTATCCGGCTCAGGTAGTTAAAAAACCTTTCTACAAACGCCAAACTTCATAGTTGACACAACTTGGTTTGATAAATACGCTAACAAGCGTACGACGCTGGCAACAGTGCGTGATTACAAGAGAGAACGGTCATGGCCCTTGAGTTTCCCGACGATTTAAAGTATCTAGACACTCACGAATATGCCCGAGTTGATGAAGATGATGAGATCGTGACTATCGGCATTTCCGCATTTGCTCTTGATCAGCTAGGAGATATCGTCTTTTTGGAGCTTCCCGAAGTTGGCGATAGCGTTGAAAAGGGTGAAACCTTTGGCACTGTCGAGTCAGTCAAGGCCGTTGAAGAGCTGAAGTCTCCAGTCAATGGTGATGTGCTGGAACGCAATGACGAGATTATTGACTCCCCTGAACAAATTGTAGATGACCCCTATGGCGATGCCTGGCTCATCAAAATCAAAGCCGAAAATTTGGACGACTTAGACGATGCGATGTCTGCAGACGAATATCGTGAGCAGGTTGAGGGCGCTTAGGGATCGGCTTGAAAATAAAGT
>JBCDAJ010000122.1:0-20378 GCA_039185935.1 Cyanobacteria bacterium P01_F01_bin.56 | reverse complement strand
TTTATAGCATGAAACTTTGGCAGCATTGGGCCTTCCAACTGATGGCTCTCAAGCCCCATAAACGATGCTTTTTTCGGCGCGGTCTTCAGGCTCTATCCCTGATACAGCAAGCCTTCTAATTGGCTTGTCACCCGTTAAGCTAAAAAAGAGTCAATGGACTCCGACGGAACTCCAAAATGTCGAGATGATCTCTGATTTCGTTCAGAAGCTCATGAACGATCATGACTTCGACTACATCCTCGAAACATATGCGAACGCCTCGTATCTCCAGCACAACCGCAATATTCCAGATGGGATCGAAGGCCTTGTCGAAGTTCTTCGAGGCTTCACCAAAAGTTTCCCCGATTATTGCTACGACGTGAAACAGATACTGACTGATGGCGATCATGTGGTTTTCCATTCGCACGCGACGATGAAGAGAGCCGATCGTGGAAACGACAAGAAAGGTCTGAACATCATGGACAACTGGAAGATCCGAGATGGGCAGATCGTGGAACATTGGGATTCACTTCAACCGATTGATGGTTTCATGCGATTCTTCGTACTTTTGAATGGCGGCAAGATCCGCAATTCCAATGGCATGTTTTAGCGGTAACCTTCCCGGCGCGCCCGAGAGCAAACCTAACAAAACATTGCACCCGAGTCACGAAGTCGGGCGTTTCCAAATGGCCACTCACTCGTCGCGACCGGGTGAATGTAGACGTTAGGCAGCAAACATCCTAAAGAGCTAAGTGCAATTTCATCTAGTCGAGCGATGTGCAAGATGGAATTTTGCAGATTTGAATGCTGACCAGGCAATAAATGCAACTAACTCCAGTCTAATGCAATACCCAATTGTTCTTATTCACGGCCTTTTCGGTAGTCTTGGTGACCCCAAGATAGTTGCTGCTTTCGATAAGCAGCAGGTCTACACACCTGACTTGTTAGGCTATGGGCAGTTTCAATCTGCTGATCTCAAAGAGCTGACACTTGTGGATCAGGCCGATCACTTAGCAGCTCATATATCATCTGCCGAGCTCGGTCCAGTTCATTTGGTAGGGCATTCGGTTGGTGGGGCAGTTGGCGTTCTCGTAGCTAACCGTTATCCACATATCATTGCATCGCTTACCAGTATCGAGGGCAACTTTACACTGAAGGATGCCTTTTGGTCATCGAAAATTGCAAACATGCCACTTTCTGAGGTTACCGCCATAGTCTCTGGCTATAAAGAGAAACCAGATGAGTGGATAGCTAGTGCGGGAGTCCCAATTTCTGACTGGACATTGTCATTAGCGCGATCGTGGTTAGAGAATCAACCTCCAGCAACAATTAAGGCGCAAGCTACTGCAGTAGTAGAAGCAACTCGCCAATCTTTATACTTAAAGACTATCCACAAGTTGATGCATTCAAAGATTCCAATCAACCTAATCGCAGGTTCTCGCTCGGCGGCTGAATGGGATGCGCCAGCGTGGGCCAATCAGCTTTGCTCTATGAGAATTAACATCAATGGTGTTGGGCACCTGATGATGGCTGAGTCACCAGAAAAATTCGCGACTTCGATTATCGCTTGTACTCAATTTACGATGTAGTGCGAGTGCTTAGTACCTTATGCTGAGTTGACCAGAGGAGATCTAGCATTGCCTTCTAATCATAATCATGACCGTATCTTTATACCTCTTCAAGGCTCGCCTAACTATCCGGTTGCGCCCGGTGGAGCAAAGTTGATCAGCCAGTATAGTGAGGTAATCTCCCAAGGGTGAACCGGGGCGTTAGGGGGCACAAGTAATGTTATGCCGTTGCAGATCAACGCTAGAGCGATGGGATGAAATGCTCAGCGAAATCGCCCGCATTTGAGGAAGTGGAACTACCTGTATTTTTGACGTTAGATCGCTGCCGTAATTTGGGATGGGCCATATCGAAAAATTGATATCAATGGGTCAGAAACGGTTCCTCTGATTGGGATGCGGTAATGGCGAGGCGATGATTGGCGGATTCACACCATTGAGGGTGGCGTTGTAACGATTAAAGCCTGGAAGCCGACATTTCGCAGGTTCCCTCAAGAGATCGAAGGATTTTAAAAGCCTTGTCTCATAAGAATTTCAAGGATTGAGTCGGAATTGCGATAATCCTAGGTTTGACGCTTTTTGCATCGATCTGGTTGCTTTCATGAACAATTGGCAGGGTTTTTTCACCGCGATCGCTGTCGGCAAATCGGACTGAAAGGTCAGTGTCTCTGGTGTTTAGGCCGAAAGCTCTGCTCCAGCGTTAGTCTGGTTTTCAGCGGTTAGGGATGGAAAAACTCAAAAATGGTAAAATGCTTACACGGCAAGCGTTTCAGGGTATCCGATAAAATCCCTTTTTCTGTCCATCAACCTGCGAAATGTGGGTGGAAGTAGTGCATGTTCAAAGGAACGGAAAACCTCGCCAAACTATCGCTTTATGGTGGCGACTGGATTTTAGTAGACATTTTAGGCTGGTTTCAGTCAATCCAGCAGCGCGATCGCATCCCCCGCCTTGACCAAACCCTCGACCAAAACCGCTCCATACACTCCGGCATAACCTTCATGGTTTTGAGACACGTGCTTAATGATTTCGGGGTTGGCTTCTGAAGTGTCTGGATCAAGGGTAATCATTTTGCAGCGGGGGTCGCGCTCCAGAATCGTCATTTCCAAAGTGTCGCCAATCTTCAAACGCTTGCCTACCAATTCCTTCTCATACAGCGGCGGTTTGTCTTCGCTCCAGGTGACATAGAAATTGGAGCGAAAGCGCCGTTTATCAACGTTGATGCCTAATTCTTGGGTCAATAGCTCGCTCAGCTGAGTCGAAAACAGCGTTAGCGGGCGACAGTCGAATTGCCCGCGCTGAGTAAAGTGCAATTTGAGGGTGGGGTCGTTTGCCAGAGCTTTGAGATGCTCCAGAAAAGCCGCATCGTCAATGCTGTAGGTTTCGCCCTCGGGGGTTTCTACTTCCACCGAGAATTGCTCGCCGTCTGGATAAAGGGGATTAATCCCCGGCTTGATATTTTGCGCCGCTTCCAGATTACCTGGCTGCACGGTGACCGCCGCTTCCTTATAGCGAGGTTGATACAGCAGCAGGGATTCCTTGTCGCGGCCCGTAAACCATGGAAACCCTGGATTCCCTTTTTCGGTGACTAGGCCGTAGACGCGATCGCCCATGACACCGGCAAAGGAAACAAAAGTCTGCGCCAGCGTCTCCCCCATCATGCTCTTGACCGGGTAGCGCCAAATACTTTCAATTGTGCCCACAACAGTCATATGAAGAATGCTCCAACATAGATACCGCTCAATTGAGGCAAACGGATTTCATCAATACCCTATGTTGGTTGGTGTGCGGTTTCTTTGCTGTAGCGGTGTTGGCAAACTGCGATCGCTTTACCCTCGCTCACCCCTGGCCGATGGCTGGCCAAACCTGCTGAGTGGGCAAAAATCAACACCGCAGATGCCAGGCGCGCGGCTGAGTAAACGTGCGCAGGCCCTCCAGTGAGAGGGTGGTACCGATGCCAGAATGGCCCCGCCCTGACCAAGGTAGCTGGGGACTAACGCGATCGCAGCAGTTCCAGTAAGCGGTACCGCTGTTGATTTGTCGGAGGAGGGCGATCGCGCGATCGCGCTGAGCGCTATAAACTGCAGCAGTGAGGCCATAGTCGGTGTCGTTCATCAGCGCGATCGCGGCGGCGTCACTGGCTACTTTTTGAATGCCAATAACGGGGCCAAAGGTTTCGTCTCGCATAACGGCCATCTCGTGAGTCACATCCGTTAACACCGTGGGTTCAAAGTACCAGCCGGGGCCGTCAACCCGGTGGCCGCCACAGTGCAGGGTTGCTCCTTGAGTCACGGCATCTTTGACCTGGCGCTCCAGTTCCGCCAAATGCACCTGACGGCTGATCGGGCCTAAATAAGTATTCGGGTCGGTAGGGTCGCCCATGACGAAGCCCTGAACCGTAGCCAAAAACGCCTCCAGAAATTCTTCGTAGATCGCAGAGTGGACGTAAATGCGCTCAACTGCACAGCAGCTCTGACCATTGTTGTAGAACGCTCCGTCCGCGACAGCGGCGGCGATGGCGGCCACATCTGTCACATCGTCACAGACGTAGGCAGGATCTTTGCCGCCCAGTTCCAACTGCACTTTGGCGAGCTGAGCGGCGGCGGCGGCGGCGATTTTTTTACCTGTGGGGTAAGAACCCGTGAAGAATACGCCGTCTAACGGTTGTTCCAGCAGCGTCGCTCCGGTTGCACCGTCCCCGATGATCGGGACAAAAACGTCTGGGGGAATGCCGGCGGCGTGGAGCCGGTCGGCGATCGCTAAACCCGTCAATGAGGCAAATTCTGAAGGCTTATACAGCACCGCATTCCCCGTTAGTAGCGCCGGAATAAAGACGTTGGCGCCAACAAAGTAGGGATAGTTCCAGGCAGAAATATTGGCAATCACCCCCAGCGGTTCAGCGGTGATCACCTCTTCCAGCGCTGCCGTGCCGGGAATGCCCACGGGCTCCTGGTGAACTAACTGCGAGGCCAGCATCTCAGCCACATGATGGACAAAAAAATCAATGCGGGTCTGAGTTGCGGCAATCTCACTACGGGCCTGGGTAATCGGTTTGCCGGTTTCCGCTGTGAGGATGGCGGCAAGGTCAGCTTGCTGTTGGCCGAGCAAGTCGCGAAATCGCGCGATCGCCCCAATCCGCTCAGCCAAATCAGTCGCCGCCCAGGCCCCTTGAGCCTGCCGCGCCGCTGCCGCTTTTTGCTGAATGGCAGCAGCATCGTCGATAGGAATTGCTTGAACCAGCGTTTCGGTCGTTGGATTAATGATGGAGAGATGGGTTGGCACGGGATGACCCGGGGTGGATGGGATATGGATAGGGGCACCCGCCGCGCACCCGTATGGGATGGTTAGGACGGCCCGTACAAGAATTTTAGGCGGCAAAGGCGGTTTGATAGAGGGCGTGGAAGTCGGCGGGGGCGACGGGCCGAGGATTCATCTGGTGGCACCCGTCCTGCATGGCGACCGTCACCAGCTGGTCGGTGGCGGCGGCAGAGATGCCCAAAGCGTTGAGAGTAGGAGGAATGCCAATGGCCTGTCGTAAATCTAGAATCCACTCGATAAAGGCGTCGCCGCTGGTCGCTCCGGGTTGAACGGTTTGGGCCATCCGTAAGAACTTTTGAGGTTCGGCAGCCAGGTTAAAGCGCATGGCGGCGGGCAGCATCATGGCATTGGCGAGGCCGTGGTGCGTGTCGCACACCGTTGACAGGGCATGAGCACAGGAGTGGGTGACGCCTAGCCCCTTTTGAAAGGCGATCGCCCCCATCATCGAGGCATTTAGCATGCCGCCTCGGGCCGTCAGGTGGGCAGATTGCTCAGTCTCGTTGAGGGATTCACCCGCCGCTAAGCGCTGAGCAAAGGCGACACAGTCTTGCAGATAGGTGGCGACTAGGTGCAGCCCTTCCAGGGCAATGCCGTCACAAATCGGGTGTACCCCTTTCGCCAAAAACGCCTCAATTAAGTGGGTCAGGGCATCCATGCCGGTGGCGGCAGTAATTTTAGCGGGCAGGCCCAACAGCAGTTCAGGGTCCGCCAGCACCACTTGGGGCAGCAATTGCGGATCAAACATGATTTTTTTGGCGTGGGTAACGTCATCGGAGATCACCGTGCTGCGGCCTACTTCACTGCCCGTACCGGCAGTGGTGGGAATGGCCACAATGGGCGGCACTGGCTGATCCACCGGACGACCATCCGGGCGACCATCTTCATACTCAAATAAGTGGCCAGGATGGTGGGCCATCAGGGCGATCGCCTTAGCCACATCCATCGGTGCCCCGCCCCCCACCGCCACAATGCCGTCGGCCTGATGCTCTCGGTACGCCGCCAGCCCGGCTTCTACTTGGGACACAACGGGATTGCCCCACACGCTGCTGAAGGTTTCCACAGACAGCGTTTCCAGAGATTCGACCAGGGCGGGAAACCAGGGGAGCTGGGCAATATCGCGATCGCTCACCACCAAAGGCCGCTGTAGCCCCAAGACACTCACTTGAGCGAGCAATAAGTTTCGCGCCCCGGCCCCAAAATGAATCGTCGTGGGAAACTGATAGGTGTGAACGGCACTAGCAGTTGACATAAGCGTCCAGCTCCCAGGGCGTAATCTGCGAAGTGTACTTTTCCCACTCTCCGTACTTAAATTCAAAGAACGTCTTGGCGGCGGCTGCGCCGAGCGCCGCCATCAACAGCTCATCCTGCTTTAGGCAGTCTAAAGCCTCGAACAGATTGGCGGGCAAAATGGCCAAATCGGGGAATTCCGAGCCCCGCACAAACAGGTTCTCATCGATGCGCGGCCCTGGGTCAAGCTGCTGCTCAATGCCGTCTAACCCAGCGGTCAACAGTCCAGCTAGCGCCAGATAGAGGTTGGCAGCGCCGTCTACCAGCCGACACTCAAACCGTCCCGCTTCGGGAATTCGCAGCATATGGGTGCGGTTGTTGCCCCCATAAGAAATGTATCGCGGACTCCAGGTACTGCCAGAAGTCGTCATCGTTGCCCCCAAGCGCCGGTAGGAGTTCACCGTGGGGCTACAGAGAACCGCCAGTCCCTTGGCATGGGCCAGCACGCCAGCTAGAAATTGGTATCCGACAGGCGAGAGTCCCCCCGCGTCGGCTCCGGCTTCAAAGGCATTGGTGTCGCCCTGCCACAGACTGTTGTGGATGTGCGCCCCGTTCCCGGTCAGGTGGCTAAAGGGCTTGGGCATAAAGGTGGCGGTCAAGCCCCGCTGTTCGGCCAGGGTTTTCACCATGTACTTAAAGAAGACGTGGCGATCGCCCGTTACCCGCGCATCATTAAAAGTCCAGTTAATCTCAAACTGACCGTTGGCGTCTTCATGGTCACACTGGTAAGGCTCCCAGCCCAAGTCCTCCATATACGTCACCAAGGTGGAAATAAAGTCGTACTGCCGCATCAGGTTGAGCTGGTCATAACAGGGGCGCTCGGCAATGTCTTTGCTATCGGCGATCGCATACCCCGCATCCGTCGCCTTCAACAAAAAGAACTCCGCCTCGACCCCGGCCTTATAGCTGTATCCCAGTTGAGCACAGCGCTCTAAAGCGCGATTCAAAATCATGCGCGGCGCGGCAGCAAAGGGCTCGCCGGCAAAATACACGTCGCTGGCGACCCATCCCACCGTGGGTTGCCACGGCAGCACAATCAACGAAGCCGGATCGGGCACGACGGCAATTTCTGCCGCATCAGGACCGAGCCCTAAGTTAGACGCAAAGGAGGCAAAAAAAGCGCCGTCTTTTTCCACCGCATCAATTTTTGCCGCCGGAACCAGCTTGGCCCGGGTTCCTCCTAAAAGGTCCGTGTAAGAAACCAAGAAAAATTTCAAGCCTAGTGCTTTTGCCTGCTCTACAAGGGATGCCTGCTGCGGCACGGTTCCAACCATATTGGGTGTCTCCAGTTTTACTAGCCCAAAAGCTGATCTTTATGGTCAAAAGCCCTGAGATTTGTATGACTCGATACAAATAGCTTGTTGTTGTAAGAAAACCGCTCAATTCACTTGAATAGCGCGCTGTGTTTTCAAGAAACTTAGCGGTTCCATATGGCCTTAATTGCCTTCGACAAATGTCAAATCATGCTTCCTGACTAAGAACCCAGCGATAAATATACAAATGTGTAAACTATTTGTTCGTAAATCTTTCAAATGGTTTACATCATACAAAACTGCTCTCTTTGAACAGTTTTGTATGAGAAATTTGGGAAAATTTGCACCATGATTGCAGCTTTCTTCAAGGCTAACGATATTTTTTCGTCTGTTTTGAAGAAGGTGGCGGCTGATACATTTGGATGCCGTTAACTTTCGTTTTTGTAGGATCGCCAAATTACTGCTGCTCTGAATCCTAAATGGTTTCTGAGCAGTGCTGTTGTGCATTTCAAAAAATATTTTGGCCCTGCAAAATAGTTGTCCGTCGTTTAGGAGTTGGGTATGGAGCCTGAAGCACAAGCGTTTTTGGGAACCTTTGTTGCAGAGTCCTATTACTATTGGGCCTCTGTGTTCATGTTAATTATTCACGTGGGCTTTCTAGCTTACGAAGGGGGCGCTTCCCGAGCCAAAAACGTGCTCGCTACCATGGTCAAAAATTTATTGACCCTGGCTGTGGTTGGTCTGTCTTTCTACTTTTTTGGCTATTGGGTTTATGCGGGCTTTTCAATCTTCCCGCGATTTGGCGGCATTCTTGGCCCTTGGAGTGCGGCTTTACCGGAGAATCTGGGGCCTCTCGATGGCGAAGGACTGCTTGACTTCGTGGCCGCAACTTATCCCTGGTCGCCCTCTATGGGGCCGAACGTAGCGGATAACCTGACTGGCGTGTTCTTCTTTGCCTTCTCCCTATTTGCCATGACCACCGCTTCGATTATGTCGGGGGCGGTTATCGAGCGCATTCGGTTGGGCGCTTACTTGATTTTGGCGTCTATTTTGGGCGGTTTTCTGTGGGTCGTTGCGGCTTCTTGGGGTTGGAACTACTGGGGCTGGTTCAATGCCATGGGCTACCATGATTTTGGTTGCTCGGCAGTCGTTCACGGGGTTTCTGGCTTCTTTGCCCTGGGCGTTTTAATCAATCTCGGGCCGCGCATTGGCAAGTATGATTCTCAGGGCAATCCTCGCACCATCCTGCCCCACAATCTACCGCTAACGATGGTGGGCCTGATGCTGATTTTCGTGGGCTTCTATGCGTTCCTGGCGGGTTGCGTCATTTTCTTGCCGGGCGCGACGGTCGAAACCACAATCTATGGTTCACCCATGACCTTGGCCTCCATTGGGGTAAATACCACTTTGGCTCTCTGTGTCGGTATTGTGGGTGCTTACCTGGGCTCTAAGGGAGACCCGTTCTTTACGATTTCGGGTGGTTTGGCAGGCATTATCTCGGTGGGTGCTGGCTTAGACATCTATGCCCCCCCCCTAGTGCTGCTCGTTGCCTTCATTGGCGCTTACACGATGCCCTTTGTCGGCAAGTACGTTGAAAAGATGGGCATCGACGATGCGGTTGGGGCGTTTGCCGTGCACGGCTATTGCGGTGTGATTGGGGCCATGGCTGTAGGAGTTGTCGGCACTGGCTACTCTGTCGGTACTTTTCCGGCTACTAACTTTATGGCTCAGTTGATTGGCACTTTCCTCTGCACCGTCGTGCTGGGTCTCATTCCGGGCTATGGCTGTAGCTGGGTGTTGAAAAAGCTGAACCTCTTGCGGGTGCCCCCTGAGGAAGAAATTGAAGGTCTCGATCTGGGTGACTTTGGCCTGCAGGGATATCCTGAATACTCCTTGCTGAAGGATGAGATGTTGGCTGAAGAGCCCGTCCATACCTCCAACTAAATCCGCAGATTGACGTCATTTGGAGAAAATCACCGTGTTTACTTGGTTATTAGGGGCAGCAAGCCCATTTAAGACTTGGGAAGAATTTGAAGGGGCCGTCGACGGCCCCACGAGTGGTGCCATCTACACCTTTGCCGATCGCCCCGTGCTAATCGGCATTATGGTTGTCGTCGCGGCGCTGATCTTCCTGTATTTCCTCTACGCGTCCTTCCATATCAGTAGTGGCGAATCGACTGCCAAGCCGCCTAGTGCCTTGGGCCTGCTCTTAGTGGCCGGGGCGGCTTCGGCGATGACGGCACTCTATGAGGGCTTTACGGAGCAAAAGCCGGTGCGTCAGGCCGCTCGTTCGGGTGAAGTCGCTCAAGCGTCCACCCCTTCCCGACAGTTGCCGGCGGCCATGGTTGGCATGATGGGGCTAGTCAGCGTATCCAAGCGTAAAAAGTCGGGTCGTCGCATTCGGCTTAATAAATAAGGTTAGGACTTACGCAGTGGCAGCCGATGTTGGCCCCTTACATCCCCAATCTTGGGGAAATCGGCTGTAACATTCCCCCGATTGGGGGGAGCCAGGGGGCTTTGGCGTAAGTCCTAAAGGTCTTTGCTTAGCCTCTCTATCGGAGGGGCAATCTCCTTACTAGTGCCCTTGAATTTAGCGATTCAAGGGCTTTTTTGATGGGTTTTAGCTGCGATGATAAATGCCTGAAAGAGTTTGATTTGGTAGCCATCATGGATGGACATTTCCGGGTGCCATTGGACTGCTACGAGCCAGGGATGGGCGGGCTGGGCGATCGCTTCGATCAACCCGTCTGGCGCTTGTGCTGCCAGTTCCCAACTGGGTGGCGGCGCTTTGATTGCCTGGTGATGCCAAGACACCACGGAGATCTGCTCTGCCCCAAAAATCTTGGCTAAACGGCTATTCGCTTTGAGCGTTACCGCATGCTGGGTCGGTTGGGCACGGGTCTGGACGTTGGGCGGTTCGAGCCGATGCTGTAAGTCTGTGAAAACGTCTAGCACATGGGGAATCAGCTTGTCGCCGCCACTGGCCAAGTTGAGGACCTGCAGTCCGCGACAAATGCCTAGCGTGGGAATATCAGAGCGCAGCACCTGTTGGGCCAGGTCAAGCTCGAAGCGATCGCGCTCCTCGTCCAGGCTATAAATCATCGGGTGCTCATCCCCGCCAAAGCAAGCTGGTGCCACATCACCGCCACCACTAAAAATGATGCCGTCCAATCGCTCAACTAATATTTCCGGGTGTGTTTCTCCCGGAGTTAATAACACTGGCACGCCACCTGCGAGCCGCACCGCTTCTAAATAATTGGCATACAGGCGATATTCACCCGCTGCGTTGCGTCCATAGCTAGTGATACCGATTAGCGGATAGGACATCAGACGCCGCATTTCATTTAAGTACTCAAATACCTGGACAAATTTATTTTCCTAGGAAAATCTCTGAAAGCCTGGCAAGTGCTTCACGGTGAAAGTGAATAACTCTGCTCAAGCACTTATTCCTCAGACTGACAGAACTGACGCACCGCGCACACGACAGCCAAATCGGTTGCCGTTTCCCGCATTGTGATCCAGGTTTGTAGTTGTTCAGGCGTAATGCTTGGAAAAGCTAAGCTGCGATCGCTCGCGACAAAACCTGAGGACTGCAAATGCAAAATTTCAATTTGCCCCTTTCGGTAAATCCAGAGTTCTGGAATGCCAAGGGCTTGATAAATTACCAGCTTATTGTCTGAGGCATTGGCAATATCGACTTCGATCGCTAAGTCCGGGGGCAAATCAGCCGGAATCTCAGGGTTTAAGCCCTGAATGCGGTCAGCATTCTGAAGGTAAAAGCAGCTATCAGGCTCAATCCCTTGATCGAGATCCTGACGATTCCAAGTTGTCGAGCCCATATCGACAATATCTCGCCCCCACTCCTCTGCCACAGTGAAGATAATCTTGCTAAGCAGGCGATTGATAATCTCATGCAGCTTACTGGGCAGCCGTATCTCCAATACCCCCTTGTCATAAGCGAGACGGCTAGCCCGCTGCTCGCCTAGTTCTGCCAACAGCAGCTGATAGTGCTGCCAGGTTAGCCCTGAAACGGTTACCGCACCACCGGGGGACAGAACTAGCTGACTTAAGGGCGTGGCCAGGGTCACAGTCATCGATCGTCGCCAAGGATGGAAGATATCCGCATCATAACTTGGAGCCGCCACTCGATATGGCGCCTGACTGGGCGCTAAACCGCCGCTTTTGCCGCTATGTCTGCTTGGGCAAGCGCGTCATCACAGTAACTGGCTAAATGCGGCGATCGCTGGCCTTCCTGAGTCCACAAAATGGGAAAAAAGGATTCGTCCATGACATTGCTATCAACATGCTTATAGCGGCCGTAGATGTATCCAGCTGGGTGCTCGCTAAAGTGCGCTTCTGAACTGACGGTATGGATACCCAAGCTGCGACGAGGATGCGTAGTGCTTAAATTTTTGCCGGAACCGTGCCAGGTGAGACCGTCATGAAAGGCGCAGCCCCCGGCGGGAACGGTCACGGGCACAATTTCGGGCTCCTCAACCCCGGCGGCTTTGGCGGTTTCCTGCATGGCCCAGCGATAATCTTTTTGCGGGGCATGAAATTCTCCGACGAGGGATTTTAGCAGCGGCCAGCGATGGGAGCCCCGCACGTATTGCAGCGTGCCGATTTCTAGATTCACATCGTCGAGGGCAATCCAGCAAGTCATCATGGCGTTGGGAGAAAGATAGTCGATAAAGGCTCCGTCTTGGTGCAGAGCAATTTCTTTACCGCCGCCGGGCGGTTTATACCAGAGGCTATCTTGCCCAATGCGGGCGCCGGGCCAGCCCGCTAGTTGGGCACTGAGACGCCCCACTTCTGAGGAAAGGGAGACGCTGGCAACGGTGCGATCGCACTTCCAAGCATTGCAAATTTCGCGGGTGACATCCGGTAGGCTCAGCCCCGGTCGCCAATACCATTCATCAGGATAAACGCCCGTTTCAAACTCCCCATGAAAGAGGGGCTGAATGCGATCGCGCAGCCGCTCCACGAGGGACATATCAATAAAGTTTTCCAGAATCAAAAAACCATCGGTTTGAAACTGTTGACGCTGGCGAGCAGTCAGTTGCAGAGGTTGATGAGCCATAGTCGCAGCGAGAGAGAAAGAGTGCTTCCAACAGGCTTAATAATTTAGCGGTAAATACCCTGATGATTTGTGCTGACCGTAACATGAAATTGTTGATGCTTTTGGGCAACGATAAACGCCCCACCCTCGTCCCCCAAAAATCGCGCGATCGCAGACCCAGATTGATAGAAAAACCCCAATCTTTCTGTGCCTAACGGCGCGATTGCAATACCCCTACCTGGCCACCAAAGCCCTTCGGGCAAGTTATGTCTTTCAGACAGGCTCCGCCAACGCCAACGCACCCTCACACCCTCACACCCTCACACCCTCACACCCTCACTCCCTCACTCCCCCAGAAAGTTTATCTCTGAGCCGCTCTCTCACTCATGTTCGATGCCGTCTGCAAATTCTTAGTGGAAACCTTTTCAGCCGATTTTTCTCGCTGGCTGCTGGGTGAAGCTGTCCCCATGACTGAACTCAGTCCTTCAGAGCTACTGTTGGAGCCGATTCGTGCCGATGCTCTGCTGCTGCAAACTGATCGTCGAGCACTACATCTCGAATTCCAGACTCAGCCTGACCCAACGATGGCCTTTCGCATGTTGGACTATTGGGTGCGCCTGCATCGTCGTTTGCCGCAACATGACATCAGACAGGTGGTCATTTACTTGCTGCCCAGTCAGTCGCCACTGGTGTTTCAAACCTAATATGAACAAGCAGGCACTCGTCATACCTTTGAGGTAATTCGTCTTTGGGAGCAGCCTACGGCGGCTTTTCTAAGCTCACCCGGCCTGCTTCCCCTGGCACCTCTGAGTCAGACTAGCGATCGCGCAGCCACCCTGCGACAAGTCGCTGACCAAATCACCAGACTCAAAGGTCGCAGTACTCAAAGTAATGTAGCGGCATCCACCGCCATCCTGAGCGGATTAGTATTAGAGAAAAGACTGGTTCAGCAAATTTTGCGGAGAGAACTCATGCAGGAATCGGTAATTTATCAAGACATTAAAGCTGAGGGATTACAGGAAGGTTTGGAGCAGGGGCTACAACAAGGACTGCAACAGGGATTGGCTCAGGGCGAAAGACAACTTGTGCTGCGGCAGCTTGACCGGCAGGTTGGGACGGTGCCCTTGGAGTTGAGCCGACAGATTGAGGCCTTGTCTGTCGAGGCGATCGAGTCGCTGGGGGAAGCTTTGCTAGACTTTGCGAACTTGGCAGACTTGGAGACCTGGTTGGCAACCTATAGTTCTGCCGTGGCTAACGACAGTGACTCACAGGCTTAGTATCCATTCTCGATTTTGAATTTGCGATTTTGGGTTGGCCAACGCTCATTCTGAAAGAAATTTGCCGATTCATTCGTAGCCACATCTTGAAAAAGTTATCCATAGTCTATCGGCATTTATTTTCCTCGGGAGAGGCTTTGTGCCTTGAGCTACGATCGCTCACCGCTTCATTCTCGATAATGAGTGCCAGCTAAATCGGGATAAGTGGGGATTGGATGTATGGGGCTTTCGACGCTGAGATCGGGCCAGCTCACCATTGGCGCTAGCGATTTTGATGCCCGTCCCATGACCTATGTGGAAAATGGGCAGCGGTTAGGGTACGAACCCAATGTGGCTCGGGCGGTCTGTGCCCAGCTAGGGCTAGAACCGGTGTGGCTAAATCTGCCCATGGAAAAGTTCTATGAAACGCTGCAGGCCGAGCAGTGTGATGTGGTCTGGTTTAATCAGGCGGTCACTCCGGGGCGTCAGACCCACAGCCGGTTCACTCGGCCCTATGGGATTTTCGAAGAAGCCGTGATTGTGCGCGCCGATAGCGATATTCACGCCGCCACTGATTTGTCCGGACTCAAGTTGGGCGGGTTAGCTGACAGTACTAACCTGGAGCTGGGGCAGCAGTTTGTGGGAGCAGAACTGGTACCGTTTCCGGGCAGCGATCGCGTGCTGCCCGAAATGTTAGCGGCTCTCCGGGCTGGAGAAATCGACGCCCTAGTTGATGACGAATTGGTCCTGATTACGGCGGCAGAGGCCGATGCCAATCTGCGCATTGCCTTCACGGTAGAAACTCAGCAGCCGTTTGCGATTGCTCTCCGCCCTGATAGCGAAAACCTGCTCACAACGCTCAATCAAACGCTCGATCAGCTAGAAGCCGACGGCACCCTCCGACAGCTGTGGGAGCAGTGGATTCCCTGGCGACCTTTTCCCTTCGCTTAGTACACCGGTGAACCTTCTTGCATTAGAGTTTCAGGCGTATATTCAAGAACCCAGAACCTCAGCTTCGTAGGGTGGGTCAGTTCCCCACCAATTGCTTGAAACTCCTTGCCAGAGAGTGTGACCCACCATCCCCCAACCCCGATAGATGATTCCTTTTCATCGTTTAGCACATCAGTCCACATCTGCTCTTCAGTCAGTTTTCAAATAAAAAATGTCAGGCTTGCAGCTTCAAGCAATTTCTACCGCTACGACCTTTGATGATGTGCCAGCACCTTTAGGTCAGGTGGTGGCAGAATATCGGATTGCCGCATCTACGGCGATCGCTTATCGGGTCAAAGCCGGTCAGTACATTCAAATTATTGATGTCCAGGGCTCGCAATGCTCAGATTTCTTGGCATTTGCAGGCGAACACCATGAAGCGGAACTCGACAGCACCGTCACCCGGACGCTGTTGGGCATGGCCATGCCCCAGGCTGGACTGTATGGCAAGTATTTTTCCCAGACGATGCAGCCTTTGATCGAGGTGATTCAAGATACCTGCGATCGCCACGACAGTTTTATGCTGGCCTGCACCAACAAATACTACGAGGATGCAGGCTACTTCGACCACCCTAGCTGCAGTGATAACTTCAACGCGGTGCTGGCCCCCTACGGCCTTGCTCCCCGCCTCGGCTGGCCCGCCATCAACTTTTTTTTCAACACCGCCGTGGATGATAGTGGGGCCATTACCGCCGCCGAATCTTGGTCGCGCCCCGGTGATTACGTGTTGCTCAAGGCCCATCGCGATTTGCTCTGTGCCAGTTCCGCCTGCCCTGACGACATCGACCCGATCAACGGCTGGCAGCCCACCCCCATTCACGTTCGCGTCTATGCGGCTGAAGACGACTTTCCCAAAGCGATTGGGCGGCGCGTGGCGTCGGAACTGCCCCTGCGCCTGACCCAGGACAGCGCCTTTACCCCGAGGGTGCGATCGCTGACTCAAAATCTGGTGGAATACAACGGTTTCTGGGTGCCGGTCAGCTATCCCCATGCGGGCGATCACGCCGAATACTGGGCCCTGCGGGAGCGCGTGGCGCTGATGGATCTTTCGGCCCTGCGCAAATTTGAGGTAACAGGACCGGATACTCTCACCCTGCTGCAGTGGACGTTTTCCCGCAATGTGGCCAAGTTGGCAATCGGTCAGTCGGCCTATGGCTGTCTGCTAAATCCCCATGGCGGCATGATTGACGACGGCATTGTCTTTCGCCTGAGCGCATCGGCCTATCGCTATGTAGGCAACTGCGATACCGATGGCCTGTGGCTGCAAAAGGTGGCTCGTGACCAGGGCTGGTCGGTCATGGTGGTGAACAGCAGCGATCGCTGGCACAATCTTGCCCTGCAGGGGCCTTGCTCTCGCGAGCTGCTGCGATCGCTAGTCGAAATCGACGCCGAATGGCCCCTGACCGACCTTGCCGAACTGAAGTTTTTCCGCTTTGTCACCGGCCGCGTCGCCAATATTCCTGTTCTGCTATCACGGACTGGCTACACTGGCGAGTTGGGGTATGAGCTGTTTGTGCATCCCAGTCGTGGCGCTGACCTGTGGGATGTTCTGATGCAGGCCGGGGCAGCCTATGACCTCTTGCCGTTGGGTATGCAGGGGCTCGATCGCGCTCGCATTGAGGCGGGTCTGCTGGCGGCCGGACGCGAGTTCACCGATCTGATTTCGCCCTACCAGGCCGGTATTGGCTGGAGTGTGGGGCTGAAAACTAAGCCAGACTTGATCGGACGTGCGGCGTTGGAGAAACTCCGCGATCGCCCCCCGTTCGTAGCGGTTGGGCTGACGTTAGACAGTAATGAGGTAGCCTGCGGGGGGCAATGCGTGCATCCCGTGGGCGATGGCCCCTCGGGGCCGGCATATGGCCAACGCTGGCGGGTTGGCCACGTTACCAGCGGCACCTTCTCGCCCGTGTTGAATCGCAGTATTGCTCTGGCCCAAGTCGCCCCCGAGTATGCCCAGCCAGGCATGGAGCTAGACGTCGGCTTGTTGGATGGCCTGAAGCGACGAGTACGGGCTGTAGTGGGGCCGCTTTCCCTCTATGACCCGACAAAAAGTCGCGTAAGAGGATAGGGCGCAAAAGGTCAGGTGGCGTCAGATCGGCAGCGCCCAACGAAACTTAGCGGGTCGCGCTGAAATAACGTCCCCAACTCCCCAGCCCCCTAGCTCTAGACTTGTCCAAGTACTTTATTTTCATGCCGCTTCCTTAGCGTCGCCTCTCAGCGTTTGAGTCACTGTTAGCCGTGATGCCTGCAGAGCTAAGGCACCTTTTGTTTCACCATAAAATCAATAAAGGCTTGAATCCGAGGCGCCACCAAGCGACGTTCTAAATACAAAGCCGTAATGGGCACTTCTGGCGGCCGATAGTTGGGTAAGACTTCTTTCAACAGCCCTTGTTCCAAGGCTTCAACTGCCATGTATCCCGGCATTTGACTGATGCCCACCCCAGCGATCGCACTTCTGCAGACAGCATCATCATCGTCGATGGTCAGGTTTCCGCTGACAACTCTGCGCTCAACTTTGCCATCGACAGTAAACAGCCAGGGCATGGGTCGTCCAGTATTGCGATTCCGAAAATTAAGGCAGTTGTGATCTGCCAAATTATCTGGATGGGTTGGAACACCCGCTTGATGCAGATAGACAGGCGCCGCACAGGTAATCGGGGGATCCGTAAACAGCCGACGGGCGATCAGTAGCGCACTGTCGGGTAAAGTCCCAACGCGGACGGCAATATCGACATGCTCAGCCGCCAGATCTACATAGCGATCATCTAAGGACAATTCGACTGAGATCTTGGGATATTGCTGGATAAAGGCAGACATTAATCGAGTTCCCCACCCCCGCCCCAAAGTGCACTCCATACTAATTTTTAATCGTCCTTGGGGTTCACCCAAACTCTCAGTGAGCTCAGTCGTCAAGGCCGTCATTTCCTCCATCAAGGGTTTGACGCCCTCATAATATCGCTCTCCCTCAGGGGTTAAGCTGACGCTACGGGTGGTGCGGTGCAAGAGTTTCACCCCCAAATCATCCTCCAGTTTGGCCACCGCTTTGCTCACCGCTGGCGGAGAGAGTCCTAAAGCGTTTGCTGCTTGCACAAAACTTTGGCATTCCGCCACGTAAATAAAGGTGGTCAAGTTACTCAAGCTTTTCATGGCCAGGTCGGAATTAATTAGTAACTTCAAGTAAATAATAAATTCACCCTAGCCCCATTTTTCCAGGATTAAGCCCTCTTTATTCTGGTTTTAGAAATAAATCTGATTAATAAGGGATTACAATGGCGCTCGTATTTGGACTCTTGACGGCTTTGGGATTTGGCATCGGTGACTTTCTGGCGGGCTTTGCGGCACGCCGTGCCCCGGCCATGGCAGTGGTCTTCAGTGCAAAGATCATCGGCGGCACGCTCCTTCTATTTACGACACTGATGCTGGGGGGTCGAGCCGATGGTGTTGATAGTCTGTGGGCCGCCGCTGCTGGTGTGGCCT
This sequence comes from Cyanobacteria bacterium P01_F01_bin.56, assembly GCA_039185935.1. GTDB lineage: Bacteria > Cyanobacteriota > Cyanobacteriia > Phormidesmidales > Phormidesmidaceae > Halomicronema. The sequence continues at coordinate 2,196 of JBCDAJ010000122.1, read as the reverse complement.
TGGGATTGGGCTCCCTCGCCTACTATCGTGCCCTGGCCTTCGGCTGGATGGGGCTGGTTGCCGCAGTGACGGGCGTCTGGTCGGCCCTCGTGCCGTTCGGCATCGGGCTGCTGCTTGGCGAACGTCCAGCGCTTCTCGCCATCGGCGGCGTGATGGCAGTAATCATCGCGATCGCTCTAGTATCGGGGGGTGCCAGCACCAGACAGAAACGACATTCGCTCCGGTGCGTTTCACTGGGGTTGTCTGAGGCAACGTTGGCTGGCGTCCTCTTTGGTCTGTTCTTCATCCTGCTCGATCAGGCACAGGATAGCGATGCCATCTTTGCTGCCGCTTCTGCGATGCTGGCAGCAGCAGTGACGTTCATGGGACCTGTGTTATTGATGAACCGTCAGACCTTCCGGCCAACGCGATCGCTCATGTTCGCTGTTGTCGGGGTCGGCATTTGCTCGGGATTTGGCACGCTGTGCTTTATCCTTGCGGTCCGCAATGGTCTCCTGTCCATTGTTGCGATTGCGGGCGCTCTATCGCCCATTCCCACAGCTGCCTGCGCGCGTCTGTTCCTTGCTGAGCGGTTGACCGGTCGCCAATTGAGCGGCTTCTTACTGGCGATGGTCGGTGTTGTACTCATGTCGACCGCATAGGCATAGTGCCGACAACATGCGCTAGCCATTAGTCAGGTTAGAGGGTTCCAGATAATTACCGGTTCGAAAATCTGACGATTGAAACTGCGTCCGCCTGCGGATAAACGATATGGGAACTGTAGAGACCGGATGATTATTCAGATGGCATGCTCTTAAGCAACGATGGCAAACTCGGTATCCGCCCATAGCAGAGCAGCAATGCTCGCGGCCTCAACCATGGTTGCTGCATAACGGCCAGGTTTATCGGGCTGCGGTGAATGATACTCAATGGTCAAACCGCGCGGCTCTGCAGTTCCGTGTGCAACGCATTGTTATCGAGCGATCGGGAGATTCGCCATCTCTAGCTGATCGGCCTGAGGCACCGAAGTCGGACCGTGATCAGCGCGTTGAAGTACTCAAAGGATGAGCCGCAACAGGCATTGAAGAGACAATATGCACAACCCGATGCCAGCGAAGACGAATCCTTTTCTTCCGTGAGTCTGTGCCATCGCGAGAGATTTGAGGCCAATTTCCGGAGCGATCAATCCGATGCCAATTTTCGTCATCAATACATGGCCGTACAAGGTTAATATCAAACCCGGCCAGGCCCACTCTTGGTGAAACGCGACGATAATTGCCGCAGGCCAAAGCTCAAGAGCAAAAGTACGCCAGATGACACCACGTGCCCCCATCGCATGGAGTGAATTGAAGAAGTCTTGCCACATTGCCGGTTGCAAAATGTGTGACAATCCCATGATCAAAAAGGGAATCGAGAGAACCGCTTCAACTGGATGTTCGACAACTGCATCAAGCAAGGTACGTTTACTCAGAGATAAAACACTACTAACGAAATGAAAGGCGACCAGAAGCACGCCGGGCAACTGCTAAAAGCTGAATAACGCTCTGCATCAGCGGCGTGGTCAAAGGCCACGTCCGTTTGCATGGTCTTGTTCGGTTGCATCTGGTGCGCCTACTTGTATTTGGTAGAAACATGCGCTTCCAATGCCGCTAAGCCTTCGTCCAGACCTTTGCGGCCAAATCCGAGTCTGAAGCGGTCTTTTGGAGTTTCCCCAAGCTCCGAACGGTAGATAGTACTTGGTAACAACAATACGCCGCTCTCTTCTACCAATGCGCGAGTAAACTCTTCAACCCCATCTGATCCTTTATACCTGGGAAAAGCTGTGCAGGAGCCACTCGGTCGATACCAGTCGAACAACTCCTGATGGCGTTCGAAAAACGCCTCCCACTTTGGCAGATTTTTATCGACAATTGCGCAATTGCGAGTTAGTAGTTTTTCGCGATTACACAGGGCAATCTTTGCCAGTCGCTCACTGGGGCCGGAGTTACAGATTGACAGATAGTGCTTCAAACGCTCCATTTTGGAGATGATCTCGGTATCTGCACAGGCAATCCAACCTATGCGCAGTCCAGGTAAACCAAATGACTTTGACATCACATTGAGCGACAAACCGCGCTCATATAAATCCGCCACATATGGTAGATGTTCGGTGCCTGTTGGACCAAGGCCATGGAAGATTTCGTCATGGAGAATGTAAATTCCGTTGTTCCGACACAA
>JBCDAJ010000121.1:0-20601 GCA_039185935.1 Cyanobacteria bacterium P01_F01_bin.56 | reverse complement strand
GAGATGGGCTACTGGCCTCATCTGACTCACGCATTTCATCAAAGTAACCGCCTGATCGCCGTGGCGATCAAGAGTTACATCCATGGCATCTTCCCACTCTGGTTCAAGGCCGATGGGCCAAAGACAATCATTCGTATTTACCATGAGATCCGCCGCATAAAACACATTAATCGCCTTGCCCAAGCAATGGAAAAGGAACTGCTGCCCGAGTACCGCAACACCGAATGCAAAGTGCCAGCAAATTCGTCTCATAGTTCACCTTGCCAGCATTCTGAGTAGGGCGCGGACGGCTGCTGCCGAGGACTCCTCAGAGCCGCTGATATTTCCTGTCAGCAATCGCAAGCCAAAGGCATCAAAAACAATTGAGTAGGAGAAATCATGAAACGCAAAGTTTCGAATGTTGTCATCGTCGGTGGGGGCGCTGCGGGTTGGTGGACTGCGGGCTATCTTGCAGTCAAGAATCCTCATCTCCACATCACCCTGATTGAGAGCGATCGCATCCCAGCGATTGGTGTGGGTGAGTCGATGCTGCCTCAAATTAGTGAATTCTTCTTAGAGATGGGAATTGACGAAAAGGTCTGGATGCAGGATTGCGATGCCATCTACAAATTAGGCAATAAATTCGAGAACTGGTATGAGATTGGTGACTCCAGTCTTATGACATTTTGGTGGAATTTTGATGAACGACTTATCAAAGGTTCCCTCTATAACCGTCCGGGCAATGAGGTCTTTTTTGGTCAGAAAAAGCATGCTCGGTTAGGCGATTATTGGTTACACCTCTACAGCCAGGGTGAAAAGAACGAAGAAGACTTTTACTACGACTTTAGCGATGCAGCCGGTCTGGCCGAGGGTCTCTGTTCCCCCCGTGACCATGAAGGCCATAGCTATTTATCGAGTTGGGCTGGCTATGCATACCATATTGATGCCAATAAGGCCTCGACCATTGTGCGTGACCATGCCGCGCTGCCCAATGGTGTAGAACACCGCATCGGTACAGTGGCTGACGTCAAACTCAACGCGGACGGGATCGAACAACTGCATTTAGAGTCGGGTGAAGTCATCAAGGCTGATCTCTATATTGACTGCACTGGATTTGCCCAGGTGCTGATTGGGCAACTCGACACCACCCGCATCCATTACGAGAACATCTTTTGCAACAGCGTGTTTGTGAGTCCCTTTCGCTATAACGACTACCGCACTGAAATGGTGCCGTACACAACCAGTACTGCCAGAAAGTTCGGCTGGCAGTTTACCATTCCACTCACGAGCCGCATCGGCAGTGGCTATGTCTATTCCGATCGCTTCACGACCGACGCCGAGGCGGTTGCGGCCTTCAAGCAATCTTGGTGCCATCATCAAGGACTGCTCGAAGAACCCCGTCTGCTTAAGTGGCAACCCTCCCGATTACGCGACAGTTGGCAGCAAAACGTTTGTGCCATCGGCCTTGCCAGTGGTTTTATTGAACCGCTCGAAGCCAACGTCCTGTTCAACGCTCAGCACGCGATCCAAACGCTGACGCGTCTGCTTGAACGCGGCAACAATGAAGTGACGCCCAAAACGGCCAAAATCTTCTCTCGGGCGACCGCCCAAACGATGGATCATACCGCTGACTATCTGTTTCATCGATATGCGGCGACGGCACGCGAAGACACGGAATTTTGGCGGACTTATAAGCAACTGGGCGAAGCACATCACGTTCGAGACACGTTAATGGAAAACTACATGAAGCACTCGGACCCGCTGTCGTCGCTCTATCCGGATGCGATCTGGCTGAGTACGGCAGTCTACATGAAAGCATTGCGGCGTGACCTACCGGTTCGCATTAACCCCGATCTGGTCGACAATGCCCGAGCTATCTTCGACTACACGGCCCGCACATCGAGAAACAATGGTCGCATGCTCCCGAAGATTTGGGATGTCTGCCCGCCCCGGTTGGAGACAGTCTAATGCAGACGCAGCGCCGCCCATCCTTAGCCACGCCCACCACCATGACCCCCATCGCTAATCCTCAGCGCCTCCATCGTTTTCCCATGATCGAAGATGTGCGACAGCGCGCGATCGCACGCCTTCCCGAAGCCATTTGCGGCTTCCTGGAATCGGGTTCAGGCTATGAAACCTGTCTCACTCGCAACCGGGCAGCCTTTGATGCCATGACGTTTACCCCTCATTACCTGAGTGCAAGCCCGCATCCATCTTTGATAACGCGTCTGTTTGGCTATGACTATTCAGTCCCGTTTGGGATTGCCCCACTCGGCATGGCCGATATTGTTTGGCCGGGAACCCAAGCTATTTTGCACCAAACTGCCGCTCGTCGGCGTCTTCCCTTTGTGGTGGGCATGCTCAATGCCCTGGCGATTGAAGCAGCTGCAGGTCAGATCGAAGGGCCAAGGTGGCTACAACTTTATCCCCTGCGTGAGCGTGACATTTGGGATGACCTGATCAATCGGGCTGACCAAGCTCAATACGATGTCCTGGTAATCACCATCGATTGTCCTACCTTGGGGCGTCGCGAGAGTATGCGCCGGGCTGGCTTCCAGTTGCCTTTACCGCAGTTTAGGCACCCGCGTTTCCTGGCATCTTGCCTCGCGCATCCGCGTTGGCTGTGGCGCACATCTCAGCATGGCATGCGCTTTTGTCCCCTGTTTGAACCTTATGTTCAATCGCCCACTCAAGCGTCAATCGGAGCCTTTCTCCGGCGTCAAATGCCGGTGCCGATGAATTGGGAGGCGCTGAGCCGTTTGCGCGATCGCTGGCCTCGTCATTTAGTCATTAAGGGGGTGGTCAATGGCGAAGAGGCTCAAAAACTAGCTGCTTTAGGCGTTGATGCACTCTGGGTATCAAACCATGGTGGTCGCCAGTTGGATGCGATTCCAGCTTCTCTGGACGCCCTGCGCAGGGTTCGTAGCGCGGTTGGCCCAGATTTGCCGATTCTTATGGATAGCGGCGTCCGTTGCGGCCTCGACATTGCCCGTGCCCTCGCCTCAGGTGCCGATTTTGTCTTTCTAGGACGGCCTTTTGTCTACGGCACCACCGCCTTTGATGACGTCGGGGGGGATGTCATTGTCGATATTTTGACCGATGAACTCCTGAACGCTCTACAACTGTTAGGAATTGAGCAGGCTACGGCTCTCGCAAGTGATCAGGCGGTTGGATTTCAATACGGTTCGGATAGGTAAATTTTGCCTTACTCCATCACTCCATCACCCCATTACTCCGTCACTTCCGAATCAATTACTGTGCTAACCGAACCGTATTGGGTTGGATTTGCAGTGTCAGGAATCTGAGAAACATAAGATGTCACCCATTTGTACACACCACTCCAGGGTTCAGCCGTGGGAATGTGACGAAAACGAGCACATGAATGCTCAGTTCTATGCCGCGAGATTTCAACAGGCCACGGCTGAATTCGCGGCGGCAACTGGCCTCGTCCGCCCACTTAATTCAAAACAACGCTTAACCCTACGGTTTCATGCTGAAGCCCACACCGAACAGCATCTGGTCGTTGAGAGTGCATTGATTGAAGTCTCGCCTCACGGCTATGCCATCGGTCATCGTCTTTTAGATGCAGCGAGTGAAAGATTGCTCGCGACCTCGATTGACCAATCCCCCTGGCAACGACAGCCGGGGCATCTGCCATCGCGCCCCTTTGAGCCGCGTTTCGATGCCCCTGGCATCGATCCCAACCCCATAAATGCTCCCAAGGCAGAACCAGACGCCTTAGCCGATGGTGGCTTTCCGAGTGGTCGTATCGCGATCGCCACCAAAAACATGGGTACCGACGGCCATTATCCGCATCAAATATACGTGGCCCTTTTTGGCCAGGGTGCCGCGATCGCGTGGGATGTTATTGGCCTCACGCAGGATGTGTTGCAATCTCATCGCTGGGGCGGCATGGTAGTCAACTTATCCATGACCATTCTGCAACCCCTGCAACCGGGAATCCTAGTCAAACAGGTGTCGCGCATAGTGACCTTACGTAGCCGCGTCATGACCATACGCCATGACCAGTTCAACGTTGAAACAGGCGAACCCATTGCTCGCTCGGTGTCAACGGGTATGCTGGTGAACCTGAACACCCGCCGAATCATTGCATTGCCAGCTCTGTCGCCAGAATTGGCATTGTCAACTTGACTATCGTGGTAAGGGATCGGCGTGAAAATAAAATACCTGGACAAGGCTGGGCTAGGGGGCTAAGGAGCTGGGGAGCTGGGGATGTTATTTCAGCGCAACTCCCTAAGTTCTATTGAATTTCGCCAGATTAGTTGATGGTGTCTTCTATTCACGACAGCGCCCTTGCCATTTCACATGATTGGCATCATGGGCGTGACCAACCAGATTGGTTTCTTCGAAACCGACGATATGACGATACTCATACGTTTGCATTAGATCTCCGGGCTTATGGTGACAGGCTTATTGGCGGCATAAATCTGAGTGCGATACATCCAATAATTCAGTGAAGAAAATAAGACCAGTGTGGTCAAACTGGTATAGATGACGACCGGTCTTAAGGGAATCAACAGTAAGGAAGTGATGAGTTCTAGCATGATGAGACCAATCAAGATATGAGCGATCGCTTCACGCTTCAACACGCTACAAAAGAGCGCGCCTAGGGGGGCACCGACAACGACAACGGGGATAGCTGCAAACCAATAAGCCTGAACGGGTACAGAGAAATCATTGAAGATGAAAGCCTGTACCCCCAAACCGGCTAGAGCATTGATGGCCATCAGCACAACCGAGGTCGGGGTGGCCACTTTTTCGCTGACACGAAAGAGCAGCACCATCACCGAAAACATCACGATATCGATACCGTTGCCCACAAGACCGCTCATGAGACCCCCCACAATACCAGTGAGGAAAATCAGTCCTTTTTGCGGCAATCCCCATCTAGGCATCGCGAGGTGGCGCAATGGACTCGCTCGGTTGAGGGCCAGAAGCGTCATGGCAAAGCTGCTGAGCAGTGTCGTGAAGGCCATTTTGGTCGCATCGGGGGGCAACCAAGGGGCGACCCATTTCAACCCTAGAAAAATCCCTAAGCATCCTCCTAGACTGCCCCAGCCAATCACGCGAGTTTCGACACGAATACCCGTCAGCCAAATCGCGATCGCTGCCGCACTCATCCCCACAGCTTGAATGGCCAGGGAAAATACCTTGGCATCGTAGGGGGGGATCTGGAGCAGCTTAGTAAATACTGGAAAGGCCACCGCTCCACCGCCGACACTGGTCCCCCCCGCAATCACAGAACCAAAGGCCATGGTTAAGGCGATTTCCCAATGGTTGATCAGATGCTCAAAAGCTGGTTGAAATCCTAGAAATATTAGCCAAGCAGTCCACACCGTGAGCGTTATCGGGATAATAATTCTGTGCTTAGAAAACGACATTGCTGATGATTAATCACTAAGAGCGTTTGCAGACAATCTAAGACATGATTTTGCGTCTGATACATTTGTTGTTCCTCTTCCGATGTCCCATTGCTCACACACTCCCTTTTTGCCCCCTTGATTTGCCATTGAGGAGACTTTATTCAAGCTTGGTGCCCGACTCCTGAGTCAATTATCTTGGGCTCCGAAAGCGCCAGTGCGAGAGTACTGGCGCTTTTTCTTATGGGTGAACGTGAGGAACGTCCTCAATATGACCTGAATTTCAGATTATTGAATACCTTAATTTTTCCCAACAAACCTGAAGTCCAGATCGAGACACTTAACTCATTGAACGAAACACACCTCTCGCACAACGGCATTCCCCATGAAACTTTCCTTCCTCGGTCAGTCCTACGAAGTTTCCACTCCTTCTATTGAAGCCCCAGGCCTGGACACGGCCTAGAAATAAATCACCTCTTCGGAATGAACCACAGCCCACTGAGTACAGGCGACCCCTTTAATTTTTAGTAAGCGGCTAAGTGCCTATGAACCCAGGAGACTACCGCAACATGGCCCACAAGAAAAAAGAACCTAATCCGCGATTTGCATACTGGATAGCGTCCCTAGGGTGTGAGGTCTCAATGGAGTCGTCCACCTAAACACTCATCACATACGTGCTCAAAAGCCATTGAAAGCCTCGTTAAGAGAGTGTTCTGATGGCTTTGACATTCCATCATGTTAGGTGGAATTATTCTCTCTAACAAGTGGTTAGACGAACTATCAGTTATTGAATAGCCAATATTGACACCTAGATCAAGTAGAGAACTTAGTCATGGATACTCGCATCAATGTAGAAGAAGAGATTAGATGTCGGACTCAAGGTGTTGTAAAACGACTCGATGAACTTCACTTTAAAGATGCTGAACATAATAAGATGCTTCGTTATGCTGTTGCAGGAGGCAAGCGATTACGCCCGGCATTAGTAGTATTAGGTTCAGAAATTGTTGGTGGCTGCTCAGAAAGAGTTACAGATGCAGCGGCAGCAGTCGAATTACTCCACAAATTTACACTAATCCACGATGATATTGTTGATCATGATGATTATCGTCGTGGGCGTAGAAGCTTCCATACAGTCTTTGGCGTTGAGCGCGGAATTATTTTTGGCGATCTTTTAATTTCCCGTGCTTACGAACTTATAGAAGGCTTGGAGCAAGCTTACTCGGCCAAAACTGTATTACAGTGTTCTCGGATTCTGAACAATACTCTCCGCAATCTATGTTCAGGAGAATTGCTTGATATTTCTTCTGAAGATTCAAGCGCTATCTCAATGGAACAATATCTGGCTGCTATTGCAGGAAAAACAGCGTCTTTAACGGAAAGTTCATTGAAAATTGGTGCAATTTTGGGAGGAGGATCGGCAGAGATGGTTCAGAAGCTTGGTGAATGTGGACACCTTCTCGGCCTCGCTTTTCAAATCCGAAATGATCTAAATGACATCTTATACCCTAAATTAAATGATCAACGAGAAAGAGCAAAGCAATTCCTGCAAAAGAAAAACAACTATTTGACTGTAAAATTATATGAAATCATAGATGCTGAAAGCATAAATTTATTGGAAAAAGAGAAATCTGATATTGCTAGTCTACGTAGTTTCTTTGAAAGAAATGGCATTATAAAAGAGTGCTTCTCAATATTAAATGAGCTTGTCTTTAAGATGAACTGCACTATTGAAAGCATTTCTGGAGAGAGTTATTCTAAGGCCGTACTTCAAAGTATAGGTGTCTACATACAAAATGAGTCGTACTGGCAAAGTCCAACTTGTAACACTTCTTCTGCTAATGTAGAGGATGCTGAAGTCGAATATTTAGAAACTTCCTGTTCCAAGGAAATTTATGCTTTAGTTAAGAGTGCCAAGGCTTTTTATGACAAGAATCGAGTCGCACACGGATGGTGGCATATTGAACGTGTGTTTATCAATGCCCGGGTCATAGCATCAACAGAAAAAGGTGTTGATTTAAACATTCTTGATGCAATGGTTATTTTGCACGATATTGTGCGTCATGAAGATGAACGTGAGAGCGATAGTATTCCCGATACTATCGCTCTTGCAGAAAAAATCCTTGCTGAACAGTCTTTTTCATCCAATTTTATTGAGCATGTTACTCAGGGGATAATCAGCCACACTATACATGGTTCAGAACGAATTTCACCAGCTTCTATTGAAGCTAAAATCTTATTTGATGCTGACAAACTTGAAGGACTCGGCTTGATTGGCGCTGCACGTTGGTTGATGTTGATGAGTAACAAAAACTTGCTGCCGACTACTTCTATTGAAAAGTATCTTGCTACAATTAAGCGGGAGACTCGAAAAAATAGTCCTTTATTTACTGATGAAGGCAATCGTCTCTTGGAGCAGAGATTACAGAAAGGAGTTAATTTTTTCAATGATTTGCTTCAAGAGTTAAATGGCATCAGTCCGGATAGTTTTAGCAGCGGATCTTCAGTCATGTAGCCGTAGAGCATTCCTTAAAAGTAACTTTTCCCAATCCACAGATAGATGCTTTGGAACGCTCCGAGCTTATGAATTCCTTAAAGTAAGCGATCACAGTCTAACAACGCCCGTGCAGGCGGACCGCCGAGAGGTCATCGTAGGTATGAGGGACTATCTGCGATGGGTGATGGGCGCCTAACTACTTATTCAGGAGAATCATTCCACCTAGCATGATGGAATGTCAAAGCCATCAGAACACTCTCTTAACGAGGCTTTCAATGGCTTTTGATCATATATGTGATGAGTGTTTAGGTGGACGGCTTCATTGAGATCTCATGCCCTAGGGACGCTATTCAGTACGCAAATCAAAGCCACAGCAGAACAATGCCACTAACGGATGCCAGGAGGCGGGCTTGAACCGCCGACACGAGGATTTTCAATCCCCCGCTCTCTATTCGGATACAGCCTAAGGCTGGCCACGCTACCCATCAATTGCCCGCATCCCCTCGTCTGACGGTGAGGGGATTTTTAATACCTCAATTTTCCCCAACTCCAACACCTCAATTTTTCCCAACAAACCTGAAGTCCAGATCGAGATACTTGTGGAAACAAAACGCACCAGAGATACCAAGCCATGCTCCCCTTTATGACTCCCTTAAGCCGTTCCAGTGATGACTTGCTACCAAATGTTTTACGCAACGCGAGGAAAGTCCTCCCCAAGGCATTAAGGAAGGATCCTAGTAAGGAGGGCTTTATACATAGTGCTCTTGAAGGAAGAGGCGGCCCTCAGCACTACGGTAGTTTTGGGGGATTTGGTGATAGAAATCTTCAAGGTGACTTAAGCAAGGGTCCGCAAAAAGTGGGGCCAAAGAATCCTTTAAATTCCTTGAATTCAAAGGTCCGAACTCCTAGAAGCGGCTCCGGGGAAATAGGCAGTGATGACACAGGCCGTATTATTACTGGAACAGATGGTGATGATGACCTCACAGGCACTTCAGGACAGGATGTGATTTTTGGCCTAGCAGGTGATGATACGCTTTCGGGCGGTGCTGGCAATGACATTCTCAACGGTGGGTTGGGACGAGATAGATATATCGGTGGCGGTGGTGCTGATACGTTCGTCTTTGATACCCAAAATGCCCCTAATTCGTTTGCCGAGGTTATTGAAGATTTCCAGACGGGGTTCGACCATATTGAAATTGATGCGAGTGTCTACGGTATTAGTGACCATAGCGACATTAAAGTGGATCAAGCCCTCGGCAATACCTATATCTCTTTTGGACAAAACGGCGGCTTCAATCTGAAGACTACCAACTTCAACCTAGAATCTGACATCACTCTAGTGTAGGAACTTGAGCAATCATTGAAATCGTTGAAACAATGCCAGGAGGCGGGCTTGAACCGCCGACACGAGGATTTTCAGTCCCCCAAATTAGCCCCCCCTAGAGACTGAAACGATTAAAGGGTGGAGGGTTTGCAAACAGCGAGCCCTGGGATTACTGTTTGCAAACCGCTACACCAGCTCGGGTGGCCTTCTGCGACTGTCTTAGCGCAGCCCGAGCTGGTGCGAATTTAGTTGGTAGGGGTCACGTCGACGATTGTGGGTTCGCGGTCACCACTTGTCTCGAAGACAATCCTCTCTTCACCCATAGCATCGAAATCGATTTGCTTCATATCGACCATATGGACCGTCCGATCGTACATCGTGTGATAGTAGTACACGAGGTTCTGGGAGTCACTAGCGGTCGTGATCTGCGTGGCGCTGTAGAGTAAGTCATCTGATTGGACATCATCTTGCGCACCCTCGGCGGCGTCAGCTGGAATATTGAAATTATCGAGAATTCGGAATGCCTCACGCACCGTGTCATAACCGCCAGTGGTTTCACGCGCTGTTTGAGAGAAAGCGACAGCGCGGACAAAACGCGATGGGGGTGTGAAGTCACCCGGTAAGCCGATCATGCCGCTGCCCGCGCCAAGTGGGGCAAAGGTAACGCCACTGGTTTCGACTTCTGGCAGTCCAATGGCGGTCAGATTGACGTAGTTATTGAGGTTTGTCATGTGCCAGTCATAATTCGGTGAATTGGTAATGACACCCAGTGGGGCATCGAAAATCGTGAGTTCGCCGTCAATGTATTCAACAACGATCCTTCCGCCAAAGCGGTCCGCCACAATCATATGGAGTGGAAAAGGAAAACCCAGCGTCTCATCTACAACACCAACCACACGAATGTCCTCTAGACCGGCTCGGACTTCATCCACTGTTTCGAACATCGCCAAGGTGTAACTGGCTAGTAAATCACCCGGAATACTGTTATCCGCAAGTTCTGGCAGGTACTCTTGATATTCCGTATAACCCGGCAGGTAAAACAGTCCTGCGGTTAGCCCTGCCTCGTTGATCCCATCAGCTGGGGCGCCGTGATCAAGCATACTGATACCGACCATGCTAAAGCGCCCTATCCAAGAAGCACCTTCCTGCCCGTCCGGCATCTCCCCCGCGCTATAGGTAAAACCCTTTGGGATAATGTTGACCTTCGTTTCGAGGTCGAATGGCCCCCACTCCGCAGTTCTTCCGCGAATAATGCTGCCGTCTATGCCCGTCAGCATGATACCGGTGCAAGCCCACGCGGTTGAAGCTGATGCAATAAACGCGATCCCGGTACAAAAGGCGGACTTCAGAGCTTTTAAGGACTTCATTTCTGGTCTCCTTGTGGTGTATTCCGCAGGCATAGTCGCAGGCAACCATAGTGTCAATGTGCCAATGGGACGGCGTATTGTGTGTAACTGAACGCAATGCGTCAACGCGCCAAATCACGTGACAGATCGATTCTGGAAGATGACTGCAAACTGTATCAGTAGGTGTCCGCTTTCGCTGAGCAGACGTTCAGCGTAATCAGACCACCGGCAGCTGCTAGCCGAAGCTTGCTGCTCGAGTTCATATTTTAAGAGTCAGCTCAGATCGCCAGAACAGACTCTAAGAGAATGTGTAGGTATCGCCTAAAAACTTATTAGAGAGACTCTTGCCGCTTAACACGATGACTTAGAAAAGCCATCAGAATACTTACACCATTAGGGTTTTAATGGCTTTTCTACTATCGACGGCTGAAACGTATGCCAGGAGGCGGGCTTGAACCGCCGAACCAGGGGCAGTCCGACTAACTCTGAAGCCTTTGTCCAATGGGAACGAGTTGCCAAGCTGACTGGTTGTAGACCCAAGCAAACAATCAAGCTAACTTTCAGAAGCGAAAAAGCAGCCTTTAAAGGGAAATTTCTAGTACAAACGCATAGGGGTGTGGCTGAAACGTATGCCAGGAGGCGGGCTTGAACCGCCGACACGAGAATTTTTAGTCCTCCTCTCTTGATTAACTATAGAGGCTGAAACCATTCCAGGAAGCGGGCCTAAACTACTCATATTTCTCTTTAGAACTCATACGGATTCAGCTTTTAAGCGCCACAGATACCCTGAGGTATCGATGTGGATTTCTCGATTATGAGTGGTGTCAGCAATAAGTAGGCAGGCACGATTATTTCGCAGACGGGTTTCGACTCCGCTCAACCCTCAAATGCTTGCCTGGCAAGTAAACTCGCCGATTGAGCGGAGTCGAAACCAGCCATCCATCCAGCGTTTAATTCAGCCCAGCTACTTATAACGATTCACAAAGAGGCTGAGCAGGTAGGTAGAGTGATAACAAACTCGGTGCCCTTGCCAGGGGTCGAGAAGCACTGTATTTGTCCACTGTGCTTTTCAGTCACAATTTGATGGCTAATGGACAGCCCTAGTCCAGTACCACGACCTGGGGGTTTAGTTGTGTAGAACGGATCGAAGATGCGATCGCTGACCTTTCCTGACATCCCAGTTCCGTTATCAATAATGTGAATCGCGACAAAGTTTGCTTTAGGGACAGTTGTTTGAATCCGAATACAGGGCTGGGCTGTTTCGCTGAGTGGTGATGCAGCTAGTTGATCTTCTAGGGCATCAATTGCATTGCTGATTAGATTCATAAAAACCTGATTCAGCTGACTAGCAAAACATTCCACTAAGGGCAGTTTGCCGTAATCGCGTTCGACTAAAATTTCGACCCGATCAGGTTTGCTCTTGAGGCGGTTGTGTAGGATAGTCAAGGTGCTTTCTAACCCCTCGTGCAAATCCACTTCTTTGATGGCAGCCTCATCCAATCGTGAGAATGTGCGCAAGGATTTGACAATTTCACAGATTCGATGGGTACCCAATTTCATTGAGCTGATGAGCTTGGGTAAGTCCTTTATCAAAAAGTCGAGGTCAATGTCTTCTGCTTTGGCCTGAATGTCAGCATCGGGAACCGGGTAGCGTTTCCGATAGAGGGCTACTAGCTCCATCAGGTCAGCCATATAAGCCTCAGCGTAAGGCAGATTGCCTTGGATGAAGTTGACCGGATTGTTGATTTCGTGAGCGACGCCTGCCACCAGTTGCCCTAGACTAGAGAGTTTTTCGCTCTGGATTAACTGAGTCTGGGTTTGACGCAGATTGCTCAGGGTTTGCTCTAGGGTTTCGGCCTGTTCGATCGCCTGTCGAGCCGCATTACGGCTCTGGTCGTATAGCGTCGCCTGCTCGATCGCGATCGCCAGTTGGCTGGCAATGTCTTCTAGCAGCTCGATTTCGTGGCGTTTCCAGCGGCGGGACTCATGGTAGCGGGTGCAGACCAGATAGCCGTGGGGGCCAGAGCGGGGCTGCACGCGCGTGGCTAATAGGGATTTCACTCCCTGCTCTGTGAGCCGATGGCGATCAGATGTTGTCAGTGGGGGAACAGTGTCCGCTTGATCGATGACTAACAGGGGCTTGGGGCCGAGGGCCTGATGTAACCAGGCCCAATCCATCTGGGTGTAATGGGGGTTTAGGTCCGGCAGCCCATTGGTGTGGGCCAGGTAAAAGGGCTGCACTTGGACGGAAGGGGCAGTGCCGTCACGCCAACAAAACTCACACTGGTCTAGTTGTAATAACTCCCGGATTTCCTTCACTGCGATAGGCAGGATGGTATCTAGGTCAAGGGAGGCGCGAATCTGGCTGGAGAGGGTACGCTTCAGCAGCTCCTGGCGTTGGGTGAGTTTCCGAAACTGCTGTTCAGAGTCCCGTAGTTGATCTTGGGTCCGTTGCAACTGCTTGTTTGCAGCCTCCAGATCGCGGGATTTCTCTGCTGCAATGCAACTGTACTGGATGACTTGGGGGACTTCCCCTAGCAAGTCCAAAATCAAGGGGGATAGATCAGTCTCTAAATGCTCGATTCCTAGCCAGGGCAGCGGCTGGATGGCGTCTTCTATTTCGTATACAGTCTGAAACTGACCGTCGGGCTGAATTTTTCCAATGCGGCACTGTTTCCAGAGGTGCTGATTGCGCTCGACGCGCACGGTGCCGCCAGGAGCATCAAAGGTCTGCCCGATCGCCGCCTGCCGCACCGCATCGACTTCAAAACTTTGGGCTGTCTCCACCGCCTGCTTCCAGAGATAAACCTGGAGGTAGGCGGCCTCGATAGGGTCGCTGGTAACGCGGGTTGCCCCATAGCGGGCCTGAAAGTTTTGTACAAAGGCTTGGTTGTGAGGATACTCTAGGCTCTGGAAATAGGTCCAGCTAGCGTAATGGCCCGCTGCAATTGCTCCAATAGTTTGCAGTTCTCCTTCGGCAATGCTGATGGCCATGATCGGGATTTGCTCTGGCCTCAGGCCCGCTGCGTGGTATTGCTGGTAGAAGGCCAGGTTGCTGTCCCCATTCAGGGTGCTAAAGACCACATCTGGCTTTAGAGTTTGGATCTGGTCGATGATATTGCCAAACGCGACACTCCCTAAAGGAACGTAGGTTTCTTGGATTAGTTCACCTCTGAGGCGGTGGAGATCTGTGGTGATGATTTTGTTGACGGTGCGGGGAAAAACATAGTCTGACCCCAGCAGAAAAAAGCGTTTGCCTCTGTTTTCCAGTAGCCACTGTACCGCTGGCTGCACCTGTTGGTTAGGGCAAGACCCAGTGTAAAACACGTTGGGGGAGGTTTCGAGCCCTTCGTATTGCAGGGGATACCAGAGCAGGGCGTTGTGGGCCTCTAACACGGGGACGACGGCTTTGCGACTGGAGGAGGTCCAACAGCCAAACAGGGTGGCCACTTGATCCTGCTGAATCAGTTTTTGGGCTTTTTGGGCGAAGATTTCGGCTTGGGACGCGCCATCTTCCACAATGGGCAAGATTTGACGACCGAGAATACCGCCGTCCTGGTTGATTTCTGAGATCGCCATTTTCTCGGCATCGATGAGTGCCAATTCGCTCATCGCCATGGTGCCACTGCATGAGTGCAAAATCCCGACCGAGATGGGGAGCAAGTCGAGATCGCCAGACTGCTTAACGGGCATAGACACGGACCTAAAAATGCGATGATACAAAACTTTATAGAGTGTGCCCATTGCTGTGCCTAAAACTGGCAAAGCTATAGCAATCCCTCGCTCTCTATTCGGATACAGCCTAAGGCTGGCCACACTACCCATCAATTGCCCGCATCCCCTCGTCTGACGGTGAGGGGATTTTTAATACCTGAATTTTCCCAACTCCAACACCTCAAAAAACCTCAACAAACCTGAAGTGCAGATCGGGATACTTACAACACACACAATTCTCAAGGCAAAAAACAATGCCTAAAACTCACACTTACAAGGTTGATTACCACAATGAGGCGCAGGGCATCTTTGTGGTAAAAGATGGCGTTAGTACAAGAGTACGCTTTGGGGATATTGTGACTATAGGTAACAACAGGAGAATTACTTACATAGGTAACGGTAATTGGAGGGAGAATGACTCACCAACTAGTAAGACGTGGCCAAGTAAGATTGATCACCTCTTCGAGGCTGATGAAATCACCTCTTTTCAAGACTTCGTACGCACGGGTTTCGATATTTTAGAGAGCCAATTGGCTTCATCCAGTGACATGGAGCGAGCTTCTAATCCAAATTCCACACCCACGGGTTCTTCTTCCAATACTCAGACTGATACCTCATTGTCTGCGACTACGGCTTCCTCTGTTATCGAGGATAACGATGGCGATAATCTCTTGCTTGGAGGCCAGGAAGCTGACCACTTGATGGGATATGGTGGCGCAGATATTTTGTTCGGCAACCAGGGTGATGATCTGCTCGATGGTGGACGGGGCAGTGACCTTCTAGTCGGCGGCGATGGTGCTGACACCTTAATTGGCGGGAAAGGTAGTGACACCTTCTTGTTCACCTCCGACCAGGGCATCGACATCATCAAAGACTTCACTGACCAAGATCGCATTGTCATTGATGCCAGTGCGTTGGGGGGTGTCATCGTCAACCCGGTTTACAACTCCAGCACCGGTGAGTTGTCTGTGACTCGACAGACTTTTGAAATGCAAATTACTTACGGGCAAGTTGGCAGCATTAGCGTCCCCATAGCAACGCCGGTTCTAGTTGCAGAAGACATCACTCTGGCGGTGCTTGAAAATCCGAGCGGGTTCGATGTCAATACTGATGTCAGCATTGTCTAACCGGGTCGCTGATGCCGCAGACCCTACACCACCTGGCCCGATATCGATGGGGAGGGTGACTTCGATTCGCCAACTCTGACGTCATGCAGAACAGTAAGTCTCTTCTAAGACAAGCGGTTTGCTCCGAACCGTGTTTGGCGACAGGATTGCGTTTTCCTTGGGTGCCAACGGATGTGTGACATGAGGCTCTTGGGCGGTGCCCAGGGGGCTTTTTTTGTGGGCGATGTGAGATTTTGGATTTTGTTCGTATGCGATTTGCCCGAGACGACGCTGAGCGATCGCCCCATTCCCTAGCTCCAAATACGTTTCAGCGACAGGATAAAACCAGGCAAAACGGCTTCGCCTGACACTGTGCTCGGCTGGTCCAACACTTCAACGGCTTGCCCGGCCCGATAAATTTCCACTCGCTGATGTTGCGGATCAATCAACCACCCTAGTTGAGCACCATTGTCCAGATACTCTTGCATCTTCTCCTGCAGATCCTGCAAACGATCCGTTTTCGAACGCAGCTCCACCACAAAATCAGGACACAGGGGCACAAACCCTTCCTGTTCCTCCAGCGTCAGCGCCTCCCAACGATCGCGGCGCACCCAAGAAGCATCCGGCGATCGGTTAGCTCCACTTGGTAGCTTAAAGCCCGTTGATGAATCAAAGTATTCTCCAAGTGTTTCATTGGCCTCACCCCATGCGCCAAGTTGAGTGATGATTTTCGCATTTCGTTTGCCCGATCCGCCCCCTGTGGGTGGGTTCACAATTAATTCTCCAGTCGCAGTGCGTTCAAATCTGAGGTCACGGTTCGCCGCTGTCAACGCCGCAAACTGTTCTGGCGTTACTCGCAGCGCCAGGTCACTCGGCAGTTGCAGCCAGAGAGCCTGAGTTTTGGGAGGTGTTTGTAGCGTCATCCTTTACCTCACGGAGCTGAGCCATATGAATAGTTTAGGTCAACCGCCCAGTGGCAAGCGTGGGTGGGCAAATCGCCCCGAATGCCCTCATCGCGCATTCCATCTCCTTCGCTCCCCATCTCCCCATCCCCTGTTCCCTGTCCCCTATTCCCTATTCCCATTGGTAAGAACTTAAGGAAACGATTCAGAAGTCAAGGTTTTTGGAAAAGGTGTAAGTTCTAGGCGAGGCCGCTTCTTGCGTAAGAATTTGACCACATTAAGGTCCTGGTTTCGCGGGTCAGCAAAATAGGCAATGGGGTCGGTAGCCAGCCCTTTGTCATAGGCCACCGAGAAGTGATAGAGACCGCGATAAAGCATTTCCAAAGAAATGCGCTCAACCGGTAGCGCCAACTCGTCGGCTAACTCATCGGCGAAGTCTGCCAACACGATATAGACAATCCAAGTGGCCCACACTTGCAGGGCAATGCCGTTGAGTGAACCAGTCCATAAATAGCTGAGCCCCAACAACCGCTTCACCGTGTGGAAGGTATCTTCAATGCGCCAACGCCGAGCATAGAGGTCCGCCACCATCCCCGGCGGTAAGACGGTGGGGTCGAGCACTGAGGTGAGATAGCGATACCACTGTTGCCCGACGCGGACCTCAATCAGCCGCAGCGTGAGGATGGGCTTGCCTTGATAGCCTTTGCCCAAGCGAATGCGCGAATCGCGATGCCAGGGACTTTGCGAGAGGCACTCCAGCACTTCGATAGCAGCACCAGCCTTGAGTCGGGTAATGAAGGCGGATTGTGCTTCGATAATCGCTTCAAAGAAGCGAAAATCCCAGAATCCCCGATCCAGAATCCACAGGGTGGGCACCGCCATCAACCCCAAAAGGCGGTCGGTGAAGGTAGTGTCATGGGCATAGGGGGCCGACTCCACCCATACTTCGACTGGTAAGCGGCGCACCAAATCAAGGACCACCATCATCTTGCCGCCCAACTGCCCCACCGGGGCGTCCTCCAGGCTCTTAAGTTTGCGAAACAGGGCTTCTAAAGTCGAGCCATCGGCAATCCAAATGGCAGCAAACGACTGCTGTGCCTGACGGACACTCGGCGGTAGGGGACGGCGTTGGCGCTCTTGCCAGCGCACTCGCATCGGACCCAGCAGGTCTTGAAACACCCGTTTGAACAGCTCCGCTTTCAGCTCCAGAAACCGCTTCGACAATGCCTTTTGCGTCACTTTAGTCGCTTTCGCCCACAGCAGTTCTTCCCGTTCCAGAACCCGGGTCAGTTCCGCCACCGAGGGCACCTGCCGCCAGAACAACGTCAGCACCACTGCCATCATCAACGGCAGCGTTAGAATTCGCGTTCGATGCCCCATCTGTCGGTAGAGCCCCAATTGGCTGTACACCACAGGCGATAGCAACCGCTGGAGGCGCTCTTCAATGACCTCGTTTTGCAGATAGGGCGGGTTGCGTGGGCGGACATGGTCTCGGAGGCTAGCAGAACAAGGCATGCCATCAACCTCAAATCAGACTTGACATCTACACTAACTGCTTAAGTTCTTACCAATGCCCTATTCCCTATTCCCTATTCCCTGTTCCCTATTCCCTGTTCCCTATTCCCAACACCTAAATTTCCCCCGAAGCTTCTAATCCTGCAATTGAAGCGACTGAAATGACTGAAACGACCACCTTTCTCGGTAAGCCTTATGCCCGCAAGCAATACACCGTTCAGCAGCGTCAGCATGTGGCCTCTGAAATGACCTATCGCGGCATCAAGTACCCAGCCTAAACCAACGGTGCAATTTCTGGCTTTTTGCAGTAGCCCACTAACGCATTGGCATCTCTGAACTCACATCCTGCGATTCTCCTGGGGAGATACTACGTGAACGCGACTTCCATACCGCGATCGCTTCTTTGTCGCTCTTATCAACTGAGTGATTAGACGCGCGATCGCATTTAGCGGCCACCGCCGGTTTAAGATTTTGAAGACTGACACTGTATGAATCCTTTCCAGTCCTAACGATGAGCAACCCGAACTCAGCGTCTCTCAGAATTGAGACATGCCAGGAGACGATGCCTGTGTCCTGAGCGGATTCAATTCACCCATTGCAATCGCCGCTGCCCACCCTCGTTGACGCCTCCCGATAATCACCATGAATGTGTTGTTCGTTCATCAAAACTTTCCCGGACAGTATCCCCACCTGGCCCGTGCCCTGGCTCAACAGGGGCATACCGTTATGGGGTTAGGCGAGCGGGCAAATCTACAAAATCGCCCCGATATTCCGGGGGTCACTCGCATCGGCTATCCCACCCCACAATCCGGTAGCAAAAGCACCCATCAATATCTACGCAACTTTGAAGGACAAGTCAGGCGCGGACAACAGGCAGCGCGATCGCTGATCAACCTCAAAGAAAAAGGCTTTATTCCCGATGTCATCTATGCTCATCCGGGTTGGGGCGAAGTGCTATTTATCAAAGATATTTTTCCCGCTGCAACCCTGATTGGGCTGTTTGAGTTCTATTACCATGGTCAGGGACAAGATGTCGGCTTCGACCCTGAATTCACCCCTGATGAACCCCTCCAGCTGGATAGTCACTGCCGCATCCGCACCAAAAATGTCAACAATCTGCTGGCATTAGAGGCGGTTGATTGGGGCATTTGCCCCACGCAGTATCAAAAGTCCGTAATGCCCGCCACTTATCACGATCGGCTCAGCGTGATCCACGATGGCATCGATACCACCATCGCCTGCCCGAATCCAGAGGCGCAGTTTACAGTGGGGACGGTTGACCCGCCCTTAGTGCTGACCCGCGATGACGAAGTGATCACCTTTGTGAACCGCAATTTAGAACCCTATCGCGGCTATCACACCTTTATGCGGTGCCTGCCGCCGCTCTTGCAAGCCCGCCCCCATGCCCAAGTGGTCATTGTCGGGGGCGATAGCGTCAGCTATGGCGCCGCCCCCCCAGCTTCTCAAACCTGGAAGGAGATTTTTCTCACAGAGGTGCGCGATCGCCTCGATCTGAGTCGCGTTCATTTCGTGGGTAAAGTGCCCTACAAACAACTGATTGCCTTATTTCAGGTGTCGAGCGTCCACGTCTATCTGACCTATCCCTTTGTATTGTCCTGGTCCATGCTGGAGGCGATGAGCTGCGGTTGCCTGGTCCTGGGCTCGCGGACTGCTCCCGTTGAAGAACTCATCCAAGACGAACGCAATGGGTTGCTGGTGGACTTTTTTGATGCGTCTGCGATCGCGACCCAAATCTGCCGCGTGCTGGAGCACCCCAATCAGCTGCAATCGTTACGAGAGGCCGCTCGCCAAACCATTGTCGAAAAATACGACTTGCAACATGTCTGTTTACCGCAACAGTTAGCGTTCTTAAAGACTGTTTTATCGGCATAGCCACAATCATGGCGACCTTCGCCCCTGCTACACGCCAGGCCATCGTCCTCACCGGTCGAT
The DNA here is from genome assembly GCA_039185935.1 of Cyanobacteria bacterium P01_F01_bin.56. Lineage (GTDB taxonomy): Bacteria > Cyanobacteriota > Cyanobacteriia > Phormidesmidales > Phormidesmidaceae > Halomicronema. The sequence continues at coordinate 887 of JBCDAJ010000121.1, read as the reverse complement.
TAAGCCGTGGCTAATACCCAACATCTTTTGGGTAAAGGCAAGCCAGTTCAATAGGTCATTGCGATTGTTTACGGGCGCTTCATGCCTGGCAGAGCACTAGACACTTTAGGGATTAGCTTGAAAATAAAATACCCGGACAAGACTGTGGCAGGGTGAATGGGTCGCAGGGTAAATGGGATGTTATTTAAGCGCGACTCCCTTACTAAATGAAAGCGATCGCAACTCCCATGTTGTGATCGCTGTTTTATTAGGCGCGATCGTCCCGAATGACTCCATCGCGATCGCCTTACATCAGCCCGCAAACCACCGCGCCTTACACGGTCCCCCTCTTCCCTCTTCCCTGTCCCCTATCCCCTATCCCCTATCCCCTATCCCTCTTCCCTCCCTCTTCCCTCTTCCCTATCCCCTATCCCCTATCCCCTGTCCCCTGTCCCCTGTCCCCTACTCCCTATCCCCTCAATTTTCCCCAACTTCAACCCCTCAACTTTCCCCAACAAACCTGAAGTCCAAATCTGAATACTAGAAATCATCAAGCGTCACCCATTCCCTCATTAGTTAGTTATCCATAGTTAGTTATCCATGCAACTCTCTTTTCTCGGTCATTCTTATCAAGTTCATCATCCTCAAGTTAAGGTTGCAGAAACCGCAGAAACCGCAACCTTTATGGGGCCGCCCTATGCCCGGAAGCAATACCAGGTGAAGCGCCCTCAACAACCCCCAGAAGAACTAACCTTCATGGGACAACGTTATAGCGGTGTGCGAGCTTATGCAGTACGCTCATTTGTACTGTTCTGGTAGCCCCTATGCGTCCCCACTCCGCCGATTTACGTCAGCGCATCGTCACCCTTTACGAGCAAGGAGAAGGGTCGATTCGGCAACTCGCCAAG
>JBCDAJ010000120.1:0-20605 GCA_039185935.1 Cyanobacteria bacterium P01_F01_bin.56 | reverse complement strand
GCGTGAGGGAGTTCGCTCGGGCCATGGGACGGATTGCCAAGACGGACTCACTAGATGCTCACGATATCGCCTATTTTGCTCAAGTGTTTTGCCCGGAGGCGGTGGTCTTAGCCTCCGAAGTGGAACAAAACATTCAAGCTTTGGTCAAACGACGCGCCCAACTCCGGCAGGTCGGCTCACAGGGTCGTCGAAACGACCGGGCCGATGCCTTTCACCGAGGTCAGCAGCGCTTTGTCTTCACGCCATTGCGACGGCTGTTGACTGAGTTGCTCAATCTTCTTATCCAGTTGTTCAATGCGGTCTTTGAGCCACTCGATGTGCGTCTCCACTTCATCCGTCAGGACGGCTTTGTTTCGGCCTTTGAGCTGCGGCAGTCGGTTCTTTTCACCACTGAGCATCTCGACTAATTGCTGTCGTCGCCGGACCCCATCTTGGAGTTGCTGTGCGGACTCGGAGGCCAACCCCGTGGCGGGCGGCTGGAGCAAACGGCCAAAGCGGGCAATGACTCGCGCATCGAGTGCGTCCGTCTGCGCTAAGGTCCTACTGGCTTTAGCAAAGTCCCGCACTGGCCGGGGGTTGACCACACTCACCCGACACCCGTGGGCCGCAAGCGTGGTGGCAACGAGGCTTTCATACCCCCCACTCGCTTCACAGACCACGGCCCAGTTGGAGTGACTTTGCAACGCTTGCCACAGCAGTTCTACTCCCTCACTATTGTGGTCATAGCCAGTCGAGGTTTGCTGACTCGGGTCATAGACATCCAAGCGGTCTTTGCTGACATCAATGCCCAACCATCGATAGGCAGTTTCTGGTGTCGACATGGAAAGCACCTCAAAATGGTTTGATGAAGGGCTCCATCCACTGCACTCATCCTTGCGCGATACGGTCTCCCAAAGGGACCCGGCGATTTTTCGAGTTCTCAGAGGATGAATCATCGCGCTGAGTCTGGCTTCTCCACGGATTATGGCTGAGCCACATGCCTAGGGGCTACGATCTAGCGCTACTGCTCTCAACATACAAGGGGAGCAGGCGGTGGTTTGAAGTCCCTCTCCCAAAATTGGGAGAGGGATTTAGGGTGTAGACGCGAAGCGGCTTCTCTTTGAGTGGGCTAATGTTACGCAAACTTACGCCCAGCGTTACTAGGCACACAGACTGACCACACCGGCTTCAAACTCACTCCACAGGCCATGAGGCAACTCGTCGTGAAACGACATCGATTGCCAGGGCTAGAAAAGTGGTTTGTCGAAATCGCTCCTATGCCTGTCTAGCTGACAGATGACTTTTTCCTTAGAACACTCTAAGAGCATTCCATCTAAATAATCATTCGGTCTCTACAGTTTCAATATCGTTTATCCGCAGGTGGACGCAGTTTCAATCGTCAGATTTTCGGACAGTAATTATCTGGATCACTCTAAGCGGATTTGTAAGACAACGTTGCAACTTGCCCGATTCCATAAAACAAGCTTTAGGCTTATACGGAGTCGCCAGGAGTGAGAAATGTCGGAGTGCAATCCAGCAGAGCCGTTGTCAACCGCTGAGACGAGCTGGCAGGTGGCCTACTGCCGGGCGGTAGAAATGGCGAGCTTTAAGGGCGGCTTTTTGATGCGTACCGCCCATGAACTGCGATCGCCCCTCAACAAAATCATCAGCCTGCAGCAGATGGTGCTTGAAGGGCTCTGCGATGATATTGAGGAAGAGCACCAGTTTGTGGCGGATGCCTATGCGGCTTCGATGAAGCTCCTGGAATATCTTGATTTGATGATTTGGGTCTCGAAGCTAGAAATGGGACGTTTGCAACCCCAGCTACAGGCAGTTTCTTTGAGCGAAACCCTCATTCAGGTCAAAGAATTGACGCAGGTCCAGGTCAGCGATCGCAACTTGCGCCTCATAGTTGAACCACCAGCTCCCGACATCTTGCTACAGGCCGATCCGGCCTGGCTCCGTAACTTGCTCACAATCTTGCTTGAGCTAGCGGTAGAAGGGGGCGATCTCGGCACGCTACACCTGAGTACCGGCCGGTCTGGCAATGACGACACCCACGTTATCTGGCTGGCCGATAGTCGGCCGACAACGCCCTGGCAAGAGCCCGTTGAACTCCCCTCACCGCCTGACTTTACGCTGGATGACACCCTGTCCACTAGCCTCCGAATGAATCTGGTGCAGGCCATGATTACAGGCATGCAGGGGCAGTTAGCGGTGGTGTCAGCGACGGATGATGCTACCCAATTGCAAATTACCTTGCCATTAGCCGCTAGCCTATAGCCTGGTGTCTGGATAGTAAGGGATCGGCTTGAAAATAAAGTACCCGGACCAGACTGTGGCAGGGGGCATGGGTAGCAGGGTCGGTGGGATGTTATTTAAGCGCAACTCCCTAACTTTTTGAGGATTGACGCAAAAGCCCCCTCGCTCCCCCAAACGTGGGGGATGTTAAATCCGATTTCCCCAGTATTGGAGATTTAAGGACCAAAATCGGATGCAACTGCGTAAGTCTTATCTTTGAGACAGACTCAGACGGTCCTCTGTCCCCTTTGCTCTGCTGCCCCATCCGCCCATCTACCCCGCCAATGCCTACAGCCAGCATGTGATCTTGCCAAAAATCCCTGAGTCCCTACTGGCACGAATATTTGATCCTGATGTCGGCGACCACCTTCGTCAAGAATTTCTCTAATTCATCCAGGTCAACTTTCGACAAACTAGCGATGTACAAACACGACTTGGCGGTTTTCACTTTGCCCAACCGCTTTAAATCTTCAGCATAGTCGTCAAACCCTTGCATGATGTAGAGTGTGGAGTTTTGCTTGCGGGGGGCAAAGCCCGTCATCAGCCAATCATACGTTCCCATCGAGTTGGTGTATTCGTAACTGCCAAAGCCGACGATCGAGTCTCCCCACATCACTGCCGGGCGCTGGGTCACCCGTTCAAAGAGAGCCAGCAGGATGAACGCATCGGCTTTACGTTTCTCATTTTCTAGACTGTCGAGAAACTCCGTAACGCTTTTGTCATTGGGGCGAGTTTTTAGTTCAGCCAAGGCGTTCACCGCTTGTGGATTTACTTTCCCCCTGCCCCGTTCATCCCTCAGGGTTCTTAAGGGGTGAACTGGGGGCTGCCCTTATTTCGCGGCGGCCTCCAGCTTGTCTTGGGTGCGGGTGTCAAAGTCAGTGGCGGCATGACGTTCATGCAGTTGCTCTGCCAGAGGCCCCCAGGTCCGGTTTACGATGCGTCCGCGCTGAACGGCTGGGCGCACATCGATCGCTTTGGCCCATCTCGTCAAATGCTGATAAGACTGCACGTCAAGAAATTCCGCCGCATCATAGGAGCGCCCCAAAACCAATCCTCCATACCAGGGCCAAATGGCGATATCCGCAATGGTGTAGTCGTCACCGCAGATATAAGGATGATCGGCTAATCGGCGATCGAGCACGTCGAGTTGGCGTTTGGTCTCCATGGTGAAGCGGTCGATCGGATACTCCAGCTTCACGGGGGCGTAATGGTAAAAATGTCCAAACCCGCCCCCCACATAAGGGGCAGAACCCACCTGCCAAAACAGCCAAGACAAACATTCCGCTCGCTGTGAGGAATCTGTGGGCAACAGGGCCCCAAATTTTTCCGCTAGATACAGCAAGATGGCTCCGGATTCGAATATATGCGTAGGGGAAGTCGTGCTGCGATCGACCAACGCTGGAATCTTGGAATTTGGATTGACCGCCACAAAGTCGCTGCCAAACTGCTCGCCCTGACTGATGCGAATAGGGTAAGCGTCGTACTCCGCTTCGGTAATGCCTAAGTCCAACAATTCTTCCAGCAGAATGGTCACTTTCTGACCATTTGGGGTGGCAAAGGAATAAAGCTGAAGGGCATGCTGCCCAACTGGCAGCGCTTGCTCATGGGTCGCGCCAGCAATCGGACGATTGGTTTTAGCCCATTTCCCGCCGTTTTCGGCGTCCCATTGCCAAACTTTGGGGGGCGTGTAGTCTGATGGCGTGGTCATAAAATTTGCCTGATGTGGGGGCTGACAGTCGCTAGCCTACCCCACAGCATCCGGTTTTGGCTGAGTTTTAGCCACGGAAAACTTTAGTTGTTATGGCTAGAGTGTTTACGGGGCGGGACAACCACTCCAGGCTTTCTGCACTCCACTGAATAAGCTGATAGTTGGCTCCAAACCGGCGATGCTGCGATTTGGGGCGGTTTAGTTCCTTGGTATGGTCTACATAGTTAAGCGTTCAGCAGCCATTCAACCAACGAACAAGGGTTTCAACGTCTTAAATAGGCAAAAACGAGTGGTGTATTAGTCAATTTCGGACAAAACTTAGCCCTTTATTGAGTCTACGGACTGTACTCGTGAGAATCCTTGCTGTGCAAAGGATTGCGATCGGTTAAGTTACCCCAAAGCCGGCTTGCTAGTTTAAGAGCATCAACTAAAGCGAGCAGGAAGCGGGGGACGCGATTCAATTTATTCGCTATGTGTCTTGGGCGGCAGCGCGCTTTCAGCGGGTGATATTAGTGCGCTCTGCTGCGCTCTTATCCTTTCAGGAACCCCATCTCTCAACATGATTATCGGCCCCAATGGTCGCTAACTGATTGGCCTTACCGATGCTGGCTAACAGCACTCAAATCCAGGTCTGGCAACGCCCCTGATGGAAGGCGTTTCTCTATGCCTACGCAGCAATTCAAAGCATCAAACAGATTCAATCTTTTCGTGAAGCGATCGCTTTATTTTGAATCAGCTCCTTTTAAAATAAGGCGTTAGGCATTCAGCCAAAAAGCTCCAAAATCCCGCTCTTTCCGGACTTATACCGTTTCAGCCCCTAAGCTTCCCTTAAATGGCTTACAGCCTCATCTGACTGGCGATTGCCATACACTTGCTGCTCAAATCACGCTCTGCTCAAGACTATCAGCTCTACAACCACCTGATTTTGAGATATGAAAATGCTGCCATTTAAATCTGCGATATCATTGAGTATTGTCCTGGGAACGCTGGTCTGGAGCCAGCCTGCGCTGGCACAATCGATTACCACCAATCCCAATGGAACACAAACCATCGTTGCACCCAACGGCGATCGCTACGACATCAGTGGCGGTAATCTCTCGGGAGATGGAGCCAATCTATTCCATAGCTTTGAGCAGTTTGGGTTAAGTCAAAACGAGATTGCAAACTTTCTCAGCCATCCGGATATTCAAAATATTTTGGGCCGGGTGGTCGGTGGCGACCCCTCGGTCATTAATGGTCTGATCCAGGTAAGTGGTAGCAATGCCAATCTTTATTTAATGAACCCAGCTGGGGTCATATTTGGCCCTGAGGCGACCCTGAATGTGCCTGCCGACTTCATGGTGACGACGGCAAATGAAATTGGCATCGGCGATGGCTGGTTTAGTGCCGTGGGAGAGAACGACTATGCGAGCCTGATGGGGGATCCCAATGCCCTGCTATTTAGTACGACGCAGCCGGGCCGTATTGTCAATGCTGGAAATCTGGCAGTGGGTGAGGGACAGAACCTGAGCGTCATCGGTGGCACAGTGGTGAATACCGGGACGCTCTCGGCAGCGGGTGATGGCAATGTGACCGTGGCCGCCATCCCAGGAGAACGGCGGGTGCTGATTAGCCATCCCGATATGTTGCTGAGTCTAGAGCTATATCAGGTCGAGGTTGAGGCCAATGGGTTGGCTAGTGCCCTATCACTCTCGGAATTATTGACGGGTGGTAATGTCACCGTGGCGACGGGCGTTGAGGTCGATGAGGCGGGGCGTACCTGGTTGCGGGACACTGAAGTGAGCCCCGGCGATGTGGCGATCGCCGGCAATGTCTCCGGTGGGCAAGTCCAGTTAGCCGCCGCTAACCGAGTGACAGTAGTGGGCGATAGCGAAAAACTCATTACTACCCATAATGGGGCACACAGTGCGCCCATTGTGACCCGGTTTAGTTCTGATGGCACCGATGCGGCATAACTGGTGTTTCTCGATACGACGGTGCCAGACTATATCCGATTGTTGTTTGGCGCGGCAGACGGCACCACGACCGTAGCCATTCCGGTGAGTGAAAATGGCATCGCGCGGGTGACTGACGTATTGCACCAAGTTGATGCCGCCGATGCGGTACATATCGTCTCAGAAGGGAATGAAGGCGAGTTTTGGCTAGGCAATGCCTACGTCAGCAACGAAACGCTGGAGCAGTACAAGGCTCAGCTGCAACAATGGGGCGGTTTGCTGAGTGCGGAAGCCGATATTTTAATCTACGCCTGTTTAGCCGCGCGGGGCACGGCCGGGCTGTCATTGTTGAATGAGATTGCCAGCTTGACCGGAGCAGATGTCGCTGGGAGTATTGATCTAACTGGGAATGAGGCCAACGGCGGTGACTGGTTGCTGGAGCGGTCAGTCGGCCAGATTGAGGCTGGTAGAGCGTTTGAGACGATTACCCTCGAAGAGTATGACGGGCTGTTGCAGGTTTTTACTGCCACGGATGCGGCTAGCCTGATTGCCGCCATTACGACTGCCAATGGTAATACCGAAGCCGACACCATTAACCTAGCAAACGATATTACTCTTACCGCAGTCGATAACGCGACGGATGGAGACAATGGCTTACCCTCAATTACGGCTGATGGGGGGAATACACTGACGATTAACGGCATGGGCAATACCATTGCCCGCGATGCCGCTGCACCTGACTTCCGGATCCTGCATGTGGCTCTGGGTGGCGAGTTAGAGATCAACGAGACCACCCTATCAGGCGGAGTAGCCGATCCTGGCGGTCCATTTGGGGGATTTTTTCCAGGAGCTGATGGTGGGGCTATCTCCAATAGGGGAACGTTGACCGTCAACAACAGCACCATTACAGGTAATACCGCTCGGGATGATGGCGGTGGTATTGCCAGTTATGGGAATATCACTAATGCTGCGGTAGTGACCATCAACAACAGCACCATTACGGGCAATATCGCCATGGGCAATGGCGGTGCCCTGTCCAACACATCATTTACGTCTCCTGCTCCCCCTGCTCCCAATGCCGCAGTGATGACCATCAATAACAGCACGATTTCTGACAATACTGCGAATGTGGGCGGCGGCATTTCCAACCTGGGTCAAAATGTTGACAATAGTGCAGTGGTAATCGTCAACAACAGCACCGTTTCTGGCAATACAGCGGTCTTTGGCGGTGGTGGCGTCTACAACCGGGGGCAAACTGCCCTTTTAGGAGGAACCATCACCATCACCAATAGCACCATTGTGCAAAATGAAGTGACCAATCCAGGTAGCAGCGGGGGTGGCATACTGAATCTCAACGTGGGTGGCGGTGCCAATACCGCACGGGTAACCGTGGGCAATAGTATCGTTGCTCAGAACACAGCTACGGTACATCCGGATGTGCGACGAGCAAGTGCCCCCAATTCCCCGATTGTCGACGACGGCAATAACCTAATTGGCATTGATTCCCAGGGCATATTCACCAACAGTAACCTGGTTGGCAGTCTGGCCACCCCCCTCGACCCAGAGCTGCTCGCCCTCGACGACTATGGCGGCCCTACCCAAACCCATGCCTTTTATCTCGGCAGTCCGGTGCGCGATGCAGGTAGCGATGCCCTGGCTACAGCGGTGGCCCTCACCACCGACCAACGGGGCGCTAACCGCTTTAACGGCCCAGTCGATATTGGCGCTTTCGAATCCCAAGGCTACAGTCTGACTCCAGTCGCCGGAGATAACCAAAGTACCCTAGTGGATACTGCATTTGACACAGTCCTGGCAGTCCAACTCACGGAAAACTTTGTTAATACCGCACTTCCCATTGCTGGGGTCAACGTGACCTTTACGGCGAATTCTGGCGGTAGTGGGGCGAGTGGCAGCCCGGACAGCAGCGCGACAACAGATGCCATGGGGCTTGCCACAGCTCCCAGTCTCCTAACGGCTAATGACATCGCCGGTGATTTCACCGTGACTGCCAGTAGCCCAATGTTAGATGCTGGCATCTTTGACCTGACAAATAGTGCCCCCCCGATAGTGGCCCCTGCGGATCCGACCCCGGCAACCTCTGAGCTGCTCTCGTTTTGGATTGATATTCAAGAGCCGTTACGGACGCCCAAAACTGCCTGCGGGTTCTCTCCACCTATCGATGTAGCGATTAATATTCCTGGCCTAGCCGATCGTTTGCCGCCTTCAGATATCGACAAACAGGGAGTAGGGACAGCCTGCGAATTCTCTTTGATTGAGTATCGGTATCGGACATCTAATACCACCCCCTAGTCATTTGTATTCTGGATTTCAGGCGGGGCGTAATGGGGCCATGCAATGCAATCTGTATCTCCTCACTCGCCTGGGTTTCACCCATCGGCTCATGGCTGATATCAGCGATGCCGTTGCCGTATTCCGTATTTCTGGTGCCTCCATGAAACTTTTTGCTGTTACCCCGCTCCTCCTCAGTCTCCTGATCGCGACTCCCAGCCTGGCTCAATCAGTGCGGCCAAATCCCAATCAAGACCGCCTACCTCAACCCCTGCCAGATCCTGAAAACGCCATCCCGCCTGACACCACTTCGCCGATCGCCCCGACCACCCCACCGACCACCGACATCCCTAATGGCGATGTCACTATTTCGGTTACCCAAATCGAAGTCGTTGGCAGCACCGTCTTTACCGTCACCGACTTTGAACCCTTGGTGTCGCCCCTCGAAGGTCGAGACGCTTCTCTTAACGAACTGCAAGCCCTCGCCGAGGCGATTACCCAGCTCTACTTTGATCAGGGTTACCTCACCTCACGGGCGGTGCTCTCTGAGCAAGAAGTGACCGACGGCACGATTCAAATCCAAGTGATCGAAGGCACGATCAGCGATATTCAAATCGAGGGCAACCAACAAACCCACACCAGCTATCTAGAACAACGACTTGCCCTAGGGACAGAAGCACCGGCCCAATTGGGCGCGATCGAAGATCAACTTCGACTCTTGCAATTGAATCCACTCTTCGATTCGGTTGCCGGTACCCTGCTGCCCGGCGAAGGGACGGGCGAAACGGTTCTCCAGGTTACGATTGACGAAGCTAAACCCTTCAATGCTGATCTATTTGTCGATAACTATTCTCCGCCTAGTATCGGCGATGTCCGGACTGGGGCTACCCTCAACTATCAGAACCTCACAGGCTGGGGCGACCAGATCTTTGTCGGCTATAGTCGTTCAACCACGGGTGGCTCTAACCTTTATGACCTGGGTTATCGCATTCCTCTCAATGCCATGGAAGGGACTTTGCAACTGCGAGCCCTCTTTAGCAACAGCACTCAAACCCAGACATCACTTGATATCGAAGGCGATTCTGAATTTTATGAGGTCAGCTTTCGGCAACCTTTAATCCGTACGCCCCGTGAAGAATTTGCCCTGTCTTTAGGGTTTGCCTATCGCGAAGGCCAAACTTTTTTGTTTGACTCTCCCTTTCCCTTTGGGATTGGCCCTGATGATGATGGGATTAGCCGTACCAGTGTCATCAAATTTGGTCAAGACTATATCAAACGTGATCCGTCAGGAGCCTGGGCTGTGCAATCGCAGTTTAGTCTTGGCACGGGGCTGTTTGATGCCACCGAAAATTCTGACTCCACCCCAGATGGTCAGTTCTTCAGTTGGCTCGGTCAAGTCCAACGAGTCCAACGACTAGGGGTCAATCATTTGTTGATTGTGCAGGGCAGTGTCCAGTTGACCCCCAATAGTTTGTTGGCCTCCGAGCAATTTGTCATCGGGGGTGGACAGTCCGTACGAGGCTTTCGCCAAAATGTGCGATCGGGCGACAATGGCTTTCGATTATCAGTAGAGGATCGAATTACAGTTCTTCGCGACCAAGAGGAGAGCCATCCGATCATTCAGTTAGCTCCTTTTGTTGACTTGGGGTATGTCTGGAACCAGTCAGATAATCCCAACCCCCAATCAAATCAGCGATTTCTGGCCGGTGCTGGACTAGGAGTCATCTTGACGCCAGTCCAAGGATTACAAATCAAGGTTGATTACGGCGTTCCGCTAGTAGACTTAAATGATCGGAACAATAATATTCAAGATAATGGCCTCTACTTTAGTGTGAACTACTCCTATTGACACGGTAGTAGAACGTAGGCTTGAACTCTTGCAGTATTACTCAACATTGAGCAGAAATTGAGATGGTTGAGCGTTGCTGACATGAGAGATGGGTTTATGAGCGCAAAAGTGATTGGTTTATCGCCTACGCACACTACTATTGCTGAACACTTAACGGCTATGCCATTGAAGTAGGAATTAGCGAGATAAAATCCAGTGATTTGGATAGTACGCTGCTGGGACTAACCATGGCCTGATTTTAGTAAGGATCAATGACTTCATCTAATTCCAGTAAACCTCTGGGGAGCGTTCATACCCAAAGCTTCCATGCGGTGCTCTCTCAAATGCAGTTGTCATTGGTGGTCTCTACCTATCAAGCCGGAAAACTCATTGTCATGCGGGCGGATGGTCAGGCTGTGAACACGCATTTCCGAGTATTTGATCAGCCTATGGGTGTGGCTGCCGATCGCGAAAAAATTGCCGTGGGCACCGCTTATGCCATCGAAGAGCTGCACAACGTGCCTGCCGTGGCTGGAAAAATCCCGCCGCTAGGTCGTCATGACGGTTGCTATCTGCCTCGTCGCAAAACGATTACTGGTGATATTGATATTCATGAAATGGCCTGGGTTGACCAGGAGCTGTGGTTTATCAACACTCGGTTTTCCTGCTTGTGTACTCTGGATGCCAGCTATAGCTTTGTGCCCCGCTGGCGACCGCCGTTTATTACCGGCTATGACCTGACGGATCGATGCCATCTCAATGGGCTAGGAATCCGTGATCATCAGCCCCGCTATGTGACAGCCTTAGGCGAGACCGATCGCCCTAATGGTTGGCGGGCTAATAAGGCTAACGGTGGCATTTTGATAGATATCACGACCGATGAGATCGTCGTGCGCGGCTTGTCGATGCCTCACTCGCCCCGCTGGTATCGCGATCGCCTTTGGGTCTTAGAATCTGGGCGCGGTACACTAGCGCAGGTCGATCTAGCTACAGGCACATTGACCACAGTCGTCGAACTCCCTGGCTTTACGAGGGGTATCGACTTTTGGGGTGACTTAGCCTTTGTTGGCCTTTCTCAAATTCGAGAGACTGCTGTGTTTAGCGGGATCCCCCTCACCCAAACCTTAACGGAGCGGACTTGCGGAGTGTGGGTGGTCAACATTGCCAGTGGGGAGATTGTGGGGTTTCTCAAGTTTGAGGATGCGGTTCAGGAAATTTTTGCGGTGTCGGTATTGCCGGGGCTCCATTTTCCCGAATTAGTTGAGCATGACAACGATGTGTTGCTCAGTAGCTCCTATGTTTTGCCGAATGCGGCATTGGCTGAGGTGGTGCCCTCAACGCCGGATCAGCCCTCTGCCGATCGCTATTTTGAGCAGGGTTGTGCCTGCTATGAAGCCGGGGAGCGGGAAGCGGCCGTAGCGGCTTTTCAGCAGTGTCTAGCCTTACAGCCAGATTATCTGCCCGCCCGCTATAACCTGGGGGTCGTTTGGGGAGAGCTGGGACGCGACAAGACAGCGATCGCCTACTTGCATCAGGTGATTGCTGCCGATGCAAGTCATGCTGATGCCCACAAGACCCTGGGCCATCTCTACGGTCAGCAAAACCAGTTAGAGCCCGCCCGCAGGCACTACGAACAAGCGGTTCACATCCGTCCTCAAGATGCCCAGGCCCATTACAACTTGGGGATGACGTGCCTAGCCTCAGGAGACTTCGAGACCGGCTGGGCCGAATGTGAATGGCGGTGGCAAACCGCTGAGTTTACTCTGTTCAACTGCCCTCAGCCCCGCTGGCAGGGGCAACCGCTGCCGCAGCAAACGTTGCTTATCCATACCGAGCAGGGGGTGGGGGACGCGATTCAGTTTATTCGCTATGTGTCTTGGGCCGCAGCGCGCTGTCAGCGGGTGATACTGGTTTGTCCTGCTCCTCTCTTGCCCTTGCTAGAAAAGCTGCCGGGGGTTGATCAGTGTCAAACGCCTGGTGAGATCGCCCTGAACGCCTTTGATGCCTATCTGCCACTGATGAGCTTGCCTTATCTGGCCCGGACGACGGTCGAGACGATTCCTGCACAGGTGCCTTATCTGCAGGCGGATGCTAGCCGTTGTCCCTTGCCGAGTCAGAAAAAGACTCGCCGAGTCGGCATCGTTTGGGCAGGTAGCCCGACCCACGGAAATGACCGACAGCGATCTACCCAACTCGCCGACTGGCTGCCCATTCTGCGCGTTCCTGAAGTTGAGTTTTTCAGTTTGCAAAAAGGGCTGCAAGTGCAAGCTTTGGCTGACCTCCCACGAGATATCAATATCCAAAACTTAGATGCGGTCATTCATGATTACGCTGACACGGCATCGGTGGTAATTCAGCTTGACCTCATCATCGGTGTTGATACCTCTGTCATCCATTTGGCGGGGGCTTTGGGGCGTCCCTGCTGGACTTTGTTGTGCTATTCGCCTGACTGGCGTTGGCTTGATCCTCGCGCCGATTCCCCCTGGTATCCGACCATGCGGCTGTTTCGGCAGACCCAGCCGGGAGATTGGGCTGGGGTCTTTGGCGAGGTGACAACAGCCCTTGGGCACGCTTTCTAAGTGCTTTGAATGGTTCTTCTCGCCCTAAACCTCTTAATGCAACTGTTTGCCAACCAATATCTGGGGCCACGGCCACATATTGCGGTGTTGGGTTCTAACAAGCTCGGCAACTTTGTGGTGACAACTCCTCTGTTACGGGGGCTGAAAGAAAAATATCCCCACTGTACGCTCGATTTCTTTGGCAGCGATCGCACTGCTGAGTTTGAGTGCCAGCTCACCACCATCGATTGGCGCGTTACCTTGCATACCAATACGCCAGAGTTCTCCCCAACTTTGATCGCAGCGATCGCGCAACGACGACAGCAAATTGGCCCCTACGATTTGGTGGTCAACTGTGATGATTACAGCGATCGCACCCAGGTAATCATTCCCTATCTACAGCCCACTTACTTGGTCGGCAGGTCCGCTCCATCAGACCCTGACTCCAGGCAGAACGATACCCAGCATCTCGTTCAGGCAATCTTGCAAGACCCCGACTGGAACAGTCCCACCTTTATGCAAACCTATGGGCCGCTTGTGCAGAGCAACTATATCGCGGAAATTCTCTGTCGGTTGGCCTCTATAGAGACGAACTTTACACAACTGGATTTACCTGCCCAGGTTCCCCCTTTCTTAGTACCCGATGTCCTGATTCATGTAACGGCGAGCCGCGCTGCCAAGCTGTGGCGACCTGAGTACTGGCAGCAAACGATTCAATGGTGTCAGCAGCAGGGGCTGACGGTGGGGCTGGTCGGCAGTGCTTCCGCCCTGCAAAAGCAGCACTATCACGCCAGTGATACGGAAGACTGGTTGTTGGCGACCACCGCGCTGATTGACCTGCGGGGCCAAGCGACACTGCCGGAGCTGGCCGGGGCACTCTCCCAAACCCGCGCCTTCGTGACCGTGGATACGGGGCCTTTGCATGTGGCGGCAGCAGTGGGATGCCCGACGGTAGCCATCTTTGGCAACGATCGCGAGGGCGATGGGGCCAGTCCCTTGCGGTTATGGGCCCCCCGCCAACCCCATGTGGCTCTGGCACTCTCTCAGGTGAAATGTCCCCACTGCCAGGCGCAACAGTTCAAAAATGCCGACTGTGTGCTGAGTGAACATCAGTGCATGATCGCAGTATCCTCAGAGACGGTAATCACGAGTCTGCGGGCTTGCCTGCAAATCAGCGTAAAGGCTTAATCACCCGCCACGTCATCGAAACTTCTTCAATCAGATTGTTGTACAGTGCGCTTTCACGCAGCAGCAGTTGCACGTCGTTGGCTTGGTCGCCGTAACGCTCAAACCATAGGGCACTCCCTAGCAGGTTGGTATGCACCAGGTCAAAATCCACATCCAAATACAGGCCCAAAGGAGTGTTGGCGTTGCCCTGCCGCTGCCAGTCGCGGTTGCACTGCCGCGAAAATAGTTCCAGGCCGCTAGGGGTAATGGTTCTGACATGGGTGGGGTCGTGCACAAAGTTGTCGTGGCGGTGGTGGGGCACGGTGATGTGAATCAGGCTATGGGCCTGGCAAATGCGGTAGAGCTCTTGAATGATGCGTAAATAAACGTCTGTCTGCTGCCCCAAGTGTTCCAAAACGTGGATGAGCTGCACCTCAGAGACGCTATCGTCGGCCCACGGCCAGGGAAAGGTTTCTAGATCGAATGTCAGATCGGGCGTGCCAAACTTATCGACATTTACGTAGCCAGGTAAGCGGCGCTGTCCGCAGCCCAAGTTGAGTTTGAGTGTCACTGTTCAGCGCCCCCGACGAAAAATATCGTATGAAACTGACTAACTCGTAAATTATCTGTGAGTCGAGGGTAAAGTTCCGCAACCTTTCTGAGGCCGATGGTATCAAGCAGAGATGAGACGGGCACACTACATAACCAACCTTGATCGTATTTTCCCGAACTACCATGCACTACCAACTGATGTCACTGGCGGTGCTGAGTGCTTGTCTACTCAGCTTGGGCACTTCCACACCGGCGATCGCGCAGTCTATTACCGGGGCCAGTGACGGTACGGGCACTAACGTCACATTTGATGTGACTAGCCAAACCTACACGATCAACGGTGGCACCCAGGTTGACGCCAACCTGTTTCATAGCTTTCAGCAGTTTGGCCTCAGCAGCAACGAAATTGCCCACTTCCTAGCGAATCCCGATGTGGCCAATATTCTGGCGCGAGTAAGCGGCGGCCAAACCTCGATCATCAACGGCTTATTACAGGTCAGCGGCGGCAACAATACCAATCTGTTCATCCTCAATCCGGCGGGAGTGTTGTTGGGCCGCGATGCCAACTTAAACTTGTCCGGTTCATTTTCCGTGAGTACGGCCAGTGGTCTGGCCTTTGGCGATCGCATCTTCAACGCTACGGGCAGCAATGACTACAGCACGCTCACGGGTAATCCCACCGGCTACGTCTTTTTAGGCAATGAAGGGATTTTACTCAATGAGGCGGATCTCGCCGTCAACCCCGGTGAAAGTTTGACGCTGTCAGGCAGCACCGTGATTAATACGGGAGACTTAGCAGCACCTGGTGGCGAAGTCTCTATCGTGGCAATGCCAGAGCAGGGCCTGCTGCGCATTTCCCAAGATGGCTTGGTAATGAGTTTGGCCGTGCCGACTGACCAACTCCAGGAACTGGTGGATGCAGGCATTACCCCGTTAGATTTGCCCAGTTTGCTCGCGGGTGAATGGGGTGGTCAGGCAACGACGGTGACGACTCTGGCCGATGGCACGGTGGTCTTTGCGGGTGAGAGCAATCCTGTTGATGTCGCGGCAGGTTCCGTGACCAGCATCGGCACGATCGATGTCTCTGGTCAGCACGGGGGGCAGGTGGTTTTTCGGGCTGATAATGTGGCACTGCCGTCCGGCTTGGTTGATGTGTCAGGCACTGAACAGGGCGGCGAGCTGGCAGTTTATGCTCGTGATGACTTGCGCTTAGGCGTCACGGTAGATGCCAGTGGCGCGGGCGGCCATATTCTGTTGGATCCCGCCACTTTGGACGTGGATGCGGCGGCGGCAGCCACTGTCGTGAGTGGCTTGAATACCGGGGATGTGACGCTAGAGGCGTCAGACGCGATCAATGTGAATGCCGCGATCGACAGTAGTGCTCAAGGCAATACGAATACCCTGACGCTAGCGGATGAGAATAGTGACAATAATCTGGCGATCAACCTCAATGCCCTGATTTCCTTGGGCGCTAACCAGACGCTAACCGGCGACGGTACTACGGTGAATGTGAATGTCACGGATGCTGGAATTGTGCAAAACGGGGTAGATGTCGCGGCGGCGAACGGTACGGTGAACCTGGCAGCAGGCACTTACCAAGAAGGACAGGAGGTGACGACGAGCCGCGCGGTCACCCTTCGCGGGGCAGGGCAAACGAACACGTTTCTGGATGGGGCGGGCACCCACCGAGTGTTAAACCATGCCAGTGCCGACCCGATTACTGTAGAAGCACTGACGGTGCAGAATGGCAGCACAGCAGCTAACGGCGGCGGGATTAATAGCAATAATGCCAATGCGGCGGTGACGATCACCAATGCCATCATTACGGGGAATTCGGCTAGCGGTCGGGGCGGCGGTTTTTACAACAATGGTGATGTAACGCTAACGAACTCTACCGTATCGGGTAATTCGGCGAGTGATCGAGGGGGCGGGATCTATCACCGGAATGGCACAATTGCGCTGACTGGCTCTACGGTGTCGGGCAATTCGTCAAACCGATACGGTGGCGGGATTGCTAGCCGCAATGCCATTACCGTAACGAATTCTACGGTGTCGGGTAATTCGTCGCGTCGCAACGGCGGGGGCCTTTATAGCAGTAGCGGTAACATTACCGTAACAAATTCTACGGTGTCGGGTAATTCGTCAAATCGTCATACTGGCGGCATTTGGGCCAGGAGCCGTACGATCACCCTCACCGACTCGACGGTATCAGGGAATACAGCTAGGCTCTCTGCCGCTGGAACCTATTCCCAACATATCACCGTAACGAACTCCACGATTTCGGGTAACTCAGCGGGAGATTTAGGGGGAGGGCTATATGCGACCGGCTCCACTACCGTGACAAACTCGACGATATCGGGCAATTCGTCTGGCAGCAAAGGGGGCGGAATTTATCACCGGAATACGCTCACTATGACGAACTCGACGGTATCGGGCAATTCCTCGAATCGCGGGGGCGGGATCTATTCCCGGGGTGGTGGTGATGTTACCCTGACCAACTCGACGGTGTCGGGTAATTCGGTCAGCGATCGGGGGGGCGGAATTTTTGCCCGTGGCCGTAGTGGTGGCAACCTTATTTTGAGCAACACCACGATCGCCTCCAACACTTCCAATAATGCTGGTGGCGGTATTTTCATGAACACGAACAGCAACAACACCGTCGAAAATAGCCTGATTGCCAACAATATCGATAACAGTGGTAGTACGCCGGATATCAGCGCTAACCTCAGCAACAGTGTTATCACCAACAGCCTAATTCAAGACGTTACGGGCATTACTGCTGGCGCACCGACCAATGGTGTTGATGGCAATATCGTGGGCCAAGATCCGCTGCTGACTCCCCTAGCCAATAACGGCGGTTCCACCCAAACCCATGCCCTATTAGCCGGGAGCCCAGCTATTGACACTGGGGGTGCCGGAGCCACGACGACAGACCATCGGGTCCTGGCAGCAGTGGGCGATCGCGATATCGGTGCATTTGAATTTGGGGCCGAACCTGACCTGGCTATCATCGCTGGCAACCATCAAAGCACGACTGTAGACACCCCCTTTTCCACGGCACTCCAGGTGCAACTGCGGGATGCCAACGGTGATCCCTTCCAGTTCGGCTCCCTGACGTTTGCGGTTCCGGGCAGTGGTGCCAGTCTCAGTAACACCAGTCAAACCATCACGGCTGGCACGGATGGGATCGCCAGTTTTGCCGCCACGGCTAACCCGGTGGCGGGAACCTTTAGCGTGACCGCCGGTAGTCTTAACCCGGTGAACTTTGACTTAACCAACACGGCGGGAGCGGCGAGCGTCCTGAGCATTAACGGTGGCAACAGCCAGAGTACGATCATCAATACCGCCTTTACGGATGATTTGCAGGTGCAGGTCACGGATGCGTTTGGCAATGCCGTGGCCGGGGTCACGGTGGCGCTGACGGCTCCAACGACGGGAGCGAGTGCGAGTTTAGGCAGCACGTCACTGACCACCGATGCGACTGGCCAAGCAACGGCAACAGCGACAGCAAACGCCGCTGCGGGTCGCTTCCAGATCGAAGCCTCGGTGCTCGGTGTGACTGGCGTCAACTTTGATCTGACTAACCTCGCCTGGGTCATCCCTTCCCTTCCTGATGAGGAGCTAAGCCTACCCCTTTTCCCCGATCCCGACACGCTGCCGGGTGAAGCCCAGCGCGATCGCCTGTTTGAGACCGCTACCGATTCTGGATATCGGAGCATTCGCGGCAATGGCGGACTGGGTGTCTGTATTCTGACCGTTGATCCGGCATTTGCAGATACATTGAACCTGCCAGTTAGTATTCGTCAACAGCTTGAGCAAGATGAGGTAGAGGAGTCCCTCTTCGAAACCCTGCCTTTCTGCCCAATACCAACAGATTCCGCAAACTTAGACGCTCGTCGTTCAGGTGACGATAGCCCGGAACAGCTTTCTGTTTCTGGGGGTTAGGTCAGGAATTTTTCCCGCGATCGCCCCGTCCAATTCAGCTTTTCTGAACATCTCTGCCTAAACTTACCTGTGGTGTCTGGAGTCAGCTCATGACCATACGTTTTTGTGTCTACCTTCTGACGATTAGTGTGGGCTGCCTGGGTTGTAGTACCCCGACCGCGGCCCAGATACTCTATGCTCAAGCCGATCCTCAAGGTGATCCATTGCCCTTGCCAGCACCGTTGCCAGAGGCAGACCCTTTAGAATTCCCCGCACCAGATGTGCCAGACACACCATCACCCGAGGCCATTCCCATTGAGGTCACGCAGATTCAAATCATTGGCAGCACAGTCTTTACACCAGAAGAACTGGCTGAACTGGTCGCTCCTTACGAAAACCGCACCACTACCCTGGCAGAGCTCCAGCAACTGGCCGCAGAACTCAATCAGCGCTATCTAAACGCGGGTTACATCACCACTCAGGTTCGTATTCCTGAGCAAACCTTGGTCAATGGGCAAGTCACTCTGGAAGTCTTAGAAGGAGTGCTCGCCGATATCAACATTGAGGGATCTGAGCGCTACGAAAGCTATATCACCAGCCGCCTCGATCGCGCTGGCACCACTCCCCTGAACCAGCTAGCACTAGAAGATACGCTACAGCTCCTGCAGTTGGAAGGAGTCTTTAATTCGGTGCAGGCCGACCTGGCACCAGGCGAAACTCCGGGTACCAGCCTGTTGTCGGTACGGATAGAAGAAGCCAATCCCTTTCAAGGACAGGTCTTTAGTGATGCCTACTCTCCTGATGCTGTGGGTCGCGTTCGGATTGGCACCGCCTTGAAATATCGCGGATTAGCAGTGCCCGGAGACACCCTGATTGGGTCGGTAAGCACCACGACAACGGGAGGAGCGCAAACCTACAACATCGGTTATCAGGTACCCATTGCGACCAACGACAGCACCTTACGGTTGGGATTCACCTACGAAGACTTTGCAATTACTGACCGAGACAATCCTGCCTTCGATTTGGAAATTGAGGGGCAAACATTAACTTACGAAGGCGAGTTCCGCTATCCCCTCATTCGCACTTCCCGCGAGGAGCTAGGACTATCTGTAGGGTTCCGCCATCGCGACGGTGAAAGCGTCATTCTCGATACGATTACCGTACCTAGCGTCACCAGCGTGTTGCTGTTTTCGCAGGATTATCTACGCCGTGATCGCTTTGGAGCTTGGGCCGCGCGATCGCAATTTAGCCTCGGGACAACCCTCTTGGATGCCACCGATAATCCCTCACCAGATGCCGACGGCCAGTTTTTTTCCTGGCGGGGGCAGGTACAACGAGTACAAGTGCTCAACCCCAATCATATCTTGGTCTTGCGGGCTGACCTGCAATTGGCCAACGATTCGTTACTGGGCAGCGAGCAGTTTTTGATCGGTGGTGGCCAATCTGTACGGGGCTTTAGGCAAAACGCTCGGGCTGGAGACAATGGATTGCTTTTTTCCGTGGAAGATCGCATCGTACTGCAACGCAATGCCGATAGCAGTCCATTGTTTGAGTTGGTGCCCTTCATGGATTTAGGCGCAGTTTGGTCCCAAGATGCCGCTAACCAACCCACAAATGAGAATTTCCTTTTGGGCACAGGCGTCGGGCTCATTGTCAATCCACTGCCAGAACTATATGCCCGTTTTGATCTGGGTGTTCCCTTAATAGAACTGAATGAACCGGGTGACATTGACACTGGCGTACAGTTTTACTTCTCATTGAATTACCAGTTCTAGAGCCCTAAAGGACCTTTGTTTAGACAGGGTGCTAGCAACAATGGCAAGCGTAATTGCCTCGCGTAGCCAACACTCCGGCCTGAGCGGCCAAACATTCTCTAATGCTATAGCGATCCGCACTCAGGGCAGGCTATCCAAAATCTCTGAAACAATTATTCTGCAAGCTTTTTAATTCCGAACTCCGACCTCAGCATTCAGCATTCTGCGATAAAACTCATTCGAGTCATCTATGGCAGTCTCAAGTCCAGGCAACCTTTCGACCCGGACAAACTCCTGCCTCACAATACTTGACACGCCAAAATCAACACAGTATTCAGCAGTTGTCTTGTTTGGTGACATGTTCTGGATCGTCTAATTGCAAATCGCCATCGCCACCCCCAACCGGAGCATCGATCAAATTACGGTGATAAACCACGTCCAAGTTGAAAACCGGAGTTGAGCTTGCTTTGGAAAACCTCACCTAACCTCTCCTTGGCAAGGAGAGGAACCAGAGTCTAGCTAAGCCTCTCCTTAAGAAGGAGAGGTGCCGCAGGCGGTGAGGTCGCACAAGATGTCAAAACTCCACTTCTGAATCTGGATAAGGTTTAAAG
>JBCDAJ010000119.1:0-20931 GCA_039185935.1 Cyanobacteria bacterium P01_F01_bin.56 | reverse complement strand
CTGGCAGGCTCAGGACGTCTTACCCGCCACTCGCCAGCACTGGCAAATTGAAAATGGTCTGCACTGGGTCAAAGATGTCACTTTCCAGGAAGACGAGCCGCCGCGAAAAGGCGGTCATGCTCCAGTGACCTGGGGCATTTTCAACTCCTTTGCCATTACCTTGGCACGACGGCAAGGCTGGCGAACCGTCCCCCAGGCCTTGAGAGTCTGGGCGAACCAATTCTCAATGATTTTTTCTTTCTTAGTATGAAACCACCCTGCTTCATGATTGGGATAACGGGATAAGCGCTGGCTATCGAGGTCATAGACATCCAGGGCGCCTTTACTCACGTCAACACCCACCCACTGATAGTCGCTTGATGCCAATGTCATGGGAAACCTCCTTTGACGTCATCCTCAGACGGATATCATTCTCACCACTCTCCCTTGCGAATGCGGTCTCATAAATTGGACCCTAGCGATTGTTCGAGCGGCTGTGAGAATGCGATAGAAGCAGGGACGCTGGCTTTCGCACGAGCTATTACACCCTAGGCAGAATCGGTCTCCTGCTTCCAACACTCAACATACAAGGCAGAACTGCAAGTCTTGTCAAATCAAGGCTCCAGCGATCTACCCTGTGCAAACCTAACTGCGACTGGCGATGCTTTCTGAAAGCACTACACAGCAAGTGTTCTTATTCCGAACTCCGCCTTCAGAATTCTGCATTCTGCCATCACACCAGTTCTCCGAAATAAGGCTAAAAATCGGGATGGGGCGATGGAGACAAGAGGCAAGATTTGTCGCTGGACTTTACGAATCGGTGTAAAGCCTACAGAAGTCAGTTAGAAAACGGGGGGGGCACAGCAACCACTCTAAGCCCATTTACCGGCGTTGCCAGAGGATTGATACTAGAGGATAGATTACCCTGGTGGTGACGATCCTTTGAGAACCCGTGTCAAGATAGACGTGTGCAGTTGAGCGAGGAAGCCGAGTTTGGAGATCACTTTTTTGGGGACTAGCTCTGGTGTGCCTACCCGATCGCGAAATGTATCGAGCGTGGCCCTACGGCTGCCCCAACGAGGCGAAATTTGGCTGTTTGATTGTGGCGAAGGCACTCAACATCAGTTTTTGCGAAGTGACTTCAAAGCGAGTCAAATTCGGCGTATTTTTATCACGCATATGCATGGCGACCACATTTTTGGACTGATGGGTTTGCTGGCCAGTTGTGGATTAGCCGGTAACCCTCAGCAAAAAGTTGATATTTACGGGCCGTCTAAGCTGAATGACTATTTACAGGCTTGTCGTCGCTATTCTCAAACTCATTTTTCCTTTCCCATCAAAGTGCACACGGTTAAACCGGGGCTCGTTTATGAAGACAGTGACTTTAAGGTCAGTTGTGAGTTGCTAGAGCATCGGGTGACTGCCCACGGCTATCGGGTAGATGAAAAGGATCGCCCCGGCCGGTTTGATGTCAAACGAGCCCGAGCCATGGGGATTCCCCCTGGTCCTATTTACGGCAAATTAAAGAACGGGGAAGTGGTGACGCTGCCGGATGGACGACGCATTAACGGCAAAGATTTGTGTGGGCCTACTATCGTCGGCAGAAGCCTGGCATATTGCACGGATACGGTCTTTTGCGATCGCGCGGTTGACTTAGCCAAGGGGGTAGACGTGTTGATTCATGAGGCGACGTTTGCACATCAGGATGCTGATATGGCTTATCAGCGATTTCACTCCACATCAACGATGGCGGCTCAGACAGCGCTGTTGGCGCAGGCGAAGCAGCTGATCATGACTCATTTCAGTCCTCGTTACGCCCCTGGCAACCCCATTCAACTGTCAGATATGTTGGCAGAGGCGCAAGCCATCTTCCCAAATACAGTCATGGCTCGAGATTTTGATACCCATGCCATCATTCGTCAAGAGCAGAGAACGGTTATGGCGTTTTAGCCCCTGTCGACAGATTCCTTTGGGGACCGTTGGGCCGTGGCTGATGTGTAACGAAGTTAGGTTAAAACCGACATTTCGCATGAGCGCTTCAGCGTCAGTGCGCAGAGTGTCCGTCTCGACTCCAGTCGCTTCAGCATCACCGGGGCTTAGCCATCGTCTGAGCGGGAAGGGGATGAGTTCGCCTTACTCAAAAACTCCGTCAGTTGCAGAAACAGACGTTTGGGGATTAGCTTGAAAATAAAATACTCGGACAAGACTGTGGCAGGGTGAATGGGTCGCAGGGTAAATGGGATGTTATTTAAGCGCGACTCCCTTAGCTCGGGGATCTTACCGAATCGTCAGCGTGTAACGCCCTTGATCAGACGTAGAGTAGCCATTCACAATCACTAGATAGCGGTTAGTCGCTGGTAACGTGAATGACACCTCAGAATTCGTAGTGCTTGGCGAAATGTCATCATTCTCTGCGACCAAATTGCCGCCGCTATCAGCCACCGCTAAGTAGGTATCAAACTGTGAGCTTTCTAGGGTAATGGTGACTCGTTGGCCCGCTTCTCCATTAAATGTAAATTCATCGTAGAGGGTGCCATCGGGAGCGATCGCATCCCCTTGAACCAATACACCACTTTCTTGCAAGATGATGGCCCCCGTGCGGGGTGTCGGCGAATTGGTCACTTCACCACCACCTACTTCACTCAGCCGTAAATCATAGCGGCCCTGCTCACCACGGCCAAAGGAGTTAGCGATAATGATGTACTCTCCATCTTCGGGTAAGGTAGCGACCAAACGAGCATTTAACTCCCCGGCACTATCGTCATCCTCGACGTACAAGCTGTCATTGTCTTCGCTCAGCAAAATCAGATAAGCATCGAGGTCACGGCTGGTCATCTCAACCGCAATCTGCTGACCGCGCTGACCTTCAAATACATAAGCATCGAAAAAACTACCGTCGGGCAAGACATCACTGTCTGGGTTCAGTTGGCCAGAGACGCTGTCATTGAGGGCGATCGCCTCTGGGGTCCGTCCACCTCGATCACCCGTAATACCAGCGGTGGTTAACGCTGTTCCATTGTTCACCTCGGCGATAAAAGTTTGCACCTCATCGACTGGAATGGCAAACCCAATACCGATATTGCCCCCACTCCGCTCAGTGGTAAAGATTGAGGTATTGACCCCAATCAAGCGACCATCGCTGCCCAACAATGGGCCTCCAGAATTGCCAGGGTTGATGGCAGCATCCGTTTGAATTAGCCCGCGTTCCGGATCAATACGACTGACAATACCGACGGTAAAGGTTCCTTCTAACCCAAAGGGATTGCCGATCGCAAACGCTCGCTGACCGATTTGTACAGCATCAACTGGAGCGATATCGATAGTGGGCAAATTTTGAGGGTTACCTCGTAGCTGAATTGCAGCTAAATCGGCCCGACTAGTGGCAAAGCCAACAATGTCGCCGGTGAATTCACGTCCATCGGCTAAGCGAATCTGAACTGTGTCACTGTTGCCGACCACGTGGGCATTAGTCAAAATCAGCCCGTCAGGGGTCACAATGCTGCCACTACCTGAGCCTTCACCGGCCTCGACAGACACCACAGCCGGACTGGCTCGACGATAAACGTCGATATTGGTCTGCTCTTCTACGTCTTGGGCGATCGCGGTGGACGATCGCCTCCAAGCTGCAGGCAACTCAACAAACGTCGGCAGCACTGAGCCCACAAGACTCAAGCTAAGAGCAGTCCCCAAAGCATAAACACCCGTCCGCAGACAACGAGGCCACAGATTTCCCATTGATCTAGATATGATTCGTTGAACAAAAACCCTAGCAATGCCAGGCAGAGAGACAGAGATTTTTTACACCATACGGCTATTTACCCAGTCATCCGGGTCGGCCGCATGGCGAGAATGTTGCCATTGCGGTTAAACCGCCGTTGCTCTTGGCTCCTTGATGGAGACAAGAGCACATCTCGGGACAGTCACTACAAACTTCAGAACCCGATTTACTGACCGCACAAACCTCAAGCAGCGTAATCTACACATTCCTCCGTTAATAAAAGAATTCCCTGAGGGAGAAAGGTTCCAACCTCAGGGAGTGCAATCACATGCCAGGCTGAAGCCCAAGCATTGGTGTCTAAGCCTGCCTGAAACCCCTATTTAGCAGACGGTGCTGGCACTTCTGGTGCGGTCAGCTGAGGCAAGAGGGCGAGCGGCTGTAGCTTTTCTGATGTGGCAAAAGCGTGCATCCGCAAATTGTCTGTCAAAGCTAGCGTGGTCGAATCGTAAATTTGCGTCAGCATCTTAGGATACAGACCAAACCCAATGATGGGAACTAGCAAGCAGGCAATGATGAAAACCTCGCGGGGCTCAGCATCCACCAAAACTTCATGCTCGACTAATTCCTGATTTTCAGGCCCATAGAAGATTTCCCGCAACATGGTGAGCAGATAAATCGGTGTCAAAATCACGCCAACGGCCATGAGCAATACCGCAATCAACTTGAAGGTGAAGGAATAAGCATCGCTGGTCGCAAAGCCAACAAATACCATCAGTTCGGCAACAAAACCACTCATTCCCGGCAGGGCCAAAGACGCCATGGAGCAGGTCGTAAACATGGCGAAAATCTTGGGCATCTTTTTGCCGACGCCGCCCATTTCATTAAGCACAAGGGTATGGGTGCGATCGTACGTTGCGCCCACCAAGAAGAACAGGCTGGCCCCAATCAAACCATGGGAAACCATTTGCAACACCGCACCGCTCAGACCCAGGTTGGTAAAAGAGGCAATACCGATAATCACAAAGCCCATATGGGAAATGGATGAGTAGGCAATCTTGCGCTTCAAGTTGCGCTGGGCAAAAGAGGTCAGCGCGGCATAGATAATGTTGATAATGCCGAAAATCACTAGTATGGGGGCAAACACCGCATGGGCATCCGGCAGCATCCCCAGATTCATGCGGATAATGGCGTAGCCACCCATTTTCAACAAAATGCCTGCCAGCAACATATGCACTGGCGCCGTGGCCTCTCCGTGGGCATCGGGTAACCAAGTATGTAGGGGAAAGATCGGCAGCTTCACCGCATAGGCAATCAAGAACGCCGCATACATAAAGAGCTGGAAGTTGATGGCATAATCCTTAGCCGCCAGGGTCGACATGTCAAAGCTTACAACGTCGCCATAAAAGGCCATCGCTAGAGCCGCCACCAGAATAAAGAGAGAGCCCCCAGCGGTGTAAAGAATGAACTTCGTAGCTGCATACAGTCGCTTCTTGCCCCCCCAAATGGACAGCAGCAGATAGACCGGAATGAGTTCCAGCTCCCACATAAAGAAGAACAGCAGCATGTCTTGCACCGCAAAGACACCGAGCTGACCGCTATACATGGCCAGCATCAAGAAGTAAAACAGTTTGGGCTTGAGGGTCACCGGCCAAGACGCCAAGATTGCCAGGGTGCTGATAAAGCCTGTCAGCAAAATCAATGGCATCGAGAGGCCGTCAGCCCCAACAGACCATTTCAGGTCGAGCTGAGACACCCAGGTATAGCTTTCAGCGAGTTGAAGACCCGAATCGCTAAAGTCATACCCCAGGTAAAAGGCTGCAACTAACAGCACAAAGTCAATGAGGCCGACGGTGAGGGCATACCATCGTAGGGTCTTGCCATCTTTGTCAGGAATGAAGGGAATAAATAGGGCTGCGGTAATTGGCAGAAAGATGGTGACCGACAGCCAGGGAAATTGAGCAAGTTCCATAGGAAGTATCTAAGGGTGCTTTGAGAAGAATTTTTCAACCAGAATTGCCGTAGCAGTTCCTCGGGCAGAAATAACTAGAGATTCTTACTCAAGACTTTAGAGGGGGATTTGGGCGATCGCGGCAAATCGCAACAAGTTTTTAATTTATAAAAGGAATTTCCGCACGCAAAAGCATGGCTAGTTATTAACAGCCATGCTTTGCAGGGTTATTGAAGAAATTAAGCGGTCGTTTAAGTAATGCCAGAAACGAGCACCAGTCCTAACACGGCCCCGAAGACAATCAGCGCATAGAACTGAGCGCGACCATTTTCTAGATATTTCAGCCCTTCGCCAGTCACTAGCGTCACAAACCCAGCCAAGTTGACAATCCCATCCACAATGCGGACATCGATTGCCAGCACCTGCTTGGCCAAACCGCGACAGCCTTTCACAAAAACGGCATCATAAATCTCGTCCACGTACCACTTATTCTTAGAAAGTTTGTACAGCGGCTGGATCTGGTTGGCGATCGCAGCAGGATCAATCTTCTTCTGGGCATACATCAGGATGGCGAGGGAAATACCAATCAAGCCGATGCCCACTGAAGACCCTGCCATAAGGATGAATTCCGACCATTCAAACTCGGCGAACGCTTCTGACCAAGGCAATAACGCCTCAACTTCTTCGCTGGGGGGATGAATGAACGCCTCAAAGTAATTCACAAAGGGCGTACCCACCAAGCCGACAAGCACTGAAGGCACCGCCAGCGCCATCAACGGCAGCGTCATGGCAATGGGCGATTCGTGGGGGGTTTCCGCGTGGTGATGGTCGTCATGACCATGCGACTCTGCTTCAGCCTCAAGGGTCAGCTCTTGGGGATTCATCGCCCCCGGACCAAGGGAAGCGCCCATGGCCATCAGCTGCTCGCGCTTGAGCTGGGTCTGAATCGCTTTATTCGTGCCGCGAAACTCTCCTTCAAAGGTGCTGAAGTACATGCGGAACATGTAGAAAGCGGTAATGCCTGCCGTTAGCCAGCCGATGGCCCACAGCACTGGACTGACGGTATAGGTAGACCCGAGGATTTCATCCTTAGACCAAAAGCCCGCAAAGGGCGGAATGCCACAAATGGCCAAAGTCCCAATTAAGAAGGTCGCGGAGGTGATGGGCATGTACTTTCGCAGGCCCCCCATCAGGCGCATGTCTTGAGCCAATATGGGATCGTGGCCGACAACTTCCTCCATGCCGTGAATCACGGAACCGGAGCAGAGGAACAGCATGGCTTTGAAGTACGCATGGGTCATCAGGTGGAATAAACCGGCACCGTAAGCACCGACGCCCATCGCCATCATCATGTAGCCCAACTGGGACATGGTTGAATAGGCCAGACCTTTCTTAATATCATTCTGCGTAATGGCGATGCTCGCGCCCATAAAGGCCGTGAAGCAGCCCACCCAAGCGATGGCCGTCATCACTGTGGGCAGTTCCTCAAACACGGGGAACATGCGCGCCACAAGGAAAATTCCCGCTGCCACCATGGTCGCCGCGTGAATCAGCGCGGAAATCGGGGTCGGGCCTTCCATCGCATCGGGCAACCAAACATGCAGGGGAAACTGCGCCGACTTCGAGATGGGCCCCAGGAATACCAAGAGAGCAAAGATCGTAACCACGCCAGCGGTGAGGCTGCCGGTTTCTACCAAGGTGGTTAGACGCTCGCCCATCACGTCAAACTCAAAGCTACCGGTCGCCCAAAAGATCGCCAACATCCCTAACAGCAGGCCAAAGTCCCCCACTCGGTTGGTAATAAAGGCTTTTTGGCACGCATCTGCCGCCCCATCGCGCCCGTACCAAAAGCCAATGAGCAGGTAGGAACACATGCCCACCAGTTCCCAAAATACGTAGATCTGCAACAAGTTGGGGCTAATGACTAAGCCCAACATCGAAGAACTAAACAAGCTGAGATAGGAGTAAAAGCGCACGTAGCCAGGGTCGTGGGCCATATAGCCGTCGGTGTAGACCATGACGAGAAATGCCACCGTCGTCACAATCACCAGCATCAACGAGGCCACGTGATCGATGGTGTAGCCCATCGTCAGCTTAAAGTCGCCTGCCGAAGCCCACTCAATGGTGCGAGTGTAAGCTTCATGGCCCTGCACCTGACTAAAAAAGAGTAAAAATGACAGCACCATCGCTGCCCCAGTCAGGGACACAATGAAAACTGCAGAGGGACGCCGGAGCGTACTTGTCGTCTGACTGTAGCTGATGAGTCCTGTGCCGACGATCGCGGCTCCGACTAGCGGCAACACCGGCACCAGCCAGGCGTATTGATAGATTGGCTCGATTAATTCCATACGTTACCTATGCCCGCTTACTGTACTTTGCGACAGATTGGCAAAGCCGCTTACATTTTGACATAAGCGCAGTCTCCAATTGCATCTGCTCAATATACTTCTTGCATTTGCTCAATATACTTCCAATTTTTTCGTTTCAAAAAGTGAGAATAGGGCCGTAAAGCATTCCAAAATCTATTTGTATAGCCTGAAAACCGTAAAATTCTGAACCCAACTGGTGCAATCACCGCCCCCATGCTCAAAATGCAAAATGCGACTATTTGTTGACAATCGCTCATCCGGCCAGGATGGGATTTACGCAGTTGCCTCTGAATTTTGGCCCCGACATCCCAATACTGGGAAATCGGCTGCAAAAGCCTCCAGATTGGGGAAATCAAAGGGCTTTGGCGTCAGTCCTAAAGGCCTAGGCAACCTCAGAGCGATCGCTCATTAACCGTAAAATCGACAGCGCTAAAATCACCAAAAACAGCGCCAGTCCTACCGTGCAGGCGTAGCTCAGTTCTAACTCTTGAAACGCCAGCTCATAGACGTAATAGACGATCGTCTTGGAGCTGTTGAGCGGGCCACCCTGAGTCATGATGTAGATTTCTTCAAACACTTTGGTGGCCGCGATCGCAGAAATCACCGTGACCAAAAAGATGTAGGGTCGCATCAGCGGAAATGTAATGTCCCAGTGTTTGCGCCAGCCATCAGAACCTTCGATCGCCGCCGCTTCGTACAGCTCTGGGGGAATGGTTTGCAACCCTGCCAGGTAAATCACCATGTAGTAACCCAGCCCCTTCCAAATGGTTACTACCATGACACTGGGCATCGCCAAGGCCGGACTCGTCAACCAAGGAATGCCACTCTCCGTCAGCCCCAGCCCCATCAAAATCTGGTTGAAGAATCCATTCTCCGCATAGAGCCACCGCCACGCAATGCCCGCCACCACCATAGAAATCACCACCGGGGTGTAGTAAGCCACCCGAAACCACCGCATGCCCCGCAGCTTTTGATTCACTAGAATAGCCAGCAGCAGCGGCAAAATCGCCAGCAGTGGCACCACCCCAATCAGATACAGCAGCGTATTTTTGAACGTGATCCAAAAGGTGCGATCGCTCAGCAACTCTTGAAAATTCTCCAGCCCAATCCACAGCGGCGGCTGCGTCACATCAAATCCATAGCTGGTAAAGCTCAGATACAGCGCCCGAATCGCAGGCCAAAACACCGTCAGCCCTAGCACCGTCAAGGCAGGCGCGAGAAATAAGTAGGGAATCAGCGATCGCCAAAGAGCCGAATATTTTGGTTGCGAAGACGCTTGCATAAAGGCCTAACCAAGACTGAATAAGGGATGAGCTATCTCAGATTACTACTCCATCGCGACCAGCAAAAAATCAGCCATAGAGGAATATGAGTGATGAATGAACGAGATGGTGATCGCGACTCCTCGTAACGCTCGTTGCGATAATCATGGGGCCGCGTCATGCTCAATAAGTTGTCTACCATGGCCCCAATGCTGCCAGAGGAATGCTGATATGGATGGGATTCTTGGCTTTATGCTACTGACATTACCTGGGATAGTTAACGAGAACGGGGCGATCGCTGCGAACTTGGTTACTGAGCCGCCGGCAGCTCAGGGAGCCCATGCCCTGTCATCCCGTCTTAGTAATCTTGAGGTGCAGCAGCGAGTTGAGGCGCTGCCGTCAGCCTGGACCACGGATGGTACAACGCTATTTTTTGAGCAGACATTTGAGGA
The DNA here is from genome assembly GCA_039185935.1 of Cyanobacteria bacterium P01_F01_bin.56. Classification (GTDB taxonomy): domain Bacteria; phylum Cyanobacteriota; class Cyanobacteriia; order Phormidesmidales; family Phormidesmidaceae; genus Halomicronema. The sequence continues at coordinate 11,203 of JBCDAJ010000119.1, read as the reverse complement.
TTTTGTCGAAGCGATCGCTTTCGTCAACCAACTCGTCGCGCCCGCCGAGGCCTTAGGCCATCACCCTGACATCACCGTCAATTACAATCGGGTTTCACTTTCCCTGACGACCCATGATGCCGGTGGATTAACCGAATTGGACTTCCAATTGGCCGAACAGATTTCTGCACTTTAGCGGCTACGTCGCCAGTTGCACCAATTTTCCGCCCAGTCTCGTCGCCATTGACCTGGCTGCCAGCGATCGCCCTGCCACTGTTGAGCAGCCTGACGCAGCAGGTCCGTCAAGCTGTAAGGCAAGGTGGGCAAGGTGGCTAAGCGCCACCAGGGCGTCTTTTGAGCCATTAAGACAGCGACTGTTTGTACCCATTCTGGGGCTTCTGGCCCAACGCCGTGACATCCGAGCAGGCGGCCGTCACGATGGCCGATGAGTTTGCAAAACCCCACTGTTGATGCTCGCCATTGTGCCTGGGGGTTGTGGTATAGCGATTGGTGAACGACTAACACATCCTCACGACCAAACCGCTGCCGCGCTTGCGGTTCAGTGAGCCCGACGCGGGCCAGTGGCGGCTGTGTCGGTAAATCATAGGGAATGGCGGCATAATTTATCCGGCGGTACGGCCACAAGAGAGCATTCTGAACCGCCCACTGGGCCTCTTGCCGAGCGATCGCGGGCAGTTCATATCCGCCAATAGCAGCCCCACAGAGATAAATCTGGGGATGTTCGGTTTGTAAAAAAGCATTGACGGTCATGGGGCGATCGCCTGGCAAGCATTTTTCCAACCCCAAATCATTCGTGTTGGGAATTGGGCGCGGGGCAATGACCAAAGCCGCTGCAGCGATCACATCGTCTGCTAATTTCACGACAATTGCTGGTTCAGGGGATTCTATGGGCTGATGAGATACCTCTAGAGCCCTGGTTCCCAGTCGCAAATCAACCCCATCAGCGCGAAGCTGGGCCGCCAACCAGCCAGAGACATCCGGATCTTCTTGATTGAGTAAACCTTTATGGGCAGTGATTAGAAATACATCCACTGATTGATGAACCAGCCACTGCGCCAACACGATGCTCTCAGGACTGCTACCGACGATCGCTACCGATGGCGGCAGTTGTTCACGTTGCCAAAAGGTCTTAGGCGTATCGTAAGGAACGGTGTCTAGCCCTGGCAGACTGGGTGGCTTGACTTGATTACCGGTCGCGACAATCACGGCTCGGGTGGTGAATTGACGAGTCGCAGTCGTTAGGGTCAACGGGCGATCGCCCACTATCTGACCCCGTTCAGCCATCACATCTACCCCTTGCACCATAAGTTCCTGTGGCGCATTTTGAGTCAATGTGTCGGCCATTAAGGTCGCCCGTTGTTGGGTCCATTGCCAAGGCGTGACCGGGCTGCCAGACGTGCGCATCTCCCAAGCTGAACGCGCGGCTAATTGCCATAAGCCGCGGTGAATAAGAGACGTGCGATCGCCCTCTAAACCATGCAATATCAGAGCGACTCTGGCCCCATAGCGGCTGGCCTCAGCGGCAGCCGAATAACCCTCAGGAGTCCCCCCTAAAATCACCAAATCATAATCCACTGCCATGCGTACCCTAAACGCCTCAGTGCGTGCCGCCCTTGAGTGTAACGCTAATGGCTCTGTTCCCAAACTGCGGATTATGCAAGCTCTACCAATAATGATTACAGCGGCCAGATAGCAGCACTCATCGCCGCAGAGCTAGTTCACCAGGGTTTGATCAGCGGTCTGTCGGATGGCATTTGGCGTAGCCGTGGCTGCAGTGGCCGCAGCGTTCGCTTGTTGACGCTTGAGTTCCTTGACCTTGAGGACAATCAAATATTCATAAAAGCCCTGGAGCGTACACCAGGCAAAGCCAGCTTCGCCATCGCGCCATCCGCCAAGGATGAAATACATGTAAAACCAGCGAATAAGGGGGCGCAGGGGTAGCCGCAATGATAAATCTTTAAGGGCGTGACGACGCTCTACTTCCGTTTTACCGAAGAAAAGCTGTGGCCAATTCACCCTACCCGATTGCAGTTGCTCTAGCGTTTCCTTAGCTTCGTCAGTAGAGTAACGATTGTGCTTCTCGATCCAACGGCTCATGCCTTTGCCACAGGTGTAGTGAGGGTAGGTCGCTTGCAAAAAGCCTGTCGAGCCCTCACACACCTCGCGCTCGGTATGGCCATAATCAGTAAACCAGACCTTGCCCAGTTGCAGGAGCCGCAACTGGTAGCGAGGAAACTGCGTGCTGTGCTTAATCCAGCGATCCATAAACATGACTCGCTCAGCGGCATAGTAGCCCACATGCTCAGAACGTTGCATGACCTGGCAGCATTCCTGAAACAGCTCGGGCGTCATGCGCTCATCAGCTTCGAGAATGTAAGCCCATTCATACTTCGCCGGAATGTTTTCTAGCATCCAAGTGCGCTGCTTGCCATGACTTTCAAAGGGATGCTCAATAACTCGTACTGGATACTGAGAGGCAATTTCAACAGTGCGATCGCGGCTGCAAGAATCGACAACAATCACATCATCGGATAGCATTGCCGATTCGATGCAGGCAGCAATATCAAGCTCTTCGTTATAAGTCAGAATGTAAATCGAAAACATGGTCAACTTATACAAGATGTGGCAAGCGCTCAGAATATCTCTATCAAGCGACTGAACTTAGATAAGGCGATGAGGGCGGTTCCTAAGCGCTTCTAACTCATGTTTCCCATATCAACCTGGCCTGCCGACTCTGTTCAGGATTTCCTCGAAAAGTTCACAGAAAACAAAACTGGCCATGAGCAATTGATGAATCTTCTGTCTCATGGCGATTTTCACTTGTACCTAATATGGCATCATCACAGTCGAGCTTCTGGCATTGATGCCTGGCTGCGCAGAAATACCTGCATCATGCTGGGATAGCTTGCGCGCTGCGGGTTGGTTACTCGGCGGTTTGCCGTTGCCAATTGGCGATATCCCAAGTGCTGGCATCCCATGGGGTCGGTTCCACACCGACGAGGCTCTTGCTCATACCGTTAGCGATCGCCCGATGCACAATCGGAATCACCGCCACATCGGCGGCCAATAAAGCATCCAGTTCTTGAAATAAGGCGGCGCGTCTTTCTGGATTCAGTTCTTGCTTTGCCACGGTAAACAAGGCGTCATACTCAGGATTGCAGTAGCGGGCGTTGTTCGGCGTTTGCCACTGATTTGCCTGGGTGGCGATTTGATCACAGGTCCACCAACCCAAATAAATGGTCGGGTCAGGATGATCATTACCCGTCGTGTAAGCCTGCATGTCTGCGTAGAAATGGTTGATGCTGTTGGTTTGTGCCGGATCGCCAGAAAAGAAGTCGTCAACTCGAATTCGCTTAATATCGACATCTATGCCTAACGCTTCCAAGCTTTCTGCCACTAGCGTTTGCGTCTTCTGCCGTACTGGGTTTACGGAAGTTTGAAAAACAATCTCCATGGCTTGACCATCGCGATCGCGAATGCCGTCAGCATCGGTGTCAATCCATCCTGCGTCGTCCAGCAGCGCTTCTGCTTTAGCTAAATCATATTCATAGGGTACGGTGCCGGGGCTCGCGAATGGTCGCGGTGCGACTAGCAATTGGGCTGTCGGTCGTCCAGTAAAGCCGTAAAGCGCTTCGGCAATGGTGTCGCGGTCAATCGCGTAGGCGATCGCTTGACGTACCCGCACATCACTTAAAAAAGGATGCGGAGCCTGCAAACTGGAGCGCTCGCCAGAGTCTGTCTCCGCAAACGGATCGGTTGGATTCAGCATGATACGCTCCACCAACCCCCCAAACACAGTGTCGATCACGCCCCGACCATCTTGTTGGAGATCCCTAAGCAACTCGACTTCAACTTGGAGGTTGTGGGCAAAATCGGCTTCCCCTGTGCTCAACACTTCACGAGCAGCGGCATAAGGGGCGAGGCCGCCAACCAGGTCTACCGCTGCAAAGGCCGGTGTTTCCCCTCGATAATTGGGGTTGTGAACGAACGTAACGCTGCCAATTTGCCAGTTGTCAACTTGATAAGGCCCAGTCCCAATGGGGCTTAAATTCGCCTCAGCGATACGGGCATCAGGACCATTGACCGACTCAAAGATATGCTGGGGCAAAATTACCCCTGTTTGCCCAGTAAAGGGAATCTGCCAAGCCGCCGTTACGTCAGTGAACGTAATCTTGACTGTCTGTTCATCGATCGCGTCAACCGATTCCACCCCTTCATAATATTGAGCTGTTGCAGCACCCACTTGGGGATTGCTGACAAAGTCAAAGGTGAATACCACATCCTCGGCGGTGAACGGTTGACCATCTGACCATTGCACATCTGGCCTGAGCTGCCAGGTAACTGATTTGCCATCAGCCGCGAGGCCGTCATTTTCTGCTGTGGGGATTGCCGCCGCCAAAATCGGCACCAGTTCGCCGCGCTCATTGGCTGTAGCCAGGGGTTCCAGCACAATCCGCCCAGCTTCAAAATCTTGAATGCCCGTCGCCAAATGCGGATTCAGCGTCACCGGTACCCGGCTATACAACAGTCGTAGAGTCTTTAGATCGCGTTGCCTGGGTGCCGCAGTCGGTGTCTCTAAGCTGGTGTCGGCAGTTGGCGGCTGACTGCACCCGGCAGCAACAAAGCCCATCAGCATACAACTGGCCACTAACCTTGGCAGATATCGACACTTATCAGTCATTAACGTATCCACAACTACGAATTGCGATCCTATCCTAGCGATCGCGGTTGTAATTGCGGCATGTGCTAATTTTCCAGGTGGGTTCAAAACCGCCCGCTGCTCGTTCTTAGCCTCTAATTATCGCAGCAACATTCCCCTCTAAACCAATGCTTAAGTAGTTGAGCGGTTTAAGTAGTTGAGCGGTGATGTTGCCATGATTGGGTTTGGCGCTGCTTAGGAATCCAAGCTGTGCGGCAGCCATAAACCCCAGGGCGCAAGGCTGTGCTTTTGAGTTCGCTAGTTTTTTTGGCATAGCTCTGCCCATGACGAGAGGAAGAATTAGGCAGCGGCGGTGCAGATTTAGTCGGTATCTGTGGCACATCGTCATGATTTAAGGTGTGCTGCCGCTGACACTTAGTCAGTGCTTTAAGGGCCTGATCCCATGTCAAATCAGGAGTTTCCAGCCACTGTTTTAAGGTCTCAAGAGCAGCGTCTGCCTGTTGATGGGGAACCGAAACTTGCAGCGGTTGTGACGTGCGTAAAGGGTCTCTTTGTACTGCCGCGAGAGCTTGACGGACTGCTTGAGTAATTTGTTGCCGCAGTTCCTGCCGCGCCTTGGCACGCTGATGCTCCAAACCTTTCTCACTCGCTGCATAGAGTGCCGGTAAGCGATTCAAGGCATAGGTTTCAACTTCACTGCGCCTCAAATACCGAACCAAGCGTGCTGGCAAACCTTGCAATTGACGGTCAACCTCTTCAGCGACCAAGGTTTCCATCACGTTGACATGAGTATTCGATTGGGTAAGTTTTGACTGGCTAGACATAAATGCACCTATCTTCTAGGTATTAAAACGAGAAGAAGCTGGGTAACAGAGATGACGACATCACAACTGTACTGAGCTCCCTTACGTATTTAATAACACCAGTATGTAATCTAAGTAGCCGTAATTGCGGGTAAACACGCAATCTTAAAAATCTTCAATAACATATGCCATGCGGATTGTACTTAGGAGCCAAGTGTGATGTAAGCTACGATGCACTTGTGGCCTAGATCACGGCTATGAGGATGCTATCTTCTCTTCACTGAGAGGGCTTTAAGTACTCTTTATAGAAGCGCGGCTGAATTCGTCAGAACCTGACAGCTTGACGTGGCAGAATGCGGAATTCGGCAGTCGAAGTTCCGCATCGAGAGGCCTATTCGGATAGCAATTTCAGCAATTCAGAATGACCGGCTCAAACTGTGGCTTACTGCACCTGTGTCCACGCGGGCACTACCTGAGTTTGGCCTGATCGGCTTCAATCAAATGGTTAGAGCAATTTAAAGGCCATCGATATTCTTACCATCCTGAACTCAGGGTGGTGACTGCTGAGCCGGTGCGGCAGCTAATTACCAGGCACATCAAGTTTCACCATTTAGGGCTGCTGAGGGTGATTGATGATGTGCCCTAAAGACATCGCCGCGTTCAGAGTCAAAAACTTCTGCGAGAGGGGTAAAGCCTACGGAATATCTTTTGGGAAAGACAAATCCTGCGGGAATGAAAGGTCTGTCACGAAAGGAGAGTAGCGCTCCAGATTATTTTCACCAAACCCCGGATCGCTCTATAGTTAACGCCTTGATTGCTTAAGTTGCGTTGTTGGCTTCTACGATCGCTTGCAGGTGTTGCAAACCAGCCTCATAGTCTTTACCGATCATGGCATCCATGAAAAATCCGACATAAGTGCTGATGGGTTGTTGCAGGGTTGGAACACCGTCGCGCATGTCCGTATCTAGCGACCAGGTGATCAGGGTCTTACCGTCTTGGGGTTGCAGCTTAAACGTGGCATCAGCACGACCGCGATCGCCAAACTCCAAATGCGTTTTCAGTAGACTCCCTTCTAATCGCTCAACGATAGTTTGCGAGCCTGAGCCCACCTCAGGATTCTCACTTTGCCAACGCATGGTTTGGCCGAGTCCCGACCCCGCAATTTGCATCATCGCCTCAGGATCTTTAGTCGCCCAGGGAGACCAAGCCTCCCAACGTGTAAAGTCACTCACCCAGGGAAATACTGCAGCCGGTGGGGCATTGATGAGGGTATCTCGTTCCACATGAACGGTGCTTGGCAACACGAAGCCCAGGGCAAAGAGGGTCATAAGCAGGCCCACCAACCCACCTATCAACTTTACGAGTAGTGACATCGTGACTAATCTCCTGGTCAGACGAGTAAGGGAGTTGCGCTTAAATCACATCCCACCGACCCTGCTACCCATCCACCCTGTCACAGTCTTGTCCGGGTACTTTATTTTCAAGCCGATCCCTAACCGCTGATCGGGGAGCTGCTCGCGAGCAATCTGAGTTTAGCGCGGAAATTTTTTCACTGATTTTGAGAAAAATAAATCCGCGCGATCGCGATCTTGGCAGTCAGGCTAAAGGCATGGACGCGCCCCCGATTCAGCAAAGAACCCCATACAATACGATGACAAAACGATGGCAAACATTTGCTAACGCCAATTGCCGAGTTCTCGTATCGCGTAGGTACCCAGATTCTCAAGCTAAATAAGTCGACGATTTGCGAGCTTAGGTATCGAGGCAGTTTTATTGGGTAGGCAGAAAAAGCGAGTGACTGAACACAGTCAGAACAGTGTATGGACGGAACTTTTTGGCAGCAGTTTTGGGAGATCTTGGTCGGCGGGTTAAGCCTTGACCCTGACGTCTTTATCCAGGTTGGCGATCGCAGTCAAGATCGCTGGGTAGCCGTCACCGTTGTTTTGTTAGCGGGTTTCTCACAGGCGATCGGCCAAAGCATTGTGTTATTTGCCAATCGCATCAAGCCCCTGCGATTTGTGCTGAGTCTGGGCGTTTCGGCCCTGATCTACGCGGTCACTTTTATTGTCTGGGTGCTCTGTGTATGGCTCACTGTGCAGCTCTTTTGGCGCCATGGATTTACGGTTGAGAGGGTCTTTCGGGCTTTAGCTATCAGTTATGCGCCTCAACTCCTAGGCTTTCTCATCGCCCTGCCCTACTTCGGCATGCCCATTGCGGTGATGTTATCTATTTGGTCCCTTTTGGGGATGTTAGTTGCCATTGAGTCGACAACGAATTTAGCGTCTTGGCAGTCCATGCTTGTCGTGGGCTTGGGTTGGCTGCTCTTGCAATTGGGACAACGCACAATCGGTCAGCCGCTAGCGCGCTTAGAGCAATGGTTGACGAGTTTGTCAGCGGGGCATCAAGTCACCACTCGGCCAGCCAATTTAGAAGCCCTACTAGCACAGCAAGATCGTCAAGGGTTACCGCGTCTTCATTCAGATGTGATTGATGAGGTGGGTATCCAGGCGCCACCGGGACAGTCACCGACCACGCAGCAACTTTACCGTTATTTGGCGATCGCGTTTATCAGTTTTCTCGTCATTGGTGTGCTCACCACCTCTCAACAGGGGTTTCGGCTATGGTTTCAGGCATTAGACGATACGGTGCAACTGGTCATTAATCTAATTGTGTTGAGTTTGGTAGCAGTCGGTGTGGCCATCTTGATGACGCCATTAGAGTCATTGAGTTGGTGGGCCGGTTGGCAGGGCAATCGACCGCTTAATCCCGGCATCGTCGTGAGAGAGCCAGAAAAGACGGTAACTGTAGCCCGCTATGTGACCTATCTTGACGGGATTAACCAAGGTACCTATGGCTATCTGCCTGAAGTCGAGCGGTTCTTAGAACAACTGGTGGCGGCATTGCCCCCCAATATCTTGGTTGTTAAAGGCATTATTCCTTACTCGGTCAGCAATACTCAGCTCACTGAAGATCATGCGTTTGCTTGGGTTTGGCGCTGGGTAGATGCCTTTAAAGCCACAGTTCCCGTTGTGCCGATTGGCTTTGTGGTAAACATCCGCAATATTTTTGCCGTCATGATGTCGGCCGATGCTCGCTATGGCCCCATTCAAAATCGCGGGTTAGCTCAAGTCCTGTATGACAGCCTGATTTATCACGGCTATCAACCAGGCAGTGGCACTCCGATTAGTCTCATTGGTTTTAGCGGCGGCGGGCAAATGTCGATGGGTTGCGTGCGATACCTGCAGCAAGTGACCGGAGCCCCTATTGAAGTCATTTCGATCGCTGGCGTGATGAGCGGCAACACCGGAGCCATGGCGATCGACAAGCTTTATCACCTAGCCGGTAACCTCGACCCGGTCGAAAAGCTAGGCGTGAAACTGTTTCCCGCTCGCTGGCCCATCGCGGTGGTATCTAACTGGAATAAAGCCAAACGACGAGGGCGGATTGTCTTTATCTCCCTGGGTGCCATCGGCCATAGCGGCTCCCAAGGCCCCATGAGCATAGAGCGACAGTTGCCAGATGGGCGGACACCCCTGCAGCAAACCGTCGATATCGTGACCGGAATCTTACTTAAAGACTGGGCGCGGTCAGGCTTAAAGCAGGCCGACTTTGTCCGCCCCAGCAATTACGAGCTGTATCAGGCCGCTCCCTTTAATCGTGTGGATTACTACCCCATTAAGCAAGCCCCCAACTTGGCGCTGTATCGTCCAATGGGTGAGTGGATGGGAAGGCTCATCTTACCGCAAAAGGACGATCGCCGCCCGATACGACAAGTGGGGCTAGAGGTGTGGCAAACGCCCGCTGCTTACACCGATCTCATTGGACAAACGGCAACCCTGCAGTGGGCCCCAGACTCCGAGGCCCAGGCTTATGTGCAATTGGTCACGATGGATGTGCACTTTGCCGAGCAGGTCGCAGTTAGCCGTCGTCAGGGCACGGTGCATCCCGATCGCATCAATCACTGGTCAAAGGTTGACCCACTAGAATCAATCGCGGGGGCTCACCCCATTGATGATGTCGTCGTGCTGTTGCCTGACCCCGTGCAGGTGGTGGCAGCGCCTGAGCAATCGCCAAAGCTATTAATTCAGAGTGATCCAATACATGTCACGGGGCGATTTTATGGGCTGGTGCAAATTGTCGAGGCGACGGGCAACGATCGCTTTCGAGTTCGGCATTATGACAAAGCGACCCAGCAATTTAAGGGGCCGGTAGAAATCGTCTACATTCCCTCTGTCTTACCCAATCGCAATCATCTTTACCAGTCCACCAACCGCGATCTTGAGCGATCGCCTCTGAACTCAGAAGGTTGGTATGTCTATGGGGCAATGAATCACGAAGAGGAGTTTGTGGTGCAGGCTATCGCGCCCTTTCACCTTTTTGACCTGACCCCGGATATCGTCCTCACTCAAAAAAAGGCCGCCCTCCACTACATTCACAAAGACTATTGGCGACATACTGGCCAGCATAAGGGGCAGGTGATTAACTCACTGCTACTACCCAAATCAGGTGACGCTCAAGCGGCTGAAACGGCCATTCAAGAGCTTTGGCAAGTCGGCGATCGGGCCTTAGTGATGGAAGTCTACGGCGGCATTGGCGGTAACAAAAAGGAATTTGCTCCTGGTGGCGTGTATTTTGGCCATTTTTCCTTTGGGATGGCAACGGTGATTCGCGAACCGTTGACCGATGCCCTGCGCTTTGACATCGAATATCGCCAAATTTTCACCCACAGTCCAGAAGCGGTGATTGCTGGCTCTAACCATTGGACTCGCTTTATGGGCGATCGCCAATATGGTCGTGTGGGGTTTCGGCCGGTTGCCGACGTCATCATCAAGTTTCCGCCCTTTACCGAAGACTACGACTTTGATGGCGTCACGTTTTCACCCATGAAGCACTTAATCCGAGAACTGGATGTAATGGCTGCTCGGTATCGCATTGGCGATGGCACCGGCACCACCATGGTCAGTCCGATTAATTCCTGTGTACAAGACTCTACTCAAGCACTGATCACCGCCCTCAATCGCTTAGTGGCGGAATTTCAGCTCAATCCGCTGATGCTGAAATGGCTGCGAGAACATCCCGACCATGAACAAACAATGCGAATGCGGCTCCTCTTTGACCTGCTGAAATCGTTGGAAGCGGCTTTACAACCACTGGGGTTCGCCCGCGCTGACTGGCGTACGGGTGAGCTCACCCTAGGTCGCTTTGCCGGTGAGACCCCCGGCAAAACTGTAATGAAAGCCCTCGCCAGTTGGCGATCGCTCCTTCCCCGCTTGGCTAACGACATCATCACCCTGATCTTCTTGCAGCTAGGGGCAACGGTTTGGGTCACCCAGGCTTATCAAATTGGGGGTTGCGACCCCGACATTGAGCCCATTGCCCCCACCGACTTTGGGATTAGCCTGCCAAAAATTAGGCGCGCTACCCAAACCGACCTTTGATCACCTTTCACGATGCTGTCTGACTTCACATGATCAGCTCCGGAACCAGAACGTTCTTTCTGAAGCTCGTTATCAGCTCTGCGTTCTCGACTTCTCCGGTGACCGACAGGTAACTTTTATGCGGGCAGGGATTAGCCTATCGCAGAATGCGGCATTCTAAATAGGGGCTGCTGAAAAAGTCTAAAATACCCAACACGCAAGGGATATAGCCATTTTGAGTAGCATTTATGTGCAAGGCAAATTCGCTGAAAGCCCCATTCTCTCGTCAAAAAACCTTGCACTTCATCTGTCTTCGATTGGCT
>JBCDAJ010000118.1:0-21103 GCA_039185935.1 Cyanobacteria bacterium P01_F01_bin.56 | reverse complement strand
GTCCGACCTCACCGCCTGCGGCACCTCTCCTTCTCAAGGAGAGGCTTAATGACAGTCTGCTTTCGCTCCTTTGCAAGGAGCGGTTAGATGAGGTTTTGATGGCCAAACATAACTCCACTTTTCAACTTAGACGCGGTTTAACATCCCACCGACCCTGCTACCCATCCACCCTGCCACAGTCTTGTCCGGGTACTTTATTTTCAAGCCGATCCCTAATCGCTTGTGGCACTCTCCAAAATATTCCCGGTGGCCTGGTCTCAAGCCCGGATTTGCTCAACCTAGCGGTCAGCGTTGTGAATCAGGCACAGGACTAGCCGACCTGGCTTATCCGCGCCATGTTGCGAGATGCTTTGGGTCAGGAGAGGCAACTTCACAGCAACCGCAGTTGACGCGATGTATCATCCTCCTCTGGGTTTTCATCTGCTGCTGGAAGGACGGTTTCAGATACCGTTTGTTCAAAGGGCGTGTCTTCGAGCAGTGCTTGGGCGGCGGCAGTCATATCAGCCGCCAGCTCAGTCAGTTCTGGGCGGTTATTGAGATAGCTTTGCAACGCTGCCATGGGGTCAAGGCTATCGCCGGGAGTCAGCTCGGGCAGTCGCGATCGCGATGGTTGCGCCACAATTTGGGGATGAATCGTGTACGTGTGGGCTGCCGACAGCGCTTCATACAGAGCCGCATTATCCAGTTCATCAATTTGATCAGGACGCACGCTGTACATCAGGCGGACTACCGCATCTTGGATGTCGGCTTGAGCGATCGCCTCTAGCAGCTTATGCTGAGGCATTTTTGCTGTGATCAAATCGACCTTAATGGTGAGAAACGGGCGGACCGGTAGGGGACAAAACTCTAGGGTGGTTTGTCCTTTATCGACATTTGCCCAGACGTACCCTTTGGTTTCCGTCGCTTCGCTAAAATCCACCCGCTCAATACTGCCGGGGTAGACCACGGGGGGAGCGTCACACAATATCTGGTGTTTATGCACGTGCCCCAAGGCCACATAGTCAAAACAAGGGCGTGCCAGTAGCGCCATTGGCACGTTGAAGCCTCGGCCAACGGCCAGAAATTTTTCTGCCCCAAAGGTGGCCGTATCGGTCATCAAGTGCGCCAGTAAGATCGTTGGCAGGTCTGGATCTAAACGCCGAATTTCGCCCTCTAGGGCTACTCGCAATCGATCGAGCAATCGCTCATTCACTTCTGCCATCGACAAGCCCTCCATGTCAGGGCGAGTCAACAACACCGAGGGCGTTAGCCAGGGCAGCGTAATCACTTGTACTGGGCCACCTGCAGTGTCTAGACGATGGGTATCGAGGCGATCGCCCACCACCACCCCAGGTACGCCTAAAGTTCGATAGATGCAGAGACTGGCGCCCCCTTGACCCTGAGCGTACTGATCATGATTGCCCACGAGCAAAACCGTGGGAATGCTCGCATCGGCCAGTCGCCGAAACTGGCTGGCAAAGGCTTGTTGCACTAGCGGTGGTGGCGTGGCATCGGGAAACGCATCGCCCCCAAAGAGCACTAAATCGGCCGGGGCGGCGATCGCATGATCAATGCAGCGGCTCAGGGTCGCGACAAAATCTTCGAGGCGTGTGTTCATCCCCGTTTCTGGATTTAAGCGACCGTGGACAAAGCCACTGCCCAGGTGAATGTCGGACAAATGCAGCACCGAAACCATCGTCTCGCCCTCAGGAGTACAGATGCACCCTTAAGTGTACTCATGCTGGGGAATTTTGGCGGTAGGGTGGATGGGGAGATGGGTAGCAGGGTGGATGGGTAAATGAAATCGGTGGAGTGGATGGGGAGATGGGTGGCAGGGTGAATGGGTAAATGAAGTCGGTGGAGTGGATGGGGAGATGGGTAGCAGGGTGGATGGGTCAATGAAGTCGGTGGAGTGGATGGGTCAATGAAGTCGGTGGAGTGGATGGGTAAATGAAGTCGGTGGAGTGGATGGGTAGATGGGTGGCAGGGTGGCAGAGTGGATGGGTAAATGAAGTCGGTGGAGTGGATGGGTAAGGAGATTTACAGGAAAGAATTTACCGCTTGTAGGGTGTCATTAGCGAAGCGTAATGCACCGCCGAATGGGTTGTTCATTGATAGAAATCTCCTAAATGAAGTCGGTGGAGTGTAATGGGTGATTGATTTCCCTAAACCCGGATGCCGCATGCTGTGTCCTGTTCCCTATTCCCTGTTCCCTCTTCCCTGTCCCCTATTCCCTGTTCCCTATTCCCTGTTCCCTCTTCCCTGTTCCCTGTTCCCTGTTCCCTGTTCCCTCTTCCCTGTTCCCTCTTCCCTCTTCCCCCTTGCCAAATTCCGAATTCCGCACTCCGAATTCTCTTACGATAGGTGATGATAGAAACCTGCAAGCAGCGATCGCATCATGAAGTCCGTTATCTCGGTAGATATTCCGCAAAATCCTTATGACGTGGTGATTGCGTCCGATGCGATTGATCACGTCGGCGCTTGGCTGACTCATCATGAACAGCCACTGGTAAAAGCTGGGCAAAAACTGCTCGTGGTCTCAAATCCCGCAATTTTCCGGCATTACGGCGATCGCCTCGTTCAATCGTTAACTGCGGTGGGCTATCAGGTCAGCACTTGTATCCTCCCAGCCGGGGAACGCTACAAGACGCTGCGTTCGATTCAAAAAATTCATGACGCTGCCTATGAAGCGAAGCTAGAGCGCAAATCGGCCATGGTGGCGTTGGGGGGCGGCGTCATTGGTGATATGACCGGCTTTGCGGCAGCCACTTGGCTGCGCGGTATTAGCGTTGTTCAAGTGCCGACTTCGTTACTGGCCATGGTTGATGCCTCCATCGGGGGAAAAACTGGCGTCAACCACCCCCAAGGCAAAAACCTGATCGGCGCGTTTCACCAACCGCGGCTGGTGGTCATTGACCCGAAGGTATTGCAAACCCTGCCGACCCGAGAGTTTCGGGCGGGCATGGCCGAAGTCATCAAATATGGGGTGATTTGGGATGCCGAGCTGTTCGTCGCTTTAGAACAAGCAGCGCGCTTGGATCAATACCGTTATGTCGATGGGGCCTTGCTGCAGATGATTTTAGAGCGATCGTGCCAAGCCAAGGCTGAAGTTGTCGCTCAGGATGAAAAAGAGTCGGGGCTGCGAGCGATTCTCAACTATGGCCACACGATTGGCCATGCAGTAGAAAGCGCCACTGGTTATCGGTTGGTAAATCATGGTGAAGCGGTTGGCATTGGCATGGTCGCCGCCGGTAAGCTAGCAACAGCACTCAATCTCTGGACCGCAGACGATGAGCAGCGCCAGCAACATCTCATCACCAGCACTAAGTTACCCACGACAATACCCACTCAGGCGGGTATTGAATCCTTGATTGCTCTGCTACAGGGCGATAAAAAAGTCGAGGACGGTCGCGTACGGTTTATCTTGCCCAAGGCGATCGCCGACGTGTGCATTACCGATCAAGTGACCAACCACGACATTCGCCCCGTTTTGGCGGCCATGACCACCCCATAAAATAATCCGTAGGGGCGAGGCATTTTCGTCATCCCGTTTTGTTTACATCCAAAATAATTCTGCGAAAATGCCTCGCCCCTGAGCCCGCCCTGTTTTATTATCACCGCTATGCAACTTCAAGACCGCAACGCCGCCACCCATCCTCCCGCCTTCGTGGTCGATCGCACCGCCACCATCAGTCGCACCACGGGCGAAACCGACGTGCAAGTGACGATTAACATTGACGGTACAGGCCAGTGCGATGCCAAGACCGGGGTGCCGTTTTTGGATCACATGCTGCACCAAATTGCCTCCCACGGCTTGTTTGACTTGACCGTTCACGCTCAGGGCGATTACGAAATCGACGACCATCACACCAATGAGGATGTTGGCATCACCTTGGGCATGGCCTTAAAAGAAGCATTGAGCGATCGCAAAGGTATCGTCCGCTTTGGCCATTTTGTAGCGCCGTTGGATGAGTCGCTTATTCAGGTCGCTTTAGACTTTTCTGGACGGCCCCATCTCAGCTATGGCTTAGACATTCCCACACAGCGCGTCGGCACCTACGACACTCAACTTGTGCGGGAATTTTTTGTCGCGGTGGTCAACCATAGCCAAATGACCCTACATATTCGTCAACTTGACGGCATCAATTCTCACCACATTATCGAGGCGACCTTCAAAGCGTTTGCTCGCGCTATGCGCATGGCGACCGAGATTGACCCTCGCCGGGCGAGCCAAATTCCCAGTTCTAAAGGCGTATTGTAATAACGGCGCTCATGACCCGCTCATATGGGCATTTGACGATGGCCAGCGGCTGGCCCGTTTGGCTTGATGCCAGCCGCTGAATGCCGCTAGCGACGGCTACTCTCCAGTACTAAGGAGATTTACAGGAAAGAATTTACCGCTTGTAGGGTGTCATTAGTGAAGCGTTAATGCACCGCCGAATGTTTATGTTCATTGACAGAAATCTCCTTAAGTTGCCAAATTCTGACCTTTGACGACCAAACTCTATGATGTCAGCTAGAGTGTGACCACAGCGATTTTGACCATGGAGTCTGGTAGCGCCGTGCATCTCCCCGAAGAACCTGACACGTCAGCCCAAATCAACATCGTGCCGATGATTGATGTCATTTTTGTCGTGCTGACGTTTTTCATTTTGTCGAGTCTCTTCCTCACTCGCTCAGAGGGACTGCCCGTGAACTTGCCCAGTGCAGTAACCAGTGAAAACCCGCTACAGCAGCACACTCTGACATTAACAATTACCAGCGGGGGCAATTTGCAATTGGGCAACGAAGCCGCCACGCTAGACTCCCTCGCTGAGCAGATTCAGGCACGGCGCATTGGCGATCGCCCAATTTTACTGATCCTGCGAGCCGATGAAGCCGTTGCCCATGGCCAAGTCGTACAGGTAATGGATCGACTGCGCACGGTTCCCAATGTGGAATTGGCGATCGCCACCACCGCAGAGGGGTGACCTCATCGGATCAGCCAGGGCTTTGGATGGTGAGAACCTCACACCGGCTAAATCGTGTCGATTATCGCAAGGTGCAAAATTCAAAGTTCAAAGTTCAAAGTTCAAAGTTCAAAGTTCAAAGTTCAAAGTTCAAAGTTTATAAGTGAAACCACTGCCGGATAAAGCCTCTGGCTTCTCCAGGCATTCGAACCTAACAGCGGATTGCTACAATAGCTGCTTTGACCGCCAGATTAACGTCATATATGGGAGAAATTCTCAATAAGATGTTCTTCTTGCAAATACGGGGATCATTCGCTATCATTATCAATAAGGCGTCACTGTTGAGAGGAATCATTAAGTGGCATATACAGCATCTGCTCTCAAAGCTGAATTGAATGAACGCGGGTGGCGCATGACCCCTCAGCGAGAGATTATTCTGGATACGTTTCAGAACTTGCCCAAAGGGGAACACCTCAGCGCGGAAGATCTGCGAGATGTGCTGAAGCTTGAAGGTGAGCAAGTTAGCTTGTCAACAATTTATCGAAATCTTAAGCTGATGGCTCGCATGGGAATTTTGCGAGAACTGGAACTAGCAGAAGGCCAAAAGCGTTACGAAATCAACCAGCCTTCTCCCCATCACCATCATCATTTGATTTGCGTACGCTGCAATAAGACTATTGAGTTTAAGAACGACTCGGTACTTAAGGCTGGTGCCCGAACGGCTAAAAAAGCTGGCTACCAACTCTTAGATTGCCAGCTGACCATTCATGCTGTGTGTCCTACTTGTCAGCGATCGCTACTGCCAGTGTAGGTCTAACAAACCGTCAGTGCCCCCTGATCAGAGTCGTTGGCTTTGCCGACAAGAGGAGCTAAGAGGGGTTAAGAGGGGCCAGGGGACATTCTGGCTATATTTTGACTTATTCCCTCGGGGAGACGCTGCGCCAACAGCTACGTTCAGCCAACGTCATCTCTGGGGCGGCTACAAAAAATCTCTACATCTGTTCAAAACATGATGTTCACAACACTATAGCAATCCGCAATCCGCAATCAGGTCAGGGTAGCTCAAATCTCTGAAACGCCGATTTCGTAGGCTTCTCAATTCTGCATTCCACACTCTCAATTCCGCATTCTGCCATAGTGCTCGTTGGCAAAGGCCACCCTACCTGTACCATTTCTATCGTGATCCGCAATCAGGACAGGACAGTTGTAATTTCTGAAAGTACCACACAGAAAGTATTCTTATTCCGAACTCCGAACTCCGCATTCCGCATTCCGCATTCCGCATTCCGCATTCCGCATTCCGCATTCCGCATTCCGCATTCCGCATTCTGCTATGGCTCCCCTTGCGCCGCCACTCCCCGCGCTAGGAACGGTATGCCAATTTCCCGCCCGGTACTAGGGTAACCACGTGGGCTGCACACCAGCAAACGATAAGACATTCGGCTCAGTCGTCGCGGGGGTGCTTGCCAGTCGCTGCTCCGTAGTTTGAAAAAGAGGCAGCAAAAGGGTTTGGATTCGTTCGTCGTTGGGGTTGTTGTCGAGCGTCACCGCCACTTCTAAAAGCGCGGCTAAACCATCCGGCGAAACGTCCATCGACACCCGAGTTTGCGGTGGAAAATTCAGCAGTCTCAGTGGTCGCGGATCGTCGTTCAAGGTGATGGCGGCTAGGTAGGGCTGTTCTCGGTATTCTGCTCCAGGCAATAAATCACTGGCCACCACGTAGAGAATGCGATTCATCGGATCAAACTCAGCGCTAATGATGGTTGTCGCGTCTAAGAGTTCAGTTTCTTCGCCCTGGTTGGTCACCATGACGAGCGTCTGCAAAAAGCGCCGTTCTGGATCGTTTTGGTTAAAGTTCACCATGGCCGCAGCTTGCCCATCACGGGTGACGTCAAACACGTAGCCAAATTCCGGCAAAAAGTCTAAGGGTTCAGTGGTGGTTGAGGCGTCTGCGAGCGGTTCAAGCGGCACGACGGCTGTGCCTTGGCCTTGCAGCATGAGTAGGCTGTCACTATCTGGCCCAATGAGAAAATCGCCGCCAGGTTCAGTGGCCAAGCGTCGGGGTTCACGACCTTCAGCGACCACCCAAGGACCAAAGTCAGCGGGGTCGGTTTGGTTGACTCGTTGCACCACAATCTTTTGGCCATTAGGAGCCAGATCAAAGGCCAAATTTTGGTAAATAGTGCTGTCTAAAATCGGTGTAATCTCGCCCACTGCGCCCGGCTCTAGCGTCGGTGTCGCATCCGCCAAGACCCGATCTGCTGGCGGCAGGGGAGCCAGACCGGTGGCGACAGCGTATAACGAATTGCTGGGGCTCGCCGCGTCTGACGCTTGGGAAACCGCTGAAAACAAGACGCGATCGCCCAGCGGATACGGCTCAAAATCTAATACTCGCCAATCTGCCGGGGTCAGAGGCACGGCGTCGCTCTCTTGAGAAAAGTTGATCAGCATCAAGCGTCCCGCCTCTTCTCCTTGAGTGCCGATATAAACAACCGCGCGATCGCGGCTTTGAAAGGTGCTAACAAACGGCTCAAACCGCACAGCCGCGTCATTTTCTGAAAAGCGATCGCGAGCGTCGGGTAGGGTGACCTCATAGGTCTCGCCATAGGGAATCGGGGCATCTAAGGTATAGGCCATACGTCGCCCCGCCCAACTGAAACGTCCTGGCAATTCCGGTGTGATTTGCAAGTTTGCCGCTACGCTGGCTGGCTCCATCGGGCGGGTGAACGTTAAGGTAAACGCGGCATTCTCAGCTCCCACCGTGCGCTCCTGCCAAGAAAACGTTTGCACCCTAGCCACGGCATGATCCCCTAACAGCGCTAACAGCGCCGCCAGCGCCAGCAAGCCCGCCATGCAGCCGATGGCCAAGCGGTCTAACGGCAGTCGCCAATGACGATAAGCGCGACGCCAGACACGATCAAAATTCATAGGGATTCTTCGGTTCCGGTACGGTCACAACCTCATTGGGGGCAATCACTAAGCGGCGCTGACCGTCTATGGTTGCAGTCATCATCGTGCCTGCAATGGCCACCCAACTGTCAGGGGCAAATGCTGTACGGTCACCCGTTAGTTTGACTGGTAAGCCTACCGGGTAGGCATCCGCTGCACAGCAGGTCAGCACAAACCGCGCCACCATGAGGTAGTCGTCGTCCCACTGCGGCGGATGAATGACAAATCCGGTGATATTCACTGGGTTATCGGTGTAGGCGTCGGGCTCGGGGTAGACATTTAGAGTGCGAATCCAGTCAATCAGCGAGCGCTCGGCAGGAGGGGTATTGCGAGCAAACCGTTGGGGCTGCGATCGCGTTAAGGCCACGGGGTCAGCGATGCCCCGCGCCAAGGCCGCATCGCTGGAAAAAGGTCGCGGCACGTAAATCAAACCAAAGACCGCGATCGCCAGTAAAACGGCTAAGCTCCAGCGCCGAGGGAACAACGCAATGTGAGCATTGTTCACAAACTTTTTCGGCGATTTAATCAGCGCCAGACCGCGCCAGACCGCCATCAGCATCAACAGCCAGCCAGCCCCAATGGCTAACCAGTGATAGTCAGGATGCAGCAGTACTGACAGCCGCCCGCTCCACCAGTAGCGCAGCAACATCAAGCCCCACAGCAGGAGCGCTAACGTATCCCAAAAAGTTGGCCAGGGAAAAGACCGCTTCATAGTTGTGACAGGTTCACCAACTCGTGTACAAATTGACGGCCAGCGTCAACACAAAGGTTAACTGCGCTGCTAACACAAATAAATAAACCACCGCTCGCGCTTTGAACGTGGTTAGCAGGAGCGAAATGTTTTTGAGGTCGATCATCGGGCCAAACACCAGGAAGGCCAGAATCGAGCCGCTGGTAAAAATTGACGCAAACGATAGCGCGAAGAAGGCATCAACAGTAGAGCAAATAGACACCACCCACGCCAAGAGCATCATCGCCAGGATGGAGGTGATCGGCCCTTGCCCCAGCGCCAAAATCCACTCTCGAGGAATCACCACCTGCACCGTGGCCGCGATCGCGCTCCCCATCACCAAAACGGCGCCTAATTCTCGAAACTCCTGCAGCATCATTTCCAAAACCGCCTGGGCTTTGTCTCGCCAAGATTGCTGAGGGATGGCCGCTGCCCCTAGAGTCGCCATCATCGGCTGGTCGAGCTTCAGCGTCCCCGTCGACTGCAACAAAAAGTCACCGCCCCTGAGTAGAGAACTCCCACCGCCAACGAGGGCTGGTGCCGCTTTTGGTGAGGGTGATGGCAAATAGCGCGCGACCGGGGGTTGTAAAAAAGGTCGAATATCTTTTTGCACGCTGAATATGCAGGCAATGATCACAGAAATCACAATGGTCAGGCCAACCCGCCAGAACACCATGGCCGGTTGATCGCGAAAGGCAATCCACGTGGCCCAAAACACAATCGGATTGACCGTCGGAGCCGCTAATAAAAAGCCGATCGCGAGTGCCGATGGCGCGCCTTGCATTAACAAGCGACGGGCAACTGGGACATTGCCACATTCACAAACAGGAAACAGACAGCCAAACAAACTCCCCGAAACGGCTGCAAGGGCCGGATTTTTGGGGGTATAAGCGATGAGTTTGCGCTCATCGACAAAGACGGCCAAAATGCTCGAAAAAGCGACGCCTAATAATAAAAAGGGTGTCGCTTCAACGAGCAAACTGAGAAATAATGTCAGACCTTGGTTGAGTTGAGACATTGCTGTCTAGCTAAAGCCAGATGGGGTCGTCAGCTCAGAGCAGCCTAATTAAGACAGCCTGCTTACTGAGCAATCTCACTATGATAGTGCGAACTGATCCCCGTTGACTGACCTGGGACGATCACCAAAGTCGAATTTCACTGATGCTAATGTGGCCAGACAGACAGACATCCACATCAGCATCGGGATCGCGATCGCGATCACCATACTGGCCCACGTAGTAAAACTGCCCGTCTTCAACCTTAAATGCGGTGGGCAGAGGCTGGGTACACGTTGCACAAAACACCATGTCAGGATCCGGATCATCCGCTTGCAAGTGGGGCAAGTTGACATTCCAAAACTTGCCCGGCGGCGGGGCGGCCTGCATCAACTTATCCAATACTTTGCGCGTTAGTCGAGTCGCCACCTCCCAGTCAATAGGGCGTCGATTTTGAACGTAATGAGAAATGGCAATGCCCGGTACGCGCAGTAGCGTCGCCTCTCGCACTGCCGCCACGGTGCCCGAAACATGAATATCGGCCCCCAGATTGCCGCCAGCGTTGATCCCCGACAGCACCCAACGGGCATCGGGATACAGATAGCTCACCGCCACTCGGGTGCAATCGGCTGGGGTGCCCGCAATGGCGTGGGCTGTGGTGGTCCGCTGGTCGATCGCGATCGCACCGCCTCGATTCAGTTGATGGCTACAGCCTGACAACTGGCGATCCGGAGCGACAATCGCAGTTGGCTGCCCTGACAGGGCTGCCTGTAAAGCCTGAATGCCAGGAGCATCGATGCCGTCGTCATTGGTAAGCACTAAGGTCATGATTGGGAAAGAGTATGAGAGTGGCAGGGGCGTTGGGTGAGGAGGGTGAGAATAGGTGGGGTGGGGCAGCAGACCGACTCTCAGCAGGGCTGAAGGTGATAGACATCCGTGGGGTAGCTGGGATTTCCCGAACCGTTGCTGTTCACTCCTGATTCAACACTCTACTCTCATACCCAGCCACCTTCGTACCCAGCCACCCTCACACCCACTTACCCTCATACCCACTCACTCCATCTTGCCGGCAAATACCTTGTCTGCGGGGCCGGTCATGTAGACTCGATTGTCCACGTCCGACCATTCAATCAGGAGCGGGCCGCCGGGCAACTCTACCGTCGCCGTGCGATCGCAGCGCTCTGTCAATACTCCAGCCACCAGCGACGCGCAGGCTCCCGTGCCACAGGCTAAGGTGGCACCCGCGCCCCGCTCCCAAACGCGCATTTTGAGGTAGTTACGGCTTATTACCTCAATAAACTCGGTATTAATGCGCTGGGGAAACGCACTGTGGTGCTCAAATTTAGGTCCTATTGCCGCCAGATCAATAGCCGCCGCATCCTTCACAAAGGTAATGCAGTGGGGGTTGCCCATGCTGACACAAGTTACGACCCAGTCTTGCTGATCAACGCTTAGAGTCTGACCGATAGCACGGTCAGCGGCCGCTGTGAGCGTCGTGGGAATTGCCCCCGCTGTGAGTATCGGCTCACCCATATCAACGGTGACCTGGCCATCGCGTTGCAGGGTGGGTGTGATGGGGCCCGCCAGCGTGTGAATGGTGTAAGCCTGAGGCGGTGCTGTAGGAGTGCCGTCTGCAGTTTCTAAATCAGCGATGAACTTGGCTAAACAGCGGATGCCGTTGCCACACATTTCGGGTTCCGAGCCGTCAGAGTTGAGAATGCGCATGGTGTAGTCGGTGCCCGGCGACCCCGGCAGTACGAAGATCACCCCATCGCCGCCAATCCCAAAGTTACGATCGCACCATTTGATCGCCTGCTCAGGGGTCAGCATCAGGTCAGCTTGGTGGCGGTTATCCACCAGCACAAAATCATTGCCCAGTCCGTGATATTTGCTAAATGCGATCGCCATCTCTGTATGGTTACCTCTACCCAACGCCAACCTTTAACTGCAGATTCTTGAATGTAACAGAATGCCGATGATACGAATATCGATTGCCTCAATCGCTAATATCGTAAATCTTTGTTAGTGAGGATGGACAAATTTCGCCCTGACGACCGCATGCCAGGGCCATCAGTCATGCGGCAGCGTTGTTCATCAGCACTAGCCTGGCTTCAGACAGCTTTATTTGGCGTTGCTGTGTAAAGGCAGCCAAAGCCAAAGAGTCGATCAAAATTCTGAAAGGTGGGTACCCTTGAAGCCAGTTAAACGTTGTTAATCAGCAGTCCATATTGGTTGATTCCCATGACTTTAGAACTTGAAAGTGGCTTACCCAGTACACGGTTGTTGCAAACCTATCTACGCGACAAACGGACCGTCGAAGTGAAGCTAGTCACGGGCGATACGATCACGGGGACGCTGGCCTGGCAAGATCCTAACTGTCTCTGTATTGATGTGGATGGGGCCCCGACCATTCTTTGGCGCTCGGCACTGGTGGCTCTCAAGGGTGCTTGAGGGTATCGGTGTGTTAGCGTCGTAGCAGTCATCAGCGCGAGGCCTTAATAGCCTTGGAACGGACTGCATAAGCTGGGTTGTGTGTCGATGTTGACCGATTCCTGTTTTCTTCAGCCTTGATTTCCATGAAGCAGACGTTCTCGTTCTATGGATTGCCAGGCCTGAATGCGGCTCTTAGGAAGCATCAGTTTTCTTGGAAGTCAGTTGTGTTCATGGCTCTTGCTGGGATCGTGACCCTATTTGTAACGCTGGCTCATCCTCCAGCTCATGCTTACGATGTGTTGATTCGCCCGGCAGGGCCGAGTCAAGGCGATACGGTGGCGATTGTGACGACTGAGCACCTGGGGACTGGCAGCGTCCCCACAGTTTTGATCAATGATCAGGCTTATCCTACCTTTGCGATTGGCCATGGCCAGTACCGTACGTTTTTGCCCACCAGTCCCCTGCATCCCTCTGGGGCATACGTCATCAAAGTAGAAGGGCCAGAAGGACCGCGAAATCCAATGGTGTGGTTGAGCGATCGCAACTTTCGCACTCAGTACATCAACTTACCTCCTGGTCGGCGCAATCTGGGGACCGATCATGAGTTTGATCGCGTTGATGCCTTTAAGCAAATTTTGAGTCCCGAAAAATTTTGGAGCGGGCCATTTTTACGTCCGAGCCCAGGGCGGGTGAGCTCAGAATATGGCGTCCGCCGTTACTACAATGGAGTTTTTGCAAACGACTATTACCATCGTGGGGTTGACTATGCCGCTCCAACGGGAACGCCCGTCATTGCTCCAGCAGCGGGCAGGATAGCGTTAGTAGGCCGCGTATCAGAGGGCTTTGAGCTACATGGCAATACGATTGGTCTTGACCATGGACAGGGCGTGGAGAGTATCTTTATTCATCTCAACAGTATCAGTGTGAATGAGAATGACTTTGTGCAAGCGGGTCAAGTCATTGGCACGATTGGCAATACTGGGGCGTCGACAGGGCCGCATTTACATTGGGGTCTTTACGTCGATGGGGTGGCGGTAGACCCGGCCCCCTGGCGCAACGGCACGATTGAGTAACTGGCGCGGCCGTCAGTACCCGTTACCAACCCGGCAATATTGCTTTAGTTTCGCGAGCTTGCCCTCAATCTTGGGTGATTTTAGGAGATTTCTGTCAATGAACATACCCATTCGGCGGTGCATTACGCTTCGCTAATGACACCCTACAAGCGGTACATTCTTTCCTGTAAATCTCCTTAATTTTGCCAGCGGTCTATTGCCCGCGTGAGCGCTGCTAGTGTCGCTGGCTCGGCTTTCTCCTGCCAGTCAACGACTGACCTTGTTTAACTCATCGCGGTTAGGCCCGTCATCAACCCTAGACAGACATGAGTCATGAAATCAAGGTCAAGGGTGTCCAGGCGATCGCTGGGTTCGTGATAGTGCGGGTTGCGTAAAAAGGCTGTGTCAGTGACCATCATGGCCCGATAGCCATAATCCCAAAAGGCCGCATGGTCACTGCGGCGAGTCGCCGGGATCGCAGTGCCTCGGTTGGGTACTGGCAGGTACTCACACGCAGCACCTGTGCGCTGCAGTTGTCGCCGCAGACGGCGCATTACCCACAGTGTCGAGAGATTACCCACCAGTGCAATGTAATCGCCACGGTCGGGATAAAACCGGGCCAGCCATGGCGATGGATAGCGCTGGCTATGGGGGGTGCGATCGCAATAGCCCAGCATTTCTAACGACAGCATGAGATGTACAGCCTGGCTACTCGCTCGCAAGCTCTCGGCGTAAGCCTGACTGCCTAACAGGCCGTACTCTTCCATATCGAATGCCACTAGCCACACTGGGCGGGCGAGTGGTTGAGTGGCGTAATAGCGGGCCAGTTCTAACAAAACGGCCAAGCCACTGGCATTGTCATCAGCACCGGGGGTACCAGGTACGGTGTCGTAGTGCGCGCCTATAATCAGCGGGGCAGTCGCGAGATTAGCCGTAGTGGCGGCAGGTAACTGCAAAATCCAATTGCGGTGTTCACGAGCCCGCACGGCAAAGGTGTGACTTGTGACGGGCCCAAATGTCGCCAAGGTGCTCTGAACATATTGCTCAATTAAACGATGCTGACCCGCCGCCAAATAGGGATCGCGATCGCCAACGAGGTGTTCTAAATGACGCCAGAGACGCGCTTTAACTGACTCAAACACTTGGACAAAAGGAAATTCATCACATGGCAGTATTGAACACTATAAACAGATTTAAGATTTACTTAAGATTTCTTGGAAACGCTTACTAGACCCTGCAGAGGGGCCTCAGTCGGGTGAATCACTGATCCCGAAGTCAAAAACAAATGTCTATACTGTTTGGCTGAAGCAAATTTGTATCGGTTGACACGGATACAGAACCGCTTTTTATCCCCAATCTGCAGGTCTAGGCATTTGCCAAAGAGATATGGAAATTCTGGGAATCGTTTGGGCTGCGTCAATCATTTGTCCGGCATCTACCGCTACTAAATCTACACAAGACATGTGTGCTGCCCCCACTCTGCAACAGGAATCTTTGTCGGCAGACGCCGTTGCCGAGTGGCCGCGATCGCGGTCAAAAATACATGGTTTGGCCATGTCAGCAGACTGGGCTACCGGTCTAGAGGTCATTGCCAGTGCCTTCCCCAAGGTCGGCGCGTTGGCGATGGATGACCATGTGACGCCACAAGCATCGTCATTTCAAGCCTTGTTACCCGCGATTGGCGCTAGCCTGAAAAGTTTTGAGCCCGCTGATGAGCCGGCGCCCCTGACCGTCAACCAGGCGGCAACTGCAGACCCGCCGCCATTTCTCGATGCAAGGTGGCACAGTTGGTCGGCCGTGGCGGCCGTGCGTATTGAGCCGGGTTTACCATCACCCCAACCGGATGCCTTACTTCCATCCAGTGAGTACTGTTTGCCCACCACCTCAGCTCCCTATCAGCCCAGCCCGGCAGACTTGAAGACTGCGCCCAAGCAACAAGTCTGGGTACATGACCAATTCATTGGCCAAGTTGCGGGAAAGGCGGCCGCTCAAGAAATTGCCGCGCAGCTTCGGGAACTCATCCAGTCAGGACAACTACAGCCTGCACAACTCAAACCTTTTGCCGGAAAAACCTTAGTTGGCGTTATGCACGGTGATGCTTTGCTGTTTGTGGTGGATGAGACTTTGCAACCCCATCCCGAAGTCCCAGCTGCTGTCACCGCCGTGCAGTGGGTCAATAACCTGCGGCTGGCAATGAATGCAGCCCCTATGGATTTGGCCGACATGCAGATGGCGGTTCAAGGGCTAACCGAAACTTCAGAAACGCTCTATGGCAGTGCTTCCTGGTATGGACCCAAGTTTCATGGTCGCCAAACCGCTAATGGTGAAATCTTTGATGAGAATGCTCTGACCGCCGCCCATAAAACGCTGCCTTTTAACACGCAGCTAAAAGTGACCAACCGGATGAATGGTCGCTCTGTCATCGTGCGGATTAACGACCGCGGGCCTTACATTGGGCAGCGATCGCTCGATTTATCCAAAGCGGCTGCTCACTGTCTGGGCAGTACTCAGAGTGGTGTCGTACCATATGAAGCCGTGATTTTAGAACCCGTCTCACCAATTGATTTCGACGACTTGACAACCGCCCAACTCCCACATGAATAAATCGCGATGATTTGACGGCTCCAGATTGAGCCGCCAGTCAACGTGTCACCTCAGACAAAACGTTAAGATGAGTCACAGAAAAAATCTGAATTATCGGTGGAGGTTGAGCTCATGGCAAAGTCCAATATTGAAATCTACACTTGGAGCACTTGCCCCTTTTGTATTCGAGCTAAGGCACTCCTTGAGAGCAAAGGGGTAGAGTACACCGAATATTGCATTGACGGCGATGAAGCAGCGCGGAACCAGATGGCTACGCGGTCTAGCGGTAAGCGGTCTTTGCCCCAAATTTTTATTGATGAGCAGCATATTGGGGGCTGTGACGATCTCTACAGCCTTGATCGTCAGGGTCAGTTAGACCCGCTCCTCACCGCTGGTCAGGCATAAACACCTGGCTCTGAGAAAGTCTACTTCTGCAAACTATAAGTGAGCGCTCCCTCAAGTAGGTTTGAGAGAGCGCTTATAACCGCTGGTAAACAGACCGATTGTCCAGCCTGGCTCTAGACTATGCTGACTGCCCGCTGTCGACCGTTAGCCTGATGCGGCGATTGATTTTGTCGGGGTTGCAATAAGCCGTAACCGCCATGATTACGCTCATAGACGACGTTGATTTCGCCAGTTTCGGCATTCGAAAACATATAGAAATCATGGTCTACGAGTTCTAGCTGTTCCAATGCTTCGGCGACTGTCATTGGTGGCATGGAAAAATATTTGGTTCTCAAGACCGCGTCGGGCAGCTTAGGAGCCTTGTTTAATAACTCAGAAACATCTGCTGTGGGGCTTTCACTGCTGACCAACGCATCGTTAGGCTTCACCGACAGAGATTTATGGCTATTGCGCTTTTCTTTGTATTTCCGTAGTTGGCGGGTGATCTTGTTGGCAACTAAATCAATGCTGGCGTACAGATTTTCACTACTTTCTTCAGCTCGGACAACAGCTCCATTGATATACAATGTGACTTCTGCACTCTGTTGGGGCGAGGTGCGCCCATTCTTAGCCACAGATAAGTTGACATCTACCTCGTTAGTCAAGTGCCTGAAATGGTTGACAGCCTTGGTGATTTTTTGGTCAACGTAACTGCGGATGGCATCAGTGATCTCGATGTTCTTGCCTTGAATCACGAGCTTCATAGAGTCGCCTCCGATGCGATATTCTTTTGATATTTTCACGTTAGCAACCTTGTATTCTGGACGACAGTTAACTTCAGGATCCTTTGCAACCGTTGATGTTTCTTGATTTCCTTTTCACGAAAGTTTCCTTCTGACTTCGTTCTCTCATATTGATCGACACTGCTCCATAATTTGATGATGATATGGTGACGCTCGCCCCTGCCATCTGCCAGCTTTACCGATTAGGTCGAGTTCCCTACGAGACGGCATGGCAGTGGCAAAAACAGTTGCTGGCCAGGGGTCGGCAAACCCCGACTCAGCCAGATACGCTGCTGCTGCTGGAGCATCCCGCTGTTTATACTTTGGGGCAAGGGGCCGACGATCGCTTTCTGAAATTCACGCCGCAGCCTCATCTGCCGCCGGTCCTCAAAATCGAACGAGGGGGAGAAGTCACTTACCACTGCCCTGGCCAGTTGGTGGGGTATCCCATTCTCAATTTGCGTCGTCACAAAACTGATTTGCACTGGTACTTGCGCCAACTTGAGGAAGTCATCATTCGGACGATTGCTGTCTTGGGTCTGACTGCCGAACGGATGGCCGGGCTGACTGGCGTTTGGTTAGAGGGTGTTAAGGTCGCCGCGATCGGCATTAAGGTCAGCCGTTGGATTACGATGCACGGCTTTGCCTTAAACGTTGACCCTGACTTATCTGGGTTTCAAGATATCGTGCCCTGTGGGATTAGCGATAAGCCTGTGGGTAGCCTGGCGCAATTCATGCCCGACGTCACGATACAGCAAGTGCAGCCCATATTAGAGCGTCAGTTTGCTAACGTGTTTCATCTACAACTGATTTCTCAAGAACCGGCTCAGCTGGCGGCGATCGCGGCTGACACAACACCCTAAAAAAGTCTCTTAATGCTGGCCCCAGATCATCCGTATTCGTCATCTTTAGCAGAGAGCTTGGGCGGCAGCGTTCAGGAGAGTCATTGGCCAGCGCTTCAGCCCATGATGAGCAGTTCTAATCTCATCCATAGAGAAATTAGGGATCGGCTTGAAAATAAAGTACCCGGACAAGACTGTGGCAGGGTGGATGGGTCGCAGGGTGGATGGGTCGCAGGGTGGATGGGTCGCAGGGTGGATGGGTCGCAGGGTCGGTGGGATGTTATTTGAGCGCAACTCCCTTAGTGATGGCATTCATCTGCATCCAGTCCCTCATGGCAGGCCCAAGACGGCACTAAGGCCATCGCTATATTGCTTTAGTGCCGTGCGGCAATTGGCACGCCGTTTTCTGGCGCAGAGGAGGACAGAGGAGCTGGAAACTAAGCATAATGAGGGATCTTCGGGAAGTGCAGAGCCTGACAGAGGCCGGAATGCCGCATTGAAATGAAAACCAGATATTGGTTTCAACTATGCACGGGATTGCAGATCGCTAAAATTGTCGGAACTAGCCAGGGTCTTATTTCTGAACTCTGAACTCTGAACTCTGAACTCTGAAGGTTGAATTCGGTTCGTTGCTATGGCTTTAATTAAGACAACAAGACCTTTTGTCATCCGTACATCTTTGCAAAGCCACACCATACCCACTTGTACGCGCTACAGTGGTATCACTTAAGGGTGTATTCATTCACTAAAAGTTGCAAACCTGATGGTCTCTGTTGAGCCCGTCAATGTTCCTGGCATTGCCATGGCGGACATTTCTCAACATCAGTAGGCGACTATGGTCGAGGCTTTTGATTCAAAGAAACTCTGAAGTGTTGTTTCGGCTAAAAAGCAATGTTTCAGATTGTGTACCTCCAGAGCGGTCCTGCTCTCAGAGGAAGACGCCAGTTTCTGCTAGCTCTCAGGTAACTTGGCTGTTGCTGCAACATTGGCAGTCGGCTAGCAACGACACTCATGGACAACTACCATTTGCGCTCATGGCTGAAGGGTTCGACTATATTTCTACCAATCGAGAGTTTTTAGCTCCTGATGAACCGGGTTTTGGCCCTGTCATTCAGGATGTGCTGGCGCCAGTATCTCCTCGGAGTACGCCTTACGCTGGTCGAGCCATGACACCGACAGCGAAGCCAACGGTCAAATTTACCAGTGGTGTCTTGCCGGAAAACCAGCGGGTGATGCACACGTCACGTAGTCTCAAGGTGAGTCACGCGAGCCCGTTGGCACCTTTGCGATCGCGGGACCGTGAGGCATTAGACGATTTCTTTGATGGGGACAATGCATCCGAAACGGCTTTGGATGTTCATCGGTGTCTGTCTCGTCTCTATCCCGAACCCTGTTGGGAAGATGAACCTTACGAGTTTTTGAACGGTTACATTTGAAGGCTATGGGTGGTCGCGGAGCATGGCATTAGCCATCAGCTGGCTAGGATGGCCGCTGGTAAACCTCCCGCCTACGGACGTTTTAACCGCAGTCGAGGCAGTCGAGTCGTCAACAAAATGCAGCCAATATTGGCGGCTAAGATCATCATCAGCGTGATCTGCATGGCGCTGATTGAGGAAGCTTCAATAATCGTCTCCAGCGATGGCTGCACTGCATCGGGCAAACGCGCCAATAAATCACTCATTTCGTCCTTGGTAAAAGTCTGAGCGGCCCTTTGTAGATAAGCAATCGCCGATTGTCGCGTCGCTGCGTCCACCGCATTATCGAGTTCGGCAATGACGCCATCTACAATTTTGACTGAGGCCAGACCAATCAGTACGGTACCCAGTACGCCTCGACCGAGTGCCTGACCCACTTTTTGCAAAGGGTTAAAGATGCCGGTCGCTTCCGGTTTTTCAAGGCGACTGGCGGTGGAGTAGGCGATCACGCCAATTTGTGAGGTAAACAACCCTGACCCCATGCCGATAGTCACGAGGGCTGGCAACAGACTGAATCGATTCATGGTGGGAGCGATCGTCCCAATTAACCAAATCAACCCCACAATTTCGATGCTCAATCCTAGCTGAACGATGCGGCGGGGCGACAGCTGAATGTTGATGAACTTCACCATGGCGATCAACACCACCACCATGGCGAGATTGTAGGGCAACACTGTCAGCGCCGTTTGAAAGGAGTTAAGGTCTAGAACCGGCGGAATAAATTGAAATAAATTGAAGGAAAGCCCCGTAATTAAGGCTGCGTGCAACGTCGCCACGACCAGACTGTTGACAAAAGTGCGGCGATTAAGCAGACCTGCACTCACTAAAGACGCCCGACCGGTCCGTGCTTGCTGGCGCTGCCAAAATCCCAAAATGCCTAAGCAGACTAGCCCCGACCCGATCAAAACCGGCACAATTGAAATGCCAAACGGGACCAGCGATAAGCCAAAAAACGTGAGGGCTTTTTTCGCTTCCCACCAGCCAAACTCTCCAGCCAAACTCAGGCCCAGCAGAGTTAGCCCCAGGCCCAAAAACGATAGCCCTCCCCCAATCCAGTCAATGGGAGTTTGAGCGGCGGTCGGTTCCGGTGGATAGCGGCTGACCAACCGTAAGATCAGCGGAATCAATGCCAGTTCCAGCGGAAAGGCCACCCGCCAGCTCAGCTCAAAGGCAATCAAGCCCCCAATGAGGGAACCCACGAGCCCGCCCGCCACCATCGACAAGGTGAGTAACAAAAACGCAATTTTCTCTGCTTGGTCGTCATAAAAACTATCCATTAAGGCCCAGGGAATGCTCACCAATGGGGTCGCTGCTACCCCTGTAATCAAGGCATAGCTCACAACAAACGCTCCCATCGCTGGGCTCAGGGACGCTAACAGGGTGCCGATCGCAAATAGCACCAGTCCCCCGCGAAAGACTTTTTGCCGGCCAAAACGCCGACTGAGGTTTTCGCTGGTGGGCGCAAAGGCGGCGGTCACCAAAGACAGCAACACCAGCGCCCCCTGTACATAGCCCACACTAGAGTTGAGACTCCGCACTAAGGGCGGCATAATGGCTGGCACAATGCCGATATGAAACGACACCATAAAAAGCGTCAGGCACAGTCCAATGGCTGAGTTTCGAGTTCCGCTAGTGGGTGGCACCCCGACCATGAGCCTGCAAAATTGCAACAATAATTTCCGTATAGTATCTGTTTCAGCTAGGACTGACGCAGTTGCATCCGACTTTGGCCCCGACATTCCCAGTCCTGGGGAAATCAGCTGCAACATCCCCCGATTTGGCGGGTAAGGGGCTTTTGCTGAAGTCTTATTAAACCGCGTCTAAGTTGAAAAGTGGAGTTATGTTTGGCCATCAAAACCTCACCTAACCGCTCCTTGCAAAGGAGCGGAAGCAGACTGTCATTAAGCCTCTCCTTGAGAAGGAGAGGTGCCGCAGGCGGTGAGGTCGGAC
>JBCDAJ010000117.1:0-21819 GCA_039185935.1 Cyanobacteria bacterium P01_F01_bin.56 | reverse complement strand
TGAGAGCCGTTGAGGCACGCACCGCCCAAGCCTTACATAAGGCGATTGCTCAGGGCCTTTCGTTAATCTCCTTGCAGGACGTCCGAAGCTGGTTTACCCATGGTTGCTACTGTGCTTGACAAACCCGCACACCGCTATAGATGCCACTAGAAACCCAGCGTTCGACTCAAGTTACGTTTTCTTTGACACACTTCTTTGCCCCCTTGATGGATTCCATTGAGGGGTTTTTTATGCCAGCTTGGTGCTCCTGAATGCTCATAGATTCAATCATCTACACCATGAAGCGAGGAGTTACTACCCTACTTTATTGTTGACGCTGCACTAGACAAAGTGGGCTAGGACTTTTCTCCTGAGGCTTCCCATAGCGCCCTGCATCGGTGACATCAGCTATGGCAATCCGTGCTTAGGTTAGGCAGTCGCGCAAACATTATATTTCACCACTTTCAGACCAATGACATGACAATGACGAGGTGTAATGCGGAACAACCATCTCAATTGCTAAGGGATCGGCTTGAAAATAAAGTACCTGGACAAGACTGTGGCAGGGTGGATGGGTCGCAGTGTCGGTGGGATGTTATTTAAGCGCAACTCCCTAACACTCTGAGGCTATCAAGATTGTGCTTGCGGCTTCCGCATTTTGCCGGTTCGTCTCTGAAGTCTGCTGTGTCACTCTGCTGGGCCTTTGGGTCAAACCGCACCGCTACTAGCCAGTGAATTGGCAGAAAAGTGCATAAGTTTTCCTCATTCAGACAGAGATACTTACAGACAACGGTTCAAGGTTTTAACCATGCGCGTCTCTACCACCCCCATCTCCGCATTGCTCACGGTTCAAGCTGCTCAACTCACCACCGAGTATCCGTCAGATGTAATTCCTGCGGTTCTCGCGATCGCCCACAAAGACTTGCAAGCGGCCTGTTATCACTATCAGCAAGCGCAATTCACTCAGGCCCAGCAAAAGTTCACAACCGCCCTAAGCTACTACACCCAAGCTCAAGAACCGGTTGGTATTGGCAAAAGCCTCAATGGATTGAGTGCCGTTTATTTACAGCTGGAGTCGGTCGGGCAAGCCCTGGCCTGTAGCCAAGCCGCCGTTGCCGCTTTGGAAGAAACCGCCGCGACCACTAATTATGCGATCGCCCTTTATCACCTGGGCATTAGCCATCGTGAAATGCAGCATTCACAAGCCGCCGAACGCTGCTTGACTCAGGCATTGGAATTATTTGAAATCCTGGGCGATCGCGCCTACGAAAATGAGGTGCTGTTGCACTTGGGGCAGCTCTATCTGCACCAGAACCAATTTACCTTTGCGCTGGCCTGCTATCGGGCGGTGCTCGATAGCCTTCTGCAGCATCCCACCCAGGAGCATATTCACGAACAGCTTAAGCAAGTCCTGAGCTTGATGATGCAGCTATGTACGCAGACCAAAACCGGCGAAGCTGCCATCTGCTCGTTTCAGGCTCTGTTGGAGCAACATATTCCCACTGCTGCGCCCCGACTGGTGGCGCGCCTGATTCAACAGCTCGGTCAGTTTCATGAGTCGCAAGAGGAATATCGGCTGGCGCTAGAGTGTTACGCCCAAGCGCTGCAAACGATTCCCCCTGTGGCCATTGACCCGAGCCACTGATGAGCTTCACTGGCAGCTACTTGAGGGCCTTTGGACGGCATATCCTACTCAAATGATGAGTTTAGATAGCGCCTACACATCATGCCCTGGCTAAAAAGGCACCTCTCCCTGATAGTTGCCCGGTGGCGTATAACGGCAGACCAGCACGTCGTAACCATTGGCTGTGGCCAGTCCGCAGCCGACTTCAGTCGTATCTCGCCAAATCATTTGAGTGTAGTGCCCGACGTCTGCCCAGTTGCCCGTGGTGGAGACGTCAGGAAAAGGTCGATTGGGCATAAAGTCCGCCTGCTCATCACCCCAGGTTGCAACCATCTCTGTCAACGAAAAAGCCCCGGCAGTGCCTTGCCAAAGATTCTCGCCATAGCCGTTGGCTTGACTGTGTTCAAAGGTGTTGCTGGTCGCCAAGCGATCGGCCCAAGTCTGAGAAGCGGTGGCTAAACTTTCTGACCAGGTTAATTGGGGCACGCCAACTTCTAGGCGATAGCGATTGTGTGCTTCCAACAATGGCGCTGAGAGGGAATTGCTGGCGGGTCTTGTCGAGGTGCCACTGGGCAGCGTGGCTACATTCTCCTCAGGAACTGCGACACAGCCTGTCAGGGTCGAGCCGACAAGCACCAAAGCCCCCATTGCTAAACGCGGTTGTTTCATGGTTGTTGTTGCAATAGTCATCGTGATGAGCCGTGCCTCCATCCTCTTTGTGCCGCAGGTTGTCAGCTGCCAAACCTGACTCTAACTAAGCCCTGTAACCTTGAGCTTTGTCTCAGGAAACTGGCATCCAGAGCCCCAATCACTCCCATCAGAGCATCTTGACGCCGCATCCTACTAGACACTCTACGCCATCAAAAATGTTTCCAATCCGCCGATGCTGGCCTCAAGATTCGAGTTCTCACGCGATCGCAGGCAACAGAGGAACCCTCTTCGATCAGGACAGCAGGAGTTGCCAGAGCAGGAAGGCGCTCATGCCGACGACGATAGTGAGCAACAGGTTCTGACGCCAAAGACCAATCGCGAGAGCGGCGATCGCACCGACCAGGCGAGGATTTTGCCAGCCTAACCACAGTTCACCCGAGTCGACGAATATTGCCGGGACAACGATCGCCGTGAGCACAGCCGGGGGCACGTAATTTAAGGCCTGTAGCAGGCGGGGCGGTAATCGGAGGCGACCGCTCATCGCTAAAACGGGATAGCGAATGCCAAAGGTGACGAGGGCCATGCCGCCAATCAGCAGCCATTCCGAATGATTCATGAGTGAGAGGCCTCCGGTTTGTGTGTAGTTTCGACCAGGACGCCGACCAAAATACCGGCGATCGCGGCGACCATGATGCCTAACTGATGGGGCAGCGATCGCGCCAGCAAGGCAGTGATCCCAGCGACTACTACGGTCGCTACCATGGGTCGAGTTTTCAGATAGGGAATGGTCATGCCGATAAAGGTGGCGACCATGGCAAAATCGAGTCCCCAGTTGGCGGCATTGGGCAGGGTTTGCCCGAGGGTGAGCCCCAACCACGTGCAAAGCTGCCAATTGCTATACATTGCCAGCGCTGACCCGAGTTGAAACCAATGTTTGTAAGGCGACGGGTCCGGCTGTTGATACCGTTGAATCGCCACCATAAAGGTTTCATCAGTAAGCCAAAAGGCCAGGGCGGCCTTCCAGCCTTGCCCCAACACTTGTAAGTACGGCACCAGACCGACGGCATACAGCAGGTGACGCAGATTCACGACCCAGGTGGTCAGCACGATGATGCCAATGGGAGACCCCGTGGCCAAGAGCCCCAGCGCAATAAACTGTGATGAGCCTGCAAAGACACAGGCCGACATCGCGGCGGCTCCAGGCATCGAGAGGCCGCTGGTTTGGGCCAGAGTGCCAAAGATAATCCCAAAGGGAATCGCCCCCACAATTAAGGGAATCGTCTGTCTTACCCCGGCCCAAAACTCACGCCAAGGGCTGGTTTTGAGATGAGCATCGGTTGCGATCGCCATCCGCCGCCTCCCAGTTGAAACAGTTATCAAATCAGGATATCGACGGGCCGACCGATGTGTCTTGAACGTTTTTTCACGGCTAGCCAGGGAGGGGGGAGCATCGACAACCCTGCTGATACTGTCCGGGGGTGACGCCCACTAACCGCTTGAAATGACGGTTGAGATGGCTTTGGTCGGCAAATCCAGTGGCAGCAGCGACTGCTGACAGCGCGGCCCCTTCCGCAATTAAGGCTTTAGCTCGCTCTACCCGCACTTGAATAAGGTAGCGATGGGGTGGTAAGCCCCAAGTTTTGTTACAGAGGCGCAGCAGCTTTAGCGGCGACAAATCGACGGCGGCGGCCAGGTTGTTGAGGGTGACCGCGTCTTGATAATGCTGCTGCAAATAGACTTGGGTCTCCCGTACGGCTGCTGGTTGAGAGGACAGGCTAGGCAGGGGCGATCGCCGTTCGCTATGGCGATTGATCAAGTGCGAGAGGAACCACAGCAGCCGCGACTCTCGCTCTAGGGGGGAAGCGCTCCGTTCGAGGGCGTAGTGCAACTGACGAAATTGCTGCACAATAGCGCGATCTCGAATCACCGGTTCGGGGAAAAATGGCAACTCGGAGACGGGGCGTCCCAGTTCTGCGATGGCCTGCTGCATCAGGCTGACCGCAGGATAAGTCATGCGATATTGCCAGCCCTCGGCCACGGCCGCTTGTCCCGTGTGTACCTCCCCCGGATGAATAATCACCAGCGAGCCGGCTGGAGCCTGATGGCCACTGCCCAGATACTCAAAGGCCTCGACTCCCGTCTCAATGACCCCGATCACATACCCGTCGTGAGTATGGCGACTAAAGGCATGGTGAATGTAAGTGGCCTTAAGCACTTCCATATTGGCCAGGGCCGGATCGCGCCAAAAAGTGACCTGCTCTTTACCCATACCGCTGCTTGCCGTTGTGGATACCGTTGCTCACACCCTATCGCATCGTGACTGATTCTCTCTTGCGCTCCAGGGTTGTGAACAGCACTCTCCTAGCGTGATGAACTTGATAGGATAAACCCACTCAAACAATCATGCTGTGAGGATTTGCAATTATGGTCATGGTCAGCTCCACCATGCTGGAATTGGGCACCTCAGCCCCCGATTTTGCCTTGCCGGATGTCGTCACTGGCGAGACGATTTCTCTCAACACGTTTGCGGGTAAGTCAGCTTTATTAGTGATGTTCATTTGTCAGCACTGCCCTTTTGTCAAGCATGTGCAAAATGAACTTGCGAAGCTCGGCCACGACTATGTGCCCAAGAATGTGGGGATTGTGGCCATCAGTTCTAATAGCCTCCAAACTCACCCCCAAGACAGCCCCGCAAACTTGAAGGCCATGGCCGAAACCCTCGGCTTCAACTACCCTTACTGCTTTGACGAAACTCAGGCCGTGGCCAAGGCTTACACCGCTGCCTGTACACCCGATTTCTTTTTGTTTGATGGCGATCGCAAACTTGTGTACCGCGGTCAGCTCGACGGCAGTCGCCCTGGCATGGATGAGCCTCCAGTCACTGGGGCCGACCTGCGGGCAGCTATTGATACTGTGCTGGCCGGAGCAGCCCTGAGTCCCGACCAAAAGCCCAGCATCGGCTGCAATATTAAGTGGACGCCTGGTAACGAACCGGAATATTTTGGGGCCCAGGGGCGGTAGTGGGTGAAGGTGGATGGGTGGCAAGGTGAAAGGGTAGCAGGGTGGATGGGTGGATGGGTCAGAGGGTGAGGTGAAGGGTCGGTGAAGCTGGTGATGGAATTGCGAGTTTTAGGTTTTGGGTTACGGGTTTTGGGTTACGGGGGCTAAGGTTTTGGTTCCTGGTTTTTGGTTTGCCACATTCCGAATTCCGCACTCCGCATTCCAAATTCTGTAGAGATTTGCCCTTCCCGCAAGATAGTCTGGCCTGCTTTCCCATGTCACCGCGATCACCCCAAGCCTCTCCTCCCCGTCATCCGCTGACGCTCTGCGCCAGTTTGGTGCAAAATCCGATGAACTTGGGGGCGCTCTGCCGCACCGCTGAGGTCTGGGGTTTGCAGGAATTGGTGTTACCGTCTCTGGATGTGCTTGCCGAGCGGGACTTTCAGAAGGTGGCGGTGTCGGCTGACCAGTGGCAACCTGTCAGTAGCTGTCATCGCGATCGCTTGCCTGAGTGGATTGCTCAGCAGCAACAGCAAACCATTACGGTCATTGCCCTAGCTCGGCATCCTCAAGCGATCGCCCTGCCCACTTTTACCTTTTCCCGGCAGACGGCTCTGCTGTTGGGGCGCGAGTTGACTGGCATTCCCGAGGGGCTGATGCAGCAATGTGACGCCATTGTCGAAATCCCGCAGTGGGGCCATGTCGACTCAATGAATGTCAGTACCGCCGCTGCGATCGCGGCCTACGAATACCTCCGCCAGCATCCCCTCAAAACGTGAGACGACCAGACCCGCAAGCAAAATGCTTCCTTCCGCCGAAGAAAATCCCCGACCGTCACCAGCTGCCTAAGCTCTTCGGGCAAGCTCCGCCTCATCACCCTGCCACGCTCATACCCTGCCACGCTCATACCCTGCTACCCAAGCCCTTCGGGCAGGCTCCGCCTACACACCCTGCTACCCTCTGCACTCCCTAGAAAATTGCTCTATCCTGACAGCAAGCACTCATTTTCTATCTCCCTATCCTCCATTGCCATGACTGCCACCGTCTCCCTGGTTAAAGCTCAGAGTTATGCCATCGATGAGTTGATGATTCAGCTAGAGCGCACCCTCGAACCGTTGGGCGGCATGGGAGCGATTGTGAAGCCGGGCGATCGCGTGTTGCTCAAACCCAATTTGCTTACGGGGGCCAGGCCTACTAAGGAATGTGTGACCCGTCCAGAAATTGCTTACTGTGTGGCGGAGCTGGTCAAAGCGGCCGGGGGCGAGCCATTTTTGGGCGATAGTCCGGCCTTTGGCAGTGCCTACGGTGTGGCAGAAGCTAACGGCTATTTGCCTTGGCTAGAGCAGGCAGGCGTGCCGGTGCAAGAGTTACACGGTCAGCGCTATGCGACTGAAGCGAGTGGTGAACTGGCCCATCTGCGGCTCTCGCAAGAGGCGATGAATGCGGATGTGGTGATCAATCTGCCGAAGGTGAAGTCTCACGTCCAACTGACGCTGACCCTAGGGGTCAAAAATCTCTTTGGCTGTGTGCCGGGCAAAATGAAAGCCTGGTGGCACATGGAAGCCGGGAAGGATCGCGATCGCTTTGGCACCATGCTGGTCGAAACGGCCCGCGCCATTGCGCCCCAACTCACCATTGTGGACGGCATTATCGGTCACGGCGGCAACGGCCCCAGTGGTGGTGAACCTCGGTCCTTGGGGGTGTTGGGCGCTTCTACTGATGTGTTTGCCCTTGATCGCGCCCTGGTGGAAGTGTTGGGAGCCCATCCGGCGGATATTCCCACCGTGGCGCAATCTATCCGGTTAGGCTGCTGTCCTGACTTATCCGAGATCCACTTTCCCTTAGCGCGCCCTGAGGAGTTAGCGATCGCCGACTGGGAATTTCCGGCTCAGCTTATGCCCATCGACTTTGGCATGCCGCGAGTAGTGCGATCGACCTTCAAGCATTTGTATATCCGCTTTATCAAAGAACCGATGGCGGCCTACGCGAACCGCTGAAGAGTGAAAGGGTGGCAGGGTAAGAGGGTGGCAGGGTATCGGGTACTGGGTATCGGGTACAAGCCGTTAGGGAGTTGCGCTTAAATAACATCCCACCGACCCTGCTACCCATCCACCCTGCCACAGTCTTGTCCGGGTACTTTATTTTCAAGCCGATCCCTTAACTCATCCCTGACACCTGAAACCTAAAACCTGACACCTCATCCACCCATCCACCCCCTCACAATCATCTTGTACGCTGCCGATCCTTCAACTAAGGCTGAAAGCCCAAATCTTTGAGAATGCCCTCGATTTTGGCGTGATGGTTGGCTTCCCACTCAGCGAGGGTTTGGTTGGCTTCGCGATCGCTTTTTTGCTGAGCTTGTTCCCACACGGTCTGCTGCTGAGCGGCGGGAATCACAACGATACCTTCCTCATCGGCTACCACAATGTCTCTCGGGGATACCGCTACGCCGCCACAGATAATGGGCTGATTCAGCGTTCCCAGCGTTTGCTTCTTACCCGGAATCGGCACCACCCCTCGCGCAAAAACGGGGAACTGGGCTTCCCGCACTTCGGCTACGTCGCGAATCACTCCGTCGGCAACAAATCCGGCGATGCCCCGCTGCTGAGCGATCGCGCACACGTTGCCGCCTGAGAGCGCGTACTCCACATCGCCCGCTTGGACGACGATCACATCGCCGGGGGCGGCCCGATAAATCGCCGCGTGCAGCATCAAGTTATCTCCCGGCGGACACTGCACCGTAAATGCTGGCCCCGCCAAGCGCGGGATCCCCGGCCACATTTCACGAATGCCCAGACTCATCACCGGCGATCGCCCCAACACATCCGCATAAGTCGTGGGAGAAAACGCCGCAAAATTCAGAGAAGCTGCCATAGCGCGTGAAGGTAACTAGCATCGACGTATCCACCATAGGTGAATGTGTGACCGGCAACTGATCGCGATGCACTCACTTGCCCAAAATCTCCACTAGAACAATCCCGATCCCAATAACGTTTGTATGACAAGCATTGTGTTTCCGAATTCCGCACTCCGTAGGGCTCTGCCCTTCCCGAAGGGTATTCCGCACTCTTGCCCTCAACGGCTAGCGCTCATGCCGTTAAAGCACGGCCCAAACCCAAAGAAAACTCAAGAATTCCCCGGTTTTTCAGAGTGGTCTTTTAGGCTCGATATGATAGGTAGCAACAGATGATTCTCTGCCCATGGTTAAAACGCCAACCCCAACTGCCGCAGTGACCCAAACGGCTCCAGAGCCAACGGCGACCCAATCACTGGTGTTTGATGTCAGCGGCATGATGTGTGCTGGGTGCGTGCGGGCAGTAGAAAAGCAGCTCACATCATGCGACGGAGTCCAGAGCGCCACCGTCAACCTGATCACAGAAGTGGCCGTGGTGGAAACGGTGGCTGATCAGGTTGTTGACCCGCAGCAATTAGCCGATCGCCTCACGCAAAACGGCTTCCCGAGTCAATTGCGCGTGACCGCTGACAATGCCCATGCCGATGCTGGTCTCACCGATTGGCTCCACCGTAAACAGCAAGAAAATCAAGAACAGGCGTGGCGGCTAGCGATCGCTCTCATCCTTTTAGCACTTTCCACCCTGGGTCACTTGCATCATTTTGGCTGGGTCACGGTGCCAGTGCTGAGCGACCTTTGGTTTCACTTTTTGCTAGCGACGGCGGTGCTGCTGTTTCCCGCTCGGGGCATTGTGACCGATGGTTGGCAGGGAGTCCGCTACGGCAACCCCAATATGAATACGCTGGTGGCGTTGGGGGCGCTCAGTGCTTACGGCGCGAGCGTCGTGGCGCTGCTGTTTCCCAATTTGGGCTGGGAATGCTTTTTTGATGAGCCGGTAATGCTGCTCAGCTTTATTTTGCTGGGGCGCACGCTGGAGCAGCGGGCGCGGTTTCGGGCGACAGATGCGCTGCGATCGCTGATTGCCCTGCAGCCTGCTAAAGCGCGACTGATTGGCATGCCGAGCGCTGACGGCAGCACGCAACCCGGCGTAGAGATTCCCGTCAGTGCAGTTCACTCAGGGGAATGGCTGCGGGTGCTGCCAGGCGAAACGGTGCCCGCCGATGGGGTAATTGAAACCGGGCAGACCACGGTGGATGAATCAATGCTGACGGGCGAATCGCTGCCGGTCGAAAAGCAGCCGGGGGATACCATTGTCGCGGGCACGCTGAATCAAACCGGCGCGATCGCCCTCAAAGTCACGGAAACCGGCAGCGATACGGTGCTGGCCCAGATGATTCGCCTGGTGGAAACGGCGCAAACTCGCAAAGCTCCGATTCAGCGGCTCGCGGACGTGATTTCTGGTTATTTCACCTATGGCGTGTTGACCCTGGCGACCCTGACGTTCCTGTTCTGGTATTTTGTCGGGCTACCGCTGTGGCCAGCGGTGATGAACAGCGCACTGGGGGCCGTGCACGCGACCCATACGATGACGCTGCAGTCTTCCACTTTGTTGGTGAGTCTGAAGTTGGCGATCGCCGTCCTCGTGATCGCCTGCCCCTGTGCGTTGGGCTTAGCGACTCCGACCGCAATCCTCGTCGGGTCGGGCATGGGGGCCGAGCATGGATTGCTGATTCGCGGTGGCGACGTGCTGGAAACCCTGAGCCAGATCGATACCGTCGTATTTGATAAAACGGGCACCCTCACCCGTGGCATTCCCCAAGTCACCACCTGCCGCTCGCTAGACGAGACCCTCACAGAGGAGGAGGTGTTGCGCCTGGCTGCTGCGGTCGAAAGCGGTACCCAACATCCCCTCGCGATCGCGATTCAACAAGGAGCTGCTGCGTGCGAACTGGCTCTGCTCCCCGCGACTGATTTCCAAACCCAAGCGGGGCTCGGCGTTACTGCCACCGTTACCTGGCGAGAACAGTCCCAAACCGTCTGGATTGGTAACGCCGATTGGCTGACCCAGCAGAGCATTCCCCTGTCGGCTCAAGCGACACAGGCGATGGCTGATCTGCCCGCCGGTCAGACGGCGGTATACGTGGCGATCGCCGATCGCGTGCTCGGCATCATCGCCGTGGCGGATGAGTTACGGGCGGATGCTGCCCAGACCATCCAAGCCCTACAGCAGCAAGGCATCGACGTGTATTTGCTCACGGGCGATCGCGCTCCCGTGGCACAAGCGATCGCCGCATCCGTGGGCATTGCTGCTGAGAACGTGACGGCAGAAGTGTTGCCCGCAGTGAAATCGCAGACAGTGGCTGATTTACAGGCCCAGGGACGACGAGTGGCGCTGGTCGGCGATGGCATCAACGATGCCCCCGCCCTGGTGCAGGCCGATGTGGGCATTAGCCTCAGTTCCGGCACGGACATTGCGGCAGAGTCGGCTGGCGTGGTGCTGATGAGCGATCGCCTGACCGGGCTTTTAGAATCTTTGCGTCTTGGTCAGAAAACTGTTGCTAAAATTCGGCAAAATCTAGCCTGGGCTTTTGCCTATAACCTCATTGGCATTCCTGCCGCCGCCGGGGTGCTGTTGCCCGCTTACGGAGTTAGCCTGAGTCCCGCCGTTGCCGGAGGGTTGATGGCCTTTAGCTCAGTGACGGTCGTGGTGAACTCGCTCTTACTCAAAGCTCAGCGCCTAGACTCAGTCTGACATTCAGGAAAGGTGCAATGATTCGCTCTCGTTCCAAGACTCGCCTGGTCTTTTTACAAATCGGCTTTGTCTCGTGGGGCGTGTTGTTGCTAGGCTGGCTGGCGCTGCTGTGGTTGCGCCCGCAAGGACAATTTGCCCTGAGCCAACTGCCGCTGGTGGCGATTGCCCTGTGGCTAGCGGGCGTTGGTTGCGTGGCGTTTGTGTTGGCCGGTTTGCTCAGTCGCAAAATTCGAGTCTACATCCTGTTTTTTGTCGGGGTGCTACTGATTCTGGTGAATGGCCTCGCCTACTTTGGAGCCTATACCCTGACGCATTACAACGACTCGGTGCTGCCAGGGCTAGCCTTTGCCCCGAAACCCGAAAATGCTCGTAACCCGGCAGACTTTGGCCTCGACTACGCTACCGAGCGCATCCCCCTCAACGAAAATGAATGGGTAGAAGCCTGGCGCATTCCTTACTACGGTGAAACCAAAGGCACGGTGCTACTGTTTCCAGGGAATGGTGGCAACAAGGCCCATCAGCTCATGTGGCCAGCAGGCAATTTCAACAAACTGGGCTATCACACGCTGATGGTTGACTTTCGCGGTCAAGGGGGATCCAGCGGCAACAGCGCCACTATGGGCCTGCGAGAAGCTGAGGACGTCGCCGCCGCCATGGCCCATGCTGAGCAAATTGGCCTGCCCAAACCCTACGTACTCTACGGCGTATCAGCAGGCAGTGCCGCCATTATGAAAGCCATTAATGACGGTCTACAGCCCGATGCCGTCGTGCTGGAAATGCCCTTCGCCTATTTCATGAAGGCGGTCAAAACGCGGATGCAAGCCCAAGACTTTCCCACCACAGGGATTGCCGAACTGTTGGTCTTTTGGGGCAGCGTGCAGCACGGCTACAATGGCTTTTTCCACAATCCGGCCAATTACGCCAAGTCCATTACGGCACCTACCCTCATCCTCCATGGCGAACAAGACCGCTGGACCAGCCTGGACGAAATCAACCAAATTTACGACAATCTGTCCGGCTCCAAGGAGTTGGTGGTGTTTCCCAACACGGGGCACAACCTGCTGGTGACCGTCGATGAGCCGCTCTGGACTCAAAGCATCGGAGATTTTTTGCAAGCTCAATGGCAGGGCTGATTGTAGGGGTTGCTGCCGTCACGATCGCTCTGCCTGAGAGTATTCTGATTTCTGGGTCAATGCTGATGCTAAGCCCTGCAGGACGGGTAATGCCATCAATACTGCTAGCCAGTCCTGCCATCATTGCGGATACTGCCGTCGGGCATCGTGACGTTAATCAGGTAGAGACTTTCAATGTAAGCCCCTTCCAAATTCGCCCCGGTCAGATTGACATTGATCAGCTCCGTTCGTCTCAAGACAGCATTGCTCAGATTGGCGTAACTCAGGTCGAGATTGACCAAATCCCCTTTGGTCAAATT
The DNA here is from genome assembly GCA_039185935.1 of Cyanobacteria bacterium P01_F01_bin.56. Lineage (GTDB taxonomy): Bacteria > Cyanobacteriota > Cyanobacteriia > Phormidesmidales > Phormidesmidaceae > Halomicronema. The sequence goes on along the minus strand of JBCDAJ010000117.1, from coordinate 9,527 downwards.
AGCACCCGACGGATTAATCCTCTGCAAATTGCCACTCAGTCGGGTTCTGTGCAAGATAGCATCCTGCATATCGACTCCAGTCAAATCAGCCCTATCCAAGGTGGCCGAGGAGAAATCAGTCCCTTGCAACTTGGCATGACTGAAGTTCGACCGACCGAAGTAAATTTCTTGCATAATAGCCCCTCGCAAATCGGTGAAACTCAGATTGGCATTCAGCATAGGACCACCTCTGAAGAAAGCCCCTCGCAAATCGGCTCCTTGGAAATTAATATCTTCCAGAAACCCAGCGTATCGGAAGTCAGCGTTTCTAAAATCACTACCGCTGAGGTCAACCCCTTGCAAGGGTCTCTCAGAAGAGGGATCATCAATTTCAAGCCTTCCGCGTGGAATCAAAATCTCGACGTTGGAGAACTCTCGGACTCCGCTGGCATACTGCTCCAACAATTCATCGGTCGTCATTTCCCTACGCATACTTCTCCCCCAGAAGAAAACCGTCCTGTAGAGTAGGGCAGTGCGCAACTGCAACGTCTGCAAGATCAAGTCCTGTCGGGTGGACAGTGCCCACTCTACTGCTCGGTGGAATGGCTGATGCCTTCAGAAATGCCCATCGCGTCAGCATTCTTCCATCCGTGATTTAGGATGACGTTAGAGCTTGGGGCTGTGGCCTGTACGAGCGATCACCCGTCTATGCTGCAGATTGTAATGTGGACGGCTAAGTTGTTGGAGTGGAGTGATTTAAGCGATCCAAATGGTTCAAACTCTCGCCGCTAATCAAGTCACGCTGGGGGATCTCAAACGATCGCTAGGGTTGCAGCAGAGTCAAGATCCGACTTTTTTCTTGGAATGGCAGGCAGACAACCCGACGCTGAGCCAGCATGAGCAACAACTTTTAGATCGCGTGAAAGCAAATTTTCTCGCGCTGGCGGAAGAACCGCCCTTGTTAGAGAACAGCGTCAAGATGGTGGTGCTATCACCGCTGCTTGATTTGGCGGGGTTTTATCAAAAGCCGTTTCGCATCGAGACGGAAAAAAGTACTGAACTCGAACTCCAAGATGCCGATACCGTGATTCAGGGACGCATCGATGTGCTGGTGCTCCAAGCAAAACTCTGGTTGCTGGTGATCGAAGCCAAACGCAGTGACTTTGCCGTGACCCGGGCAATGCCCCAAGCGCTGACCTACCTGTTGAGTGATCCTAACCCTGCCGATATCCCCAGTTTTGGCCTCATAACCAACGGGACTGAATTTTTGTTTCTCAAAACAACTCAGCAACCGACGCCTCAGTATGCGAATTCACGGCTGTTTTCCCTGATCAATCCCCAAGGCAATGAACTCTATATTGTTTTGCAAGCGCTGAAATCATTAGGCAACGCAGCTTTGGCATGAACAAGTTGAGAGCACGACGACAATCGCTTAGAGAGCGGACTCGCAGTGGCAAAGCACTAGCTGGATTCGAACGCAACACCTTGGTATAGCAGAATGCGGAGTTCGGAATGCGAAGTTCGGAATGAGAATACTTACTGTGTGGTCATTACAGAAATATTGGCTGCCCTGACCTAATTGCGGATTGCTATAAAAGTAGCCACCGACTTTGGATAAACCTTCGGCGTAAAAGGTGTCTACGGTCACGGTCGGGAAGTGGGTTTGGACGAGAGCGGCGATCGCTTTCGCCCCTCTAATCGGCTTGCTGCTGGCCCAAGGTATAGATTGTCGTGGCCTGAGATTTGCCTCGTAAGTGAATTTCTCCTTTGGGCACGACTGAGTAGCGATCGCGCACCTGTTCACAGGTCGCCTCACTCAACAAAATGGGATGTGGGGCCTCTTGAACTAGCTGTTTGGTCATATCTTGCAGGCGAGCGGCCACATTGACGGTGTCGCCGAATAAGGAATAGTTGGCCCGATAGCGGCTACCCACAGTGCCCCCGACGAGGGGACCGGTATGAATGCCAATGCCGAATTTGATAGTCGGCAAACCCGCAGCCGTAAACTCCTGATTCAAGGACTGTAAGCGCGTCACCATGTCGAGGCCAGCCGCGATCGCGGCTTGGGCATCTTGACACACGGCATCGTCACCAGAGCGAGGAATCGGCGCGCCAAAAGCGGCCATAATGGCATCTCCAATATACTTATCCACCACGCCGCCATGAGCCATGATGCAATCTGTCATGACTTCAAAATAGCGGTTCAACCATTGCAGCAGCTGGTCTGAAGGCAGGGTTTCGGAGAGGGTGGTGAAGCCTCGGATATCGGAAAAGAGCAGTGTTGCCGTTAGCTCTTGGGCTTGAATTTGGCCTTTGTTCAGCAACTCACTTTTGTGCTGCCAAATGAAATCTGCCATCTCTGGCGACAAATTGATGGCAAACAAATCCATCAGGGCTTGTCGTTCGCGTTGTTCCGTAAACTGCACGGCTGTAACCGCGAGCAAGCTGGTGCCAATTGGGGCCACGATAGGTATCCACACCCCCGCGACAAAACCGCCGTAAGCGGCCATAAACCAGAACGGCATAATTCCTAAGGCATAGGCCAATCGTCCTCGCAAGGCCAGCGGTTTCACCAACAGACTACTGCCAAAGGCCAGGATGATAATGAGTCCGCAACTCCATTGCCAAGACAGTCGCGTCAAAAAGCGATCGCCCAACAAATTATCTAAGAGCGCCGCATGCAAATACACCCCAGCGGTCGGAATGCTGGGCTCAAACGGTGTCCGCAGGGAATCTTCCGTAGTGCCGACAACGCCGACGGCGGTGTATCCCACGAGGACGATCTTGTTTTGCAAGGCGGTCAGGATGTCGTCATCTCCTGTCGCCGTCATGACGTCTTGGAAAGATAGGGTTTGCAGTCCATTGGGGGAGCGCGACTCCGATGTAGAGGCACCACGAGTTAAACCAGGCCAATTAATCCAACTCGGGTGAAATTGGTCAAACTGTTCAGGAGTTATTAGAAAGGCTTGATTGATCGTCGGGATTTCCAAGGTTTCAGCCGTGCTTAGGCCTGACAGACTTTGCTGATATGTTTCTAATAGAGAGATTGCCAGACTGGGGGCAAACGCTTCTCCCCACCGTTCATAGAGAAACGCTTGGCGGCTGATGCCATCGCTATCGGGGACATGTTTCACGTGCCCCAAGCGCATCAGACCTTGAGCCGGTTCCGTCAGGGTTGGTGTTACCTGAATAGCATTGCCCAGACCATCTCCCCCCACCGCTAGCACCACATTGCCGCTAAACAGCAAACTTTCGGCGAGTTGAGCATCGTCTGGAGTCGCTTCGGACATCAGGATGTCAAATCCTATCGCTGCGGGTTGAACAGCTAACAATTGGTCAAGCAACGCCGCATAGCGATCGCGCGACCACGGAAAATCTCCGTAGGTTGCTAAACTCGCCTCATCAATTGCGATGACCACGATTTGATCATTCCATTGGGCTGGTTGTAAAACGTTGCGAGTTTTAAATAAGACAGCATACATGACCCGCTCAAGGGGTTCCCAGAACCCGAAGCCCAGCAGCCCGACTCCCACAATCGCGGCGACTAAACCGGGAACCACGGACCACTCAGCCCACAGATGGCCTAACGGCCCAGACTTTGCTGGTGATTGTCTGGGCAGCCGCTTTCTGAAAAAAGATTTCATCGTCAACATTGCCACCCTCTAAACGGCCTAACCTGCTCAGTCAAACCGCATTTAGCGGTCAAATTCTTACCGTCAACGAGAACCGCCCCTAACCTACTGAGTCAAAGCGGGCGCGGGAGTGCTAATGCCCAAAGGGTGGTGGGATGAATCGCTGACACGCCCCAGGCAGAAGCGAATCTTAATCCAGCGAAATCGTCCTACAGCGACATGCAGTCGAATCAAGCACATCCCCTTATGCCCTGTGCCCTTCAAGCAAACGAGATGCAATTGACCAAAATGCACAGGGCTATAGTCTTTGCTCCATGATGATATTCTGCTGTTATTTTATTTTGGGGTTAACGATCCAGATCATCCAACTGCCAGGTGTGCAAGCGGTGAATCCGCGACTCTCCCATGGGGTTGCGCACAGTTAACATCAGCGTGCGATGGCGATTGCTTAGAGGTAGATCAAGTTCAAAATTGCCTGTACGACTAATGGCGATTTCGTCTTCTCCGAACAGTAGGGTGTTGGCTGCATCAATCTGGCCAGCCATGATTAACTGATTGCCCCGACGCATTTGCAACCGCCATTGAATCTCCAGTTCGCGATCTAAGGGAAGTGGGGGGGTAGGGGGCTCACCTGGTCGAATGATGGAGGCTAATCCCGCATCTACGGGAACATCAACGCCCTGAGAGATCGCTTCAACCTGTCCTTCCAGAGTGGCGATGCTGGTTTTACCATCTTCTGCCACGGCAACCCCAAATTCAGTCCCCCGCACGGCTGCTACGCCACTAGGCGTGTGCAACTCAAGGCGAGAGTTAGGGTTACTAAAAGAGCGTACTTGGAGTCGTGCTTGACCTCGGGACACATCTAAAATGGTGACCCGTGCGCCATCCGCTAGCGTCGATAGCCGCTGAATGGTCATGCGGGTATTTTGGGCTACCGCAACTGAACCAATCCCATTGTCGAGTGATAGATTAGCACTCGATCCACTGCCTGTAGACATGCCTTGACCCACAGCAGATAGGCGATCGCCCACGCGCGCAGACCGCTGCCCTGAGGTATGGATACTCACAGTCCCCGCTAAGCGCTCAACTTGTAGCCAGGCAGCAGTAGCGCGAGCCTGGAAGACGGCAGCTCCAATGATATTGAGATTAGCTGCCAGCAATAGTGAACTCAACGCTAGTCTTCCTAACGCTCGCGGAGGTTGTTGGACCAATGCTCTCATCGTAAATTCCCAAGTTTAGTAACAGCGTTTCTGAAGCGAGTAATACGTCAGAAATGAGCTGTGGCTTTGACGCTCAGGCAGAGTCGTGTCTCTCGTCAGATCAGGGAATGCCATGACCTTAATGACCTCGATCTTTAAAGATTGGGCTGGGTTCTTGAGCGTTAAGGCTGCTTCTTTTATACCCGTCGCAAAAGGTGAACTCTCAAAACAAGAGAATTGTCGATTCCTTTGGCAAGAGGAATTACGACAGTAGAAGATTTGAAATCTGCAATTTAATGTGTATGACGGTAACCTAGTTGTCTTGTAATGGCTTCAGCAATTTTTGACGGCGATACCTTGATAAAAGTAGCCGCCGACTTTGGGCCAACCTTCCGGGTAGAAGGTGTTTACAGTCACGTGAGAAAAATGGGTTTGGACAAGATCGGCGATCGCTCGATTCAGATGACAGCCATCGGCAATCCGCTTTTGTAGTAGCGTGAGGCGATATTGCCAGGTTTGCAGCTTGGGGGCAGGGCTGAGGCCATGTTCGATAAAGGTGAATTTAGGGAGTCGCGCTTAAATAACATCCCATTTACCCTGCGACCCATTCACCCTGCCACAGTCTTGTCCGGGTATTTTATTTTCAAGCTAATCCCTTACCTCCCGGTTTCAACACGCGATGAATCTTCTGAAGCGCTTGATCCAAAACCCGCAATGCTGCACGCTCCAGGTGCTGACCACCCAGTCAAAGGTGGCGTCCGCGAGATTAAGCTGTTCACCGCACAGACGCAGGCTCGTCACGGGCAGCGTGGTTTGAGTTTCCTACAGTTGGGCCTCCGAGAGATTGCTCGACGGGGGGTATCAGCAGCTCCCGTTGCCCTTGCGCAAGCCCCTTCCCCAACGCAGCCGGCCCAAAGCCTACGCTTCATACTGGCAACGATGCGACCAAACTTGCCGCATTGATTTCTCGAAAGTCCCGACTTTCTCACAGTAAGACTACCGATACTTGGCTCTCAAAACTTTTCTGCACCAGTGAGGCTATCCAGTCAGGACATTTACTGTAGCGATCGCTAACTGCCAATTTGGTTGCTGTTTTGCGAATATATTTTGCGGTAAGGTAGCGTCAATTCTGTGGAGAAAAAGTTGACATGTCGATCGAAGTTTGGCTTGCCTTCATTGCTGCGTCCGTAGTTCTACTTATTATTCCGGGACCAACTATTCTCACAGTTATTAGCTACTCGTTATCTCATGGGCGGCGAGCTAATATTCCTCTGATCGCGGCGGTAGCTCTTGCCGATTCTACTGCCATGACGATGTCTCTTTTAGGGTTGGGAACTATCTTAGCGGCCTCGGCTTTTTGGTTTGGGGTGATTAAGTGGATAGGCGGCTTGTATTTAATCTATCTGGGTATCAAGCTTTTGCTAACCGACGCACCTTCGAGGAAGGTGACTGCCCTTAGACAGTCTGGTCCTCGCTGGAAACTATTTGTAAATACCTACTTGGTTACAGCTCTCAACCCTAAAGGTATTATTTTCTTTGCTGCATTTTTACCCCAGTTTATTAATACGAATGCACAAGTTGCCCCTCAACTCTGGATGCTGGCATTCACATTTGTAGCACTGTCTATTATTAATGCCACAGTTTACGTCATGTTTGCCGGCTCAGCCCGCAGGCTGCTCTCGTCTTCGAGAGTGCAGCGACGCTTTAATCTTGCTGGTGGCTCCATGCTTTCAGCAGCAGGTTTATGGACATTGATGTCAAAGCGACCGACTTGACATATGCAGTTAAATTCATGCCGCTGCAAGCTGATTAACACTTCCTTAGAGCAGCGAGCGAGATGTGTTTGTCTTATATTCAGGCGTACCCATTGCTGCTCAATTTCACCATGAGGCAATATGTTAGGAGCCGCGCAACGACTATTTCCGCACCAAAGCCGAGTTGTAGGATTAGCAGCAAGCGGCTGGAAATGTCCCTAAGCGGCCCTTCAAAAACTCCTATCTAAAGGTCTTCTATCCCCTTTGAAGGCTAAATTCCATAGTAAGTACGTGGGTTACATCGCAACATATTTCGTTCAGCGAATCGCCAATATTGCGACTGAAGGTCTGGACGACAAGGCGGCTGGATACGCTGAATTATGCCAAGTCGCTGGCATCGATTTATCTAACAAATCGCCTCAGAAGAAAATGGTCACCGATATGGCCTTTTTCGCGTTGTTGGAGTATGTGGCAAACACATTTGAACTGGGTTGTACCATTGCGGTTCGAGTTGGTTCAACCATGCGATGTGATGACTATGGCGCATTTGGATTGGCCTTTAAAACGGCAAAAGACCTTTCGGGTTCATTCCAGCGAGTTGAACGTTATGGAAAGGTCGTGACCAGCATTGCCAACTATACGGTGGCTCAAGGGGAGCAATCGGCTTTTATGGCGGTAAAGAAGAGCGCGAATAACCGTTTGGGATTATTGCTGACTAACGAACTTGCTGTTGCTGCGGCCACATCACTATGCAGAGAGGTAAGCCTCCAGCCTTTTGCGCCTGAAGCGGTACACTTTTCTCACGAAGCACCCCCTGATTCTGCATTTCATGAGGATTATTTTCAATGCCCCGTGCATTTTGGATCTAACAGGGATGGCCTGGTGATTTCCAATGAGATGCTGTTAGCGAGAAATCGACTGGGTGACCAAGTTATATCAGCTTTTTTCGACACGCATCTCGATATTGAACTAGCTGAACTGGTAGATAAAAGCCGTATCGATCGGCGTGTAGCCAAGCAGATTACTCAAGCACTGAGTGAGGGTGTTCCATCAATTTCAGATATTGCCCAGCAGTTGAGCATGAGCAGTCGAACCTTGCAACGTCGTCTTGCCGATGAAGGCTGGGTTTATCAGGAATTGGTCGATGACACTCGTCGCGAACTAGCCGTTCGCTTGTTAGAAAGGAACGACTACAGTCTCGCAGAAATTGCCTTCCTGACTGGGTATGCCGAGCAAAGCACGTTCACCCGGGCTTTTAAGCGATGGCATGGTCAGACACCAACTGGCTTCAGAAAGTCGATGCATCAAACCTAACGGCGATTTTCCCAAATTGGCATGAGATGACAAAAACCTGGCGTCTCATGCCAATATTTTTAGCTCAGCGATTTCCTACTATCTGATCACCCTTCAATCAGTAGGAGATTAGCCATGCAGCCAACAACAATTCTCGTCACTGGAGCCACCGGTAAGACGGGTTCACGGATCAGCAAACTGCTTGAGGACGCAGGCAATAACGTACGTCGTGGTTCCCGTCATTCTGAAACACCATTCGATTTGAGCTCCCAGAGACTTTACTGAGTTCGCATCAAAATCAGTCAAAACCCGCTGCTGGACAGCTGCAGCTTAAATCTTTTGCTCACTTATTTGATTAGGAGAAACCACAGTGTTGATGTCTAAATTTCAGAAAATCGTTCTTGGACTTTCAGGCTTCACTGCTTTTGCGGTTGGTGTGTTTATCACGCTTGCTCCGCATGCGTTTTATGGCAGTTATGGTTTCGCTCTCGATGATCCCAACTTGCTCAGCGAGTTACGGGGGCCGGGTGCCAATCTCGCTGGCTTGGGAGCGGTTGTGATGCTAGGTCTTTTCATCAAGTCTTGGTCGAAAATCTCTGTGGCGATCGCCTTAATTATTTTTGTCGCTTTTCCAGTGGGTCGAGTGATTAGCATCGCTGCTGACGGCCTGCCATCAGGAAATGTGTTGGCAGCACTTGCAATTGAGGTGGTGATAGGCGTGCTGCTTTGGGTGGCTTTTGGCAAACGCAACGAGTCTGAATCGTTGGCTAAACCAACCAATTATTGAGCAACTTGTCTGCTCACCCTAAGACGAAACCGGTCCAATCGTGTACCGTTTTCTCTCTACTTAAAACTGTACGAGTCTTGTTTAACCCCATCAATACGGTACCTCTGACCATCTAAAGAATTTTCATTTGTGGTCAGGGTGGAGTCACGGAGTTTGGACAGCCTTACCGGATGGGAACTGAAACGTTATTGCTAATTAACCGCGATCGCCTCCACTGTCGAAGCAGCGGATTCAGGCAATCGCAATCTGCAAAGGCCCCCAAATCGAGCTACATCCCCAGCACTTTGGCGAACCGACTCTCACGAGTCCGATTATCCAGGCGGCGATCGCGGTCAGTCAGAACTATTCACCATTCTGAGGCAGTGACGCTGGTTTTTAGAGCGCTAGCCCAGGCGATGGCGAGGAGCGATTGGCGAGGCGATCGCACTGAATTGCTCCATCTTCTGAACTTTCTGGGCAGTGTGCCATGATCAACACAATTGCGGAAAAGCCAGTATTCCTATGAGAAATTGGACTCTCCTGTAAGGGTCTCGGGCGGTGATTGCTACAGGATCAGAGGAATACTCTTGGCCGAGCCGCTGTGAGACTGGCCTGTCACCTATCCCTAATCCCTGACGCCAACATCTAAAACCGAAAATCCGACTTTTCCGACTTCCTAGCAATCACGCTTTAAGGGAGTTGCGCTTAAATAACATCCCACCCACCCAGCGACCCATCCACCCTGCCACAGTCTTGTCCGGGGACTTTATTTTCAAGCCGATCCCTAAGCGCCCTCAACCTGCTCACGATATTCGTCTGCAGACATCGCATCGTCTAAGTCGTCCAAATTTTCGGCTTTGATTTTGATGAGCCAGGCATCGCCATAGGGGTCATCTACAATTTG
>JBCDAJ010000116.1:0-21987 GCA_039185935.1 Cyanobacteria bacterium P01_F01_bin.56 | reverse complement strand
CTTGGCGAGTTGCCGAATCGACCCTTCTCCTTGCTCGTAAAGGGTGACGATGCGCTGACGTAAATCGGCGGAGTGGGGACGCATAGGGGCTACCAGAACAGTACAAATGAGCGTACTGCATAAGCTCGCACACCGCTATAAATCTCGCAAGCATTTGGACTTAACGCAGTAAAGCTTCCTCTATCCTGCGCTTTAATAACCCTGCCCCAAATCATCTGAAACTCTAACGCTTCAACATCGACTTGCGAAAGTTAACAACCAAGCCGTTAGTTTTCGTTGACTTGATGTAAAACGGCATTGACAAAGCGATCGCTAAAATAAATACCTGCCTGCCTCATTTGCTGAAGATAAGGCTGAATTGCTGGGATGTATGCCAACTGCTTAGCACGAATCAAAATCCCAACAGAACCGACGATTTTGAGATTTAGAGATTCCGCCACTTTGCGACCTGTTAGTTCATCCATCAATATCCGATCGGCGTTGACTTCTAATGCCAGAGCAATGACTTCGGCTTCCCCTCGGTCGAGCGTTGGCAACAAGAGTCGTACTTGTTGATCGGACCGGAGCGATCGCACCTGAATCCAGGACAATTTGCCTAAGTCCACGCTTCCTCGCTGTGAGGATTGGTACGCAGTAATTTCTTGTTCGACAGCGACTGGAATTACCAGTTCACCAACTACTTTTTGCAGTAGCGAGATCTGCTCAATCCGCGCGAAGGCAATGAGCGGCGTAGCATTGCTGATAATCATACAGGGTCTGGAAAATCTGCCAGCCCGCTCAGTTCGCTATCGAGCATCGATTCATCATAGTCAAATGCGATGATTCCCCGTTCTGTCAGAGTATCCATAAAGTCAAGGCGATTCATGCCAGCCAGTTGAGCCGCTTTGCCAAGGGAAAGCTTTTTATCTTGAAAGTAAGCGATCGCGGCAATCAGACGCATATTACGGGTCAGGTCTTCGGCACCCAGTTTGAGCGCTGCCAGCAGATCGATTGATATTTCAAAGGTTACGGATTCACGCATCACAGCCCCGTCCTCACTGATACCCACAGCTTAACCGAGGCGGCTTGCAGTGGCGGGGCGATCGCCTCCCCTTAACCTGCCACTCAGTCACCCAATCACTCTTGCCCTTAACTAGAAAACTAAGGCCAAACTAAAACCAATCTGACTCAACATTGCCCCATGATTACATTGGAGGTGCAATCGCTCAACGACTTTCTCAAAAACCCCCCTACAGAAAGTAGAGTAGCTCAATTGTCCTTGTCTAGTGCGATAGCATAGGCGTCGAAAAGATATTTTCTCCGGAGAAAATTTGAACAATGCCTCACAATTTCGTTCGCAGGTCTCACAAGCACGGCAATTTGTATCCAGAAGTCTACAACTGGTTAAGACATATTCCTAATACTTGTTTATTTCATGTTGATTATAAAGACAGGCATCCTTTTTCCAGATATAGTAATTCCCTGCAAAAGATTATGGAATCCTATATTAAGGTTTTGGATGAAATTGAAAATGTGAACGCAGCCTTGCTAAATCCTGATGGTCAGATAGTTTATAATTGGAATAAACTATCTAAGGCTCAAGAAGAGTTATTGTTTTCACTCCTGTCTCACTTTGACGATTGTTACCACATTCTAAAATCAATTCATCCACCTATATTATCGGGTACAGAAGTTTTTGCTGACAAGTGGCTGAAGCAGGTTGCACATCCTACATTCTCAGATTTCAAAAGTGAGACCAGTATTTATAGAGATCCTTTTAGTGAAATTATCAATAAAATCAAACACAATGGAGATAAGCTATGTTCTTTAGTAATTACATCAATAAATAAACCCTTATCAATAACTGGAAAGAACATCAATATTATTTACTTACATGAGAATGTTAGGATACCTGGCTATTATTTGGAAGGTATGCAAGCTGACGGCGTTCTAGGACCTCACCCAGATATTCATCCAGGCAATACCGCGATTTCCTTCAACTATGATCTTCGATATCACTTTGCCAATATTTATCGAGTCTCAAAGAGTCTCAAAAAAGCTGTCAGTAACGGCATTAAAAGACTTCATGGCGTGACGCTTACTTATCCTAGAAAGCTTGAAAAACCACCAAGAAAGGGGCAGTGGGAACAAGTTGCAGAGAGAATTAGCCATCTGTCAATGTTGTTTTATGAAAATGAATATAGAAAAAACATTCCAGAGATCAACTTTCTGAAAACTTCTAAAGGTTCTGAAGTGCAGATAGCTACACCTAGAAAGAGAAGTACTCCATGGGAAGGCGACACAATAATACAATCTCAATTTCAGGTTGATGCCGTTGCCTTAAGTTATCGCCCACCTTATGGTGTTAGATAGTTTTGGCTGGTTCTCGCATCATCATCATTGCTGATAAAATTTCAATTGAATTTCCCCAATTAGGCAGTTCTTTAAATCTAATTTATTTCTGCCTGTCCATCGGGATCAAGCTACGATCGCAACATCTCCTCAACCGTTAATCTCCACTGGGGAAACGTCGGCGAAACGAGCGTATCGCCTTGATTAAAAATGGTTTCCGTATAGGCCCCCTCAACCATTGCCAATACCGTCACGCATCCTTCTTGAGGGTCAACAATCCAATATTCCGGGATGCTTCGCCATTCGTACTGATTGCGCTTGTCTAAATAGTCGCGGCGGCGGCTTTCCGCCCCGGGGCTGACCACCTCAACCACCAGCAGCGGTGGGGCCATTTCCAACGTGATCGCTGACTGCCCCAGCGCTTGTAACTGCTCCAGATGCTCTGGACGCAACACGGTGAGATCAGGAAAGCGATTCTTCGGTTGCCCCAGCACTTCAATAGCCAGCTGATGCGTTCTGATCCGTTGGAATCCCGCAATTTCAGACAGGGCGCGATCTAGGGCACGCGAGATTAAGACATTCTCATCCGATTCCGGCGGCACCTCGATTAAATCCCCATAGGTCAGCTCATACCGCCGATCTGTCCCGTCATCGTAGGCGAGATAGTCAGCAAACGTCACAAGTTTCAGGTTGGCTTGAGTCAAAGAAACAAACTATAAAACATCTTCAACTAGATTGTAGTGTGAGCCAGAACTGAACAGTGGCCAGCGGCTAAACTGAAAACACCCTGGCGCAAGGCACCCTAATGGTACAAGCACAGACTCAACCGCTAACTTTTGAAGAATTCCTGGCAGCATATCCGGAAGATGGTGGCATTTATGAACTGCTTAATGGAGAAGTTATTGCGGTGAACCCGACCGGCAAGCATGAAGAAGTAGTCGCGTTCATTGTTGCAGAATTCAATTTTGAAATTCGGCGTCTGGGTCTGCCCTATGTGTTGCCGCGCACCTGTACCCTCAAACCGGCAGCTCCCAATACGGGCTACAAACCTGACATCACCGTATTGAACAAAGCTGCCCTTCTGGAAGAGTCTCGATGGGAAGCTGCTTCAACGATTTTGCATGGACGGTCTGTGCCGCTGGTGGTGGAAGTGGTGAGTACTAATTGGCGTGATGACTACGACCATAAACGGGCTGATTACGAGGCGATGGGCATCACCGAATATTGGATTGTGGATTACTTGGGGCTGGGTGGGCGGCGATATGTGGGAGTGCCCAAGCAGCCAACGGTCACTGTTTGTCAATGGATAGATGGCGAATATCAGATGCAGCAGTTTCGTCGCGGCGATCGCCTCTCGTCCTCGATCTTTCCCGAATTACAGCTTGATACCAGCCAGATTTTTGACGCAGGTATTTAACGATGGCCAGTGTGGAAAAGTAGAGATCGCCCTTCACGGATGGCTGCTTTTAAATGATGAAGCGGGGGATGCGATCGCACCATGCAAATTCAAATCACTGATTTTCTGCGAAGCATTCAGTAGCTCCACACCGACAACTTTGCCATCAGTGTCATAGTCAAGAATCATGCCGGGTTCAGCTTCGTCACTTTCGTCAACATCACCCCATACAAGCCAGAGCACATCATCTTCAGCGTTATAGGAAATTTTCATGACGACCTCCAATACTTCTTGATTTGACTCGTTCGATAAACTGATTTAACTCGATTGGGCTCAACAGCGTTATTCACGAATGCTCGCAGTAAGTAAACCTTGCCGTTAATAGTCAGCCGAGATTGGTACACTTTTGTGCCATCTGCTTGAGTCAGTACCTGTTCTGGAGAATTAAGCACTCTGAGCAAATCTTCTTCTGAGATTTTTCGGAATTCTAAACGCTCATAGACATGAGTAGAAAGTTCAAAACTCATTTGGCTATGAAAGCATCCGCATCCTGAAGAAAATACGATCGGCTGAACTATTCATCCTGAGATTAGCAAATGAGTAGGCATTGTGCCGTGTTGACAAGGAACCGGTGAGGCGCGATACACGATACAGCTGATGTGAATCAGATATTCGATACAGCTATCTAGGGCCGCTAGTGTCGCTAGTGCCGGTACTTATGCTGAGGAAGCTGAGTGGAGAACGGGTAGCAGAACGTAGGAATCGGGGCTGCTGCACCGCAGGCTGAGCGTGATGATTTGGGCATCAATGAGAGAACTGGGTTGCTCCGCGATCGCCCCCCCTGGATTCACCGGATAGGCGGGGAAGCTGGCGGCGCTGATGCTGACTCGTAACGCGTGCCCTTGGGGACAGACAAAGCAGGTAGGCTGCAATTTCACAACATGGGTCTGCCAGGCGTTGGGAACGCATGACAACCGTCGATATCCCTGAGTGAGATTGAACACGGTGCCATCCGATCGCACTTCAGAAATCGTGATGCTGAGGTCAAAGCTCGGGCGATCGCATTGGCAGTTGAGACTCATTTCAAGGTGTCCGGCAATCGATAAGTCTTGCAGGAGAGGATCTGACGTGTAGGTAAGCACATCGCTGCGGCTATCAATCGCCGCTCGATTAAACGAACCGGCTGGTAGGGCGGCATGGCCCCCGAGTGACGGCACCGGACGCCAAGGATTATGCACCCAGGTGTCAATATTGGCAAGGGTTGGGGTGGTCAAGTGGCCATCATCGTCACCCTCGGCCACATCGACTTTAAGCAGCTTACCGTCGCCCAAATGCATGGCCGCCAGGCCACTACTGGCAAACTGCCAGCGCTGGCGATCGCCCTCCGGCCAACGATCAAACGCGCGCCAGCGATCGCGGCCCATTTCAAAGAAATTGACGGCTGGCTGCTTGAGCAACGGGGCGGGTTCATCGTGGAGCCAGTGCGCAAACCACTGCACTTGCAGCCGATCAATCGGACTGTTCGCAGCCGGGCCAAAATTACGCCCCCCCACATGTTGGCTCCAGGGAAGATGGCCCCAAGGCCCAATCCATAAAGGCTGAGGGAATTGGCTTCGCGCTGCCATCTCTTGGTACAGCCGCACATCGCCCCGCAGATAAGGGTCAAACCACCCGCCAATGTGCAGCATCGGCAAGTCAATCGCTGCTAATTGTGGCGTGAGCGTTTGCCAATAGGCATGAGTCGGGGCGTGCTGTTGCCACTCGTGCAAGAAAGAATCGGGGGCATAACGCTGGAGCACCTCTGGGCAAGTGGGATTGGGGTCATGTATGGGCAACTGTCGCGATGCCTGGTACAACGCCTGAAACGCCTCGAGATCGCCCTTGAGTCGAGCCGTTTCGGCAGCGAGTTGAATCGCCCAGCCCACCCCTGCTTGCAGCAGCAAAGCGCCCTGTTCATAGGCCCAATCTTCACCAGGATGATAGCCCACCATAGCTGGCGCGATCGCCTGCAACGCCTTGGGTGCAGCCTGAGCGGCAAAGAGCTGGGTCATGCCCTGATACGAAAACCCATACATCCCCACCCGACCATTGCTGCGAGGCAACCGCGCTGCCCATTCCACTGTGTCAAAGCCATCCTCGACCTCGTGGGTAAAGAGTTGAAACTCGCCCTCCGAAGTGCCTCTTCCCCGCACATCTTGAATAACGACGATAAACCCGTGAGAGGCATACCAACTGGGATGCGCGTAGACCACCGTAGACGCGATCGCGCGGCCATAGGGCTGCCGCATCAGCAATACCGGAAAGTCGCCCGATGCGTCAGGGCGATAGACATCGGCATCTAAGCGGACACAATCCCGCGTGAGGATGGACACACTTTCTTTCGGTAGAACTGGATACCTTAACCGCACAAATTCCTCAGAGCTAAATTACCAAACGCAACTGCCAATTGCCGATCTTTGAGGCTGTTCACCCCATGACCCACCCCAGCACCAAGCGGTGAGAACATTGATGATGCAACCCATGACCATCCAATTTAAGTAGTTTTCCTTACAGAGATCCTACTTAAACTTACTACTGGGAGCCAGCAAAATCGGGTAGTTTTCCATTCACCAGAGTGATCAGATAGGTCACCGGCTATGGCCAAAATTCCCTCCTCCATCAGCGCGATGCCCTCGTTCACATGGCCAAACACCCTGCTTAAGGGCAGTCAGGCCCTGAGCCGAGAAGCTTTTCTGGCAATGCTTGAAGCTTTATCTCTGCAGTCCGGTGATGCCTGGATGGAGTTAGTAAACTGTAAGCCAACCAAGTCAGTGTTTGGATGAACTGGAGCACCCGATGCCGTATTTTCTTTTCTTCTGTCTCGGCATGATTACGGCGTTTGTGCTGACCCAATGGAACCGGTCATCCAATCAGCCCTCGCCCAATATGATTACCAACTTGCTCAAGGGCACCGAGTATCCTATAGCGGTGCCCGTTCTGATTAAGTACAGCTTCAATGCTCAATATCTCTCTGCGTAAGGATTGGCAGATTTTGCTTGCACTTGATTAGCCTGCACGCCGCTATATCTTTCGAGGTGGAGAGACCCACGCGATCGCGTTGCTCAACGATGATGTCACCCCCATGGAGCAGGTGGTAGAAGCCCTTGAACAGGTCCTACACATGCCCCAGAAACATGCTACGAGCTTTATGCTCAGAACCCACGGAGAAGGCATCGCAATCGTCTGGACGGGCACGAAGGCAGAGGCCGACACCCATTTAGCCCAAATGCAGGCCGCGAACCTCAGTAGCTGCATCCTGCCCATTAATCAGGCGTGATCAACCCCATCCAAATTCAGAAGTGGCATTTTAGAATCTCTTCTAACCTCACTGCCCACGGCACTGCTCTTTCTTCAGGCAAGAACGCTTCATCTGAACTCTAAAACACTGCCAAAATTAGGGGCAGTAAAGACTTACATGCCGTCACTAGATTCGACGCCTCGGTCAGGGGTTCAGTAATGGAGCGCAGATTGGCCGCTGCCCGTTTCGCTACCCGCTGCATCACGTTTTCCTTTGGCTTCGTCCCGGCCTCGGCTAGCTTGCCCACTTCGCCCAAGGCTTCTTTTTTCTCGATGTCACTGAGTTCAGTCTCCGCTTCAATGGCGGACTGCAACTCTATGAGCAATTCCTTGAGGCTGCGTTGGTCACGACTGGGAGCGGCATCCGGCAGTTGGTTAATCTGTACAGTGACCTGACCACTGAGTTCGCCTAAGTTGACCACATTACCCTCCATACGGCCCGTGTTGATAAAGCCACCGTCACCAGAATTAATCGGATTGTTCATATTGGTGATTTGAATAGACGACAACAGATTGCTAAAGCCTAAGGCGACTTCTTTCACGTCCTCGGCTCTTTGCGTTTGCCCTTGCAGCAATCCCTTGGTGTAGCCCGCTTCGAGCCCGAGTTGGTAGCCCTGATCCCAACTGCGCTCAACTTGGGCTTTGTCGGTGCCTTCGGGTACTTGCAGGGTCAGCAGGATATCATCACCCTGCTTTTCCATTGCTTGAATAGACTCACGGGTGATCTCGGGATTGTCGGCCATAACCTGCTCAAAGGCGGCTTGAAACGCTTGCGGATTAACCCCGTTACGGATCAGGAGTTGCACGGTATCGAGCATTTCTTTGAAGTATTTCTCGAAGTCACCGGGTTGGAAAACTTTGTCGGGGTTGTGGGGACGGCGCTCGCGGTTGCCCCTTGCATCAGCTTCTGCTTTGAGGAAGACATAATCGCAGTCGATGTCTTTGAGGATAGTGGTCTCGTCGATATTCCAGGCTTCTAGACAAGCTCCCGTCAGGTAAGCTCTCGTAAAGTCGGTGCCGACACATTGCACATTAGTCAGGCTGGCCCCGTGCAGTTCAGCTCCCGCTAATATAGCCCCGTTGAGATTGGCCCCGTTGAAGTTGATGCGGTGCAGCGTTGCTCCAGCGAGATTGACCTCCCGTAAGTCAGCATTCGTAAGATCTTGGTCAGCACCATTGAGGGTAACGAGCAGATTGCGAACACGGGGATCTTGCAGATTACTGGTGCCGAGACGAGCCCAGTCTAGTTGTTGAGCTTGGTACCACCGGATACGATTCAATACAGTTGGGCGCTGGTGAGAATCAGCAAAGTAAGTGCTCTTGAGCTGAGTGTGGGCAAAGGATGCCCCGGTCAGGTCGGTACCGCTAAAGGTGGTGCCGCCAAGCACCACGAAGGCAAGACCAATACTATGAAGGGTCTCAAACTTAGGGTCACCATTACGAATCCGATGACTCAAATACAACGAGACAATAAAACTTGCGGCAACGAGCACAACAGCGACTGTAACTGCAATTGGTTCAGTACGAGCCGAAACAAGCGCCTTAGCAACTGCGACTGCAGCCGCTAAAGCAATCGCAACGGAGATTGGGACTACGCCCACGAATACAACTTCAAAAGCGACGGCGAAAACAATGGCAGCGGCAACCACGATGGCACTAGCACCAGCCACTGCGAAAGCAAAAGCGAAACCAACCGTACTAGCTAGCGTGAAAGCAAAGGCGACTGCAACTGCAACTATTCCTGCAATGCTTCCCAAAGCTCGAGTTGTAAACCCTTGATAGGTCACTACAAAAAATGTGACTGCTATTAGAACAACTCCTAAGTTCGCAACAATAAAATCATCTAGATTATTTGTTATAAAAGAACTGCCAATCAGTCCTCCTGCATAACCTTGCAACGTTCCGGCCAGTGCCAGAGCAAGCAAAGCTAGTATATTTTGACCTTGCTTGCTCTGGTGTCGAAGTCCTCCTTTGGCGTAGCAAAACTTTGCTCCACGTAACGTAGCCTCGAAAAACCTAGTACTGCGAATATCCGTACCACTAAAATCTGCTTCTGATATGTCTGCACCGCGAAAGTTGCAGCCGCGCAAGATTGCACCGCGAAAATCGCGCTCTCCAGCAGCATAGAGTCGCAATACGTCTTTGGTATTGAGGCGTTGACCGTGGTATTTGCCGCGCTCTGACATAAAGAGGAGTCGGAATTCGGAGGTTGGAGTGCTGAAAGGCTCAACCAGTACTTTGAGCAGTAACCTTTCAGTGAATTTTCTCTATTTAAGCTCAGTTTCCAGCGTGGGGCTAATGGTGTCGACTTTCAAGCCATTTCTGTAAGGATGTTTGACTTTCGTTTGAAGGCTGACCTAGCAGAATATTCTTGAGACTAATATCTTCATCCAGTTCGGGCCAGTGAATCCCTCCTTGACCTGCAGCGATGAGTCGCCAGTGATTGCGTTCAGCCATGGTGCCCTGCATCAAGCGCGGATACCAGACCACAGAGACTGAAATCACCCGCCCATCCGAGAGGGTCACGGTGAGAAATTCTTCTGAAACCGTTACGTCTGATATCTGGGGGAGATTTAGAACCTCAACCGTGGAAGAAGTCATCCCAAGCCTCCAATAGTCGCTGTTGATGGTCTGCAATAAGTTTTTGAATGCGATTGATTTCGACCGAGGCAAAGCCTTTATTGGTTTATAAACGAATCGGGTGCAGCCAAAACTTGGCTAATCCGTTGTCACGCTCAACATGAACATGAGGTGGTTCGTCGCGATCGCCTGCATAACAAAAGAACCAATAGGGAGCAACTCTGAGAAAAGTGGGCATGGTTGTCAAGCTTGCAGATAATCAGAACTGTGGCCTATACGATATTCGGTGTCAAGTTCAGCTTCCATAGCCGCCACCGCCGGGGGTTTCGATGATCAGGCGATCGCCAGTCGCAGCGTCTACTTGGTCTTGCCCCGCCAGCATCACTTCAGTGCCGTCTGCTTTGACTAAGCGATTGTGGCCGACTGCGCCCGGCTCCCCCCCGGCAATGCCAAAGGGGGCAACGGTGCGGTGACTAGAGAGAATCGACGCGGTCATCGGCTCGCGGAACTGGAGGCTGCGCCGGATGCCGTGCCCCCCGCGATGCTGTCCCATGCCGCCGCTGCCCTGACGAATCTCAAAGCGATCGACCAGCACGGGATAGCGCCATTCCAGCACTTCTGGGTCGGTGAGGCGGGAGTTGGTCATATGGGTGTGAACGGCGTCGGTGCCGTCGAAGTTTGGTCCCGCCCCCGAACCGCCACAGATGGTTTCGTAGTACTGGTAGCGCTCATTGCCAAAGGTCAGGTTGTTCATGGTGCCTTGGGAGCCCGCCATGACGCTCAGTGCACCGTACAAGGCATCCACGATCGCCTGCGAGACCTCCACATTGCCCGCCACGACCGCTGCTGGCGCTTGGGGATTCAACAGCGACCCCTCAGGAATAATGATTTCCAAAGGTTTCAAGCAGCCTGCATTTAGGGGAATGTCATCGTCTACCAGAGTCCGAAAGACATACAGCACAGCGGCTTTGCCCACAGCCGCAGGGGCATTGAAGTTGCTGGCACGCTGCTCTGAGGTGCCGGTGAAATCGATGGTGGCGCTGCGGTCTTCAGCATTGATGTCAATCCGTACCTGAATCTGGCTACCGTCATCCAGCGGATAGGTGAATTGCCCCGGCGAGAGGCGATCGATGACTCGGCGCACGCAGTCTTCAGCATTGTTTTGCACATAACCCATGTAGGCGGTCACCGTATCGAGCCCTTGATGTGCCACCAGTCGCCGCAGTTCTGCTGCCCCTTTGACGTTAGCGGCGATTTGCGCCTGCAGGTCAGCGATATTCTGCTCCACATTGCGCACCGGGTAGGGCGCGCTGGTCAGCAAAGCCCGTAGCACTGGCTCCTGAAATGCCCCTTGATCTACTAGCAAAAAGTTGTCGATCAGCACACCCTCCTCCTCCAGCGTGTGGCTTTGGGGAGGCATGGAACCGGGGGTGATGCCGCCGATGTCGGCGTGGTGTCCGCGAGAGGCGACGTAGAAGTGGGGAGTGGGGGAGTGGTTGGGTGAGGTGGGTGGTTGGGTCGGGGAGTGGGTGAGTGGGGGGGAGGGAGATGGTGTCGGTGAGGGGGATGGTGTCGGTGAGGGGGGTGGCGTAGGTGAGGTGAGAGACTGACCTGCTGATTTCTGACTTCTGACTTCTGACTTCTGGCTCCTACTTTCTGCCTTTTGCCTTTTGCCTGCCACCTGCAAAAAGACGGGGGTGATGACGGTGACGTCGGGCAGGTGGGTGCCGCCGTTATAGGGGTTGTTGAGGGCGTAGACGTCGCCGGGGCGCAGGGTGTGCCCTTGGGCGCGAATCAGGCTTTGGACGCTTTCGCCCATGGAACCGAGGTGGACGGGGATGTGCGGGGCGTTGGCGACGAGCTGACCGTCGGCGTCGAAGATGGCACAGGAGAAGTCGAGGCGTTCTTTGATGTTGACGGAGGTGCTGGTATTTTGCAGGGTGACGCCCATTTCTTCTGCGATCGCTCGAAAGAGGTTGTTGAAAATTTCCAATCGGACGGGGTCGGGGATGGGGAGGTGGGGAGTTGGGGAGATGGGGGGATGGGGGGATCGCAGGGGCGAGGCATTCGTGGGATCGCTGGCTGGCTCTTGTCCAGGAGGAATTGTCGCGAATGCCTCGCCCATATGGGATATATCGGCAGAGACGGGGCGATATTTCAATACCAAGGCACCCAGGTCGGTGAAGGTGGCTTGCCAGTGGGGTTCGACGACATTGGTGCCGGTGGGTTCGATGATGAGGGCGGGGCCAGCAATGGTGTCATCGGGGCAGAGGTCGTCGCGATGGTAAATGGGGGTGTCATGCCAGCGATCGCCCATATAAACAGGCACGATCGCTTGGGGACGCAGCGGGAGCGTGCGCTGATGCGTTAGTCGCGGCTCTTCTGGCACGTCGGTTTGGCCCACCACCTCGACCGCAACGCTATCGACAATCAGCGCTTTGTCGGGTTGGGTGAAGCCGTAGCGCTGGCGATGCAGCTCGGCAAAGGCGATCGCCATTTCGTCTGGGGCGCCATAGGGCACGATAAGGGCCGCATCTGTACCCGCATATTTCAGGTGAACGCGGGGCAACACTTGAATCCCCGGCTGCGACATCAGAGCATCAGCGTCACTCGATACCGGCATGCCCTGTTGGGCGAGTTCTTGGCGGCCAGAGACGGCCAATTCATGCAAAACCGTTTTGAGTTCCGTTAGCGTTTCCGGCTGTAGGGGCAGTTCTAGCGATCGCTCTCGCAGGGCGCGAATATCAGCCAAACCCATTCCATAAGCCGATAACACCCCCGCATAGGGATGGATAAAAATCTCCGTCATTCCCAACGCTTCGGCAATCTGGCAAGCATGTTGGCCTCCCGCCCCGCCAAAGCAGCAGAGGGCATACTCCGCCACGTCATACCCCCGCTGCACGGAGATTTTCTTGATGGCGTTGGCCATTTTCTCCACCGCGATCGCGAGGAATCCGGCGGCCACTTGTTCGGGCAATCGTGAGTCCCCGGTACTCTGGTGAATGCGATCGGCCAGCGCCGTAAACTGCGCTTTCACACTATCCACAGCTAAGGGCAAATCGCCCTGCGGTCCAAAGACCTGGGGAAAGAAATCGGGCTGGAGCTTGCCCAACATGACATTACAGTCCGTCACCGCCAGCGGTCCGCCATGGCGATAGCAGGCCGGTCCCGGATACGCCCCGGCGGAGTCTGGCCCGACACGATAGCGACTGCCGTCAAAGTGCAGGACCGAGCCACCTCCTGCCGCGACGGTGTGAATCGCCATCATGGGAGCCCGTAACCGTACCCCCGCCACCTCGGTCTCAAAGGTGCGCTCATATTCCCCATTGAAGTGGGACACGTCCGTCGAGGTGCCCCCCATGTCAAACCCAATGAGGCGCGAAAACCCGGCTCGCAAGCTAGTTTGTACCGCTCCCACAATGCCGCCCGCAGGCCCCGAGAGGATGCTGTCTTTGCCCTGGAAGAGAGCTGCGTCCGTGAGGCCACCGTTGGACTGCATAAACATGAGGCGTGTTTGGAGTTCGGAGTTCGGAGTTCGGAGTTCGGAATTTCGCTTGGCTGAAAGCGAAACTGCATTTTCCGCATTCCGCATTCCGCATTCCGCATTCTGTAGCGCTGCGGCAATACGATCGACGTAGCGACGGAGAATGGGGGAAAGGTAGGCATCTACAACAGTCGTGTCGCCTCGGCTGACGAGTTTCATCAGGGGGCTGACTTGGTGAGAAACGGAAATTTGGGTGAAGCCGATTTGCTGGGCGATCGCGCCAACGCGCTGTTCATGGGTGGGGTAGCGGTAACCATGCATAAGGACGATCGCGCAGGCTCGAATCCCGTCATCATAGGCACTCTGCAGCTGTTCGACTAACACTGGCTCGGCAGCAGGAGTCAGGGATTGCAAGATTTCGCCGTGGGCATCGATCCGTTCAGGAACGCCGATGACGCGCTCGTAGAGCATTTCTGGCAGTTGGATATGGCGGGCGAAAATGTCGGGGCGGTTTTGGTAGCCGATGCGAAGAGCGTCCTGAAAGCCGTCAGTGATCACGAGGAGGGTGCGATCGCCCTGCCGTTCTAATAAGGCATTGGTGGCGACGGTGGTGCCCATCTTCAGCGCGGCAATGGCGGCGGCGGGAATGGGCGCATCTGTGGCCAGCCCCAGCAGCTCGCGAATGCCCTGGAGTGGAGCGTCAGCATAGCGATCGGGATTCTCGGATAGCAGCTTATGGACAACCAGTTCACCATCGGGCCGCCGCGCCACAATGTCGGTAAAGGTGCCACCGCGATCGATCCAAAATTGCCATTTTGTCATCTGCTTGCGCCCCAGAACGCCATGCCGTCAGTGTGATTATTATTGGTCAATTTTTACCGGTGCCACTGTTTAACGTTGTTTCGATCATCCCCCTGATATCAGTTTTCCAGGCGAGAGCTGCAGATTGGCCGGGCGGGCGATGGGGGCAAGGAGCAGAGGGAAAAGATGGATAGCTGGATTTTCGAGCGTTGCGGATGACTGCTGACCGGGTGGGAGCAGGATGGGAGCAGGTTGAGGACCAGCCGCTTGGTATTGGTGGGGCTCTACTCGTCATCATCTGACACGCCGGTTGTCTCAGCAGTGTTCAGAGCTGACAAGCGTGTTAGGGTCAAACTCTGATCAGTCGCTACGGTGCTTTGTGGGTTCACCGACTGCTAAAAACAAACCATGGCTCGTGGCAGGATAAATTCACCGTTCGCGTAATGTAAGAAAACCGGATTGCCAACAAATCTATGTGTCGTCTTTTGGGCTATTTAGGCCCCGCGATCGCCCTTGACTCCCTGATTCTGCAACCATCCCATGCTTTGAGGGTGCAGTCTTATGCCCCTAGAGAGTTAGAAGTGGCTCTGCTCAATGCCGATGGATTTGGATTGGGCTGGTACCACGCAACGGAGTCACAAGCACCCTTTACGTACCGTAATGTGCTGCCCATGTGGAATGACCCGAATGTGGATGCTCTGTGCCGCTACATCACCACGGGATGCACGCTCTCCTATGTGCGGAGTGCCACACCGGGGCAGGGTGTGGACATCAGCAACTGCCAACCCTTTCAAGCTGATGACTTACTGTTTACCCACAACGGCTACATCAAGCAGTTTCGCTCCACCCTGCAGCGCCCCCTACGGCAATTGATGAGCGATCGCGCTTACGCTGCAATTCACGGCAACACCGACTCCGAACATATTTGGGGGCTGCTGCTGACGGCCCTAGCTGCCGACCCAGGCATTTCTCTGGAGGTAGCACTTGCCACAACTTTGCAACAACTGCTGACATTGGCCCAGCAGTACGACACCCCCATCACGGCCAATGTGTTAGTCAGCGACGGCCACAAACTGGTTGGTTCGCGGTTGGCGTCCCATGGTCGCGCGCCTTCTTTATACTGGCTGAAAGGCTCAGCCCAGTTTCCCCAGGCTATATTGGTGGCTTCCGAGCCCTTATTTGAGGGGCCGTGGGTCGCTTTTGAAGAGCATTCGTTGTTTACCCTAGTTACTGATTGTGACGTTCAGTTCCACTCCCTCAGTGCCCTCGCCAACGGTGACTGAGCAGCGCCAACAGTTGCAAGCTGATATGCGGGCCTGTCGGCAAAGTACGTTAACCCTGATTCAAGACCTAACAGAAGCCGAGTTTCGCCGCCAAGCACATGCCGATTTCAGTCCGATTGGCTGGCATTTAGGCCACATCGCATTTACTGAGTCACTGTGGTCACTAGAGCATTTACAGCGATCGCCCTGCCCTTATCCGCATTATCAGCAGCTCTTTGCAGCGGATGGCCTACCCAAAGCAGAACGCGAAAATCTGCCCGATTTAGCGACGATTTTGGCCTTTATGGCCGATGTCCGCCATCGCACGTTGACCTATTTAGACGCGGCCCCCTTAGAGACGCAACTGCGGCTTTGGCGCTGGCTGTTGCAACATGAAAGCCAACATGCCGAAATCGCGACTTATCTGCTCACCCTCCATCGTTGGCCAGCCACCGCCACCGCTCCACCCACTAAGGTGTTTGACTCTTCGCCACTGCCCGCATGGGAAGCACCCGCCACCGACGATATGGTATGGGTTCAAGGAGGCGACACGCAGGTGGGCCAGCACACCATTGAGGCGTTAGATAATGAGCGGCCGCTCCACGCTATCCAGGTCAACGATTTTTGGATTGACCCCACCCCAGTCACCGTCGAAAAATATGCGGAATTCATGGCCGCTGGCGGCTATCACAATAGCCAATGGTGGCACCCCAAAGGATGGAGCTGGCGACAGCGATATGCAGTCACTCAACCACTGTATTGGCAGCCTGATGCCCCCCCGACCAACCCCGTCTGTGGGGTGAGTTGGTATGAGGCCGATGCCTATGCGTGCTTTGTGGGTAAGCGCCTCCCCACCGAGGCCGAGTGGGAAAGAGCGGCTCGCTGGCAGCCAGAGACGCAAATGATGCAATCGCTGCCATGGGGCAACGAATCGTTAAGCGATCGCCATGGCAACTTTGGTGGACGACAGGGAGGCGTGACGCCAGTCGGCCAGTATCCGGCGGGCCGCAGTGCTACCGGCTGTGATGACCTCCTGGGCAACGTGTGGGAATGGACGAATACTTGGTTTGATGGTTATCCGGGCTTTCAAGCTTTTCCCTACGCGGGGTACTCGCAGGCTTATTTTGATCGCGCTCATCGAGTGTTGCGCGGCGGCAGTTGGGCGACTCGCCCTTGGGTGCTCAGACCGACCTTTCGCAACTGGTATCACCCCCATGTGCAGCAGGTCTTCGCCGGTTTTAGATGTGTTGTCAGCATACGGTGAATTCTCAGCTTGCAATGTCAGAATATTTCGGGGGCTTTTTTTAACCCCTGCTGAATTACGAGAAGTTATGCCAGTTCATTCTCAACCGCTTCGTCCGACGCCCGCCAGCTTAGACGGGCTCGCGTCAGGGTCTACTACCGTGGTGCCCTTATGCGATCGCTTCATTTTAGAAAACCGCATGGCCGCGACTGACACCACCGCGATCGCTGAGGGTCAAGACGTGATTGTCGGCCTCAGTCAAACGCTGAAAACACTGCCCCCCAAATATTTCTACGATGCTCACGGCTCGGAACTGTTTGAACAAATCACAGCGCTACCGGAATATTATTTGACCCGCACTGAGCGCCAGATTTTAGCCACCTTTGCCGGTGCGATCGCTGACGCAGTTGGGCCCTGCGATTTGGTAGAGCTAGGCAGCGGAAGTGCCAGCAAGACCCGCCTGCTCTTCAACGCCTATCAGCAGCGAGCGATGCCGGTAAGGTTTGTGCCGGTGGATGTCAGCGGCACAATGCTTGAGGCCAGTGCCCACGACCTATTGGCAGATTACGACAATCTCACCATTCACGGCCTGGTCAGCACCTATGAGCAAGCGCTACAAGACCTGCCCGCCACTGATTTGCCACGCCGTCTGATCGCTTTCATCGGCAGCACGCTAGGCAACCTCGCGCCCGCACCAGAACAGCAGTTTTTACAACAGGTCAGTCAAGCGTTGACCAGTGGTGACTACTTTTTGCTCGGGGTTGACCTCCATAAAGACACCGCCACGTTGGAGGCCGCTTACAACGACCAGCAGGGCATTAGCGCCGCGTTTAATCTCAATATGCTGCAGCACCTGAACTGGCGATTTGGTGGCAACTTTGATTTGACCCAATTTCGCCATGTGGCTTTTTATAATGAGCGCGATCGCCAGGTCGAACTGTATATCGAAAGCCTGATTGACCAAACGGTGACGCTGCAGGCTCTGGATCTAACGGTCTCTTTTGCCCAAGGCGAGCGCTTATTTAGTGAAATTTCTCGTAAATTTGACACCGCCGTCCTGACCGCAGAGCTGTCAGCCTTTGACTTAGCAGTCAGCAACATCTTCACCGATGAGCAGCAGCGATTTGCCCTCCTGCTTTGTCAAAAACAGTAGCTAAAAGCGGCTCAGTCTCTTTATCCTGATGTTGGGCATTGGCATCAAGAGACTGAGCTGAAACCCTTGAGCTTATCGATTCCCTAGGCAGCTATAGCGATCCGCAATCAGGTCAGGACAGTTGTAATTTCTGAAAGCAGCCCATAGCCAGTGTTCTGATTCCGAACTCTATAGGGCTCTGCCCTTCCCGAAGGGTATTCAGAATGCCGTATTCTGCTATGTGCCGGTCAGGATAAACGATGGCAGACGCATGAGCAGCGCCAACCGTATTGAAAGTAAGAGGGTTGCATGAATACCGATGAATTCCGGCCTAACTTTGAGGATGAACTGGTGACGGGGCGTCCTGATCAGGCGATCGCTACGGTGCAAAGCCGGCCCTATTTTGTCGGGCGGTCGGGCAAAACAGCGAACACGGCGACCCTGTCGATGCATCTAGTCATGATTCCGCCGGGGACGATCGCGAGGCCGCATTATCATCAACACGATAAAACGGGCATTTATGTGCTGGCAGGCGCAGTCAAAACCCGCGATGGTGAGCACTTGGACAAAGTCAGCATCAACCAAGCTGGCGATTTTCTCTACATTCCACCAGGCATGCTTCAGACGGCACAAAATTTGAGTGCGACAACGGCTGCCACGGCGATCGTGGCGCAGAATGCTCCCCAAGAGCAAGAAAACGTCATGCCCTACACCATTGCCACCACGCCGACTGAAGACTAACGGCAACGATGACTCGGTGGCAGAGGTTACTTACCATGCCAATTCCTAACTCCCTTTCACCGCTGCTCCCCCGCTCTAGAAAACGGTATGCAAATTTACGCCGCACGGTACTAGATAATGGATCAGCAGGCCACACCGCTACTCACGGCTTTAGCGACAGCTGCGGCCAGAGACCATACGGCGTTTTATGCCCCCGGTCATAAAGGAGGGCAAGGCGTTTCCGAGGCGTTGCGATCGCTGGTGGGTCAAGCAGCGCTACAGGCTGACCTGCCTGAATTGCCCGAACTCGACAATCTGTTTGTCCCCACTGGCCCGATTGCGCAGGCACAACAATTGGCGGCCCAGGCATTCGGTGCAGAGACCACATACTTTTTGGCCAATGGCTCGACCTGTGGGATTGAGGCCGCCCTACTCGCGGTGAGTCGTCCTGACGCGTCTGTGCTCCTGCCTCGCAACGCTCATCAGTCAGTCCTATCCGGCTTAGTGCTGTCCGGCGCGTCCCCTTTATATCTAGCGCCGCTGCACGATCCCCAGTGGGATTTAGCCTTTGGGGTCACAGCGTCGCAAATTAAGCAGGCGCTGCAAACTTACCCCGACATTCAAGCCGTGGTCATCGTGTCTCCGAGTTACCACGGGGTCTGTGCTGATATTGCCGCGATCGCGCACTGCGTTCACCAACATGACGCCATTTTGATGGTAGATGAGGCCCATGGAGCGCATTTAAGCTTTCATCCTGACTGGCCTCAGGGAGCGATCGCAGCCGGGGCAGATATCGTCATCCAGTCAACGCACAAAGTCTTGGGGGCCATGACCCAAGCCTCAATGCTCCATGTACAGGGGCCGCGAGTCAACCGCAATCGCCTGCGTCAAGCCTTGCAATTAACCCAGTCCACCAGCCCCAACTACCTCCTGCTAGCATCACTGGATGCCGCCCGTCAGCAAATGGCCACTGCCGGACGTGAACTGATGGCGCGAACGTTGGCGATCGCTCAGCAGGTACGTTCTGGTGTCAGTCAGATGCCAGGCTTAACGGTACTCTCTCCCCAACATTTGCCAGGAGTTGACCATGATTTCCAGCTTGACCCCACACGGTTAGTGGTCGATTTCACCACCCTGGGGATCAGCGGCTTCAGCGCCGACGAGTACTTACATCAGCAGCAACAAGTCACGGCAGAACTGCCCACCTTAAGGCAATTGGCATTCATCCTCAGTGTCGGCAATCAACCGGCTGACGGCGATCGCTTGGTCGCGGCTCTGGCAGCTCTCACATCCCTACCAGCTAACCCACCAGAGGCCGACTTGCATGTGCCTGGCCAGCCCCTGGAACCGACTATACCCGCCATCTCTCAACCCCCCATGACACCCCGAGCAGCCTTCTTTGCAACCGCTGTGGCAATTCCCCTGCACCAAGCCATAGGCGAGATAGCGGCTGATGCATTTTGTCCTTATCCACCAGGCATCCCCCTCTTGCTGCCGGGTGAACGGATTACAGCTGCCGCGATCGCGAGCCTGCAGCACATTCATCAGGCAGGTGGTGTCATTACCGGCAACCCTGATCCCACCTGGCAGACGATCCGCGTCATCCCACAAGATTAGGATTGACACTGTTGCCTCCGATTTTGGCCCCTAAATCGCTGTCGGATACAACCTTCCCCAGATTTGGGAGACTGAGGTGGCTTGAGATTAAGTCCTAAATTAAAGATTAAGACTCACTCCAAAGCCACCGTTGTGACGCTTTCCTCGTGGTCAAGCGGAGCAAGCACCTGACCTGACGTTAAAGGCTTAAAGTTAGGTTGGTGACGTCAGGGATCTGCAGCTCGCTATCGATACCTGTAGGAGTAATAAAGCCATGCCAATGATCGCAATTGTTTACTTTTCAGGCAATGAACACACTCATTTAATGGCCGAGGCGATCGCTGAGGGCATTCAAAAAGCCGGGCAAACGGTCAATTTGCTGCGCATCACGGGGACGCAGATTCAAGCGGGGCGCTGGAGTGACGCCGACATGATGGACACGTTGAGTGCGGCTGATGCGATCGTGTTTGGCTCACCCACCTACATGGGGGGCGTCGCGGCTCAGTTTAAGGCGTTTATCGACGCCGCGAGCGAAGCCTGGTTTGTCCAACAGTGGAAAGACAAGCTGGCAGCCGGGTTCACCCACTCTAGCTCCCTGAGTGGCGATAAACAGGGCACCTTAATTTACATGGCCGTCAATGCGGCTCAACACTCCATGATCTGGGTAAATGCCGGAGACATGCCGAGCCATTATCTGGGCAAAACCGATGGTGTAAATCGTTTGGGGTCCTTTATGGGGGTGATGGGGCAGAGCCCAATGGCCAGCGATGACCAAGCAGTCACGATTGATGACGGCGATCGCTTGACCTGTATCAGCTTTGGGGAACGCATCGCCAATGCCGCCCAACAATGGACGGCGACCGCTACCTAGCGCGGTAAGAGTTCGAGGGATCAGGTTTCTCATTCGCAGCAAGGGAGGACTCGGAATCATCCATCGTCTCTAAAGTTGTGCGCAAAAGCCGATTTTCATACCGGCGATCGCGGCGCCGCGCTTTTGCCCGCCCGGCGCGTTTTGCTGGGCGCTTGTCAATCACAATCTCATCCAACGCTTGCACCTCATCCCATGAGGAAAGTCCTGACTGGGGTGTCCGCTTGCCCATCGCATCACCAAGACTGAACGACATATTAAGAAGTGTAAACATTTCTGCGACTAAATGCGGCCCAAAGCTCTCAAAGCCGTTATACAGACTACGAATTCCTTTCCTGAGAAGACTGAAATCTGTACACTGATTAATGTTGAGCAGTCATTCATCCCAGTTTTTATAAGTATATGTCTGTAGTTTGCCAAGTCATTTTGAACGCCGATGATGAGCTGCGCTATCCCACCATTGGTGAGCTCCAAAGCATCGGAACTTATCTCTCCACGGGTTTGCGCCGCATGCAAATCGCTCAGACTCTGTCTGAGAATGAGAAAAAGATTGTTGACAAAGCCAGCAAAGACCTGTGGAGTCTGCATCCTGACTACATTGCTCCCGGTGGTAATGCCTTTGGCCAAAAACAACGTGCCCTGTGTCTGCGGGATTATGGCTGGTATCTCCGTTTAGTGACCTACGGCATCATTGCGGGTGATAAAGACCCAATCGAGCGCATTGGTCTGATTGGCGTGCGTGAAATGTACAACGCCCTAAATGTGCCTGTACCCGGCATGGCAGACGCAATTCGCTGCTTAAAAAATGCTTCTTTAGGGCTTTTATCTGAAGATGAGGCTAGCGAAGCTGAGCCCTACTTTGACTACATCATTCAGGCCATGTCTTAAGTTCAGGCTAAGTAGGTGGGTTGAATCTTTGGTAGAACGAGCTTATGGTGACAAAACCCTTGCGAATGTTGGGTTTTGTCCCTCAACCGCAACCTACATCACTTAAAATTTAATCACGCCTGCCTACTTACAAGCTGTACAGCTCAGCACTAACTCACACGCTTTCTCATCTAGTAAAAAGCCATAGCAGCCCCTTAGAATCGTCTTCTGAGCAGGGTGGTTTCATACTAAGAAAGAAAAAACCATTGAGAATTGGTTCGCCCAGACTCTCAAGGCCTGGGGGACGGTTCGCCAGCCTTGCCGTCGTGCCAAGGTAATGGCAAAGGAGTTTAAAATGCCCCAGGTCACTG
>JBCDAJ010000115.1:0-22125 GCA_039185935.1 Cyanobacteria bacterium P01_F01_bin.56 | reverse complement strand
ATCAGAGGCCAAACCGTTCTCGATAAAACGGGACTTGCCTCAGATGTTCTCGATTGGTCGCAATAAATTGAGACTCCTCCGTCAAAAGTCGTCTGACCTGATCGACCACGCGAAAGTGTTGCCAACTTGATACCGCATAGACTCGCGTAAAACGAGGCGATACCTTGCGAAACACCGTGCAATACGGAGCTCTTGCATCATGCCCAAAGCAAGCAAACAGCGCTAATTGCCCGATCGCTTTAGGCAGGGGCTGGTCACTACACACCTCGAACCCCACCGGAATCGCTGGACCAAACCGTTGAATGGGTGGGCAAATCCCTGGTGATGAGGGAGTCTGGCCAATGTCAAGTTCTGAGAGGGTGCCGACAATGCGATCGCTATAAATAACCCAGCCCTCGCGGTCATATTGCCGTTGGGAATGAACAAGGCACCGGGTTTTGAGTGCCATCTCTGGCGGTGTCGCTGTTGTCGGTACGGCAAGCTGAAATGCCCCGAAATCAGCGATCGCAATTTCGTCGAAGTAAGTCTTCAGCAAATCAGGACGGTGAGCTGACCGCATGGCACTAAATCACTAAATAAAAGATGAGGAACATACACAACAACGAGCTGAGCCAGATCTCTATATTGCTCGAAGATTGAGCGGTCTGGCGGGCAGAAAACCAAAAATTTACCGCTTTGTGCCCCTCACCACAGATCAACCCTAATGACTGTCATCACGATTTGAAGATTAAGTCCTGAGGCGAAAAGTGTTGCCGCCCCTCGCCCACAAAGTTGGTGCGCGCACGCTAAGGGCTGTCATCCGGTCGCTGTCAAATCCTCTCAGTAATAGGGATACAGCCCCTAGCTTGGATTTTGAGTGCGAGCGCGATCATGTTGATGGTTAAAGGCTTCTGGATTTGATTGATGACGCGTTCTAGGGGTTATCCCACAAGATTTCTAGCGTTGATTGATGACGTGCCTTAGAACAGTTGTCCAAGCTTGGGGAACGCCAGAGCGCCTTATCTTATTCGGGCAAGATTTGTGCAAGTGGTCTGTTACTGCGGTACGGCGATCGCGCCCAAGAGAATCTGCGTCGTCGTCTAGGATGAATAGGATCGGCATTAGGCAGCAGTATGGCGCGTCCAAGCAAATTTTTTCAGCGCAATTGGCATCTTAAAAAACTGGGTGAATACATGCGTCCCCACTGGCAAACATCAGCCTTGGGCATCGGGGCGCTTTTTCTGGTGAATTTAGTCGGTGTGCAGATTCCGCTGCTGATTCGCGATGGGATTGATGAACTGCAGGTCACTTTTAGCTTTGATCGCATTGCCTATTATTCGATTGTCGTACTGGTGCTGGCCTCACTTATGTGGGGACTGCGGATGAGCTCGCGCATTTGGCTTTTTGGCGTGGGGCGACAGGTCGAATTTGACCTCAAGCAGCGTATCTTTCAGCATCTGCTGGCGATGGAGCCGAGTTACTTTGCCACCAATACCATTGGCGAGTTGATTAGTCGTTCTACCAGCGACGTGGACAACATTCGACGGCTGCTGGGCTTTGCCGTGCTGAGTTTGGCGAACACGCTATTCGCCTATGCGCTCACGGTGCCAGTGATGTTGTCGTTGAGTGTGCGGCTGACGGTGGTAGCGCTACTGGTTTATCCCCTAATGTTGATTTTGGTCGGGCTCTTTAGCGAGCGCCTGCGCAATCAACAGCTCCGAGTGCAAGAGTCGACATCTCGCCTGAGTGACCTGATTCAAGAGGATTTGAGCGGTATTTCTCTCATCAAAATTTACGCTCAAGAAGAGAATGAGCAGCGCGCGTTTGCTGAGCTGAATGATGACCTGCTGGATGCCAACCTGACCCTGGCTCGTACCCGTAACACCCTGTTTCCCCTATTGGGGGGGCTCGCCAGCATTAGCCTGCTGCTGATTTTGGCCGCCGGGGCCGGAGAAATTGCCGATGGTTTTATCACCGTCGGTGACTTTGTGGCGATGGTGTTGTACGTAGAACGGCTCGTCTTTCCGACGGCGCTACTGGGCTTTACCATTACGGCCTATCAACGCGGCGAAGTCAGTATCGACCGAGTGGAAGCGATTCTTAGAAGCGAACCCAAGATTGTCGATGCCCCCACGGTTCATGCGCTGCCCAGTGAAACGGTGCGGGGTCAGCTCACAGCCCGGGAACTCAATTTTGCTTACCCAGACAGTCAAATGCCCGCGCTCAATGGCGTGAATTTCACCATCCAGCCCGGAGAGACGGTCGCGATTGTCGGGCCGATTGGGTCGGGCAAGTCGACCCTGGCCAATGCGCTACCCCGCCTGCTAGACATTGCCCCAGGTCAGATTTTCCTCGATGGTCAAGATATTACAGAGATTCCGTTAGCTGATTTACGCCGGGCGATCGCCTACGTGCCGCAAGAAAGCTTCCTCTTTAGTACCACTATCCGCAACAACATCCGCTATGGGGAACCGCTGGCAGAATTACCAGAAGTAAAATATGCGGCGAAACTGGCCCAAATGGCCCCAGAAATTGATCACTTTCCGGCTCAGTACGAAACGATTGTGGGGGAACGGGGAATCACCCTTTCTGGCGGACAACGACAGCGATCGGCTCTAGCCCGTGCCCTGATGATCGAAGCACCTGTAGTCGTGCTTGATGATGCCCTGTCTAGTGTGGACAATCAAACCGCTACGGAGATTCTCCAAAACCTCAAAACGGGTACCCAAAATCAAACGGTGCTCTTTATTTCTCACCAAATGGGGGTCGCGGCACTCTCCGATCGCATTATGGTGATGGAGCAGGGGCGCGTCGCTCAAATCGGTGCCCACGATGAACTCGTACAGCAATCGGGTCTCTATCAGAAACTTTGGGAGCAACACAAGTTGGAAGAAGTGTTGCGGTAGAGCCATCCTGTTAGTCGGGAGAAGCTTCGGGACGATAGGCCTATGTTCACGCTCTCATCGATGCTCTCTCACTCATTAGGGAGTCGCGCATAACATCCCATTTACCCTGCGACCCATTCACCCTGCCACAGTCTTGTCCGGGCATTTTATTTTCAAGCTAATCCCTTATCTATTGTCCGCTCACGACTACTGCCGCATCATCGGAATGGCTATGAAATCGACAGGGTGGTTAAGGCATCCTGTAGCGATCGCCATCCTGGGCCTTCATACCGTGAAAGCGTGAGTTCTGGATGCAATATCTCCGACAAAATTTCCAGGGAATCAACCAGTCGAGGACCGGGACGATTGAAATATTGATTGCCGTCGGTGACGTACACGCGACCGGTTTTGACGGCTCGCAGCAGCGACCAATCAGGATGAGACCACAGGGGCTTGCTTTCTTGCAGTGAGGTGACCATGTCATACCCGCAGGGCATCAGAATAATCACTTCCGGATCGGCCTTCACCAGGTCATGCCAAGTGATCCAAGGGGAATGTTGCCCGACTTTAGCCAGCAGGGGCCAGCCTCCCGCTAGGGAAACCAATTCGGGGACCCAATTGCCGGCCGACATGAGCGGATCAGGCCATTCAATGCACACCACCGTGGGTCGATGGGGAATTTCTGACACTTGGTGTTGGCACTGGTTGACGCGGGCTTGCAGTGCCGAGATCGCCGTATCGGCCCTGGCATGACCTGCTTCCCCCAAGAGCGCGATCGCCACCTGCCGAATATCTGACCACACTTCCTGCAATAAATTGGGCTGCAGCGAAAGAATTTGTGGACTGACTCCCGTCACCGAGGCCACTGCAGCTTCGACATCGGGCAAACTCACGGCACATACGTCACATTGGGCCTGGGTCAAAATATGGGTGGGCTGCAGCGCCTCCAACACATCCGTTTTAATTTGATACACGCTGAGGGCTGACTGCAGGAGTGCCATGACGCGATCGTGAATTTCGCCGCTAGTACCCTGCGGATTAAACTTCGGTGCTGTACAGGTGGGCAAGGCCGTCACCTCAGCCGGAAAATCACATTCGTGGCTCCGGCCCACCTGATATTCAGTGAGACCCAGGATATGAATGATTTCGGTCGCACTGGGCAGTAGGGAAACGATTTTTAGTGGCAGCATCGTGATGCCCTCAAGTCGTCAACTTAGTGACACTATAAACAGCAATGGTAAATTCAAAATTTTCAAGGTCTGAAACCCTTGATTTCCCGTTCAGACTAAGCGCTTTTGGAGGACACTGATCGGCTGAAAAGAGGTAAGCTCGTTCCGAATTTATTTTTGCTGCACTATAAAGCCCCGGTTGGTTTCCTAACGGCTATGCTCAGACCAGCTCAGCAGCTCTATAGCAGAATGCGGAATCCGGAAGGCGGAGTTCGGAATGAACACGCTGACTATAGCCAGTCGCAGTTAGGTTTGAACAGGGTAAATCGCTGGAGCCTTGATTTGGTAAGACTTCCAGTTCTGCCTTTTACCTTTTGCCTTCTGCCTTCTGCCTTTTGCCTTCTGCCTTCTGCCTTTTACCTTCTGCCTTTTGCCTTTTACCTTCTGCCTTCTGCCTTTCGCCTTCTGCCTTTCGCTGTATGTGGTTATTCCAGAAAATATAACTGTCCTAACCTAATGGCGGATCGCCATAGCCGGTCGGAAAGAGAATGAGGCGTTGCTGCATCAAGGATGGTTCTCCAGCTCAACCGCGATCGCGCTTTAAGGAACAATCAACACCGGACAGGGAGACAGGTTGATGACCCGATTGGTAACGCTCTCTTGCATCGAATCTTCGATCAAGCCCACGCCGCGACAGCCCATGACAATCAGGTCAGCCTCAATTTCGTCGGCTACATCACAAATTACAAACGCCGGTTGACCTTCGCGCTCCATTGTTTTGCTCTCAACCCCTTGCTGTTGGAAGAGAGTTTGAGCCTGATTGAGTAAAGCAGCTACAGCCTCTACTGAGGCCTGCTCAGGATGCTCAGGATTTTCTTTAATCTCAACCACCGATAAAAGCACCAGTTGACTTTGATGCTGCTTGACTAAGTCAATGGCTAAATGAGCCGCCTGTTGCGCTTCTGGGCTCATATCAATAGGAAACAGAATCGTCTTGAACATAGCTCCTCAGACGAATACACAGACTCCGGTAGAATGATCTTCGGGCATGGTTGTAGCACCGGCAACAAAAGTTTGCTTTGCTTTGCCGTTGAAGATTCCTTCAATTCTTAGAGTAATTCAAGGGTGGGGGCTTCTCGGCAATGGCCATGCAGAAACGTAATAATCGCAACTTGGGAGGTTCAAACCTGTGGCAAAGAAGACCATAGCGACGCTCACCGCCGCTGATGTATCCGTTAAGCGAGTTCTGGTACGGGCTGATTTTAATGTGCCCCTCAACGATGCTGGCGAAATCACTGACGATACTCGCATCCGCGCGGCGCTACCCACCATTCAGGATCTCACAGGTAAAGGAGCCAAAGTTATCTTATGTAGTCACTTTGGCCGTCCCAAGGGCAAGGTGGTTGAGTCTATGCGATTGACCCCCGTCGCCAACCGTCTTTCAGAACTTTTGGGTCAAGCAGTTGTGAAATGCGATGACTGCGTCGGGCCGGATGTCGCTGCCGCAGTGAGTGGGCTCCAAAATGGTCAGGTCGCCCTCTTAGAAAATGTGCGCTTCCATGCGGGTGAAGAGGCCAACGACCCTGAGTTTGCCGAGCAGCTAGCATCCAATGCTGATATGTACGTCAACGATGCGTTTGGTACGGCGCACCGCGCCCACGCTTCAACCGAAGGGGTTACCAAATATTTAAGTCCGTCCGTCGCGGGCTATTTGATTGAAAAAGAGCTGGAGTATTTGCAGGCCGCGATCGAAAGCCCGCAGCGTCCACTCGCGGCGATCATCGGCGGTTCTAAAGTGTCTAGCAAGATCGGCGTCATCGAAACGCTGCTCGACAAAGTCGACAAGCTGTTGATCGGCGGTGGCATGATCTTTACGTTCTACCAAGCGCGGGGCTTGAGCGTCGGCAAGTCTCTGGTGGAAGAGGACAAACTAGAACTGGCCAAGACCCTGGAAGCCAAAGCCAAAGAAAAAGGCGTTGAGCTACTGTTGCCCACAGACGTGGTCGTCGCTGATAACTTTGCACCTGATGCGAATGCCCAAACGGTCAGTGTTGAGTCAATCCCGGATGGCTGGATGGGGCTAGACATTGGTCCCAATGCGGTCAAAGTATTCCAAGACGCCCTGAAGCAGTGTAAGTCCGTCATTTGGAACGGCCCCATGGGGGTGTTTGAGTTTGATAAGTTTGCGGTGGGCACTGAGGCGATCGCTCGCACCCTGGCTGAATTGACCCCCACTGGTGTAGCCACCATTATTGGCGGTGGTGATTCTGTTGCGGCGGTGGAGAAAGTTGGTGTGGCTGAGCAAATGAGCCACATTTCTACCGGTGGTGGTGCCAGTCTAGAATTGCTGGAAGGCAAAACGTTGCCGGGTATTGCGGCTCTAGATGATCAATAAGGGATTAGCTAGAAAATAAAGTACCCAGACAAGACTGTGGCAGGGTGAATGGGTCGCAGGGTCGATGGGATGTTATTTAAGCGCGACTCCCTAAGCTCATGCGGCCGCTTCGTTAATGTTCAACTGATTCTTCAAGTACTGGCTGGAATACTGCTCGAAAGTGTTCCAGCTTTTTTTGTTCTACCTCAACCACTTTCAAAACGGTATAGAATGCCAGGATAAAAAAAGCTTCAGACAAGACCTTAAAAGAGTCTTCTATCTGGTACAGGTAGGCTTGAATTAACTCAGCCGTTTCAGGTAAGAAAAACCGTTCTAAAAAGCCTTGATCATTGGAAACAAAGTCAATAACGATCATGACAATCAACAGCCAAAAACCTCGCTTTAGCAAGGCCAAAGCTCGTTTATCCGAAATCAATTCGCGACGATAGACCCAAACCATTCCAGCCCCAAACATGCCGTAAAGTCCGACGATTGCATCATCGATCCGATCTGTAACCGGCGTCTCCTGCAGATTGAACACATCATGGATCAATAGATCGAGGATTTCATGAATGGCGAGAAACTCGTCGGCCGCCAAAAACACAAATCCCCCAATAATCAGCCACCAGAAGAGCTTGATCGATTTTGGTAAAAGCGTTGTAGTGCGGATTTTGACTTGCAGAATTTTGTAAGCCAGCCAAGCGATTCCTAGTAGCTGCAGGACGGATAAAAAAGTGATGTATCCTCGTTCGCCAAAGGGATTTCTACCGCCTTGATGATGGATGATGAACGCAACAACAATTGCCAAGATATTAAGCGAGAAGACCCAAATTGATGCTCGCCGGATAGTCATTTCCGCTCAGTCCTCATGCAAATCGAAGATGCCGCGATTAACCGAACTTGTAGCGTCGAGAGCGCCTGAGCCGTTGAGCGGATTTCAGAAATTGCCTGAAACCATTAGAACGCGTTAATCATGACTTAACCACACGATAATACTTCAGCAGCCACCTTTTCTCATGGGGCGGCGAATCGCTGTGATTAACCACTGAGAGACAGCGTTACTGAGGACAACATGAACGCATCACTCACGTGGCACTCAGGTAAGGTCGATATCTTGAAGAAAATCTTTAACTAACCGGCTGAAATGCGTCCAGCACGACCGATTGCAAAAGATTTAGTTTTAATGGGGGGCGGGCATACCCACGCGATCGTGCTGCGCAAACTAGGGATGCAGCCCCTATCTGGGGTTCGCCTGACGCTGATTACCAACTTGGTCGATACGCCTTATTCCGGCATGTTGCCCTGCCACATTTCAGGGCTCTACGACTTTGATGCTTCTCACATTGATCTGCGCCCCCTCAGTCGGTTTGCCAACTGCCAACTCATGATGGATCGGGCGGTGGCGATCGATGTCGACAACCAACAGGTCATCTGTGCTCATCATCCCCCGGTAGCATTTGACGTGCTATCGATTGATACCGGCAGTACCCCAACCACGGTAAACGTGCCAGGCGCGCAGGCTTTCGCGATTCCGGCCAAGCCGGTGCCTGACTTACTCAAAGCATGGGAGCAGTTTCTCAGCGAGGTCAAACATTCTCCGCCAAGACCGATTTCGTTAGCCGTTGTTGGGGGTGGCGTGGGCGGTGTTGAGTTGACCTTCAATATGCAGGTGCGTCTCTGGCAGTTGTTGGATGATTTGGGCCGATCGCGAGACGACCTCACCCTTCACCTGTTTCACCGGGGCGATGAAATTGCCAATGGTCGCAACCGCAGTACTCGGAAGCGGCTGCATCGGCGCTTGGTCGAACGCGGGGTCAAGCTACACCTGCAAGAATCGGTTTGCGCCGTTGAAGAAATCGCGTCAGGCCGCCGCCTACGCTGTGAGTCGGGGTTGACCGTGACGTGCGATCGCGTCTTTTGGGTGACCAATGCCTCGGCTCCTGATTGGCTGCAAGACTCAGGGCTGGCTACCGATGCGCAAGGATTTTTGCTGGTAAAAGATACGCTACAAAGCGTTTCCCAAGCGAACATTTTTGCCGCCGGAGACGTGGCCACTATGAAGCATCACGTTCGTCCCAAGGCCGGAGTCTTTGCGGTGCGGCAAGGCCCCCCGCTATTTCATAATTTGCAAGCATTCTTGCAGGGGCAGCCGCTTAAACCCTTCACGCCCCAAAAGCAGTACCTCAACATTATTGATACTGGAGACGGCAGGGCGATCGCCTCACGCGGGCCGTTCACGCTTGAATCCAAGATTATGCGGGTCTGGAAGGATCGCATTGATCGCAAATTTATGGGCTTGTTCAGTGACTTTCCGGCAATGGAGCAAGCGCCACCGATACCAGCGGCGGGGGCAAGTGCCAAGGGCTCTGGACCGACGATGTATTGTGCCGGCTGTGGCTCGAAGGTCGGCAGCGAGGTCTTGAGCCGAGCCCTGGCAAGGTTAGAGCAGCAGGCTAGCGGATTGGGATGCCTCTCATTGTTGCCCGACCAAGGAAGCGGCGAGACCGGGACCGGGTCGGGGGAGGTGTTGATCGGCTTGTCGTCGCCTGATGATGCGGCAGTGGTGCGGGTCCCGCCAGGCAAGCTGATGGTACACACAGTCGATTTTTTCAATTCGTTGGTAACCGACCCGTTCGTCTTTGGGCAAATCGTGGTGAAGCATTGTTTGAATGACTTGTACGCCATGGGGGCAAACCCTCAGACCGTGTTAGCGATCGCCACCCTGCCCCACGCCACCCCTGACAAACAAACTGAAACCCTGTTTCACTTGCTTGCCGGTGTGCAAAAGGCTCTCATCACGACGCCAACGCAATTGGTCGGTGGCCACACGACCGAAGGAGCAGAACTGTCATTGGGACTAGCCTGCAACGGTTTCGTCGAGGCCAGCGCCATTCTGCAAAAAGGGGGAATGCAGCCAGGGAATGCCCTCATCCTGACGCAGCCCTTGGGGACCGGAACCCTATTTGCTGCCGACATGCAGCAACAGGCCAAGGGACGTTGGATTGAGAACGCGATCGCCCATATGATTCAGCCCAGTGAGCGGGCGATGCAGTGCTTGCGCCAGCATAGAGTCACCGCCTGTACAGATGTGACAGGGTTTGGGTTGTTGGGACATTTGGTCGAAATGGTCAAGGCTTCTCAAGTCTCTGTAGAGCTGAATTTGCAAGACTTACCGCTGTTGGCAGGGGCCATGGAAACCTTACATATGGGCCTTGTCAGTTCCTTGCAATCGCAAAATTTACAGGCGGCGCAGGCACTGAGACACGCTTCATCCTATATCAGTCGGCCAGATTACCCCATCCTGTTTGACCCGCAGACCGCCGGGGGGCTGCTGGCGGCCGTGCCGAGCGATTGCGCTGCAGACTGTGTGACCCAACTCCGCCAACAGGGGTACCGTGCCGCCACCCACATCGGCACAGTACAACCGCTCGGCGCTACTCCATCGCCGATTACAATTAAGGCATGGTAAAGCGATTAGACATCCCAGACTTTTTGGCGACTCCTGGCCCGCTGTTAGATGTCCGGAGTCCCGGCGAGTACGAACAGGGCCATATTCCCAGAGCCATCAGCTATCCCCTATTCACCAATGAAGAACGGGCGCAGGTCGGCACTTGTTACAAACAACAGGGTCGGGATGCTGCTGTAGAGATGGGGTTTGACGTGTTGGGGCCAAAGCTTGGCGACCTGGTGCGGCAAGCCAAAGCGATCGCGCCGGACCGGACCTTGAGAGTGCACTGTTGGCGGGGCGGCATGCGTAGCAGTGGCGTTGCCTGGGGGCTCGAAATGGCCGGGTTTCAGGTTACGACGCTAAACGGCGGTTACAAAGCCTATCGGCGGTTAGCTCGCTCGGTCTTCAGTAGG
Organism: Cyanobacteria bacterium P01_F01_bin.56; assembly: GCA_039185935.1. Lineage (GTDB taxonomy): Bacteria > Cyanobacteriota > Cyanobacteriia > Phormidesmidales > Phormidesmidaceae > Halomicronema. The sequence goes on along the minus strand of JBCDAJ010000115.1, from coordinate 11,857 downwards.
CCCCGACAAATCATTGTGCTGGGGGGCATGACCGGCACCGGGAAAACGCAAATTCTCCAGGCCCTAGCGGCTCAAGGAGAGCAAGTATTGGATCTGGAAGGACTCGCGAACCATCGCGGCAGTAGCTTTGGCAGTTTAGATCTTCCGCCCCAACCCAGCACCGAACACTTTGAGAACCTGATCTGCGATCGCCTGACTCAGCTTGAGCCCACCCGCCCGGTCTGGATAGAGGCTGAAAGTAAGCGCGTCGGAACCTGCCGAGTGCCGGGTGAATTGTTTCAGCAAATGGAAGCGGCCCCCACGTTAGAAATTGTGCGGCCCCTCGAAGAACGGCTCGACATCCTCATTGAAGTTTATGGCGAAACCAATCGTGAAGCCCTTATTGCCGCTACCGAGCGGATTCGCAAACGCTTGGGAGGACAGCGCACCCAGACCGCCATTGAGATGATTCGCCAAGAGTCTCCCCGCGAAGTCTGCAAAATCGTATTGGACTACTACGATCGCACGTATCGCTACGATTTAGAGCGACGGCACAAAGTGATCCCTCAAATCAATGTAGCGAAACACGATGCCCCTGCAGCCGCCAAGTTACTCATCGACAAAGCCCCGTTTTTAGTATCGGCCAGCGTGCCGCTGCCATCGGCACTGTAGTAAATCTGGCAGAGTCGCTTACGCTAGTGCGAGGATGGTCAACAATAGTGAACGGCGTTTATGTTCCTCAAAACTTTAGAACTGAGGCATTTCCGCAATTATGAAACGCAGCGGGTTGAGTTTACGGCACCCAAAACCATCTTGCTGGGGGAAAATGCTCAGGGCAAGTCAAACCTGTTGGAATCGGTGGAACTGCTCGCTACACTGAAATCTCATCGCACCAGTCGCGATCGCGACCTCATTCAAGACGGCTTTGCCGCCGCCCATATCAACGCTGAGGTGAGTCGAGACGTTGGTTACGCAGACTTAGCGATCGTACTGCGCGATCAAGGTCGGCGCACCGTTATGCAGAGTGGCGAAAAACTACGCCGCCAGATGGACTTTCTCGGCGCCCTCAATGCGGTTCAGTTTTCCAGTCTAGATTTAGATTTAGTGCGGGGCGGCCCCGGTGTACGCCGCGCCTGGCTGGATACTCTGCTGATGCAGTTAGAGCCTGTATACGCCTATATTTTGGGGCAATATCAGCAGTGCCTAAAGCAGCGTAACTCATTGCTTAAACAGGATGATGTGCCCCCAGACCCCACTCAGATGGCCCTGTGGGATGCTCAGCTCGCGGCTTTAGGGACGCGTGTAATTCGGCGGCGATCGCGGGGCCTCACGCGCCTCGTCCCCATTGCCCAGTCTTGGCATAGTGCTATCAGCGGCAAAACCGAAGACCTCCGCCTCACCTATGCCCCCAATGTCCCCCTCACCCAAGATGATCCACAGGTGATCCAGGCGGCCTTTTTAGAGAAAATTCAGCAGCGGGCAATCGCTGAAAAACATCAGCATACTAGCCTGGTCGGTCCCCATCGCGACGATATTGATTTCACTATTAACGACACGCCAGCCCGTCAGTACGGCTCTCAGGGACAACAGCGAACCCTGGTGCTCGCGCTTAAACTGGCAGAACTGAAGTTAATTGAAACCGTTGTTGGCGAGTCTCCTTTGTTACTCCTGGATGACGTTCTAGCCGAATTAGATTTGAAGCGACAAAACCAACTGCTGGAGGCGATCGGCGATCGCTTTCAAACCTTAATCACGACCACTCACCTGGGAGCTTTTGACGCTGACTGGCTCAATCGTTCACAAATCTGTATCGTTCAATCAGGCATTATCACGCCTAATCAGTAGTTATCATCGCCAAAATGATGTCAAATCTGACGAGACATCCGTATTCATCGAGAAAACAAAGTGATTTTTATCGCATCATCCATCACCCTCAGTGTTTGATGAGACATGCCTAAGCCTAGACAGTGGACATCTCCAAGTATTACCAAGATATTCACCTTGAAGACGCAAAACTCTCTCTTGAAGACGATTTCATCTATTTAGTCTTGACATTGAAAGTACTTGAGGAAATTGAAAAATCCAGAACTCATAAATCAGCAAAAGTCACAACAGTATATTTACTGCTTTACAAGATTTTCTGAATACAATAAAGATACTGGCATATGCGATGGTTCCTCCCCCATATCGTCGTGAGCGAATTTAGGCTGAAAGTGAATCCCTGTAAATCGTCCTTAGTAGGCCCAAGATGACCATTGACTATCGAAAAATGTTGTTGGTAGATGATGACCCTAACGATATCGAGCTAATGCAACTGGCACTCGAAAATTTAACGATCATCAACACCCTCGATATTTTGACTGACGGAGCTCAAGCCATTGAGTACCTGATTGGCACCCGCGATCGCGCACCCGCTGATCCACTACCACGATTTGTGTTGATGGACCTCAAACTCCCTAAATTAACCGGTCTTGAAGTCTTAAGGGCAATCCGTCAAAACAATCGAACCCGCCTCTTACCGGTTGTTATGATGACTTCATCCTCAGAAGATAGTGACCTCAGGGATTGTTACAATCTAGGAGTCAATAGCTATGTGGTTAAACCGCTGGGTTTTCAACAGTTTCAGCAGGTTGCACAGTCGGTCGGGAGCTATTGGATGAGTACAAATTCGCCTTTTAGCGTTTTGGTGTCCTAACGGGAATCATGAGACTAATCTAGGGGGCCTCCGCATCCATGCCAAATCGTTCTCTCTATACCCAGGGAGTCGCACCCGATACTGCCAACAGTGATTATCAAATTGCAACGCTGTCTGCCCTGCGACTACTGGTTGTTGAAGACGTCCAAGAAGATGTTGAACTCATTGATTTAGCCCTAGGTGCAGCCGGTATCGACTGTGAAATTGAGGTCGCTGACTCGCTACAGCAGTGCGAGTCGCTTTTAGAAACTAGCACTTTTGATGCGGTCTTAGCTGACTATCGATTACCTGGCATACAGGCTCCCGATGTTTTCCAGAGCGTGCATGCCCGGCAACCCTTGTTACCTTTCATCTTGGTAACAGGGAGTCTCGGTGAAGAAGCTGCCGTTGAATGCATCAAGACGGGGATGACCGACTATGTGCTTAAAGACCGGTTATATCGTTTACCTACTGTTTTAGCCAGAGCTCTGGCAGAAGCTAAGCTGAAGCGTCAACGGCAGCAAGCCTTGGCCCACATTGAACAGCAAGCCTGGCGTGACTCGATCTTGAATCATATTTTTCAAGCTATTCACGAAACTCTGATTCTTGAAGAGGTGCTACAGACAACGGTCGAACAACTACAAACAGCGCTTAATGTTGACCGCTGCATTGTAGTGCAACCAACTGCCGATCAACAGATGGTTGTGCAGTGTTTCAGTTTGTCGGCAGCGGCAACCAAGGACTTTAAAGGACAATCGTGCTTTCTCTCCACCTATTACGGGACTCAACTTAAAGCCGGCAAGCAAATCTCACTGCAATCGTTGGATAATGAAGTGTCGCCAACGGTGGCGGCTTTTTTGAGAGAGTCGCAAGTGCAATCAACACTGCTGACTCCGTTAAGCTATCACCAAGAATTTTTTGGGGCCTTAGTTCTACATCAAACGTGCTCATCTCGACAGTGGAGCATGGCTGAGAGGTCTCTCGTTCAAGCAGTGGCAGAACAGTGCGCGATCGCCATTTACCAAGCCAAACTCTACGCCCAGGCCCAGTACGAGTTGGAGCAACGACGGCGCATTGAAGAGCAATTACGTCATGACGCCTTGCATGATGGCTTGACAGGCTTACCCAACCGGGAGCTGTTTTTAGATCGCCTTAACCATGCGCGACAAATTTCCCATCGTAACCATACAGACTCTAGCCGTAGTGAACTGGGCAATTTCGCGATTTTGTTTTTAGATCTCGATGACTTTCGGCTAATTAATGACAGCCTGAGCCATGATGCCGGTGACTTTTTGCTACAGGTTGTAGCAGTTCGTCTTATCCAGTGCCTTCGGGTGGGCGATACCTTAGCTCGTATTAGCGGCGACGAATTTGCTATTTTGCTTGAAGACATCAAGAGCATTGATGAAATTCTAGTCGTAGTTGCCAAAATTCAAACGACTTTACAGCAAACCATCATACTGGAGTCGCAAGAGATTTCTGTTAGCTCTTGCATCGGCATCGTAATTGATTCCCCCAAATATAACGATGCTTCTCAACTTTTGCGTGATGCTGATATCGCCATGTATCAAGCTAAGGACAAAGGACGTAATAGTTATCAGATCTTTAGCTGGACAATGCATGCCAAAGTCAAGCAGCGGCTACAGCTAGAAAATGACCTTCGGCGAGCCCTAAATAAGGGTGAATTCAAGCTAGTTTATCAGCCGATTTTTCACTTGTTGGGCCAATCAAACTATGAGTTATGCGGTTTTGAGGCCCTTATTCGCTGGCACGACCCTGATCAGGGCATACGCTTTCCCAACAGCTTTATCCCGATCGCCGAGCAAACCGGACTCATTCTACCCATTGGTGAATGGGTGATTTGGCAGGCTTGCAAACAATGGAAAGAATGGATTGACCACTGGCCGCAGTTACAACAAATCGGCAGTATTAGCATCAACCTATCGCCAGCACAGTTTGTCCAACTGAATTTACCGGAGCAAATTGAGAGCATCCTGTTAGATACAGGTGTTGAATTTCATCAGTTGAGAGTCGAGATTACTGAAAATACTTTGATGCAAAACGAAGTTGCTTCCTTGGAGATTTTGACACAGCTTAAGGATAAGAAAATCCAGATTGCCATGGATGATTTTGGGACTGGCTATTCCTCTTTGAGCTACTTACTACGTTTTCCTAAAGATGCCCTGAAGATTGATAAATCCTTTGTCTCAACACTTGAGGATAACCCTGGCAACCAAGAGATTGTCAAAACCATTCTGGCGTTGGGTAAGAATATGCAATTAGATATTATTGCCGAGGGCATTGAAACTGAAGATCAAGCGCAGTTTTTGCTGGAACAAGGTTGCACTTTTGGACAAGGCTACTGGTTTTCAAAGCCCTTGACATCAGATCAGGCCGAGACAATGATGGCAACTTTTTTTAATTAAGCCAGAGTCCTGGGACTTACGCGCTGTTGAAGATGCGATGCATGGTCTCGGCAAAAACCCCTAAATTTAGGCTTTTAAGTTGCTTTTTAATCCCACCGGGAAAACTGGTTGACAGAAACACCTACATCCGCATACGGTGCCGTCGCCCATGGGTTCATATCACTTTGCGCAACTCAACCGTCGCCAATTTCTGCAATATTCAGCATTGTTTGCCGCCTCAAGCGGATTAACGATGTCAACTGGCTGCAGCCAGACTAACCAACGGATAGATGCAGAGGATGCGCCACCGGTACGGACCGGTTATCTGCCCATTACTGACGCTTCCGCTCTGCTAGCAGCCTACGATCGCGGTTTTTATAACGCAGAGGGATTACAAGCCGAGCCGCCGCAGCAATATTTATCTTGGGATGCGATCGCCAACGCCTTTATGAACCGCGAGGTTAATGTTGTTCATCTCCTGATGCCCATCACCATTTGGTTACGTTACGGCAAGAACTTTCCTGGCAAAGTGGTTGCATGGAATCATACCAATGGCTCTGCCATTACGGTTTTACCAGGCATCAACAAACCGGAGGATCTGGCGGGGCGCGATGTGGCGGTGCCGTTTCCCTATTCCATCCACAACATCGTGCTGCAAATGCTGCTGCGGCAACACGGGCTAGTCGCCACTGTCAAACCAGCAGATCAGTCATTGGCAGCTAATGAAGTCCGCCTGGTTGTACTACCACCGCCCAAAATGTTGCAGGCGCTGCAGGCGCAAACCATTGCTGGATACATTGTGGCGGAGCCTTATAACTCGGCCGCAGAACTCACTCAGAGCGGCCGGCTCTTACGGTTAACGGGTGATATTTGGAAGGATCACGCCTGTTGCGTGGTGTTTATGCATGAAGACGATATCGTCCAGCGGCCAGCATGGACTCAGGCCGTGGTTAACGGCATTGTTAAAGCTCAACAGTGGGCCAAAGCTAACCGCTCGGAACTCGCCTACATTCTCTCTCAGGATGGCGGGCAATATGTGCCCTATGAATTGCCGGTGCTCGAACGGGTGATGACCTACTACGACAATGACTATTACTACCAAAAAGGAGCCATTATTAATCCCGAATGGCGATCGCGGCGGATTGATTTTCAGCCATACCCCTTTGCCTCGTACACCAGTGAACTGGTGGCAGCGCTTCAAACAACCCTCATTGATGACGACGCTAGCTTTCTAAGTCGGCTGGTACCGGAGCAGGTCGCTCAAGATTTGGTGGATGATTCCTTTGTGAAAACGGCGCTGCAGCAAGTGGGTGGCCCTCAGGCTTTTGGTCTATCGCTCGACCTCTCTCGGCAAGAAAGCATCTTAATTTAACCCTTTGGGGTGTCTGGTAATTCGTTAATGTTTATCCTTCTTCAGGTCTTTGACAGACATGGATAGTCGATCTCACGCTAAATTCTTTCAGCCGCAAAATTCAGCTGGCTGGCTGTCCATCGTCAACGTCTTGCGCTATGGATTAGTCACACTCGTGCTGCTGAGTTTGTTACTGACCAGCGGCATTTTGATTCGTTTGAGTGCCCAAGCTCAGCTAGAGAGAAGTCAACTGCTGCAGCAGGAACGATCGCGGGCCGTAGCGGAAAGTATTGAAACGCAGCTGAATGATTTTCAAAGCGAGTTGCAGTATTTAGAACGGGTCCGGGGCCTGGCGACACTACCCCCGGCAATTCAGCGAGATTTGTTAGAAGGACTGACTCGCAGTAATGATGCCTTTCAGTCGGTGGCGCTCTTCAACCTACAAGGGGAAAGGCTGGTGGCAGTTTCGCCTTTTGAGCCGACCTTAGAGAATTTGCCACAGGACACCCCATTTCTGGATCCGATTGCTTCTGGTCGTCGTTACTACAGTCCCGTCAGCATTAATCCTGATACCGAACATCCAGTGATGACCTTTGCTGTCCCCATTTGGGATGCCAGTGAGCAGATCAGCGGTGCCATATGGTCAGAAATTGATTTGGGGTTTCTCAACTTTACGGTTTCTCAAGCGCAAGTGGGGGAAACCGGCTATACTTACATCCTGGATGATCGACAACAGATTATTGCCAAAAAACGCACCCCAGCAGAAGCTTTTGAGACTTACCAGTTGGTCGATATTTCTCAAACTGACCTCGTGCAGCATTTAGTCAAAGATGCCGCCTCAGAGTTTTCGATTTACCCAGGCTTGCGGGGCCAAAATGTTCTAGGTGCGAGTAGCTATGTTTACAGCGTTGATTGGCGGGTGATATCAGAGTTGCCCATGGCCGAGGTCCGGGCTCCAGTGCGAGCTATGAACCGGGCAATGTTAGCGGTATTGGGCTTATCAGTACTCGTCGCTGGCATCCTCGGGGCCGGTTTGGCTAGCTGGTTGGTGTCTCCTCTACGACGACTCACCCTCGCTGCCACACAAATTAGTCAGGGCCAGCTTGATACCCAAGTCAAAATTAGCGCTCGCAATGAACTGGGGATCTTGGCCTCGGTATTTAATCAGATGGTCAAGCAGCTGAATACCAGTTTTCAGGCTCTGGAAGAATCTAAAGCCACACTTGAAATGCGTGTGGAAAAACGCACGTCTCAGCTCATGTCGGCTAAAGTTGCGGCTGATCAAGCTAATCAGGCTAAGAGCGAGTTTCTGGCCAACATGAGCCATGAGTTGCGCACTCCCCTCAACGGCATCCTGGGTTATGCGCAAACCTTACGGCGATCGCCCACGCTCTCAGAAAAAGAGCGCAGTGCGGTGGGCATTATTCACCAATGCGGCTCGCATCTCCTCACTTTAATTAACGACATTTTGGATTTGTCGAAGATTGAAGCCCGCAAACTGGAATTGCGTCCGAAAGAAAGTCACCTGCCCTCGTTGCTGCAAGGGGTCGCTGAAATTTGTCGAGTGCGGGCCGATCAGAAAGACATTCAGTTTATCTATCAAATGCCTGATGATTTGCCCGAGGGAGTTGTCGTCGATGAAAAACGATTGCGTCAAGTGTTGATCAATCTGTTGGGGAATGCTGTCAAGTTCACCCGCAAAGGGCACGTTACCTTCTCCGTCAGCGTTGTCGAGCAATTAGCCACCCCGCCTGAGGCTGCGGCTCTGCCGAACGGCTCTGACCTGGTTCCCCCAAAAGTATCCGAAACCTGGTACAAGTTTCGATTTCAGGTCGAAGACACGGGTGTCGGCATGACCCCTGAACAGCTAAGGCGCATTTTTCTGCCCTTTGAGCAGGTCGGTAGTCGCTCTCAACAGTCCGAGGGGACTGGCTTGGGCCTCACGATTAGCCACCAAATTTTGGAAAAGATGGGCACTGATTTAGAGGTCCAAAGTCAGTTAGATGTCGGCAGCATTTTTTGGTTTGATCTCGATCTCCCTCTCAGCTTGGAATGGTCGGACGCCGCCAAGATTACGGATGCGGGCAAAATTACCGGCTATGAAGGCGATCGCAAAACGATTTTGGTCGCTGATGACAAATGGGAAAATCGCTCTGTGCTGAAAAGTCTGCTAGAGCCTCTAGGGTTCACTCTGATTGAGGCCGAAGACGGCCAGGACGCCTGGGAAAAAGCCACAGACCAGCCTCTCGACTTGTTTATCCTTGACTTAGACATGCCGATTCTTGATGGTCTTGCCTTGATCAAGCGATTACGGCAGTCCAGCCAGTTTCAACACGCCCCCGTTATAGTTTCATCGGCAAGTGTCTTCGATGCGGATCAGTTAGGGTGTATTGAAGCCGGAGCCGATAGCTTTTTGCCTAAGCCAGTTGATGCCGCCCAACTCTTTGACCAATTAGAGAAGTTTTTGTCGTTAACGTGGATCATCGATCAAGACCATGCGGGTTCTTTGATACCGCCAACTAATGGGCTGCCAGTCACGGCTGCTGAACCTGAGACTCTGACCTTGCCCCCGGCTGAAGTCCTGAAGGCGCTACATGATCTGGCGCTATGCGGTAATCTCCGAGCCATTGGGCAGCGAGTCAAGTCCCTCGCTGAAGCGGAACCAGCTTTTCAGCCCTTTGCTGACCAGGTCCAGGCATTAGCCCAGAAATTCCAAGAACGAGAACTTATCACGCTTTTTGCTGCGTATATCGAGAGTGCTGATCAATGATGAATCCTGCCCAATACAACATCCTCTTAGTGGACGATAACCCCAATAACTTAGCGGTCTTGTCAGATTTTTTGGGAGACATGGGCTTTGGGATTTTGGTGGCCCGTGATGGTGAGAGTGCCTTGCAAAAGGTCAACTATGCCCGGCCCGACCTGATCTTGCTGGATGTCATGATGCCGGGCATGGATGGCTTTGAAACCTGTCGCCAATTGAAGTCGCAGCCCGATACCAGCAAGATTCCGGTTATTTTTATGACGGCCTTATCGGAAAGCCATAACAAAGTCCAAGGACTGTCATTGGGGGCGGTGGACTACATCACTAAACCGTTTCAGCAGGAGGAAGTGCTGGCGCGGGTCAAGCTGCATCTGGAACTGCATCACCTGCAGCGATCGCTCATCGATCAGAATCACCAACTCAAGGAAGAAGTGGCTAGTCGCAAAGCCGCCGAAGCTGCCGTACAAAACTTGAACCAAGAGTTAGAAAACCGCGTTGCTGAGCGTACTAAAGAACTCGCCCAGGCACTGAAAGATCTGAAGCAGACCCAACTGCAAATGGTGCAAGGCGAGAAACTGGCCGCGTTGGGCCAACTCGTGACTGGGGTGGCCCATGAAATCAAAAACCCTATTAACTTCATTGTGGGTAACGTGAGTCATGCGAGTCACTACACGCAAGACCTGCTCGAACTGTTAACCCAGTATCAACAAGCCTTTCCAGAAGGCACGCCGCAAATTGAAGATCTAGCCGCAGAAATGGATCTTGAATTTCTACGGACAGACTTGACTAAGGTCATGCAATCTATGAAGTCTGGAGCCGATCGCATTCATGAAATTGTGCAATCGCTGTGCAGTTTTTCCCGCTCCCATGGTTCAGAGGCAGAGGCCGTTGATATTCATCTTGGGCTTGACAGCACCTTAATGATTTTGAATAGCCGTCTCAAGGCGAAGCCCGATCGCGACTCGATCCAAGTCATCAAACACTATAGCGATTTGCCCTTGGTGACTTGCTATCCCGGTCAGCTTAATCAGGTATTTATGAATCTGCTAGCCAATGCCATTGACGCTTTAGAAGAAGGCCTGCAGCAGGGACAGCTATCGCAGGCATCGCCGCAGATTTGTATCAGTACCTCGATCACCTCTGAGCATCAAGTGAAGATTGCGATCGCGGATACGGGGCCTGGCATGGATGCCGAGACCCAGCAAAGCATCTTCAAACCTTTCTTCACGACTAAGCCAATCGGCAAAGGTACCGGCCTCGGACTCTCGATTAGCCATCAGGTGATTACCGAAACCCACCAAGGAACGCTAAAGTGCCGTTCACAGTTGGGGCAAGGAACAGAATTTGTGATTCAACTGCCGATCGCTTCACCCTCACAAGATCTGCACGCTACGTAAAGCTCTTCAATCAACTCTGTGTGACAACGCTGCATATCGGCAATAACGGGGAGATGGCGTAGCGGGACTGCATTTGTTATCCAACTTTATCGATTGCCACTGATGGCCTCATGCTGATGCTCTGGCCAATCAAAGATGAACAGCATCCACTCCTCGAAGGATAAATCGTTGATGCGGTGATCCATATATCTCTCTCAAGCACCGTTAATGCGCCTCATTTTGGAGTATGTCCTCTGACTCAGGCGGTACTGTGAGCAGACGAGCTTCGAGGTCGGCCCAGGCTTGTTTAGGAATGCGTACTGCAGCATCTTTGCAGCGAATCAGTAGTTCAGTGGCATAGAGATATTCGTGTAAGGCTTCAACTTCTTCCTTAGAAAAAATAAAGGCGACCTTATCCAGACCTAACGTGTTGAACCATAGTGTATCCAGTTTATCTGCCCAGTCTTGCCATACTTCAAATGGATCTTCAGTATCAGGCATAGTTTCTGACAGCTGAGTTAACTTACTAGTTAAGTCAACAGATTTAGAGTTATTAAACATATCAACGAAGGCGCTGGCGCTGATACTGCTGATATCATTTTTGATGAGTTCATCAACGAACTGATTGCTTAGGCCCTCGCTGACGTCTCTAATAACTTTACCGACTGTCCTAATACTGGTGCTGTCGCTGTCGCCATTGCTGTTTTTAGCTCTTGCTGTGGCTATAGCTCTGGCGTTGGAGATATTGCTGTTAATTGTTCCAGCTGCAGTATCGCCAATGTCGCTATCAATTGCTCTGGCTATGGCACTAGCAATGTTACTGTCACTGAAGCCAAAGCTATATCTCATGCCATCACGACTGACGTTGATGCTAGTTTCTGTGAAAGCTCTGTGTATATCTCCGCAGAGGAAGATTCCCAAAGCTAAGGCTTGCTTAGCCACAGGATTGAAATTTTCTTGTGAATCTTCAGTACTCGTCTTTGTCCAATGAATTAAATTGCAAAGTTGGACATAGCCTTTTACAGATGCCTGCGCTTTTTTGTGAATACTGATAAGTAGGTTGATGGCACGATTGCTACTCAATCCCGCTACCAACAAAAATACTTCTCGCCAACGTTTATCCATTAAATGCTGTTCAAGTAAATTATTTTCTAGCCGCTCTTCCACGATATCAGGACTTACGCATTGACAAAATCACCAAACCCATAATTCAAGCGGACCTCCCCCTCAGCGGTGCTTGGCGGATGAACTGTCGAGCCACGTCTTGATAGAGAGAACGTTGTAGCTCATACCAATTGCCTAACTGCT
>JBCDAJ010000114.1:0-22184 GCA_039185935.1 Cyanobacteria bacterium P01_F01_bin.56 | reverse complement strand
CGGCGGACTCGCTCAATCGTGCTAAGGCTGATATCCAGTGCCGTTTTGATATCTTGGTCGCGCCAACTTCCCGATGCTTGCTCAGTATCGGCTTTCAGCAGAATCCGCGCATGATTGATGGTCGCCGCCGCTCGTTTTCCCGTGGTGACGATGGCTTCGAGTGACTGGCGCTCGTCAGCAGTTAAACTCACAATGTACTTTTTGGCCATATCAGCACCTGGATAGAAACTGATTCCAGCTTACCTCTTTCACTCGTCATTATTTTCTTGACTGAACACTAGTTTATCCGCGGGGAAATCACTCCCGATGATGCCGGTCGTCGGTTGAGTCGCCAACACAACTTATATCTCGGGATCTACGAAGACAAACTCCGCTATTTCACACTGATGGAGAGTTGGTGCCGCTGCCTGCCGAGGCGGCTACGGCTGCCCAACAGCAAACCCAGCAAGCTCAGCAAGCGGTGCAACAAGCTCAGCAGCAAGCCCAGCAAGCTCAGCAGAAGGCTGAGGAAGCCCAGCAAAAAGCCGACAACTTCGACAAATGGGCGTTGATCCGGAGACTATTTAGATGGCGTAAATTAGGCTGGAAGCAACGTTGCCAATCTCTATCATCCATTGTTTGATGCTCTTAGGAGATTTCTGTCAATGAACATACCCATTCGGCGGTGCATTACGCTTCGCTAATGACACCCTACAAGCGGTAAATTCTTTCCTGTAAATCTCCTTAGGACTTACTTAAAGCTTCCTCAATCCCCAGATTTGGGGATTGAGGAAGGCAATTTCCCTCGGTTTGGAGAGGCCGGGGCCAAAATTGGCTTCAACTGCGTAAGTCCCACACTCTATCCGAGTCCCCCTACATAGGTTTGCATGATCGTTCAAGCCGCCTACTCTAAAGTCGGGCAGCTAAGACAGCGTCGCGATCGCCTGTCCCAACTTCTGAACCGCGAGCTGTACCTCATCAGCGGTCACAATTAACGGTGGCACCAGCCGCACGACACCCGGTCCCGCCGGCACGACCAACAGTCCCTGCTCCATCGCGGCCTTCACAATGTCAATGGATTTGATCGAGGCGTCGGAATTTAGCACCAGGCCGTTAATGAGGCCCCAGCCCCGCACTCCGGAAAACAGGTTGGGATGCTTATCCACAATCGTGCTCAAACCTGTTCTCAAGGCTTCGCCGCGGATTTGTACATTCTCGATTAAGCGATCGCGCATCAGCGTCTGACACACCGCCAGCGCCACTCCACACACAAAGGGATTGCCGCCAAACGTGCTGGCATGATCGCCGGGTTCAAATACGTCACAAGAAGCTTTGCACACCATTGCGCCGATGGGAATGCCGCCGCCAAGACCCTTGGCCAGCGTAAAGATATCTGGCTCAATACCAAGGTTTTCGTAACCCCACAGCTTGCCAGTACGACCGACCCCGACCTGCACTTCGTCCAAAATCAGCAAAATGCCCGTCTCGTCACAAAGTTGGCGCACTTGTTGAAAGTAGTCGAGATCGCCGGGGTTAACTCCCCCTTCACCCTGGAGCGGCTCTAGCAAAATCGCGGCCACTTGAGGGTGATCGCTGTCCAGTTCTGCGACGGCTGCTTTTAGCGCCTCAAAGTCGTTATAAGGAACGTAATGAAACCCAGGCACCAAGGGATGGAAATTTTTCTGATATTTGGGCTGGCCAGTAGCCGTCACGGTGGCTAGGGTGCGTCCGTGAAAGCTCGCATTTGCCGTCAGAATAACGGGATGCTCGATCGCTCGCTGCACATGGGCGTACTTGCGCGCCAGCTTAATCGCCGCTTCATTGGCTTCTGCCCCAGAGTTACAAAAGAAGGCTTTGTCCCCACAGGAATGCTGCGTCAGCCAATGGGCGAGCTTTCCCTGCTCAGGAATGTAGTAAAGGTTAGAAACGTGGTGCAGCTTTTGCATTTGTTGGGTGACGGCCTCGACCATCACGGGGTGGCCATGGCCAAGGGTACAAGTGGCAATACCTGCTACAAAATCCAGATATTCGCGGCCATCCGTGTCCCACACGCGGCAGCCCTGGCCACGCTCCAACGCCAGCGGAAAGCGCCCGTAGGTTTTCATGACGGAACTGTCAAACGTGACCGCATCAAAGGCGCGATCGCTCAGTTTGGCAGGAGATGTCAATGCTTTCAGCGAATTCCGGACTTTGGTAGCTAGGCTCACAGCAGGTTCCTCAACGTCAGGCGGGCAAGCAGCTTATTTCGTGCAAACGCAATTGCCCTAACAAAAATCCTTATGATAGCTTAGCCCCTCTGATTTACCTGATGCACTCATAACTTGGCGATTGAAGTCTGTCAGCGGCCACCACACCCGAATTCTCTGGGGACAATAATTTCGGAATATTAGCCCTTAAGCTGAAGAAGTCTACTTCAGTGCAACATTGCCCCATGAGTCAAGTCTTAAAAGTCGGCATCCGTTGGATCGTCCTAGTCTGCTGCTGTTGGAGCCTCTGGGCTTGCCAGACCAGTCAAATGCTAGACCAGGGGCAATCATATGAGTACAAGCCGCCTAGTCAAGATGGCATTGGCAAAGTTTATATGGGGCGCGAAATTGCTCAGGTCATGGGTTACGAAGGGGCGTACTGGCTAGAGCGCCCTAGCCGTGAACTGCAAGAGCATCCGCAGCTGATTGTTGACTTGTTGAACCTCCCTGCCGATGCCGTCGTGGCTGATATTGGTGCGGGTAGCGGCTACATGACCCAACGTCTGGCCCAGGCTGTTCCTGCGGGCAAAGTTCTGGCGGTAGATGTGCAACCCGAGATGATTGACTTCCTACATCAAAAGATAGAGGAAACCTCCCTCACATCCATCGAACCGATTTTAGGTACCGAGGATGATCCGCATCTGCCACTCGACACGGTGGATTTGGCCTTAATGGTGGATGCTTATCACGAATTTGAGTATCCCCATGAAATGATGGCGCATCTATACGCAGCGTTAAAGCCTGGTGGGCAGGTCGTGCTCGCTGAGTACCGGGCAGAAAATCCTTTGGTGATGATCAAGCGCTTACACAAAATGAGCGAGCGACAGGTCAAACGTGAACTCCAGGCCATCGGCTTTGAATGGCTGAAAACCGATGAATCCTTACCCCAGCAACATCTGTTATTTTTTACCAAGCCCAGTTCGACGACTTCCTTATAGATGCTTCGATGTGGCTGAAACGAGGGATGAATGGGGTATCTGAGACCGCGGGCAAGCTGCCCGCGCTTCGCTGTTAATGGCTCGTCATCGGTTTCGGTACCGATTCAACTCATCTCTAAAATTAGCCCCGCCGATTTTTCATTATCTGGCCTGGAGAAGGGGGATTGATAGGGCGATCGCGTAAATTCGCGTTTCCCTGCAGTATTCCTTCCGTGAAGTGAGAAGATAGTAGACGGCGATCGCATCGATTGAGTAAAGACTTATGCTGAAACGACTCACTGCCGTACTCCTGGTTGTGACGGCCCTTGTATTGCAAGGCTGTGTTGGGGCTGGCGTGGGCTTGCAGTCCTACACTGACACTTATGACGGCTACCGTTTCCTCTATCCCACTGGGTGGACTGAGGTGAAGGTTTCTGGTAACGCTGATGTGGTGTTTCACGACATTGTGAATGAAACCGAGAACATCAGCGTCGTGATCAGTGATGTGCCCGAAGGTCAAAGCCTAAAAGACTTAGGAACACCGACCGAAGTGGGTTATAAGCTATCAAAAAGTCTGAATGCCCTGGCTGGGGAAGAGCGAGAGGTCGACTTGGCTAACGCGATCGAAATCGATCGCAATGGCGAACCCTATTACATTCTTGAGTACATTGCTGACCTCCCTTCTGGCATTCGCCACAATCTGGCCAGTGTTGTTGTACGCCGAGGCCAACTCTTTACGTTTAACGCCTCTACCATCGAAAGCCGTTGGGAAAAAGTCGCCGATTTAATGAAGCAGTCAGTCGCTTCCTTTGCGGTTGATTAGTGCTCGGGGCAGTACTCTGGCGTCATGTTTAGCGGCCTTGATTGATCATGAGCTGCCCGAGTGCTCAACCAGGCATTGAGCGACTTTCACTCAAATTCATACCTGGCCACTCATGTCCTAACTCTGCTGTTGAATTTATGGAAGACTTGCAGTTTGTCTTAGCCTCTGCCTCTCCGGCTCGACGCAAATTGCTGACCGATGCCGGCCTTTCGGTTTACGTTTGCCCTAGCAACTTTGATGAAGACCAAGTGCAGCTGACAGATCCAGCGACCCTGGTTAAAACATTGGCCCAGAGCAAAGCCGAGATTGTGGCAGCACAATTTAACAAGGCCCTGGTGTTGGGCTGCGATTCGGTACTGGCGTTTGACGGTCAGATTTACGGCAAGCCGGAAAGTCCAGCAGAAGCGATCAACCGCTTGCAAACCATGAGCGGCCACATCGGTGAGCTGTATACCGGACATGCGCTGATTGATACGGCTCGACAAAACTCTATCGTGCGGTGTCGAGTGACTCGGGTCCATTTTGCCGCGGTCAAATATCACCAAATCGAAGACTATGTGGCCACTGGTGAACCGATGCGCTGTGCAGGGGCGTTTGCGCTTGATGGCAAAGGCAGTTACTTTGTCGAAGAGATTGAAGGCTGCTACACCAACGTCATTGGGCTTAGTATGCCGCTGCTGCGGGAACTAATTGCCGAGTTGGGTTACGACATTACTGATTTTTGGTCGGTGGGGTAATAGGCTATTAGGAGATTTACAGGAAAGAATTTACCGCTTGTAGGGTGTCATTAGCGAAGCGTAATGCACCGCCGAATGGGTATGTTCATTGACAGAAATCTCCTTAAGCCAACATTTCAATTGAACACTCAGGCGAGATGATATTCAATTCAAAAAGGTGCAGCCATCCAAATTGTGAATTGCTGCACCTTTTCATCGGGAGCGCTTGAGCAAACTGTAGGAAATTTAAGCAGTCTACAGCCCAGGGTCTTGTCAACTTAACCCAGTGGCAGTGGCAGCCGCTGTAGGCGCGTTGCGCGAGCGGCGATGGCCTTAGCCTCCAGCAACTGCCGGGACAATACTGACCTCATCCCCATCACTCAGCGTGGTGTCTTTGCCCTCTAAAAAGCGAATGTCTTCGCTGTTGACGTAGAAATTGACGAAGCGGCGCAGTTCGCCCTGATCGTCACAGAGTCGCGCTTTGATACCGGGAAAATGGGTCTCCAGGGTATCCATCAAACCCGCAATATTCGCGGCGTCGCACTCGACAGTGGCTTCGTTATTCGTGAATTTTTGCAGCGGGGTAGGAATCAGAACTTTGATGGCCATAGCTAAATCGCAAATCAGATGGGGTCAATAAATAAATTGGGAACTGGGGCGATCGCCCCAAGCCTTTCGATAAAACAGCCTACCCTTGTTTGTGGTAACAAAGGCAGGCTGCGACTACGCGAGAGTGAGTTTTCACGGAAAAAAATTCCAGAAAACTCAAAGAAAACGCTGTTAAACGGAGGTCTGCTGCCAGTCCAAACGCTCCAGGGTACGAGCCCGCTCTAGAGCCCGCTCAAAGCTGTCGAGCTTCGGCTCAATCGTTAACGGTTCGCCAATATAGCCCTGTACGGCTTCTTGCGTCTTGAGGCCATTGCCGGTGATGTAGACAACCGTCGTTTCGTCAGGGTCAATCTTGCCGGCTTCGACCAATTTCTTCAGCACGGCAATGGTCGTACCACCCGCCGTCTCCGTAAAGATGCCTTCAGTTTCAGCCAAAAGCTTGATACCATCAACGATTTCAGCATCGGTCACGTCTTCGATATTACCGTTGGTCTTGCGAGCAATATCGAGAGCGTAGATGCCATCAGCCGGGTTGCCGATCGCGATGGACTTGGCAATCGTGTTGGGCTTCACGGGCGTTACAAAGTCCCGACCTTCCTTAAAGGCCTGAGAAATCGGTGAGCAGCCCTCAGCCTGAGCCCCGCTAAAGCGGACATCCTTGGCATCAACTAAGCCGGTCTTGACAAACTCTTGGAAGCCTTTATGGATCTTCGTAAAGAGAGAGCCAGAGGCGAGGGGCGCAACAATGTGATCAGGAAGCTGCCAGCCCAACTGTTCGACAACTTCGTAACCCAGGGTCTTCGACCCTTCAGAATAGTAGGGGCGCAAGTTAATGTTCACAAATCCCCAGCCTTCAGTATTTGCGACTTCGGAGCAGAGACGGTTGACTTGGTCATAATTGCCCTTGACGGCCATCACGGTGGGGTTGTAGACCAACGTGCCGAGGACTTTACCAGCTTCTAAATCAGCAGGAATAAAGACGCAGCAGTCTAAACCCGCATGGGCCGCGATCGCGGCAGTTGAGTTAGCCAAGTTGCCGGTACTGGCACAAGAAACCGTCGTGAAGCCGAGTTCACGGGCGCGGCTAAGCGCGATCGACACCACCCGATCTTTAAAGCTCAGGGTCGGCATGTTGACTGCATCATTTTTGATATGAAGCGACTTAAGACCCAGGCGACGGGCCAAACGGTTTGCTTTTAGCAACGGCGTCATGCCAGTCCCAACATCAATCGGATTTTCAGAAGCCACTGGCAAAAAGTCTTTGTAGCGCCAAATCGATTTCGGACCGGCTTCAATGCTGGCACGGCTGACGCGCTGGCGAATCACCTCATAGTCATACATCACCTCTAGGGGCCCAAAACAGACGTCTTCACAGACGTGCTTAGCACCGAGTTCATAAGTTTCGCCGCACTCACGGCAACGCAATGCCGAAAACGCGGCCCCCGAAGTCGGGGCTGTTGATGGAGTTTTGGGTTGGTCAATAGCCTGAACCATAGTGTTCTCTATCTCTCTCGCAGTGTGGACTAAAACCGAAAAGCGCTCTTTTACTTATGCTTTGCGGATATTATCACGGCCAAAAAACAAGGGTCAAACATACCCGACTATTTTAGTCGGGATTCAATAAATACTTCTGAAGAGTCTGTCGTGAGACGGTTTGGCCGATTGGGATGAACTGGATTTGCCTGGTCAGGACCAGTACCCGCAAATTTTATTGAGTAGGCCTTACTGCCGTTGCCGCCGATTTCCCCAGGATTGGAGATTTAGGAGGCTTTTGCGTAAGTCCTACTTGCCGGTTAGAGCCGTCAAAAGTTGCGGTCTAGAGCCGATAGTGCTGTCGATGGCAGGCTCCCATCCTGAAAATTCTGAGGCTTTGTCGAGTTCACGTATCCTTAGATACAAAAGCTCTTCTCATAAGTGGTGTTAATAGACGGTTAATGCATTGCGGTTTGCATTTCTTAAAGGCTTAAGACGCTAGCAAAGTGCCTGCGGGTGTAAGCGTTTCGATAAGTTTGAGTAAGATGTGGCTATCGCAGTGTTTGATTCCAGCAGACGAAGTGGGCTCAAGATGATAGCAGCGCAGGACAAGCCTTTAGCAAATGCGTTTCGGCAGCTAGCGGGTGGAGCTTTTCCACCCATGGTTGAAACTTACGAGCGAGGCAAGACTATCTTTTTCCCGGGTGACCCTGCCGAGCGCGTCTACTTTTTAATGAAAGGGGCGGTGAAGCTGTCGCGGGTTTACGAAATTGGGGAAGAGATTACGGTCGCTCTTCTACGCGAAAATAGCGTGTTTGGTGTGCTTTCCCTGATTACGGGGGAACGTTCTGATCGGTTTTATCACGCGGTTGCCTTCACACCGGTAGAACTGCTGTCGTTGCCGATTGATCAGGTGCAACCAGCCCTCGCAGAAAATCCAGAACTCGCGATGGTGATGCTGAAGGGATTGTCGTCTCGCATTTTGCAAACTGAGATGATGATTGAAACCCTGGCGCATCGAGATATGGGGTCGCGATTAGTGAGTTTCTTACTGATTTTGTGCCGCGATTTTGGGGTTCCCAGTCCTGATGGCATCACCATTGATTTGAAGTTGTCTCACCAAGCGATCGCGGAAGCGATTGGCTCTACCCGCGTAACGGTGACTCGCTTGCTCGGAGATTTGCGCCAAGAAGGCATGATTGCCATCCATAAGAAAAAGATTACCGTTCACGACCCCGTTAATCTCAGCCAGCAGTTTACGTGATTGGAAAACTGTGCAGTAGAGTGGTCATGAACCGCAGGTAAAGGGCGCATGGCCACAGGTTATGTCCTGGTATTAGCCGTTTTGATTTTAGGGGGTGTGATTGCCACGTTGGGTGATCGCATTGGCATGCGCGTGGGCAAAGCTCGTCTGAGCCTGTTCAATCTCCGCCCGCGTCAAACCGCAACGGTAGTCAGCATTTTGACTGGCGGAGTCATCTCTGCCTCGACGCTAGCCTTACTGTTTGGGGTCAGCCAGCAGTTGCGCACGGGAGTCTTTGAACTCGAGCAAATTCAAGACGACTTATCTCAAGCCGAAACCGATCTCGAAGAAGCCCGTACCGAGAGCAATGATATTGAAGCGGCGCTGACGGATGCCCGCCAAGAAAAAACTGCAGCGCAAGCGGAACTAGCCGAGATTAATCAGTTTTTGCAGCAAGCCGTCGAGCAGCAGCGCACAACCCAAACCGAGCTACAGCAGTCACAATCGCGGCTAGAAGAGGTGCAGTCTCAATTGGGGCAGGTGTCACAACAATCGGCTCAGCTCCAAGACGAAATTCGCAATTTAGAAGCAGAAAGAGCGACCTTATTGCAGGAACAATCGACCGTTCGTGAACGCATTGCGGAGCGCGATCGCCTCATTGCCGCGCGTGATCAAGATATTGCCCGGCGTGAAACCCGCCTGGCAGAACTGCAACGTCAGCAAATTGCTTTACAAGAGGATGTGGCGCTTTTAGAAGAACAATTTCAGGGATTGTTTCGCGGTAGTGTTGCCGTCGGGCGCAATGAGCCTTTGGGGTCGGTGCTGTTGCGAGTCAATGATCAAGAAGAGGCGCGCCGCGCCGTTGACCAACTGCTGCGCCAGGCCAATCGAGCGGCGATCGGCGAAATTGCCCCGGGGATTGAACGCCGTGAACCCGTCTTACGGATCCCGACTGAAGATGTGAATCGCTTGATCCGTCGCATTAGCGACGGTCAATCTTATGTGGTCCGAGTACTCTCTTCTGCCAATTACATCATTGGTGAACCTTGTGTCGTTGCTGACGATGCTCCTTGTGTACAAGTTTTCATTGATGCTGCAGTCAATGAAGTTATTTATGAGCCCGGAGAGCGATTGGCAACAGTTAGCATTGATCCTCGCAATTTGACGAATCAAGAGCTGGTCGAAAAGCTCAACTTACTGATTGCGTCACTACAGTTTCGGGCGCGCCAAGACGGTCTCATCGGTGACACTTTACAAGTCGCCGATGGAAGAACCGAGGCCTTACTCGCCTTTTTGCAGGAAATGCGGAACCTCAATACGGCGATTGATATCCAAGCGATCGCCTCAGCCCCCATCCCGACAATTGGCCCTTTGCAGGTGGAATTATTGGCTGTCCGCAATGGTCAAGTGCTGATCCGCACCGACGACTTGCCGCGTGACCCGCTGCTAGAGACCGATGCCAATGATCCCCAACGACGCGATCGTCGGCCTAATTAATGCCATCTAGAGCCCACCGCAATATTTCTTGGCCAGGGAAATTTAAGAATGTCTACAAGATTTGCGGATGGTAACTATCTAGCCGCTAAATTCGTTTTGTATATTATTCCGTGCTTAAAATTGGTCTACGACAATTGGAGGCGTCTAAGACCAAACTGGGGATCGCAACTTTAAGGGTTGAGATTTCCGTTAAGAGCACTGTCAAGTACTGAGTTTTGGCGAGATTAAGTGGTTCTACATGAGCATGAGCATTCACAATGTCTCGTCTCAATGCCGTAGTAGAGAACTTTGGCTAGTGAGGTTACAGCAATATGTGACTGATACGCAAAGCTGAGTGCCGGTTCACAAGCGTAAGGAGAAATCCGATGAAATTTGAAGATATTTATCAGTTTTTTGAGGATCCACCGCCGATATACCTAAATAAGGAACTGGCTGTCTGCTACGTCTTGGCCGTGCTTTTGCAGCAAGACTCCTATGGGACAGAACTTATCCAAAAGCTGGCAAAAGAATATTCTGATTATCGACTGTCTGACACAGTGCTTTACGGAGCGCTCAAGTTTTTAGAAGACCAAGCTGCAATTGACGGTTATTGGAAGAAAGTAGAAGGACGGGGGCGTCCACGTCGGATGTATCGTCTGAACCCCGATTGGCGTATGCAAGCGGAAGAACTTGCCGACTTGTGGGTTGATTACATGCGCGCGCGCGCGCTCCCCAAAAACAGTGTTCCAGAGCCGGCCTACTCTAGTCGCTGAGTCAGATTGACCGCTGGCCCAAACCGTCACCACAAAGCCCTTGCTGGTATGAACTCAGCAAGGGCTTTGTGCAGTTTTTTTGATGACGCCCAAGGTCGTTGTCTGGCTAAAGCATCGGGTGGCTTTCATGTTCCCTCAACCGCCCGATATTAGACTGCTGCCTTATAACGCTCACTGCATATCGCCCAAGGGTTAGAAAAACTGACGATATTGAACCCATGAGTGACAAATTTTATTCTAGGAGCTGTCATCATTTAGCTGTCAAAACCTTTCAGCGATAAGGATACAGCCGCTAGCCTGTATTTTGAGTGCGGGCGCGATGATGCTGATTGTTAAAGGCTTCTGGATTTAATTGATGACGCGCCCTAGAGACGCTTGGTTTAAAAATGGCTTCAGACCGTATCGCGTCTCTTCTCTCGGCAGCTTGTGCGGCTCAGATATCCTTTAGTCTTCGATCTTAACCGAGAGAATTTTGTCCCCTTGACTGATCGCGTTTATCACATCCATATCCGCCGCCTTGCCAAATACCGTGTGCACTCCATCTAAATGAGACTGGGGGGCATGGCAAATAAAGAATTGACTGCCGCCGGTATCGGGGCCACGGTGCGCCATGGAGAGGCTACCCGCTTCGTGCTTGTTTTTGTTGATTTCACATTTGATGGTGTAACCCGGTCCCCCAGTGCCGTTTCCTTTGGGACACCCGCCTTGAATCATAAAGTTAGAGATAACCCGATGAAAATTCAAGCCATCATAGAAACCCGCTTTAGAGAGATCGACAAAATTTTTGACGGTGTTGGGCGCATCGGCATCGAACAAATCTATGGTGATGGTGCCTTTATCCGTTTCCATAATCGCGCGAGTCATGCAATCTCCTCATGAATGTGTTGATAGCTGCAGCTCAGCCAGATACTATTGCAACCTGCAAGTGCCGAGTGAACTGCACTGTTTATGCTTACTCTATCGTCTTGGCGATCGCTTTTTTCCTTAAACTGTACCGACTCGGTAGATGGCCAAGGGGAGTCCTCGCTGGGCGTCTCTCACCATTGCTTGCTCTCTCACGGGCAAGAGGTCTGCCCTAAAAGCGTTGTATGGATGATAAATCTGGGGTGGGCTTTGCTCGCCGCTCAATTTAACGAATCAATATCACTCAGGTCTAAAGGGCCAAAATCATCGTCATCATCGTTGTTGTCTGGGCCATTGTCACCAGACTCGGGCGGGGAAGAATCGGCCTGAGATGCATCGGCAAATAAATCGTTATCCCCAAACAAATCGACTTCTGCTTCAGTTAAAGCATCTTCTGAAATCGATTCCTCCGGGGCACTGTCGGCAAATAGGTCATTGTCTCCAAACAAGTCAGCTTCGATGTTTAGGCTATCGGCCTCGGCTGGAGCCGGCTCTTTTCCAGGGGCTTCTAAAACAGCCTCAAGGTCGTCATCGCCAAACAAGCCATCTCCGATGTCAAACTCTGTTGCTTGATCAGGGTAACTAGTGTCTGAAGGCAAGGGGGGCGGGGTCGCCTCAGCTTCGCCAAATAGCTCATTAATATCATTGACCAGTGTCCCTTCATTGCCAGGACTATCGGCAGTCTCAGCCTCCGGGGTTGTCAGCGAGTCTAGTTGGCTCTCAGCCGGACTCTCTCCAGGCAAATCATTGTTTTCATCGAACAAAATTTCCTCGTCGGGCGTCGTGGGGTCGGGCGTTTCACCCGGCAATGCTTCACTCAATACGTCTTCGTCTAATGTCTCTGGTGTGTTGGCAAGCGCAGTTTCCAACTGGTCTGATAAGTTCTCGGTATTGCCTGCCAGGTTATCCACTTCATCCAACGCGTCAACTGTAAAAGCGGCTTCTGAGCTTAAGGCATCTGCCGATGTCTCTTCCTGTTCGGGCTCTGCAGTGAGTGGGGACCGGGCAAATACATCGTCCTCGGTATTGAGTGGTTCAGCAGCCTCTGGCTCTGAGGGGGGCGGCGCGGCGATCGCCGTTAGATCAGTACCGAGGTCTAATGAGTCGTCATCACCCAATAGGTCATTGATTGGAAAGGGGGTAATCGTCGACTCGGCAGTTTCCTGACTAACATCTGCCAGTCTCTCTTGATAGCGCTCTTCGAGGTCTCTTAGCTGTTGATCAAACTGTACCCTTTGAGCCGCCAACTGCTCGGTCAAACGCTGGTCAAACTCGGCTTGTGCTTCATGCCGGGCGGCTTCTACCTGCTGCTCGAGATCGCTTTGGGTATAGTGCAGAGAGGGTACCGGGGATAGCCCCCCTGCCGGCATTTCTGACGCCATTAAGGAGACTGTCGTTTCGTCCCCAGTGCCCATAATCTCACTAGGGGTCGGTAGCGTGATTTCACTTGCCAAGGTTGACGTTTCGACGACGGCAGACGACTGTAGGGTCACGATCTGACGCTCTAAGTCAGCTTGACGTTCGGCAAATTCTTGCTCAAATTCCTGATATTTGCTGGCTAGTTGTTGGTCATATGCCGTTTGCAGCTCAGCCTTAGCCGCGTTAGTTTGCTCTGCTAATTGAGTTTCGTAAGACTTTTGCAGCTTTTGGGCGGCTTCATTTAGGCGCATTTCATATTGCTGTTTGAGATGCTTGAGTTCTCGTTGAGGCGGCGACTGCGGTGCTGCAACCATATCTACACTTGCATTTGGCAGTTGCTTTACTGCAGAAGATTCATCAGGTTTTGGCCGGGTAGCCATGTCGACATAGTCATAAGCGCCTGATTGAGCAGTAACTGGAGCTCCTCCCTGGCGCAGTACCCGAAAGCGCGTTTCGTAGGTCTGCTCCATTTCTAGAGTCTTTTGTGAAAGCTGATCTTGATAATGCTCAATGGTGGTTGCGAGTTGCGATTCATAGTCATGGCGTAATTGGCCGGTGGCTTCTCGCAGGCGTAATTCATGGGACTGCTCGATCTCTGTCAAGCGTCGCTGACTGACCTTGAGCGCTTCGGTCTGCTTGCGCAACCGCTTTTGGACGAGGGAATAGCCGACTAAGATGCCGACCAGAAACATCAGCAGTATGGCGATGATAATGCCAGGAGTAAATGAATTCATAAAGGATTCCCTCGGATAGGCTAAGCAATTAAGAAGCCATCACGCTGACATGTCAGCAATGACTTACACCGTTTTGCCCCATATGTTAGCGAGCAATGCTCAACTATATGCACAAATATATTCACAAATTTGCCCGAAATCGCCCTTTCTGCCCTGGTCAAAACGGGCCTCTTAATCAGCTTGTAAGATGGGGTAATACTGCTAGGACTTACGTCAAAGCCCCCATTCCCCAAATCTGGGGGATGTTCAATCCGATTTCTCCCGTATTGGGGGATGCCGGGGCCCATATCGGAGGCTATTGCGTAAGTCCTGAATTGTTTGATAAATCGCCATTATTAATGGCTTTTAGTTGACTTTTTACTCTTTGACTTCTCACTCTTTAAAAAGCCCTATGAAAACCGTATTTATGTCGCCGACCCTGCGTCAGAATGTTTTGATTTGGTTGCAGACGGCGATGCCAGCGAAGCGTTTGCAGCACATTCTCCGGGTTGAGGAAACGGCGATCGCCCTAGCTGAGCATCACCAGTTGCCTGTGGCTCAAGTTCAACAAGCTGGGCTCATGCACGATTTGGCTAAGTGCTTTGCCCCGACAAAGTTACTGGCGGTCGCTGCGGCCGAGGGGTGGACACTCGATCCGGCAGAGCAACAAGTGCCTCATCTATTGCATGCACCGGTTGGTGCAGTAGTCGCCAGAGAGCAATTTGGGGTCACGGATCAAACAGTATTAACGGCGATCGCCACCCATACCCTAGGGAGTCCTGATATGGATGCGATTAGTGCGGTTGTCTATCTGGCCGATGCGCTAGAGCCAGGCCGGGGTGATACGCCTCAACTACACCACCTGCGGCAGCTGAGCTATCGTGACTTATGGGGAGCAGTTTACGAAACCTGTGTTTTTTCCTTACAACATCTTCTAGAAAATAAACGACCGGTACATCCCCGCACTATCCTGACTCATAACCAGCTTTTGTCGGTTCGTCGCGGTCAACGGGTGGCATAAATGCGCCTTCCAGCGACCTCTAGTGCGAGCCACCCAATTCTGGCTTGTACTGTCTAAATTGCTATAGATAATGTCGAATTGAGGACCCTCGCCTTCATATGTCAGAGTTTAAAAATGCGGTTACGCCATCTCAGAAACCCACACCAGCGGCAGCGGTGCCCCAGGGGGCAGACGACGACACGCGCAAATTTGCTTTAGCGATCGCCCAGGCTGCCGATGATCGAAAAGGTGCCGATATTCGAATTTTGAAAGTTGAAGAAGTCTCCTTCATCGCTGATTATTTTGTCATCGCTACGGGGTTTTCCTCTGCTCAGGTGCGAGCGATCGCCCGCAACATTACTGACGTTGCCGCCGTAGACTTCAACCGCCACCCCCTGCGCACGGAAGGCCAAGAAGACAGCACCTGGATTCTGCAAGACTACGGCGAGATTATCGTGCATGTGTTTATGCCTGATGAGCGCGACTATTATGACCTTGAAGCCTTCTGGGGACATGCTGAAGAAATTCCTTTTGATGCCGGGTCATAGATGTTAGTCATGGGCTATTGGGCTACTCTCGACGTTCGTGTGAAATGATGTCGAATGCGCACCGCAAAACTGATATCCCAGCTATTCAGACCGCCTTATTAGACATTTAGTCAAGAAGAGCAATCGCTGAATACGTCTCATCTCTATCGTTGCTGCCAGCGGTTGATTAACGCGACTCAATGAATCCTGAGATAGCGAGATTAGAACCTCTCAAGTTGCTGATTTTCCATATGGCGCGTCATTAATCAAAATCAGAACATCTACGTTATCAGCCACATAGCGATCCGCAATTAGGTTAGGACAGTGGGATAGCGAAGGGCGAAGGGCGAAGGACGAAGGACGAAGGGCGAAGGGCGAAGGGCAAAAAGGGCGAAGGGCAAAAAGGGCAAAAGGCAAAAGGCAAAAGGCAAAAGGCAACAGGCAACAGGCAACAGGCAAAAAGCAGAACTGCAAGTCTTGCCAAATCAAGGCTCCAGCGATCTACCCTGTTCAAACCTAACTGCGACTGGCGATGCTTTCTGAAAGCACCACACAGCAAGTGTTCTTATTCCGAACTCCGCATTCAGAATTCCGCATTCTGCCCTATCATGCCTGCTCTAAACTTCCGGCTAAAGGCTGAAATCAGCTCTGGGCCAAGAGTCTGACTCTAATTGATGACAGCCCTTAGGACTCGGCAGCAGCAGTCTCCCTATCCGGCTAGCTTCTGGCTCCCTTGCCGCTCTACTCCCCTGCGTTGGAAAATGATACGCAAATTTACGCCGCCCGGTACTAGCTAGACGAGTTGGCAAGACACTGGAAGACGGTCCCTACAGTCCCCTCGTTAGTGACCATAAAATCCCAGGCAACCGCTTGCCAGCCCAAGCAGAACACAAAGATTCTGCGATGACAGAGTCGAATCAGTAATTGGCATATACAATTATCGACAATCCAGGCAATCCAACAGATGTGGTTCAAGTACACCCCATACTGGGCAACATAAGCTAGCTTAAGAGTATTAATAAAAGGGTTGTATGCCCTTGTGAGTCTAAGACAGGGTGAAGTGGTTACCAGGGCCGTCTCTTGTCCATAAGGGGCAGCATTTAGTAGCACAGGTAACGGTTCGTCTGAGGTAAACATCTCAAGGTTAATAAGCATCCAGTGATTACGAAACGGGAAGAGGAAAACTAGCGTGCTTTATCTGGCTGAGGTTCAAAGAAAAACTGGATTTATCGGCAGTGGTAAGGCAGATTTTAAGCTGCTGGCTTGTCAGCGCGGCGATACCTGGACAGGGGTGCCGGGTGATGAGGTCATCGCTGCTCCTGACGATGCTGGCTATAACGCTGGTGCCCTTGTGATGGTCGAGTTGACAAATAACCGACAAATTAAACGGCACTATGACGCGGGTCGTCCATTAGTCGGCATTTTGCAGAACTTCTCTAACCAGAGTAAGAAGTCTAAATCTCAAGAAGAAGAGATTGAGCAGTGGAAGCAGTCCCTGACTTTTCAAAGTCAAGAGCTGAATCGCCGAGAGCTAGAGCTTGAAACCCGTCAGGAGCAAGTCGAGGAAGCAGAAGCTGATCTCGAAAAGCTTGAGGCTCAACGGCAAGAAATTGAAACTGCACAACAAGAACTTGATGGTCTTAAAGAAGAGCTAGACCGCAAGCATGGGGAACTACAGGGGGCATGGGATCATCTCAACGGCGAGATCCGACGGTTTGAAGAGCGGCAAGAAGATGCTTCCCAAAATGCTGGACTGGACGAAGCTCAAAGTCGCCAACTGCAAGACGCGCTAGAACGACTGACGAATGCTGTCACCCCGACCGAAGGAATGCGTGAACAGCTCAATTTGGCTTATGACCTTGTCAACCAGCAGCAAGAACTCTTATCCGAGCGTCAGCAATCGCTAGAAGAGCAGCAGCAACAGCTTGAGGATCATCGTAATCAACTGCAGCAAGAAGTTGAAACGCTAGCTGGTCACTGGCAAGGTTGGCATGAAGCTGAAACCGGGCTGAATGCCCGCAGAGCTGATTTGAAAGTACAGCAGCAGGTGCTGGTGGGTAAGCAGTCAAATGTGCAAGCACTGTCTCAGCAATTGCAAGCCCAGAGCAATCTATATCAACGGGTTTATGAACTGCTAAACACTTCAGACAAGGTGCGTCTAAGTGACAAAGTTGATGTGGCGGCGTTAGATGCTCTGCCCATAGATGAGTTGGAAAAGGTCGTCACTGACCTGGAAAAAGACTTGGGCAAGGTTTCTCGATTTGTTAACGACCAGGAAGAAGAATTGAAGCTAGAGCAACAAGCGATCGACGAGCTCAAGCAGCGCATGGAGCAGGTTAGTGAGTTTGATCGCTTGCAGTTAGAGACCGAGCTAGCCGAAGAGCAAGATCGCTATCAAATGTTGAATGAGACCTTGGTTGGCCAACGGCGCAATCTGCTGGAACGAGAAGAAGTATTGAGTCAGCATCAAGCCGTACTGCGACGACGTCAAGGGCTTGCGACTGAAGAGACACCTGTTAGTGTTGTTGACTTAGAGCCCGTGCTGAAACAGATTGACATCCAACGCCAGCAAACCTCGGATAAGCTGCAACAAGGCGAGATCGAAATCAAGGAGATGCAAGCTCAACTTGAGGCGATGAAAAAAGAAGTTGAGCAAAAAAGTAACGAACTGGCTGCTGGTCGTGAAGATTTAAAGAATCAAGACTTGCAACTGCGGGATAAGCAAGTTGAAATCGGGGCGATGGAGGGACGACTGCACCTTTTAGCTGAACTATTGTCCCCACTGCAAGAAAAGAACGATGGCATGCGGCAAACGCTAGACGATACGTCAGAGTCGCTATCTAAAGTGCAAGAGGCGAGCGATTATCAACTCCAAGCGATCGCCGAGGTTAAGCAGTTAGTCTCAACCCTGGCGGCCAACGATGCCTCAGAGGCGGTCTCAGCCTAGCCGTGCCTCTTAGACACGGCTGCAGAGCTTTAAGGCTAGAGATTGAGCTTAGGGATGAGGATTAAATAAATTACTGCGGCCAAGCCGGATAACATTTTCCCTCCTGGGGGGGGGCTGCGGGGTGGGTTCCCCTGAGTGCGAGAGTTCGAACCCACCCCGCCTACGGCACCCATCCTGAGAGGGGAAAACCGGCACATTATTAAATTCCCGATCCTTATCGGCTCCCGCGAATCTGAAGTGAGGTCAGACCGACTCGCCAGTCTAAGCCAATGTGAGAGGATGGCTAAGCATACTCAACCAATAAATTGCTATGGCGGATCAAGTCATTTGGGTTAATGAACAGATTGACCCTTGCGGCATTGTTTATTCCTGCATTGCCTGCGCTGATGAACAACAGGCGCAAGCGTGCCATGCTTCCTTTGAGGCTAATTTAAGCGATGAGCAAAAGGCAGCAGGTTGGATTGCCCAAATGCGACAGGTGGCATCATGGGACGACGTACCCGTCAGTGCGCTCAAACTGAGCTACTAACTCTGTGTAACAGAGGCGAACATCCCAAACTTGATAAGGGGTCGGGCACTCCGGGCTCCCAGGCATGACCGAACATCACTGGTGTCGGTTGATATCAACCAGGGTCTGACTTAAGACTCTGACGGGTTCTTGGGTCTCTGCCGAAAACAGCGACAGGTCAATTGGCCCCCAGTTGATATGGGCACTTTCAGCAAGTTGCAGCAACACTGGGTGACGAAGATGAATGCGCCCCGGAGACCGCAGTACCAAAAGCGGCACTTTAGCTTGCCCCGCCTCGGCGATTAAGGTCCATTCACAAGCATCAAGCCAGGTTTTGACAGCAGCAGGAAGACATTCTTTAAACCGGCTCAGTCGATAGTTCTGAGCTAATACGTCACGCCAACAGTAGCTAGAGTCGGCCGGAGTTGCCATAAGCAAAAGCCTAGATTACTTACTCTTGAGTTTAGCTTTCTCGACTGGGTCGATCTCTTAAAATTATCTGTATGGTCAACAAGCTTAAGATTCCTTTTTGTTCGGTATAGCAAAATTTGCTTAAGCGAACCTGCTGGCTCAGCAGCCCTCCAAAAGCTGTTCAATAATGCTCATTTAATCATCAAAAAGCTCATAGCAACACGTCGACGAACGTTGCGATCGCCTTGAAATAAGAAGCGTCTCCGGGCTGATAAATACTGACGTGGTCAGCCTCCGGGATGAGGAAGAGTTGCTTAGGATAAGGAGCAGCCTCGTATAAACGACGACTCATGGTGTAAGGCACGACGGAATCTGCCTCTCCATGCAAAAACAGCACCGGCATGTCTAACTGGCCAATTTTCTCCAACGACTCAAACCGTTCCGTCAATATCGGGTTAATCGGCAGCAGTCTGGTAAATGCTCTGTGGCGCACGGCATCTGCCATGGAAGTAAATGAACTTTGCATAATCAGACCAGCGGCATCCGGTTGTTGAATGGCCAGATCAAGGGCGATCGCACCGCCAAGCGACTCGCCGTAGAGCACAATCTGTTCTGCTGGGATTTGGCGATCGCGTCTTAAGTACTGCCAAGCAGCCTGAGCATCCTCATATAGTTGTGCCTCATTCGGAAACGCCCCTTGACTGCGGCCGTAACCTCGATAGTCCAGCACCAAAACCGCAAAGCCCAATTGCCGAAAGGCCGAGACCCGAGCCAAATAGTTGTAGTCGCCAATGTTGCGTCCAACGCCGACAAAATACAGCATAACTTTGGGCGAGGGGAGAATTTGTGCCGGTTCATCAGGCAGGATGGTGACGCTCTTTGGTATTGCTGGCAGCCACCAACCCTGGAGGCGATCGCCAGAATCCCCTACAGAAATCCAAATATCCTCATAGGTCAGCCCAAAGTCGAGATGACTCGGCAACAACGACAGCTCAGCGCGGGGTCGGTAAATGAGCTGTCGTTGTCGGGTTGCGATAAAGGCGATCACCAAGCTGTAGACAAGGCTCAGAGCCAGGGCGATCGCTAGCAGCCTTCGAACTTGTCCAAATGGAATGGCCCGATTCATCACACCGATACCAATGCGTTACGGCCAAATTCTAGCCTACTCGGGGTGGATTAAAGCTTCAACAATCGGTGTTTTCTCAGGCAAAAAGCGATATGTTGCCCTTCTCTCAAAGGAGAATCCATGGTTTCTACGGACATCACTAGTGAATCGATTATTCTGCTGGAATAGAGAAAATAGGCCTCATGATTTTTGATGTTTTTCTTCTAAGGGTTTATAACTAATTCAACTTTATTGGAAGCATTGCTTTCGATAAATCTAATTAGTTTTTTTAGATTAAACAACTGATTGCTTTTGGGATGCGAAATGTTCATCAAGTACAGCCTGTTTCTTTGATCTTTGACGTTGCATTTGGCAATCTACTACATACAAGTGCATCTCAAATCTACAACGTTTCCGAATCCCGTAAAACGTCATTGCAGAGTCGAGCCCTTTTCCTCAAAAGCTTGATTTTAGAGCGTTCTGGGAGCCCTGTAGAAAAGACACATGCCAATGGAGAGAGAGATGAATTTCGCTACTAAGACTTTGACTTTGCTGGCCGGCTGTGCCGTTGCGTCCACCCTGGTGGGAGTGGCACCTGCTCAAGCTCAAGAATGGAATTACACCATTGATTCGTTTGATGATGGTTCTGATGCTGGCCAACGGGGGGCAAGAAGCGACTATGAGTTCTACGGCATGGCCTTAAAAGAAACGGCTGACAAAGTCTATGTTGCAATCAACTCCAATCTCAATCTAGGGGGTGAATATTTCAGGAGAGCGGCGGATGATTACATTCACTATGGCGATCTATTCTTCAACTTTACGGGAGCAAATCTAGCAGATTCTCAGGGTGATTTATTTGCTATTAAGTTTGATGCAGGTAATGACTCTGGTGTTGATGAAATCGGCGTCTATGGAAATGTTACTGCCATGAATACTACGGCTGCCAATGGTGGGTTTTCCAGGATGCGCTCCCACCGCAATTGGGCCAACAGAAGATATCGAATTGATGGCCAAAGAGTGAGAGGAACAGCATCGATGGGTGCTCTAAGCCATGACGACAAATACTTTCAGCAGGGTCATCGAGCCGTTTCCAACTCTATTGAGTCTGGGGAATACTTGGGCAGCATTTCTCTTCTAAATAGTGAGCAGCTAGCCAACGCGGGTCTTAATTTTGGCGCTGTTAATGCCGGTGTAGCGGGTCGTCACACTCTGGGCTTTAGTTTCAATCGTAACTTGTTGCCCGATGGCGATTTTATCGCTCACGTATTTGCTGAGTGCATTAACGATGGTTTAGCCATGATGGGCAATCTGGCACCTATCCCCGTGCCCGAGGTGGATGACACTGTAGCGACCCCGGAACCAGGACTGCTGATGGGTGTCGCGCTTATGGGTGGTTTAGGGCTGCTCAAGCGTCGTCAGGCTGCTGCCTAATAACCGACTTCAGGCCTCTTGGGTCAGCCCTCTAAAGGTGTTCGGGTTGCTTCTTAAGAATTCCTGAAAACGCTGCGATGAGGTACTTTCAAGATTTTTAGGTATCGTGCGACGTTCAGCCAGTTAAAGCAACTGAGTCCAGTAGTGGAACTAACAGGATGATTAAGAAGCTGCGATTTCAGGTCTGAGTCCGATGGTTTTAACCGAAGTGTTTGCCCGCTTCATCCAGGAAAGCCCACTGCCTGTGATGCTGCGAGTGCTGTTGGAGCAAAGTCTATCGTCAGAAAAAGTGGATGCCTTATTTGAGGCCCAGGTCCAGCGTCAGTATCAATGAGAGCTGCTGTTTTCGACGGTCGTCGAGCTGATGAGTTTGGTGGTCTGTGGCCTGAGCCCATCGATCAATGCAGCCTATCAGTCCTAGGCCCAAGGGATCGTGGTCTCGCTTCAGGCGGTCTATCAAAAGCTCAACGCTCTAGAGCCACCGATTATCGAAGCGCTACTGCGCCAGTCCGTGAGCCAAGCCGGTGAGCTGATTGGGGCCTTGGGGGGACAATTGCCAGCGTTATTAGCGGGCTATCGAGTGAAAATTCTCGACGGCAATCATTTGGCCTCAACGGAACGGCGGTTGTCAGTACTGCGTGAGGTCGGTAGCGCGCCGTTACCCGGCCATTCGTTGGTGATTCTAGACCCAGCACTACAGTTGGCCATCGACGTCTTTGCCTGTGAGGATGGCCATGCCCAGGAACGTGCCCTGCTCAGTCGAGTACTGGCCACTGTGATGTACCGGGATTTGTGGATTGCCGACCGCAACTTTTACACCCTAGCAGGGCAATCGCATACTCAAGCGGCTAAGACTTTGAGGAGATAGTCGTTATTCCATCCGGCTTTGAGCCGCTTGGCTTTCTTGCCAACCTTATTAGAAGTCTCTTGGGAGAACAGGTTGAGAGCAATTTTGCGCATCAAGG
>JBCDAJ010000113.1:0-22364 GCA_039185935.1 Cyanobacteria bacterium P01_F01_bin.56 | reverse complement strand
CTGGCGTGTCTCAGGTTGTTGCCAGAGAATGTGGTCGCCGTGCTGATGGTGCCCTGATATAGCAGAGTGCGGCATGCAGAATTTGGACTGCGGCAATAAAAAACCTGTCACACAAGAGTTCTAGCGATCTGGATGGTTCTTCCCAAACTGCGGATTGTGATAGCATTCAGCTCCCGTTGTGTTGATTGACCTTGCAGATTTCGGCCAGGGGCGCGTCAGTCAACCGCCAACTCCTTGTCAGAAAGCCTGCGTGAGTTTAGCGTCCACCTTTTTTATTCTGCAAACAGATTCCAAGCGGATGCCCCGACAGGGTTTGGCACTTGGTGGATAGCCCCAACTCATAGATCCTACATTTCGCAGGTAGGGATAGAGCTGTAGGGCATTTATGAAGCGTTAATATTTTCAAACTTGAGTATACAGGTAGAGAATCTCGACCACCTCGGAATTGTGGCTGGCATCATCGATGAAATGGGTTTGGTCGAGGTCATCGACGACCGAATCAGGCCTCATCCGCAGCAAGTTGTGAGCAGGGGAGTAGCGGTCAAAGCGATGATTCTCAACGGCTTGGGCTTTGTCAGCGCGCCTTTGTATCTGTTCGAGCAGTTCTTTGTCGGCAAAGCCACCGAGCACCTGCTAGGAGCAGGCATCAGGGCTGAGCATCTCAATGACGACCGCTTGAGCCGAGCGCTGGATGCGTTGTGGGAAGCAGGGTGGTTTCATACGCGAGAAGAAAAATGAGGATGGACTGAGTTGTTTCAATATCAACAGCCCATGTCCCTCATAGAGCAATTAAAACAAATTCCTGACCATCGCCATCGCCGTGGCCAGCGCCACCCGTTATGGATGGTGCTGTTCCTCAGCTTACTGGGGTTTCTCTGCGGTTATCGGGGGTATCGCCCGCTGGCCGTCTTTGCCCGGCCGTTTACCAGATTGCGACAGAGGCAGCCCCTGCAGCAGAGAACATGGGGTTCATATCACGATCATCCAAACCCTTTACCACGGTTGCTCTGCTGCCATAATAGCCACTCACCCTGCTGTCCACCCGCCGCAAGACATTTGCCATTGGGGCTCCAGGCGAGAGTAGAGAAGCCTCGGGACGCGCCTTCGAGGATTTGGGTGACTTGTTGAGCCTTTTTCCAGAGGCAGAGTTGGCCATCTTCGGCGGCAGAGGCGAGGAGAGTACTACCGGGTCGAAAGGCGATCGCGTTCACCCGTTCGTCATGCAGATCGAGCACCTGAGCGTCCCAGCCGTCGTCAGCATCGCGTTTTTTACGCCAAACAACCACATCAGTGCCGCTAGCGGTCGCCAACAAAGGCGCCCGTCCAACATTCAGGTCAGACCAGGCAAGCTGGCGAACTTTTCCAGGAAAACCGCGCATTTGCCACGGTTCGGCACTGTTAAATGGCCACACCAGCAAAGTTTGATCCAAATTGCCCGAGGCCAGATACTGGCCATCTGGGGAGAGCGCGATCGCCACACTGGCGGCGTCGATTTCTCGCACTGTGGGATCAGCGTCCCAGTCATCACTGGGCCAGATTTTAACGCCCTGATGCCCACTTATGATCAGGTGGCTGCCCTGGGGATGCCAGACCAAATCGAGTACTGACGAATTTTCAAACTGCAGTGTGGTGACGACTGTTTCTACTTCCGCATCCCAGACCTGGGCATAGCGACCGAGGCTAAAAGCCAGTTCGTTACGAGTGGGATGCCAGGAGAGGCGATCAAGCCAGGTCCGAGGATGGGGAATGACCATAGGTGGGTCGGTCGGTGAGGAGATGGACCAGATCAATAGCTGGCCAGATTGCCCGCCGGCCGCCAGGTAACGACCATCGGCAGAAAAAGCCAGACAATCAATTGATTGCTCATTACCGGTCTGCAGGAACTGCTCTTTTGAGGATTCGGGATTGACCAGAAGGATTTCTCCGGCCGCAGACGCGATCGCTAAGGAATGGTGAGGTGACCAGGCGATCGCCGTCACGTAATCGTTCAGAGTGCCTTGTGATCGCCGCTCCAACAGGGTTTGGGTTACACCAGGCACGCGCGCAAGTCCTCTCGCAGTTGGGCTTCGTTCAGGTTGCGACCAATAAAGACCAGCTCATTCTTGCGAGTTTCATTAGCCTTCCAGGGGCGATCGGCCCGACCATCAAACAACATGTGAACGCCCTGGAACACAAATCGCTGGTCTTCTCCAGCCATATTGAGAATGCCTTTCATCCGAAAGATGTCGGGGCCTTGAGTTTGTAGCAGTTCACTCAGCCAAGCATTGAGTTTTTCGCCATCTAGTTCCCCTGCTTCCACCAGAGCGATCGAGCCAACAGTGGCATCGTGTTTATGGGCATGTCCGTGCAAAAAATCCGGATCAACTTCTAGCGCTCGATCAAGATCAAAGGCATTGACGCCAAGAATCGTTTCCATCTCTACAGCCGCATCGCGGGTGCGATACACCTTAGCCATCGCGTTCATAGTGCGAATTCGAGCTTCTAAAGTTGCCAAATCGGCGGCGCTGACCAGGTCAGTCTTATTGAGTAGAATCACATCGGCAAAGGCGATTTGCTCTTGCGCTTCGCTGGCCTCCCAATGGTCATGAATATGCTTGGCATCAACGACAGTGACAACTGCATCTAGGTTGAGCTGCTCCTGCATGTCTTCATCCACAAAAAAGGTCTGAATGACGGGAGCCGGGTCGGCCAGTCCAGTGGTCTCAATCACGAGGTGATCAAACTTGTTGCGCCGCTTCATCAGATTGCCAATGATGCGAATCAGATCTCCTCGTACCGAACAACAAATACAGCCATTATTCATTTCAAAGATTTCTTCATCGGCGTCAATCACGAGCTGGTTGTCGATGCCGACCTCGCCAAACTCATTGACAATCACCGCCACCTTTTTACCGTGCTCATGAGTCAGGATGCGGTTTAGCAGGGTGGTTTTACCAGCGCCTAAATAGCCCGTCAGGACAGTTACTGGCACGGTGTCGATCGCGGTGTTGACCATAGCGATTCCTAGACAAAATAATGACAAACATCCCTAGTCTAAGACAAAACTCGTCTGGGATAAGTCATTCTTCACCTGTAGAAATGCTATGCAAAAATGGGCTCGCGATTGCGCATATTAGGGTGAGTAGGCCACCCATTTAGGGCGTTGCGCCTAAATAACATCCCACCGACCCTGCTACCCATCCACCCTGCAACAGTCTTGTCCGGGTACTTTATTGTCAAGCCAATCCCTTACCGGTCAATCGGATTTGCCAGCAATCATTGCTCTTCCCTTTTACAGGGAGACCGAGCCTAAAAACGGCCTGATGGTCTCTGCCACCGCTTCCCCATATTCCTCTGCTTGACCTAAGGTGCCGGGTAAACGGGTGGACTGCACCCCAGACAGCGACACCATCGCTTCCATTTCCGCTTTCGAGGCGGGAGGAGCCTGTTCTGCGACAACGACCATCACTGGACAGGCGAGTGATTCAAAATATTGCTGAAATGCTGCTCGACTCTGCACCGGGTCTAGCCCGCCCGTGACAAAAGCGGCCGGGGCATAGCGAGCTCCGGTTTTTTGGGTGCTTTCGTGACGCTGCTGAATATAGTCTGGCGTCAGGCGCTGCTCATCCACAAACACATGGCGACGATACATCCACTTCAGAAAGCTGGGCTGGGTATTGAGGCCGTAGAGGGCCTGCCCTAGCAGCGGTGTTTTCACCAGCTCCTTAACGCCCGATCGCACGGTTGAGGGAACGCCCATCACCGCCAGGGGTCCGCGCCAAGTGGGAGCAACCAATACCAGTTTGTGGCAGATAGTCGTCTGATTGGCTAAGTTCAGCGCATAACCCGCCGCATGACCCGCCGCTACAATCGCCATTGGCTGCTCAAAGGTTGCGGTCACAAAGTCCTGCAAAAACTGGGTGTAAAGCGCCGGGCCGTAATTCAGGGGCAGGCGATCGGATTCCCCAAAGCCCGGCCAGTCCAATGCTGTGACTTGAAACTGAGTTGCCAAACCCGCCGCCAACTCCTTGAGTTCCGCCCGGTTTGAGACAGTGCTAAAGGCCGGTAGCAGCAACACCGACTCACCCTCACCCACGGTTTCGTAAGTCACGGCAAGGGGTCGTCCCTGCCATTGCCAGTGATAGGTTTGGGCAGTGCCGCCGAGCTGAGATGGTAGCGAAGATAGGGGGCGTTGGTCAAAGAGCGGCCCCGAAGGGCCTTCGTGCTCTAGTGTTTTAGCCATAAAGTGCCTCTTTGCCGGTGATGTTATCCGTCGCTTCTAAGAGGAGAAAATCCCGGTCATTGATCAAGACTTTCTGAAACGAACACACTTCACATTGTCCCTGTAATGCCGCTTGTTTGGCAAAGCGTTGGTAAACTTGACCCGGTAGTAGCCCCAAACTGCAATAGGGCCAGTTAGCAGCGGTAGCGGCACGATTGCTCAAAAGCCACCCGCCCGGTTGAATCCCCACAGCGGGATGGGGACGGCTCATAATCCAGGCTTTGGCAGCGGCCTTTAGGCAGGACTGCAAATCATGGGTCTGCCACACAGCGCCACTCAAATGCCGGAGTTGGTAAGTGCCATCCGACAAAGGCAGGATGCAACACTCTAGAAAGTTCATCGCATGGTTCATCTGCCTACCTCCGTAGCCAGGTGGCAACATCTTTAGCAAAGTAGGTCAAAATCACATCGGCGCCAGCGCGCTTGAAGCCGGTCAGGGTTTCCATCACGACGGCCGGCTCGTCAATCCACCCCTGCTGGGCCGCCGCTTTGATCATGGCGTATTCCCCACTGACGTTATAAGCGGCGATGGGCAAAGGCGTATGCTGTTTAATGCGCTGGATGATATCCATGTAGGCCAAAGCCGGTTTCACCATAACGATATCGGCTCCTTCGGCGATGTCGAGATCTACCTCCTTCAGGGCTTCCTGGGCATTGGCAGCGTCCATCTGGTAGGTCTTTTTATCGCCGAACTGGGGGGCCGAGTCGAGCGCATCACGGAAAGGACCGTAATAAGCAGAGGCATATTTGGCGGAATAGGCCAGAATGCCCACATTGATCCACCCTTCGGCGTCCAAGGCGCGACGGATCGCCCCCACCCGACCATCCATCATGTCAGAGGGAGAGACAAAATCAGCTCCGGCTTCAGCGTGGCAGAGGGCCTGCTGCACTAGCACCGCCACGGTTTCGTCATTCAGGATTTCGCCGTTTTCAACAATGCCGTCGTGGCCAGCGCTGCTGTAGGGGTCAAGGGCCACATCGGTAAACACGAGTAGATTAGGAATCGCCTGCTTAATCGCGCGTACAGTCTGAGGCACCAGCCCTGCCGGGTTATAGCTTTCGGT
Organism: Cyanobacteria bacterium P01_F01_bin.56; assembly: GCA_039185935.1. GTDB lineage: Bacteria > Cyanobacteriota > Cyanobacteriia > Phormidesmidales > Phormidesmidaceae > Halomicronema. The sequence goes on along the minus strand of JBCDAJ010000113.1, from coordinate 17,039 downwards.
ACCGGCGTTATCTTTCAGATCGGGGGCAATCAGCGGGAAGAGGGCAATCCCAGGGATGCCCAGATCAGAGGCCGCAGTCACCTCTTCCAGGAGTAAATCCAGAGAATAGCGGTAGCACCCTGGCATGGAGGGAATCGCCTCTTTCTGTCCCTCTCCGGCCATTACGAACACCGGATAGATCAGGTCGTTGGTGGTCAGGTGATGTTCGCGTACCATGCGTCGCAAACCCTCGGTGCGACGCAGTCGACGGGGACGACGAGTCATTGCCGGCAGATTAGAAGCAGCGGCTGCGGTAGCGACTTGAGGGGTGGGGGCAATTTCAGTAGACGTCATGGCGGGAAGCGATAAAATTAAAATGATAATCATTCTCTAATTTACTGCAATGAAGGCCAAACTTACCCGAGGTCAGCAGTGGGTATATGAACTGCTGAGCAGCACCTCAACCGAAACCACGGCACAGGATATCTTTGTCCAGTTGCAGGCGCAGGGACGATCGCTGGGCTTGGCGACGGTGTATCGTGCTATTAAAGCGCTGCAACTGCGAGGGTTGGTGCAGGCGCGATCGCTCACCCATGGCGAATGGGTCTATCGGCTGGCCTCAGAGGATTGCCACTACTTGACTTGTTTGAACTGTGGGCGATCGGTACCGGTGGAGGAGTGCCCGGCCCATGCCTTAGAGGAGACATTGGCAGAGCGCGATCGCTTCACGATTTTCTATCACACCCTAGAGTTTTTCGGCCTATGTTCGACCTGTGACGAAATCTTGGATGTCGGGGCGGTTTGAGCGGCGGTGGATGGTTTAATCCTTGGCCCCAACCTTTGGAGAGCTGATATTAACATCCACTCTCCCGCTGCAGATAACCTTAGTTCTACCGAATCATTTTCAGCGATCGCGACGCTGCCATAAGGGTTTAGTCAAGATTTGACAATGCTCAACCCTGACCGATGGCGATCGCCATGCTTGATCAACCTCCTAAACGTCGCTCATCGCCGCTATATGTGCCATTACTGGAGCACCGTGGCAGCAGCTTACTCAACGTATGGGTATGACCGATGAGTGTGACCAAACGGCTGGCCAATGGTGGAGTGAATTAAAAGCCCACGGTCGATCGCCCAACATCGATAACCTCCCAGGCGACGGCAATGGGTGAAGCACGAGCACCTTAAAAGGGTATCCATAAAAGCTAAGACTCTATTGGGGCATCGGCAACTTGAGTGGAAAGTCTATGCAATTCTTGAAAAATCCTTCTCAGCCCCAGCGCTCCTATTGGTGTAAATAAAAATAGGCCGGAAATTTTAATCCACTTTGTTTCAGGATTGATCTCATTAATCAAGCCGATGGTGAGCATCAGAGCGGCCAAACCAAGCCCAAAGTAAAACAAAGATAATATCCAACTTGTTACGGAGATTGACAAATTGAGTCTGGCATCTCTCGAAATAAAAAAGCCTGTATGAAAACCCAGCCACCAGGCCACGATCAATAAAGAAAGGCCAAGATTATCTAGCAAAAAAGATAGAGATCCTGAAGTTTGAGAAAATGGATTAAACACCCACGGATGGGTTTGAAGGATGATTATTGCTTCTTCTATCCTTGGACTGGCATCCAACTGTGATAGAAGATAAGAAACGATTGACAGTAATCTTGTCAGGTTAAATGTCAATCCGCATAGGATGCCGAAAAGAACGACTGTAGCGATCTGTGTTCTAATCTCAAATCCCAGTATTTCAATTTTGTCAGATTTTTGAAACCCAGAAAATACCGTGGCGATTAGAAATACCAAGGAAAAGCCAGTTATTTCTGACAGTGCATCCATCGTAGAGCTAATATTTGAAATGATTTGTTCTTCCAAAGTCTTACTCCATTGAGATGCGATTCAAAGTTTCAGCTTACAGGTGAAAGCCGACTAAATCTGCTGGCTTTCGACCCAGACTTTGAGAATTTCTAGAAAGTCTAGGGCCGATCGCCCAAAGTCGGTGATTGCGTAGACAACGACGCTAGGGCGATCGCTGATTACTTCCCGTTTTATCAAACCTGCCCCTTCCATTTCTTGCCGGCGCTGGCCCACCAGCTTCTGACTCGCTCCCCCCATGGGAAAGGATCGCCACGGTGATCGTGGATTCCACATCGCTCAAACTGAGAGGATTCAGGAAACTTTTGGGTAAGCCATGGTCAGTACTTTGAATTACAAGGTGCTGATGAGTAGCCAAATACCCCCGATCGCCACTAGCACCCCGAGCACCGCTCGCTGAGTCACGCGATCGCCCAAACCGGCGGCAATTGGCAAGACAAATAGGGGACTGGTGGCTAACAGTGCCTGCGCAATCCCCGCTGGGGTGAACTTGAACGCCACCTGTTGGAGCCAAATCGCCAAATACGTTCCCAAAAAGGCGGCTAACACCAGCATGGGCAAGAGTTGTCGTGACCTGAGCGGCTGTAATTGCTGAGCAATCTGACCGCGACTGCTGATCAAAACGACTAAAACAACTGCCCCGGCGGCAATGCGCAATAGACCGCTCCACAGAGGGTCAACATCTGTATCGACCAGCGCCCCCCGCGACATGACAGCGCCACTGGCTTGCCCCAGTTGTGCCAATAAGCTCCACATTAAGCCAGTTTGTAAGTTGAGATGGCCTTGGTTGCTGGCTGGCACCCGCTCCGAAATCACCCAGGCCACCCCACCAACAGTTAGCAAGATGCCACCCCAGGCAATCGCACTCAATGACTCTTGTAAAAAGACCCACGCAATCAAGGCAGTCAACGGCGGCGCCAGCGACTCCATCAAGAGCGCTCGCCGGGCTCCCAAATGATTGATCGATTTGAAATAGGCCGTATCGCCCAGACCAATCCCGACCACCCCGCTAAGCGTCAACCAAAAAATGGCGCTGCCGGGCAGTTGCGGCCGCAGATTTTGCTGCAGGAGTAGCGTTAGGGCAATCAGCGCGATCGCCACACACCCTTTGGCTAAATTCAAAACCAATGGGTTTAATGACTTGCCGAGTCGCCCAAAAATCACCGTCGACAACGCCCACAAAAACGCCGCCGTTAACGCCGCGACTTCGCCCTTCAACATGCTGCTGGCATCTCTTGAAAACTGCTGCCGTCATCGTGACACATCTCTGCCAACGCCAAGGGCAGAAAGGGCATCCGTCGACATCAACGCTACCGCGATTTGCCATGCGCTAGGTTGACCACGGCCTGCGATCGCCGCCAATCACCCCAGACAATCAGTGGAGAGAACCCCTGGAACGGCCCACCGTCTGCCGTTCACCGTCTGCCATAAAACGTCACCTCAATATCGGCATACCAACCTGGGCCCATATTTTCATATAGAAACACCCGCTCGACCTGGTAATAAACCCCATCGTGAAAGAGACAATCTCCCACCCGCGGAATAATTGGGTACGTAGCAAACCAAAGCGCATCTTTGACCGGGGCTTTAGGATTTTGATTGCGGGCTGCCAGATAAAAAATCTGCACCTTATAAATGCCCCCCGCTACAGAGTTAGCGGCAGGCGGCAGCGCTGGCAGCGCTGATGCAGGTTTTTTGCTGCGTCTAGCCCGAGATCTGCGTTTCGGTTTTTCAGAACTGTCTGGCAGCCCTTTGCCTGGTTCGTCTTCCACGATGTTGTTGATAAACGGTTGCGATCGCCTGTGGCAATCATAAAAAATCTTGGCTCCTTTGCAACGACTCGCTCCACATCAATTTAGAGAGTAAGACGCTATATTTTGTGTACAAATGCAAATAAATGCACTCATTTAGTGTCTTGGTGTTAGTCTCTAGGCAATTACTACTCCCGCTCAAAACAAGTCAGTTGCGTCAGTAGTAATTGACCGATTTTCTCTTACGGGTATCAACCAATATCTCTGAGCGCAGCCGTACGGCTTCTGCTCTCTACCAGCTTCATCGTGCCCAAGGTTCGTTGGGAGGAGGGTGAAACAGGTGAGAGGAGCAGTCGTTTGTCTTGGTGGTGTACGCCTGGCTAGCCAAGCGTGCAAGCCATTGATGACCCGGCACTGATGCGGAACCTTCTGGGAGTCGTGGTGCCCGAAATGCTATCTCGTTAACTCATACCCCGGTAAATATAATGACTTATCAAACCCAGCTAAGGCCTTGGTGCATCGTGCGCCAGCTTTCCGAAAAGCAATGTACAGTGGTTGATCGCTTTCGTCGGTATCAAGATGCTGATGCCCTGCTGCAACTGCTGCGACGCCAAAGACCCAATTCCAAATTTGCCGTCATGTTTGAATCGCCATCGGCGATCGCGGCTAAACCGGCCCATTAAAAACTGCTTGGTCGTCACGAGGCCATTACGACTTAAAGTCCCACCCGCTATCGCATCCGCTGCAGACTAGTCACAACGCCCGCACCAATGGTTAGCAGTAGCAAGATCCAAAGCATAATTCCAGGTAGGAAGGACAAAACGGTCAGGCCTCGTAACACCCACACAAGAATCGTTATCCCCAACAAGGACAAAAAAATCTGACTAGGAAGCGAAAGACGTCGCATACATATAGTGTGCCTAGCGAGCAGAACGAATACCGCCCAAAATACCAATCCCGAGAGACAACAGCAATAGTGCCCCAACCACGTAATCAGGCAGCTGGGAAATCCAGCCGAGACCGCGTAACACCAGTAGAATGGCACCCAGCACCAACATGACGCCGACAATATTGAGCACAATCATGATGGCTAGATTATTGGAGTTGCCGCGCATAGCTGCAGGTAAATGAATTATGAGGCGACCCTATTGTGCCATGGGATGCCCGTAGGTGCTTACGCGGGGCTGATATCAAGGTGACGCTTTCTCAATATATGACCATGGCGCACATCAACAGCGATTGACAAGCGCCACTAAGCATTGGCTTGAGACCAAAAGTAGCGTTCCAAAGCTGCCCTATTTTGCACTGATTGACGCAACCAATTGAGACGTAAAGCCAGTTTTTCGCGATCGCTCAGTTGCCAATCGATGTCTAAGACTTTGAGCCGTTGAGTCAGCGTATATAAACAGATAGCAGCGCTGACTGAGACATTGAGGCTTTCAACAAACCCAACCATCGGAATTTTGAGCTGGTAATCAGCTGTCTCCAATGCTGGCTGAGAGACACCGTCACGTTCGCTGCCGAAAATGACGGCCAACTTTTGATCTAGGGGCAGCGCCTCTGGTGGCAAGGCGTTGAGATGGGGACTGGTGGCAACCATGAGATAGCCTTGCGATCGCAACTTTTGGGCACAGGCCAATGTATTGTTCTGCTCAGTTTCACCATACTGATGCAGCGTCACCCACTTCATCGACCCCGATGCCGCGCCAACGCGGGCTTTAAAGGTGTTGTAATTTTCTACAATATGAACATCTTGAATCCCTAAGCTATCGCTAGTGCGCAATAGGGCACTCGCATTGTGAGGATCGTAAAAATCCTCTGCCACGACGGTCAAATGGCGAGTTCTTTGAGCGAGCACAGCATCAATTTTACTGAGGCGCTGAGGCGTTACAAAACTTTCTAAATACGCCATGAGCGCGATCTCATCATCAACATTCATTACAGTGGCTCGTTCCATTGCCTACATATCGTAACCAGCGATACAGCAAAAGTTCCACTGCGTGGGGGCTTTATAGAAACCCTATAGCCCTCCCCGTAGAGTTTGAGGGTCAGCGGTTCACGTGTGGTTGTATGTGAACGTCAATCAACATCGTGGACTTCCACCGTCAGGAAGATGGCAATAAGCACAAAAGTTAGGCTATCGTTAGAGCACCCTATACACTTCTCACTGAGTTTTGGAGGACATTACTATCGTTAGAAGAAGATTTAACGACCGTCGTGTACGCCCTGAGCAGCCCAATATCAACCACAACATCAAGGCTGTACAAGTGCTGCTGATTGATCATGAAAATGAAAATCGCGGTGTCATCGATACTCGTGACGCGGTTAGTTTGGCAGAGGAAGTTGGTCTTGATTTAGTCGTTGTTTCTGAAGGCAAAGAAACTCCTGTTGCCAAGATTCTCGACTATGGTAAACACCAATATCAACAAAAGAAGCGGCAAAAGCAGAGTGCCAAACCGGCCATGAAAGAGGTCAAGCTGCGTCCTAATGTTGACGATTCAGACTATGACATTCGGATTCAGCGCGCTACTCAATGGCTGGATAAAGGCAACCATGTGAAGTTTCAGATTCGTTTAAGGGGGCGGGAACACCAGCACCGCGATCGCGCCAGAGAGCTTCTAGAGCGTATCGTGCAAGATCTGCAAGGCGTTTCCAAAGTACAAAGCCTTGATACCCATTCCCTGATCGTTCAACTTGTTCCAGAGTCTTAAGGAACTGCACACCGGTTCAACCTATTTAATGGCGGGGGCTGCAAATGTTTGCAGCCCCCGCTTTTGCATAACTTAGTTGTTAACGAAGCGGTAGCGGCGCAGACATAGAGAGGAAACACATTGTCATAGTCTGTTGCAACCCGACGCAATGCGACATGCTGACTTCGAAAACATTACGCTTTAGCGCTAAAGATGAACAAACGCTGCAAATTTCTGCAAGAGACGCGACCAATGCAGTACTCTGGTCTCAGGTTAAAATCTAAAGCAAATGTTAAGAGACTCAAGCCTATGAACCCTCATCTGCTACATCAGTTTTGGGCTTTGGTTGAACAGTCCCAAAGCAATCGGATATTGAGCCTTGATGACAACAGTCTAGTCTCTTGGCTAACGGAGCAAATATCTGGCGATCGCTCGCTCGATTCGATTGAGACGGCAAATCTCGACTGCTACATCCGTAGTCGCATTCCACTGATTCGTGACATTGCCCGAGGTTAAAGCCAGTTCAACCGCTGCCCTTAGATCGCCTAGAGCATGTCATCAATTAAGACTAGAACGCTGGCGGCGTCGCCACTACCACGCTCGCTCCAAAAATCCAGTTAGGAGCTCAAACACTCTCCGCATCAGGACTTGACCACTCAATGATGACAGCCCTTAGTACCATGCGGTGCAAATTTGCCTACCGCTCTCTACAGCGGGGGGAACAGCGGCACTAGGGGACGAGAAACTGCAATAGTAAGACAACTGCTACCAACGAGTACTAGACCTTATTACTGACGACGTTTACAAGCCCCGATCCATTAGCTCTGATCCAGAGTCAGCCGAGTCGCCAGTAACTCCCTGCCAAGGCTGACCGCAGCAGTTCAACATATCGGTAATCGACTCATCGTAAAAACGTCTTGGGCCTGGCCAGCTCACCAGATGCTCCCCAAAGAAGATTCTGCATCGCTCATATCCTGTGGCCCTGGCTTTGCCCGACTTCTGCCACGGACTTAAAAGGCTTTTCTAAGCGTTCTCCACAGGCCCTGAATCACCCTATCGTTCTGGAATACGTTATTAATCAGCTTCGGCAACCCTAAAAACTCAACATGATCGCTCGCATATATCAATCACTTAAGAACTGTTAACCATAACAGCGGGTAGAGATTTGACAGCTCAATGACGATCGCCCTTAGGGTTGCCTCATGTCATCTCACATCATAAAGTGTTGAACGATACAAAAAAAAATCTACAGGCGTTGGAATGTTAACCCAGGTAAACTAATTTTCAACTAGTGTCAGGTTACTTTTGTCGAAGTAGTCTGTGCCGACCTGTGTGATTGTGAGCTGTTTGTTAAGGTATGAACCGATGAAGAAATGGGGTTTTCTTGGGCTAGCGTTGGCGCTTACCCTATCCACTGCTTGTGCTACTAGCACGACAACAACGGATGATGCTGCTGAAGGCGGTGATGCACCTGCTGAGGGAGAAGCTGTTGTTGCTAGCGGTAGCCGTTTAGATGCTGTACTAGAGCGCGGCCAACTCATCTGTGGCGTCGATGGAGGGATTCCTGGCTTCAGCTTTGTGGATGAAGCTGGGGCGTATTCTGGTCTTGACGTTGATGTTTGCCGAGCAGTTGCTGCAGCACTGTTTGATGATCCTGATGCTGTAGAGTATCGGCGACTCGATTCAACAGAACGCTTTACGGCGTTGTCTGGTGGGGAAGTCGATATGCTTTCACGTAACACAACCTGGACAATTAGCCGGGATACCCAAGTAGGGATGGAATTTGCTCCCACCACCTTTTACGATGGTCAGGGCATGATGGTACGTGAAGCTGCCGGTATTGCTTCTCTAGAAGATTTTTCTGGCAAAGCAGTCTGCGTCGAAACGGGTACTACAACTGAGTTAAACCTGACTGACCAAATGCGTAAGTTAGGGGTCGATTTTGAGCCCGTGGTCTTCCAAGATGCCGACGCTGCCTATGCGGCCTACGACGAAGGACGTTGTGAGGGCATGACCTCCGACAAATCACAGTTGATTGCCCGTCGTAGCACTCTGCCAACTCCTGACGAGCATGTCCTCCTAGAGGTCACGATGTCAAAAGAGCCACTGGGACCATTGACAGTCAACAATGATTCCGCTTGGTTTGATGTGGTTAAGTGGGTAACCTACGGTCTCATTCAGGCCGAAGAATTTGGTATCACTTCTGCCAATATTGGGGATTTTGCGGGTAGTGAAGACCCCAACATCGCGCGCTTCCTGGGCGAAGAAGGCACCTTGGGCGAAGACATGGGGATCCCTAACGACTTTATGGCTCGTGCCATTAGCAACGTGGGTAACTACAGTGAAGTCTATGAACGCAATCTGGGTGGCGATTCGCAGTTCAATCTAGATCGCGGCTTAAATGCACTGTGGACCGACGGCGGCCTACTCTATGCTCCTCCATTCCGTTAAGGTGGTGGACAGCGATCGCGCTAACCCTATTGGTTAGACGGCGCGTTAAATCTAACGCCTCCAGTCCTCATCCAGATGGGACTTGCCGTCCGGATGAGGATTTTGGTTTAAATACAACGGTTCAACTGCACTCATCAATGGTTGGGCTAAAACACTAAGTCCCACAAGGCAAAGACGAATCGATTCACAGCGGAACTGATCCAGTGCTTTAGAGGCGCTCCAAGTTTTATCCAAACACTGCCGAAGTAATAAGTAGGTGGGTTGAAGTGACGACAAGAAGCCTGATTTGATTCGCGCAAACAGTCCAAGCAACCTACGCAATACTCATTCAGCGATCGCAGCTGGCCGCAGGGACTCGAACAGCTCAAGAGATCCAGCATCTTAGCCTTCATTGCAGAAAGGCCACTTGGAAGCACAACCGTTTCCGTAAAATCATCGAGCGACGTGATTTGTATCTTTAGTCACAATACGTCAGTGGAATCAAGGGCACAGATCGACAAAGAATGAAATAAATTACACTTAAATCGTTTATTTTTTCTCGGATATGCAGACCTTACTTAGCCAAAACGTGAAGTTTAGAAACCCATTTAAGTACTTTTGCTGAGACTGAAAAAATTGCGAAAAATATTTTTTTCAGTGATCGTTTATGAGTTTGTAATATTTATAGTAATTCCCCTATAAGCCTTTATTTCAGGGGCTTGTAGACGTTTGACTGGATGTTTATCTGCGTATATTCCAGGAACTCCACGTTTGTTTAAAGCTAATAGAAAGCAAGTTTATTAATCCGGTAAAACAGCGTCTCAAAAGCTCCCTTTTTTTCAAAAAGTTGGTTCTATAGGGTCAGGTACCAAACTAAGATGTCACCGTCAAAAGTTGATACGTCAATGGCTGATGAGACGTCCAGTGAGGAGCCACTATTGTTCCGATTAGCGCGGGCACGACAAAGATGAAAATCTGTACTACAAGCATGAAGCCGGCAGTTCAACAATCAACACCACAAGTGAGTGTCTATGAGTGCGAGGTAAAACTCAAGTTTCACCTGATTGAGGAAGATCTGGCTCAGTGCGATCGCGAGCAGCTCCTGCAGATTCTCATTGACGCTTATTCCTACGGCAGTGATAACTATCTGGAGCCTCTAGAAAGTGAAGTTGAGGTACAAGAAGTAGCAGAGGTGCAAGCCTCTCCAGAAATGCGTCGTCAGGTCATTAGACTGCGCAACGCAAGTTGACCCAAATGGGGTATATTGACGCCTGAATTAGTTGTGCTTCGTTCAGTTTGAAAGAGTGTTCTGAGCACAGTTAGCTTGTTTGACACTGATACAGTATTTATCTATATTGAAGAGTGTTGAGCAATACATGCCCCCATCGTCTAGAGGCCTAGGACACCTCCCTTTCACGGAGGCGACGGGGATTCGAATTCCCCTGGGGGTATTGACGAAATTAAGCCCTTACAGCATTCAAAAGCTGTAAGGGCTTTGCTTTTGGCGTTTGTATCAGATTGTAAAATACCCGCAAATAACCCTGATAATGCCTGAATAAACCCCGTTTTTTAAGCCCTAACTTAAGCCCTTAGATTTTCAGGAAAAATAGCTCAGGTAAACGCCGGACTGAAGGGTGATCGAGTGCGAGTGAGCATTGGGCAAAAGGGGGGCGCTCTAACTTTGCAGGCGACACTGCCACCCAAACCAGACAGCAGCAGACAAGTTCCTTACCAGCAGCGCATATCGACAGGGTTGCCCACCAATCCTGCGGGGTTACGTGAGGCAGAGAAACGAGCGCGATTGCTAGGCACACAACTGCCAGCGCGTGAATTTGACTGGCAGCAGTGGGGCGATAAAACGGCGATCGCTAAGCTCATCTGTGCTGATTGGGTTGATCGTTTCCAAAAGAATTACATCGGCAACGGGGGCAAGCTTGACACTTGGGAAGGTGATTATCTCAAGATTTACCGACGATTGCCGTCAGAATTGCCGCTCAGTGTGTCTGCACTCGCAGCGATGGTGTCAACTACTACGGCCCCGTCAACGTGCAGCAATGGCGGCTACATCCCTGGCAAGGTTCGCGGGGTTGGATTAGCTGACCACTTACGAGGGAATTAAAGCCTGTCAAAGGTGGCAATCAGAGAGATTCCGTCAGACGAGGACATTATTCGGTACCGAAATGAGCTAGAGAATCCGGCATGGCAGTGGGTGTATGGAGTGATGGCCTGCTATGGCCTGCGAAACCATGAAGTGTTCTATCTCGATTTATCTGAGTTCCCCGTGGTGAGAGTCCTTGATGACACTAAAACCGGAGCGCGTGAAGTTTGGCCCTGTTATCCGGAGTGGGCCACCGAGTGGTCGTGAGATTGTCGCCAGCTCCCACCCGTGAAGCTCGATCGCCCCAATCAGAAAATTGGCCACTCAGTTACCAAATACCTCTCACCTAAGGGAGTTGCGCTTAAATAACATCCCACCGACCCTGCTACCCATCCCCCCTGCCACCGTCTTGTCCGGGTACTTTATTTTCAAGCCGATCCCTAAGCTCCCATTTGCTCCTTATGACCTGCGCCATGCTTGGGCAGTCCGTACCTTACTGTTTGGCTGGCCCGTGGAGTTATCAGCGCGCCAGATGGGTCATAGTGTGGAGGTTCATACACGCACTTATCAACGCTGGATCACTCGACAGCAGACTCAACAGGTCTATGACTTACTCGTAAACCTAGCAGATCCGATTTAAGACAGCCCATAAATTTGCCATTCTTGTCTGACTTCGTTAATCATGCGCTGACGCAAATCCCACGGGAGTAAGATTTCGACATGGGGTCGCCAAGCGCGGAGGCGTTGATGCACATTGGGATCATGTTCGCGATACATGGCCGTGTAGTAGGCATCTGTCGGCGATCGCTGTTTTAAAACCTCTAAAAGCTGTTGTTGCTCTGCCCCTTGGAGCTGCTGTCGGATCAGCGATTGTACCTGGGCAAAGGGGACGTGATTGAACGTCACATGCCGCATCGAGTTGCGGATATAGCGCTCATCCCACGCTTGATCAAAGCGGAGCAGTAGTCGTTGAGCCGGTTGATAATAATCAAACCCCCAAGCGGCTTCCATGCGGATGGCAATATCGTCAGGTTGAGGTAAGGAATGCTCGGTGTGTTGCTGTCTTAGTGGCGGCGGCACGGTCGAGTGCGTCCAGGACAATGGCTTGATATTGAGCAGACGATCAAGGCGGTAGTTGCGCCAATCTAACTGACGAGAGGAGGTTTGAGGGACTGCGCCAAAAGCACACAGATACGGACCTCGCCGAAAGTAGTAAATGCACACGGGGTAGACTACAACTGAAACCGGCTCTGTGTACCCGGCTCCTTGGTAAAGCAGTTGCACGGGTGGAATGGGGTGCTGTTGCCATAGCTCTGACAACAGGGCTTGCCAGTCATCAACGCGATCGAGCTTGTGTTGAGGCACGACATAATCGACATGGACAAAGAAGCGCCGATCGCCCCCCATTTCTCTAGACAGATTTTCCGCGATCGCCGCTAAATCGGGCTGCGTAATCAATGAACTTTCCGGCGCTGTCCCCATCGCAGGGGTAAGGTTTTGCTGAGGTACATCAGGCCAATCGGTAACGCGGTAAAACGATTGCCCCTGTTGCGTTAACCAGCTAATGCTGGTCAGGTTACGGAGGTCGCCGTAAAGCGTGCGGCGGGTCATCCCAAACAGGGGAGTGTTTAAGAGCCGCTCTAACTGCTCGGGATGTTGATCATGCGCTTGCAGGGCTTGGGAAAAGGCGGCCATTTGCGCCTGCACCTCAGCCGCATGCTGCTCAGCATAGGACTGCCATGCCGTTTGGGTAAAGTGCAGTGCGGGGGCAAATAGCCAAGCGGCCGCAGACTTATTGCAAGGGCAACGGGCATCCGCATGTTGCGGCTTTTTTTCGCCGGTGGGGTGAGTGGCAGAAAAGAAGCGATCGCGCCAATCGGCGTAGGTAAAAGGATCCGTCAGACCCAGATCTTGACCCGCTTCGCCGTAGAGCAAATGCAGCCAGACCCAAAGACGAATCCCTTGCAGCAAATTTTGCTTGAGTGGCCCCCTGGCGAGCCACTGCAATAGCGGGACGCTTGGCGATGCTTGCCAGAGTGGCTCAGTCATAACGGCGCAATACCAGAAGCGGGCGGGAGCGTAATCCGTCGCAAAATCTCATCCCGCAGGCAATCCGGAATGGTCTCAGTTTCACCCTTGAGCCAAGGTCCGGCTTCGATTGCTAACCAGGGCTCTGTTTGTTGAATCATGAGGCGAGGCTCAAGCACGCTATGAATCACAGCCAGGGGTGACGCATGGGTTTGACCAAAAGTATGCCAATCGGGAATGGCCTCGGGCAGGCGGCTAATGACGATGTAATGGGAGCAGTGCTGTAAAATCGGCAATTTTTCAGGCTGAGGTAAACCACCTACATCCACAATGAGACAATCAACCAAACTGCGTAGATTCGCCACTATATCGGCATGGTATTGAAAAAAGCGGGGAATCAGCTTGACCGTTTCTGGGTCTTCATGGATGCGATATTCATGTTGCTGCACCAACGTATCGACCAAGCTCGGCTGGGCGGTTTCATAGGTCCAGTTGCCCTCACCATCCCAACTGGCGCGATGCAGATAGACGGTGGCTTGGGGCCATTGCTGCGTCAAGGTGAGGCGAATGGCGTTCGATAAAACGCTTTTACCGCTGTTGGGCGGACCGCCCACGAGAATGGCTGGGCAAGGCTGGCGATTCAGCCGAATCGGTAGCTGATCGCCGACGGCGGGGGACGCGACGCGGCTATGAATCACAATGACGCTGCGACTGCGGGCATCATAGGTGCCTAGCCAAGGCACTGAATGGCATTGATGGATGAGATAGCCGTAGAGCCAGGTGGGCGATCGCCCAAATAGGACAACTGCCTGCGAGAGATCTAGCTCCGCCGGTAGCGCGAGTGTGGGTAAACTCTGAGGCTTAATCAAGGTCTGGGGGCGCGTCAAAGTGATCGCCAGGGTTTGCAGACTGCCCTGTTCGGAGGCGAGCCGCGTGACGCTAAGGATGACAGCAGCGGCAGGATTAGAGGACGGCATCGGGAATCGTCAACAGTAGAACATCCCCTTCGGCCACATGGGGAGAATGGGTCGCCACCACCACAGCGCCGCCAGACTGGGGCCTGTCATTGCCTAAGCGTGGGTCAAAGGTGGCGACCCAGGCGGCAGTATGGCAGGCATGCACGAGATATCCGGCGGCCCAGAGGGGGAGTTTACCTTCAATCACCACCCCTTGGCTCCAGATCATGCCAGTGGGGATGGCTAAAGACTTGAGGGCCGCCGGGGTCAGAATGCCAGTAGGCGTAACGATTTGGGCATGGAGATGCTGGTAGGGCAGCCCGGCTTGCGTTTGGTGAGACACCACCTGAAGTTTGAGGTCGCTCATACCCAATTGCCAAACAATATTCGTAGTGTAGCGAGGGATTGGAAGGGTGGCTTTCCAAGTTGGGAAAACGGGGGTTCCAGGGGGGCGGTAGGGTGACATCACTTTTGGAACCGAGATACAGGCATGGAACGATTCGTTTTAACGGCAAGGTTTGACCGAGCGCTGCAATATGCCACAGACCTGCATCGACACCAATGGCGCAAGGTCAATGGAGTGCCCTATGTGTCGCATTTATTCAGTGTGGCAGCTTTAGTGCTCGAAGATGGGGGCGGCGAAGTGGAAGCAATCGCCGCCCTGTTGCATGATGCAGTGGAGGATCAAGGCGGTGAGGCCACCCTCACTGCCATTCGGGCGCAATTTGGAGTAGCGGTGGCGACCCTCGTGCAGGGCTGTACAGCACCGCCGCGATCACCTGACCAGCTTTGGCGCAATCACAAGCTGGGCTACCTACAGCAGATGCAGCAAGCATCGCCTGCAGTCCAGCGGATCTTGCTGGCCGACAAGCTGCACAACGGTCGGTGCTTGCTCCGAAATTTGCACGAGGCAGGCACCGCCATTTGGCCCGTGTTTTCAGGAAGTCCAGCGCAGGTGATTTGGTTTTACCAGCAAGCGACTGCCTGTTTTTTAGCGGCCAAACCTGGATGGATGGCAACAGAACTTGCTCGGGTGGCCAGGGCGCTGGAGGTCACGGTTCAGAGGCTGGGTTAAGCGATCGGCAAGGAAATGAAGCATCCGTTTATGGTTGTGGGAGGGTGGATGGGTAAGTGGGTGGATGGGACGCAACGCTCTAAGCCTGAGGGGTCTGGGTGATGTTAGTGCTGCTGATTGGGACATAACGACAGTCGCCAAAGCCAGTAGCACCGGGGCAAAGTTACTCATTTTGAGAAACGATGAGAGCGGGTCTGCGTTTAGCCGCATTGATATCAGTAAAGGGAAACGGCACCACAATGACGGCACAATGGTTATAGGTCATGGTAGGCAGCTTCGTCTGCGTCGGAGGTCCATTCGCTGAGGGACTGGGTAAAGCCTGCTAAATAGTCGTTGGTCTCGGGCTCTGTAGCCGCGTCGGAAAAGTCAGGTTGCTCCAGAATGATAATTTCGACTGTGCTCCCCGGATGAAATGGCAGTCCGTGTAGCAACAAGGTGCCGTCTTGCTGGATGGTGGCTTTAAGTTTGTGAGCGTTCATCGCGATCGTTATGGGCTTGGCTACCAGCCTAGCGATGGGAGGGCAAACAGAGGCGTCTTGACTGGACTCTTTAGTTTAAGAATATCTCGGTTTTTAGCTGCCGTTTTCAACGATTCCGAAATTAACCCCGCGATGGAAGAGGGAAGCACGAAGAGCGAAGAGGGAAGACGGAGGAAAAGGCAATCTTGACGCTACACAAAAGCACCTAAAGACTGACTCTTGCTTCCTACTTCCGCCCGTCCTTCGGAAACGGGAAGATAGAAGAGCGAAGAGAGAGGAAAAGGCAGAGTTGAATGCTGAGAACAACTGCTGGAATCAACTCTTTCTTCCTTCCTCCGCCCTCTATATTCCGCCCTCCGCAGCGTTTTCAACGATTCCGAAATTAACCCCGCGAGGGAAGAGGGAAGCACGAAGAGCGAAGAGGGAAGACGGAGGAAAAGGCAAGCTTGAGGCTACACAAAAGCACCTAAAGACTGACTCTTTCTGCCACCCTCTGTCCTCCGCCCTCCGCAGCGTTTTCAACGATTCCGAACCTAACCCTTCGGTTGAGGACTGCAACAACTTTAGTTTTGGGTGCAATTGAAGTGCTCAAAAGGCGGCTTCAGCGTCATCTGTGTTTACTCAGACTGTTGGTTGTACTGTGCCAGGGCGGCGCTGATGGTGCTGATATCAACATCGGATTGATCAGACTTTGAGTACATCGTCACCAACACAATCTGAGTTCGAGTTTGTACGTAATAAATGACTCGGTATCCGCCACTCTTGCCTTTTTGAATATCGCGGTTTCTCAGCCGGACCTTAAAACAGTGTCAGCAGTATCCCTGAAATGCGATCGCCTGGCAGTTCACCGGTTTCGAGTTGCTGAATCAGCGGCTGTAAATCGCTACGGATGCGCCGATAGCGTTTGGCGAATGTCCGCAAATCTTTTTTGAACCGAGGCGTTAACGCGATTTCAACTGGCGCCGGTTCACTCGGCATCAATGCCATCCCACATCTGCGACAAGGGAATGGTTCGTCCGGCTAGCGCTTCTTGCAGCCCTTCTTGCAACCCTTCCAGGATGACTTCGTCAGGGGTGTCATCAGGCTCAAGCTCATCGGCCTCCGCAATCAGCACAATCACCCGTACCCGCTGATTCGGGATGACGGCTAAGGGAGCATCCAAAGATAGTTGTCCTTGATCATCGATGGTGGCAGTCGTTTCGATGGCTTTCATAGCGTCTTTGTGCTTTGGTCTCTCAGGTTTTCTATTATCCCGTTCTAACACTTCCCTTACGCTGGCCTCCAGCACATTCTATGCTTCATCTGCAGCCGGTAACGCTGCCTAATATTTTTTCCACAGTGCCAGCGGATTTTGATGGGTGTCTTGCGGAGAAGGGAAGAACGAAGAGGGAAGACAGAGGAAAAGACAATTGGTCATCCCTAATTTTGTCGTGCTCTCTTTACACAAGTTACGAGAATCGATATTAACTCGTCCGCTTCTAAAAATAGAGTCTCTAAGCTTTGACGACTAGAAAATTGAGCATCGCGCAACAACTCTAACCAATATAGCCATTCCCGGCCTGGTAAGGTACACTTAATACTACTTGAATTGCCCCAAAAAACCGAGATGAAAGCTTACTCTATCGACTTCCGTCGCAAAATTATCAAGGCTTACGAGGACGAATCAATTTCGCAACGCCAGT
>JBCDAJ010000112.1:0-22482 GCA_039185935.1 Cyanobacteria bacterium P01_F01_bin.56 | reverse complement strand
TTGGTCGCTTCACCAACTGTTCCAGTTCGTGGCGCTCAGTTTCGCTCACAATCAGGGCGGGAAGTGCAGGGCCAGGCATCGGACTTAGTCCTCTAAAGTTGACTCCTTAAGGATATATGCATTTCCGCTGGGCGGTACTAGACGCATCAGAACGATACATAAAACACCTCTTACTAAAATGTTTGATGCATCTATGATGTCAGTTTTTTGGTAACAAAGGATACTTTTTAGATTTTTGTTATCTTTGCTTTGTCTTATTGCAAAGAAACATTTTTGTCAGCAACAATCTGATGCACTTGTTCAGCTAGGCCAACGGGTAGGTCGGCACGGTGAGCCACAATGCCGTGGGCGACTCCCGCCAGCAGGCCAGCAAAGGCCGGTAAAATCAGAAAATCAAAAGATTTCATATATCTGGGAATGCCTTAACACTTTAACCAGCATTCCTAGAATTCAGACATTAAAAAGTAGTCGAATTTACGATTGCGGCAGGAATTATGCAGTTCTCGGATTAAGTTAATCCGCTTTTTGCACTCGACTGGTTTACTACCCCATTGCAATGAAGACTAAGGCGCGTCACACGAAGCAGCAGAGACATCAGCCCCTGCTGCCAAACAGAACTCTAAGAAGGAAAATTCGAAACTTAGGAGAAGTCGCTATGCGGCTTTGCGCTTACGCCAGCCAGTGGTTCCAACGGCGCCCAACATTGCTAATCCTAAGATAGAAGCCGGTTCAGGCACCGCTTGGGAATCGACACCGTTGACGGCAATTGCGTTGACATCAAAGCCATCGCCTCTAGTAACAGACTTGTCAACCAGTAACACATGGCTAAAGACTCCTTCAGGAGCTTCACCAGCGTTAGTAGCGCCGCTTGCTGTGTTGTATGCATTATCAGCAACATTGAGAATTTCACCGGCCTCAACCCACTGACTCAAATCTTCTGACAGTGTTTTCCAATCAGTGATGTCCGAGAAGTTTCCGTAATAGATGTCGACACGCTCATCATAGGAACTTTGATTTGCTCTATATCCCCACGTTGTTTCCCACACGGTGACGTCACCCGAGAAAAGTTGCCCAAAATCAAAGACGGCTCTACCCCCTAAGCCTAAACTCAGGAAGTCTTTATTGCCGCTGTAACCATTGCTAGAGTCAACAGTCAGCTCAGGGGAACCCAACGCATTAGTCAGAACCTGTCGGTAACCAGCTACTGAAGTGTCATTGTTATCGTAGTAAACGACATCGGTGGCATAAATTTTGGCTGCTTCAGCACTCCCTGCCAGTAAAACTGTACCGGCAACAGCGAGAGCGGAAGATAAGGCTTGAATAGTTCTGAAGGGCATTGTTTCTCTAAATCCCGTATGTGTGGATGAATCGCACCGATGTGTTTATGCTATTCATCCACAACTGACAGGTGCGACAGAGAAGCTACCAGAGTTTTGCATGCTTGCTCTTCGCTATGCCTTTACAAACTCCCATCGTATTGACAGATACATAAAGCCTTTACGGGTTGTTCTCTCTGCTAAAAACTGGTGCCCATGAGTTTGCTGCTATGCGTTGAACTTATAAGCCCGACGTTTGAGGGCTTTACGCTGATCCGCAAGGTTGTCAGGGAGAGGGAACCCTTAATTTTCTGAGTTATGCAGTGAAGTCACTGAGTTGCGCGTTGGTAAGCAGTGGACGGCTACTCTCCGAGCTACCGATTACGACGATGGCCACTTTAGATTTGTGTGCGAATCTTATCAACTTGCTCGATTTGCTCGGCGCTAAAGCCAGCCCTGAGCAAATGTTCGAGATGATAGGCGTCGTAATAGCGGCTATCTAGTTGTAGGGCTCGTTGATAGGCCACCTGAGCCGCCGCCCGCTCTTCACTGTTCCAGTAAGCGAGAGCGAGAGCTACCCAAGGATGAGGGTTGTCGGGTTCTAACTCGGTAGCGCGATCAGCATGTTCAATGGCCGCCGCGACATCTGGCAATCGCTGGTAAGCCAAGCTGAGATTGTAATAAGCAATTTCGTTATTCGGTTTGAGGGTTTTGGCTTGCGTGTGGGTGGCGATCGCTGATTCCAGCTCCCCATTCACTAAAT
Organism: Cyanobacteria bacterium P01_F01_bin.56; assembly: GCA_039185935.1. Lineage (GTDB taxonomy): Bacteria > Cyanobacteriota > Cyanobacteriia > Phormidesmidales > Phormidesmidaceae > Halomicronema. Next base: position 20,403 of record JBCDAJ010000112.1, on the reverse strand, counting down.
ACGCGATCCCCAAGGCATTCAGGGCCGGAACATGCTCAGCATCACGGATCAGCCCTTGGTTGAGAGTCGTAATTGCCGCGTCGCGATCGCCCGCTAAATGTTGGGTCCACCCCAACAAAACGTAACTGGGCACATGACCAGGGTCGAGGGCAACTGCCGTTTTTAGCGCTGCGATCGCCCCCGCAAAATCTCCTTGGTCTCGCGCCGCCAGCCCTTGCTGACGATAAGTCGTGGCCCCACGAGGATCGACAAGAAAAAGGGGATATGTCAGACTTTCCTGCAGCGTAGACGGTAGCACGAGGGCGCTTTGAAAAGGCGTTGACGCCTCGGAGGATGAGCATCCCCAAAGGCTCCCCGTCAGGACGCAAAGGCTATAAGCAACGGCTTGGCGCATTGTTTTAAGACCTTATCAAGAATAATCAGGAGTTCGTTTGGCCCAGTTACTAAACAACAAAGGTGACTGGCGCGATCGCCCGTTACGCGACTAAACCTCAAAGGGGCAATACGCCAGAAAGTGGTGTTTAACGTGAATGGGCAACAGCGCGATTGTCATCCTGGAAAGCGGAATGCTTATGATAGAGGCAGAGAATGCTTTAGTTCTTCTATATCACTCTGCCAGAGCATCGTTTGTGAGGACGAAATTCTATGACCAACCCAGTAGACGGTTGTGTTCGTGTCGGCCAGTCAGCGCCTGATTTTACGGCGACTGCAGTCGTCGATCAGGAATTTAAAACGATTAAATTGTCTGACTATCGTGGCAAATACGTCGTCCTATTCTTTTATCCCCTCGACTTTACATTTGTTTGTCCGACAGAAATTGCCGCGTTTAGCGATCGCTACGACGAATTTAAAGACCTCAATACTGAATTACTTGGCGTTTCGGTAGACAGCGAGTTTTCTCATCTTGCGTGGATTCAGACAGAGCGTAAACTCGGCGGCATCGGTGACCTCAACTACCCTTTAGTCTCAGATCTCAAAAAAGAGATTAGTGCGGCTTACAACGTGCTCGACCCCGATGCCGGGATTGCCTTGAGAGGGCTCTTTATCATCGATAAAGAAGGGGTCATTGAGTATTCCACTGTGAATAATTTGTCGTTTGGCCGCAGCGTTGATGAAACCCTGCGCGTGCTGCAAGCGATTCAACATGTCCAGGCTCATCCATCAGAAGTGTGTCCGGTCGATTGGCAGCCTGGCGAAAAAACGATGAATCCTGACCCGATTAAGTCGAAGGATTTTTTTGCCGCCGTTTAGAGGCCGCACCTTTACGGCATCGGTTGATGCTGTTAGATATGGGCAGTATTCAGCGGCTGGTGAGGCTGTAGCTGCATCGACAGTTGACTAGACTATGTGGGAAAAGATGCCGGTAGCGTTCAGGCCGCTGTCCATGTTTGTCGGCATCGACTCACCGCAGTCGGTTGATCTTTTCGTCAAAATCATACCTTTGCTTCACTCATGACTGAACTCGCTACCCCTCAACTACCAGCGTCTTCCTTAATTAGTGAGCGCTTTTGGCGAAACTTTATCCCCGTCCCAGCGGGCAATCGATTTGCACTCGGCGATCGCGCCCCCGACTTTACGCTGATCGAGGCCGGTACCCGTCAGCCCTATCGCCTATCGCAGCACTGGGGCGATAGGCCCGTTGTTTTGGAGTTCACCCGCATCTTTACTGAGCGGCATTATTGCCCCCTTTGCTTCCCCCATTTGATGGCGATGAATGAGGCGCACAGCAAATTTGCCGCCGCTGGTGCCCAACTAATTTTGCTCACCAGCACGACACTGGCTCAAAGCCACATGGTGAAAACTGATTTGAACTTGCAGCCACCTTTACTCTGCGATCCGTTTTGTGAAGTCTTTCGCCAATACGGCGCTGGTCAAGCACTTGGAGCACCCTTGTCAGCGCAGTTTGTGTTGGATAAATATGGCCGCCTGCGCTACTGGCACCACTTTTCTTTCTTGGATTACAATGCCGAACCCTTGCAACTGCTCTACACCCTGTCAACGTTACCAACGGATTAAACCGCACTGATTCTGACTAATCGTTGATCGTTTAAGAGAGCGGGCAAGGGGGAACCAGTAAAGTCCTTATCCCGCAGCAAACATAAATTCGACACGCGCCTGAATCGTTTCAGCCGCTCAGTGCTCCTGAGCAGTCCCTGATCTAGACGACAGAATGAGGAGTTCAGCCTCTGAAAATTTTGAATTTACAATTGCTGCTTATCCCGTGGGGAGTGCCAACAGGTTAGGGTAAAGAGGGAAAATTTTGGCATTATCGAAAGCATAGCTTTGCTGCGCTAAGCGCAGGGTGTGCTCAATTCCAGTCAATTGCGCTGATTTCAACTGTTATGGCTAAACCTGTCGACCCCATTGTCCTGCCGCCTGCCGACAATCCTGAGCAAGAGGGGCAGTGGCTCAAAGCGACCTTGCATGAGTGGCTCAACACCGAATTTCCTCCAGAAGCGGTAAATGCAGATATTGCTGAACGCGCTTCTAAGGTATTTGTCCGACAGCGCATGGAAGGAGAAAACGACTTGGGCTGCTTGGTTTTGGCCGTATTGACGGAAATGCAGGCGTTTGATTTTTCTAAGAGCTTCTACGGTGAGTTTGCGATCGCCAATGCCGTCGGTGATTTGCTACTCGACAGTTTGGGCATTGATCATTGCTGTGGTGCGGGGTGAGCCAATTTTGGGAAACCGTAGACAGGCCGGTACCGTGCGGCGTAAATTTGCCTATTGTTTGGAAACCTTTTTCAAAAAAGAGTTTCTCTAAAAAAGAGTTTTAGAGATTGCCAACCCTAATCCCTCAGAGTGACAGAATATTGGCAACGATGGCGCGATATGAGGATATGAGCCTGTGCTGGTGTCGTTGCCGCCAAGAACTGGGAGGCAAGCTTGTTGTCTTAGAGACTGGCTTCGTTGATAATGCCTCTGACCCTTTGCAAGCATTGAGAGGATAATGCGCTGGTTCAAAGCCGTCTGGCGATTGGCGATTATTAGCTGTGTACTGCTGTTGACGGGCTGTTTGCAATACGACCTCGATATCCAGTTTGACAGTCAGACCCATGGGCAACTGCTGCAGCGACTGCACTGGCGCGGGGCCGAGGTTTTTACTAGTGCTGAATGGTCGGAAGGGTTTCAGGTTCTGCGCGATCGCACTGCGGCGGTTGGCGGGACGACGCGTTTTCTAGATGAACAAACCGTAGAAATTGCCATCCCCTTCAACAACGGTGCGGAGCTGGAAACCAAATTCAACGAATTCTTTGCCCCCCAAGCTGCGGCAACTCCCTTTACTTTACTGGGGGGGGAACCGGTTACTGCTCAACTTTCTCTACATCAAGGCAACTGGTTTGGCGTCATTTTCAACCACATCAACATGCAGTTTGACCTCACGGCAGTACCTGATCTGACGAATACGGGCCTCCCACTATTACAAGGGCAGCAATTATTAACCGGGCGGGTACAAGTTGCCGCTCCCTGGGTGCGATCGCTGACTGGCGAGTTGATGCCCTCAGCTCAGTGGACACTCGTACCGGGAAAAGTCAACGAAATCGAAGCCGATTTTTGGGTGCCGAGTCCGATTGGGATAGGGGCGGCGGCGATCGCCCTCCTCGTCCTCATTGGCTACGCGCTGAAATATTGGTTCCGCTGGGGGCCGTAAAACCCTCGGACCACCTGACAGCATCAGCTTGTGCCAAGAGGTCGAAACCCCTCTAGTCACGTTTCACATTCAGCAAAGAGCTACAGCAGAATGCGGAGTTCGGAATGCGGAGTTCGGAATAAGAACACTCGCTGTGTGGTGCTTTCAGAAATCACAAATGTCCTGACCTGATTATGGATTGCTATATCCCACACAGACTGCGCTAGCACAAACTCCCCTCACCCTCATCCTCCCACCCTCACCCTCATCTCCCCACCCTCCCCCCAACCAGTCCCCCTCTCTCTATACTTAATGAGAGAGTTGTTGAACCGTATTGAGAGGTGACGTTATGAGACTTCTGCACACGATGCTGCGCGTTGGCCATCTCGAAAAGTCGCTTAAGTTTTACTGCGACATTTTGGGCATGCAACTACTACGTCAAAAAGACTATCCTGGGGGCAAATTTACTCTGGCGTTTGTTGGTTACGGCGATGAGTCAGATCACACCGTTTTAGAACTGACTTACAACTGGGACACTGAACAGTACGATATCGGCGATGGTTACGGTCACATTGCGCTGGGAGTCGATGATATCTACGGCACTTGTGAAGCGATCAAGGCCCAAGGGGGGAATGTCGTCCGCGCGCCTGGCCCGATGAAACATGGCTCAACGGTGATTGCCTTTGTCCAAGATCCGGATGGCTACAAAGTTGAACTCATTCAACTCGGCACCCAAGGTGCTGCCCCAAAGAAGACCGCACCGACGGCTCAAGCCGTCAGCTAAAGCACAGTGGAAGGTCACTGCAGGGAGTAAGAGGGTGAGTCTGGTAGCGTTGAGTAGAGGCTAAACTAACCACCCTGCCATTCCATGACCTCGCCCTTCAGTCACCCAACCCCTGATAAACTGAAGTGCATAGTGATTTCTACCTAGGCCTGCTCGCTTTCTCACTCTGTTATGCAGCCCACCGATCCGGACAAATTTACGACCAAAGCTTGGGATGCGATCGTCGAGGCCCAAACAGTGGCTCGCCGTTTTACTCATCAATATCTGGAAGCCGAGCACGTCATCATTGCGTTGCTAGAACAAAAAGATGGCTTAGGCAACACGATTTTGCAAAAGGCCAGCCTGGACCCAGAGCTACTACTGCAAGAACTCGAAACCTTTGCTAAGCGTCAAGCTCGGGTCCGCGTATCGGCCGATAGCAATCTGTATTTGGGCAAAAGTCTGGATCGCATGCTCGACCAGTCCGAAGCGGCGCGCCTGGACATGAGTGACAAATTCATCTCTGTTGAGCACTTGCTGTTGGGTTTCGCCGACGACGAACGCATTGGTCGCCGCCTATTGCAGGGGTTTGAGGTCACCGCTGCCGAACTGACAACAGCGATTAAAACCATTCGCGGCGGTCAAAAAGTCACCGACCAAGATCCTGAAAATCGCTACCAAGCTTTGGAAAAATTTGGTCGAGACCTCACTGAAATGGCCAAGGAAGGCCACCTTGACCCGGTCATCGGTCGGGATGAAGAAATTCGTCGGGTGATTCAAGTGCTCTCGCGACGGACGAAAAATAATCCCGTTCTGATTGGCGAGCCGGGCGTGGGCAAGACGGCGATCGCTGAGGGCCTCGCGCAACGCATTCTCAACGGTGATGTGCCAGAATCCCTCAAAAACCGCCAGCTCATCTCTCTCGACATCGGCGGGTTAATTGCGGGAGCCAAATATCGCGGTGAGTTTGAAGACCGTCTCCGCTCGGTGCTGCGAGAAGTCACCGAATCAGATGGTCAAATCGTGCTGTTTATCGATGAACTGCACACCGTTGTCGGCGCTGGTGCCGGTCAGGGCACGATGGACGCCGGGAATCTGCTGAAACCGATGCTGGCGCGCGGTGAACTCCGCTGTATCGGAGCAACAACGCTAGACGAATACCGGAAGCATATTGAAAAAGACGCCGCGCTAGAACGGCGGTTTCAACAGGTCTATGTCGAGCAGCCCACCGCTGACGATACCATCTCCATTCTGCGCGGCCTAAAAGAACGCTACGAAGTGCACCACGGGGTAAAAATTGCCGACTCTGCGCTGGTGGCCGCGGCAGTGATGTCCGATCGCTACATTAGCGATCGCTTTTTGCCGGACAAAGCGATCGACTTGGTGGACGAAGCCGCGGCCAAACTCAAGATGGAAATCACCTCCAAACCCGAGGAGTTGGAAGTCATCGACCGTCGCTTAATGCAGCTCCAGATGGAACAGCTTTCCCTTGAGAGCGAGGATGCTTCCTCCGGGGCCGCCTACCGCACGGCACAAGAACGCCTGACCCGCATCAAAGAAGAAATTGCCGAACTCTCTGAGCGGCAAACCCAGTTTAGTGGTCAATGGCAAACGGAAAAGCAAACCTTAGAAGCCATTAACGCCCTGAAGGAAACAGAAGAACACCTCCGCTTGCAGGTCGATCAGGCAGAACGGGCCTACGACTTAAACAAGGCAGCTCAGCTCAAATACGGCAAACTCGAAGCCGTTCAGCGAGAACTCGAAGCCAAAGAAGCCCAGCTAATCGAGATCCAAGCTCAGGGCAAAACCCTGCTCCGAGAACAAGTTCTAGAAGCCGACATTGCCGAAATTGTAGCCAAGTGGACCGGGATTCCCGTCAATCGCTTGATGGCATCAGAGCGGCAAAAACTGTTGCAGTTAGAAGGGCATCTCCATGCGCGAGTGATTGGCCAAGAGGAAGCAGTGGCGGCAGTGGCGGCCGCAATTCGACGAGCCCGGGCAGGCATGAATGATCCAGGTCGACCGCTCGGTTCATTCCTGTTTATGGGACCGACCGGTGTGGGTAAAACAGAACTGGCGCGGGCGCTTGCCGCCTTTATGTTTGATACCGAAGAAGCGCTAATCCGCATTGACATGTCAGAGTACATGGAAAAACACGCCGTTGCGCGTTTAGTCGGGGCCCCGCCCGGCTACGTTGGGTATGAAGAAGGGGGGCAGCTTTCTGAGGCCGTGCGGCGCCATCCCTATTCCGTCATCTTGCTAGATGAAGTTGAAAAGGCCCATCCTGATGTGTTCAACATTTTGCTGCAAGTGCTCGATGATGGTCGCATCACAGATGCCCAAGGACATCTAGTCGACTTCAGCAATACCGTTGTGATCATGACCAGTAACATTGGCAGTGACCACATCCTAGAAGTTGCTGGGGATGATGATCGCTATGACGAAATGCAGACGTTGGTGCTCAAAGCCCTGCGTAGCCACTTCCGCCCAGAATTTTTAAACCGTGTTGATGACCTGATTTTGTTCCATCCGTTACGGCAAGAACAACTGCGGGCCATTGTCACAATTCAAGTACACCGCATTGAACAACGATTGGCCGACCAAAAACTGTCGCTGTCGTTATCCAAAGCTGCGATCGATCACATTGCCAAGGTAGGTTACGACCCGGTGTACGGGGCTCGACCGCTTAAGCGAGCCATCCAAAAAGAACTCGAAAATCCCATCGCGACCAAAATCTTAGAAGAAGCCTTTCCCGAAGGCAGCACGGTTCAGGTCAGCTTACAAGGCAGTAAGTTAGCCTTCAGTTGTCGACAAGATAAGGTATTACCTTCTTCTCAATTTGAAAACTCGGTTGTAGCTGGCTCGTAAAGATGGTCCAAGCCACCTAATAAATCTGTAAATTTTCGTAGGCATGAATAGTTAGCATGTGGGCACGTTAAACACACATAGTCCCCACACTATTCGGATAAGCGTATGACTGCTCCTAAAGATGTTACTGAGTTTGACATTACGATTGCAGTCCCCACCTACAATGGCGCCCGTCGTCTACCAAAGCTATTTGAGCATTTCAAGGCTCAAATAGCTATCGAAAACATTCGCTGGGAAATCCTGATAGTCGACAACAACAGTCGGGACAATACCAAAACAGTTGTTCAAGAATATCAAGCTGACTGGTTGCCACAGGTGCCCTTGCGATATGTTCAAGAAACGCAACAAGGTGCGGCCTTTGCTCGCCAAAAAGCCGTCAAAGAAGCCAGAGGCAAGCTGATTGGTTTTATCGATGACGATAATTTGCCCGATCCTAACTGGGTGGCTGAGGCAGTAGCATTTGGAGTGCGTCATCCTAACGCAGGCGCTTTTGGAAGCAGAATTGATGCTCATTGTGAAGTTACTCCACCAGAAGGGTTTGAGCAGATTAAGGCATTCTTAGCGATCCGTAACCACGGCTCCAAAGTGATGGAATTTGACCCTGATAGTTTACGCCTACCACCAGCGGCTTCATTGGTCGTTCGTAAGCAAGCTTGGCTCGATTGCGTCCCACAACACTCATTCTTGAGTGGTAAATTACCGGGTCTGTTTATTCAGGGTGATGATTATGAACCGCTTTTGTTCATTCATAAAAACGGCTGGAAGATTCTATATGATCCTCACTTACGAACGATCCATCAAATTCCCAAAGAACGTTTAGAGCGTGACTATTTACTCACATTAGCGAAAGGGTGCGGCCTGGCCACCTGTCAATTGTGCCTGATAAAAGCACAACATTCTTGGTACAAGCCAATTCTAGTCCTCAGAACTATCGTTGGTAGTAGTAAAAGATTAATCCAGCACATCCTAAAATACCGCTTTCAAGCCAGAAAAGATTTAGCCGTTGCCGCGCAATTCGAGTTTCACCTGGGCAGTTTATTGAGTCCCCTGTATATCCGACGTTGGTCTTAGGCTACTTTTAATACTAGTCAAGTGAGGGCATTTCGATGCTATATCCTCAACAGACCATACATTTAAACGTATTGAGAAGATTTTGAATAACGTTTCAAAAATCCATGTATATCGATGATGAATTCTCCCGACGAGCCCTTTGTTTCTGTCATTATTCCAGTATACAACTCAAGCAACTCTCTTCGTAACTGCTTGAAAGCTCTATCAAAGCAAACTTATCCTGCTTCAAAATATGAAGTAATTGTCGTTGATAATGCTTCAGATGAAGACATCAAAGAAGTCGTTAAGAACTTTCAGTTTGTTCATCTCGTCAGGGAAGAAACTGTCGGCTCTTATGCTGCTCGTAACCGTGGTATAAAAGTCGCCTTAGGTGAATTTCTAGCATTTACTGATGCGGATTGCATTCCACATCCAAATTGGTTGACTACAGGTATGGATTCTTTATCAAAGACAGAAGATATTGGTTTAATCGCCGGTCATTTGGAATTTACATTTCATGAAGCCGATCGGCCTAATGCCTTAGAGTTCTATGACAGTGTTGTGTTCTTAAATCAGCGTCTATATATTGAGAAAATTCACTTTGCAGCAACCGCCAATTTGTTTACCCGAAAGACTGTGATGGAATCGGTTGGCTATTTCAATTCATCGCTCAAATCAAGTGGTGATGTCGAATGGGGGCAGCGAGTCTTTAGCGCAGGCTATCGGCAGCTCTATGAGCCTAAAGCAATCGTTTACCATCCAGCTCGCTCCTCTTTTCGTTCGATCTATAAAAAGGTTCTACGTGTGAGCGGTGGCCAGGCTGATTGCAATAGCGATCGCGAGAAGTCGTGGTTACAGTTTTCCAAAGAAATGCTGATCATGCTGAAGCCACCCAGGAGTTGGCTACTTTGGAAAATGTCAGATCCTCGTCTTACTAGAATTACCAAATATCAGTTTATATTGTTGCGGATGATGATGGATTGGCTACAAGTATGGGAGCGTACCCGTATCAAATTAGGAGGAAATTCAGTGCGTGGCTAGATTTGATTTCTTCACCGAATTTCGCTGCCGTTAAGATCCGCATAAAATTTTCTTTGAATATGAACTCTCCTCAAATTTCAGTCATCATTCCTTGCTACAACGCGGAAGCAACTATCCACGAAACGATTGCTTCAATTCTGGAGCAAACCTTTACAGACTTTGAGATAATCATTATTAATGATGGCTCTATAGACAATACATTACAGGTGATCAATCAGTTTTCTGATGAGCGCATCCAAGTCTTTTCTTTCGCGAACTCGGGACCTCAAAAAAGTCGTAATCGAGGTATTGAAATAGCTAGAGGTGACTACATTTCTTTTATTGATGCTGATGACCTCTGGACCCCAGACAAGTTGGCATCTCAAGTTCAGTCTTTACAAGCTTCACCCAATGCAGCTTTAGCTTATAGTTGGACAGATCTAATCAATGAGCATGGGCAGTTTGTTAAATGTGGAAGACATTCACATATAGAAAATCATGTTTTTGAACAACTCATAAAGGACGATTTTATTGCTAGTGGTTCTAATCCGCTAATTAAAGCAGAAGCTTTGCGAGCAGTTGGAGGATTTGATGAAGCCATTTTAGCAGGACAAGATTGGGATATGTGGTTGACTCTGGCTGCAGAATACCAATTTGTAGTCGTTCCCAAAGTACAAATTCTATATCGAAAATTTACATCACATCGCTCTTGGTCAGATGACTTCGGACGTCAGGCAAAAGGGCACCTTCAAGTGATGAATAAACATCTAAATGTTCGAGAACATTCTATTAATCAAAAAAGAGTGTGTTTCGCGAGTCGTTATCGCTATTTTCTATTTCATTGCTTAGAGCAAGGAAGTTTAAACATCAGAAATGGGCTCTTAGTCTTAAGATTCTTCATCTTGGCTTTGTTCCTAGAACCAGCTTGGTGGTTAAAACGCTACCACTTAATAGCTATCGTGCTTGTTAAGTCTGGTCGGTGCTTGCTAGCACCGTTTTACAACAAAGAGAATGTATTAGCTTAATCTTAGAAATAATTACGCCGATGCCACCAGATGCTGTTTTTTTTCTCGAACCAAAGCAATCTCAACAGCTCAATAATATTACAGTTTTTGTTTGATATCTAGTTAGCCTTTTCGGTTGTGCAGTCATAACAACTCTTGAATAAATAGGTTACTGTAAACCGTTGAAGGTGAGGGAATTTCAAGTTGGGTAAAAGCCCTTTAAAGACTAAAACCTTTACTTTGACGGAGCATAGGTCGCAAGTTACTTACAGATGGGTTCTTGCTTAACATGAGAATTTGGCTACATCAATCTTCTCGGTTCCGGCAAGGCCAAAAGAAGATGTTTAATGACAGTTTAAAGATCGCGGCGGGGTCGGCAAATTAGGCCTTCAATAGTTATCTAGATGCCTGTTTCAGCTACGATTCGGCCAGATTTTACGGCTTTTTTCAACTGTTCGTGGTCTTGTTCTGTTTGGTCAGCATAGGCCATGGCAAACTGAGCGATCGCTGCGGTAAATTTGTTATTTTTGCCGATGTAGCCCATGATTTTGGCGGCATCTCCGGTCCGCGCGTGGGCCCGGGCGAGGCTCCAACTACAGAGTTCCAAGTAGGTTTCTAAACCCTTTTCATCTAACTCTTCTACCTCGACAGAGCCCTTCATATCTTTGAGTTGTCGCCAGTAGTAATCCACTTCGGTCAGTTTGCTGCGATGCCAACCGAGAAAAACATCGCTCACTGCTTGCATGAGTGTTTGGCCAGTCACGACCCTTTCCGCATGGGTTTCGTAGGTATGGGCAGGCAAAAAAGGTTCTAATACCGATGCTCCGGCTTCTTTAAGTTGCAGAATAATGGCGTCATCTTCTCCTTGCCCTTCCAGCAGCGCAATCAGGCAGCGAGTCCCGACGCTTCCAATGCCACCAACTCGTAAAGCCCCATCCGTAATGCGGTAACGACTTAATAGAAATTGCTGTTCTTTAGACAAACTCTCCAAGTAATCTTGCCAGTTCAATTCAATGGCTTCTCTCAGATAAGTAGAATCACCAAAATCGCCTAGAAAGTCTGCATTGGCATTTTTTCTTAGAGGCACTAGTAGAGGCGGGTCACTGATGATGCGTAGGTGCCCATTGTGCCACGTAGTTAGCTTTTCAAGGGTTTGCTCCTGGGTCCGCTGACGAGCTTTTTCTACCATTTCCTGGGCTGTTTTATGTCCCCGTTTAGAAGACGCGTCCTTGAATAGATTGAGCACATATTCAGCATCAATGTGGTAATACCACATTTCCAAAGTTGTGTGGTCGTCAAAGTATTGCATCGCCTTTTGATACGCTCGGCCAACGGTTTCTGCAAGTTCACGATTCACAGAATCTTTGAAACTGTTGCAACGACCGGCCACAACTGCACTTGCCGCTAGGCGTTTCAGATCCCATTCCCAAGGGCCGGGGTAGACTTCATCAAAGTCGTTGATGTCGAAGATGAGGTTGCGCTCGGGTGAGGCAAATACGCCAAAGTTACTCAAATGGGCGTCGCCACATAGCACTGTTGTGAGGCCAGAAACTGGCGTGTTGGCTAAGTCTGCCGCCATCACGATGGCCGCGCCGCGAAAAAAGGTAAACGGGGACTCCACCATGCGGCCATATTTAATCGGCAATAGATGCGATAAGCGGCCTTGATCACTCTGCTGCAGTAAATTTAACGGATCAGCCCGCTGGTCGGAAGGTGACCAGTCACCATGACTGCTGCGACCCGCTTGACGACGTAAGGCTTTGCCGAGTTCATATTTGTCTGCACGTGTCAGTGTCGCCATGAAGGGTATTGTCTCCGCATTCATGTTGGCAATCGTATCGCTTTGCTGAGTCCAATGCAGCTAGTGCCCGTCCGGGGCTTGTGCTGTAACGAGATGGTATCCACCAAGACTTGAGGCGATCGCTCCTTCTATGGAAACGCCCTCCCTATAGTTGCTATAGCCAATACTTTTAACCGACATTCCACATCCTGAAGTGTCACACTCAGGTATTAAAGCTGTAAATCCATGAAACCAGGGGTTTCAGCCGCAAGAAGTTCAATTGAACTAGGTCAAGTGAATTCTCAATTAGACATTCTTATTAACAATTTGGCGAGTGAAAATTGCTGTGATCCTATGCCTTCGTTGTAATTACCCGATGTGCCAGTTGAGAGGGCGGAATATGGGTTTTAAGCCAATGAATGCTCTATAGTCGAGGTGGTTTGCACCTTAAATACGCCCGAGCGAGTTCACTGGATACCGCCTGTATGTCGTTTCTTAGGCTTTATTTATGTATCTATTCAAGATTCAATCGTCAGTTGGGTTGGGCCTCACCTTGGGACTATTGACCGCTGCGTGGCTACCGGCTGCAGCTCAGGTTCGTTCTGTCGATGAGGTTGCCCCTGAACCGGCGCTTGTGACTAAAGCTGAAGCGTTGATTGCGGAAACCCAATCGCCCGTCATAGTCCCGCTTGATGAGGCCTCTAGGTTGGCTGATGTCGGCGATGTCGGTGCGGCAGAATTGACCGAGGCAAGCAGTGCCGAAGATGCGCTCATCGCCCAGCAGACTGACCAAGAAACCCCGGAACGCATCAACTATTCATTTGGCGTTGGTGGTACGGTTGGCCTTAGTGATGGCGGTGATACCGCGCTGGGTGACGGTGGATTTTCGTTCGTGGGTCGCTTTTCCATTACCGATAACCTCTCGGTTCATACCGCTTCTGTGATCGGTGATAACTCCTTGTTTACCGCAGCAGTGACTGGGGGCGCACCCATTGTCAATAAAGAAGCCAATCGTACGCTCGTCTTTCCTTTTGCTGGGGCCGGGGTATCAGTAGAAACGGAGGACTTTGACATCAATCCCTTTATCTCAGCGGGCGTAGACATCCCGATTATCGACAAGTTGACAGGCACCGTTCGCATCAACACAAGCTTTGATGAAGACGGCACCGATGTCGGTTTGGTTTTTGGCGTCGGCTATGACTTGTTCTCACTGTTTTAAGCGTTTTCCCGTTAGCCGGTAAGCCCTCAGCTTTGAGAGGGTCAGGGATCGGCTGGAAAATAAAGTACCCGGACAAGACTGTGTCAGGGTGGATGGGTAGCAGGGTCGGTGGGATGTTATTTAAGCGCAACTCCCTTACAGCCTCTAGGCAGGGAGCAAATGCGTGCATCCCTAACTCTTTTTGGCGCTCCTTACGGCCCAAGGTGTTGTTGGTCCCTGTTAGCCGGATCTCAGTTTTCAAACATAGCCAGTTGCAGTTACAGCAGGGGGCTGTGCGAGGCCCCCCAGATCGTTAAGGCGATCGCGTTAATTCCAAAACTCATCAATATCAACTTCTGAAATCTCCTGCTGCACTTCTTGAAAGTAGCTGCTAGAAGTGAGGCTAGCGACCTCTTCTTCTCGCTTTTGCTGGTCGATTTCAATCTGTAGTTCTTCTAACTGCCTTCGCAGTTCAGCTTCTCGGCGTTTGCGTTCAGAGATGTTTTGCACAATACCTTCGTAAAACAGCACCTGACCTTGATCATCCCGCACTACTCGGGCGTCTATTTGGGTCCAAATCACGCTCCCGTCTTTGCAATAGCAGCGATACTCAAAGTCTTTCACCATGTCCTGCTTTTTCAGTTCATCTTTAAACGCTCGTCGTCGATTGGCATCGACATAGAGCTGTTCACTAATGTCGATAATAGAGCTCGTCATGTCAGCCGGTGAGTCGTAGCCGTAGATTTTAGCCAGGGCCGGATTGACATTAATAAAGTGGCCATCAGGACTGGATTGAAAGATCCCTTCGAGGGCATTTTCAAAAATGCTGCGATAGTTTTCTTCCGCGATACGGAGGGCTTCTTCGGCTTTCTTGCGGGCAGTGATGTCTCGCACCATGATCAATACTTCGTCTGTACTCAAGACTAAAATCCGGACTTCTTCGTCTTGGGGGTTGCCGTTAACTAAGATGCGATGTTCGTATACCTGCAACTTGCCCGTGGTGAGCGCCTGCTGGATGTAGTGGAGCCGCTTGGCGGCCAAGTCGGAAGGCAGTGAATCGTGGACTGATGTCCCCGGTTGAAAGTGCCGCCCATCGTGAATGCCCTGTAGGCGATCGCTGCCAATAATATCCAGATAGGTACCGTCACCATTCGCCCGAATCATCAGATCAGGAATGGTATTGACAATGGCTCGATTGGTCGCTTCGCTCTGTTGCAGAGCCGCAAAAGAAGCCTGCAGCTTCTCTGACATCGTGTTGAAGGATTGCGCCAGATCGTTGATTTCTGCAATGGAACTGGGATCGACCTGCTGATCCATCTCACCTGCGGCCAAGCGATTTGACGCGTGAGAGATGTCGAGCACCGGGCGGGTAATCCACCGGGCGGTGACAATGCTGAGGGCGATCGCTAACCCCAACGCCGCCAAACATAGCAGCACGGTGTTGCGGGTATTGGCGTTAATCTGGGCCATGAAGTCGGTCTCAGGCACCACGACGACAATCAGCCAGTCAAGGCCAAAGCCATCTTGAAAGGGCAACACTTCTAAAAACTGCGCTTTGCCATCAATATCAAAGCGCAACTGTTGAGCCTGATCAATTTGCTCAAAGCCATTAAAGCGAGTCGACAAATATTGAGCCGTTTCTTGTACCAGATGATCCTGACTAGCAGTTGCCAATAACGGCTCGGCAGTTTCGCCGCTGCCCGTCATCAGTGGCTCATCGGTAGAGTTAGAAATCAGCGTGCCTTGTCGGTCGATCACAAAGGCTTGGCCAGTGGAGCCAATGTCTAACGCTTGCAAAAAGGCTCTAAATTCTTCGGGCAACACCACGTCGGCGGCACAAACGCCAATCAGATTGCGACCCGCGCGATCGTAAACTGGCAGACTAGCGGTGATATTCGGTAAGCCCGTGGTGAAGGCAATGTAAATATCAGTCCAGGTGGGTCTTTCGGCTAGGGATGCAGCACGGTACCAGGGACGCTGGCGAGAATCGTACGGCGTATCGGTTTGGCGCACAAAAAACGATCGCCCACCACTAACATCCAACCGAGCATAGTTGCGCAAGAAGTTCGTCGATTGATTGCTATAGGTGAGTTGAAGGGTGCCGTCTTCGGGGACTCGCAATACGCCAAAAAACTCGCCTCTTTGGGCACTGCCGCAATAGGCCAAGGCCACCGTGGGCGCAATTTTCATTTGCTGATACAGTTGGCTTTCGCCAAATTCAGCGTTATTTACATCCAGTAGCCCTTGAGCAAAGGCGTCCGCGTTGAGGCGATTGATCTCGTGGGGAGTTTCAAAGTAGCCCTGTAGCTCCTGTTCGATGCGGGCCGTCAGTTCATGCCGGAGCTGGCCCGCCAAGTCATTAACGGCTTTTTGGCCATTGCGGAACGATAAATAGCCGACTAACCCAACAGCACCGACAATTTGGCCGACCCCAATCAAGATCAATAAAACTCGTAACGGCAGGGGGGAGTATAAGCGAGGGCGAGAGAACAAAGACAAGGACTTTACCAATTATCAACGTCATTGCCAGTCAGGCAGTCGTCTAAATTCAGTTTGGGTTTAGCGACATTGAATAAGTGCAACCCAAAATCTTGGGACAGATCTTCGCACACTTTGATGCCCCTAACGCTGTTGCCCTTCGCATCCAACAGGGGAGAAAAGGTGCCAACTCCCAGCTTGCCAGGGGCCACCGCCGTAATGCCGCCGCCGACCCCGCTTTTGGCTGGCATCCCGACCCGATAGGTCCATTCTCCGGACCCGTCGTACATACCACAGGTCAACATGACGCTAATGACGTCCTGCACGTAGCGCTCATCTAAGGCCCGTTCTTGAGTCACCGGATTGACTCCACCATTTGCTAGCGTGGCCGACAGCATGGCGAGATCTTTGGCGGTCACCATGACGGAGCATTGCTGAAAATAAAGGTCTAGGGTTTCATCCACGCGATCGCTCACCATGCCAAAGTTCAGCATCAGGTAAGCCATTGCCCGATTGCGAAATCCGGTGGCCTTCTCGGAGAGAAATACCGGTACGTTGATATCCAGTTCGCGCCCGGTGTAGCGTTGAAACATGGCGAGCAGTCGCTTCAGCCGCTCGGTGCCATTGGCGCCTTTGATCAAATCTGACGTAGCGATCGCCCCAGCATTCACCATCGGGTTGTAAGGGCGATTGGTCGTTTCATCCAGCACAATCGCGTTAAAGGCTTCCCCCGAGGGTTCTACACTCACCTTGCTGTTGACGTACTCACGACCGTGATCTTCCAGCGCTAGACCATACACAAACGCCTTTGAAATGGACTGGATAGTAAACATCTGATCACAGTCGCCAATTTCAAAGACTTGCCCCGCTTGGGTAACCACACAAATGCCGAACCATTCTGGCTGCGCCAGGGCTAGTTCGGGAATATAGTCCGCTACAGCCCCATCATTGTCCGCTTGATACTGGGTGTGGAGATCCGTTAAATAGCTCCGAAAAGGAGAAGTGACGGCAGTAATCGAACTGGTGAGTGACTGCAAGTCAGACATAACGCCTAGGCCTCCACCATGATGTGCTGGGCGACCTTCCAAAACTCTTGACTCACGGGATGATCGGGATACTTTG
The DNA here is from genome assembly GCA_039185935.1 of Cyanobacteria bacterium P01_F01_bin.56. GTDB lineage: Bacteria > Cyanobacteriota > Cyanobacteriia > Phormidesmidales > Phormidesmidaceae > Halomicronema. Next base: position 3,487 of record JBCDAJ010000112.1, on the reverse strand, counting down.
CACAAAAGACCCCTTCACTGGCGAGCTGCACCACGTCTTCAGACAGGGGAAAAATACCCGCAACGGGACTCTGGTAGGTCTCTTCAACTTTTTGCTTTAAAGCCTCTGGATTCAGGGTGCTGTAGGTCTTATTGATGGCCAGTAGCACGTTCCGCACGTTGAGTTGGCGAGCCACATCCATGGTGACAGCGGTGCCCTGATAATCCTGTTTGTCGGGCCGCAGAATCAGCAACAACACATGGGAAATGGCAATGGAGAGAAAGGTTTCTTTCGACAAGCCGGGATGGGTATCGATGAAAAGATAATCCAGCTTGAGCGATTTCACTAAGCTGCGAAAACCATCATTCATCATTTTGACGTCGTAGCCATCTTTGAGAATGCGAGCGATGTCGTCCGCTTTAACACTGGCAGGCACCAGATACAGCTTGTCGGCATCAATCCCGACATTTGCCCCAACATCATAGGCAGCTGTTTCAATCGGGGCTTCGCCCCACAGATAATGGTTTAGCGTGGTCGTGACCTGTTCGGGCTCCAAGCAAAACAGATTATGAATGCCAGGAGAAGGCACGTCGGTATCAAAGACGCCGACCCGGTAGCCATCAGCTGCTACGGTTGTCGCCAGGTTAGCCGTAAAATTTGATTTTCCGGTTCCTCCCCGATAGGAGTGAATTGAAACAACTTTGGGCATATCGAGCTTCGAAATTTAACGATTTGCAGACTTGCCCAAAGCTTCAGCCACCCAGCCCCAGAAAATTGTATTACCTGCTACAAAGAGTGCGAAAGCTTCAGCTACAGCAGCTTTTTGCCTTTGTTACAGCACTTTACGAATCTGTGAGCTAGCGATCGCTCTGTGAAGTTTGCTAAGCGATCGCCCCAGATCAACCGATCAAAGAACGATCTAGGACAATCTCAATATGGATGTTGATGGTAAAGGGCAGAGCCGTTACCCATGCAAACTGAGAGGACACCTTATTCAATCACGGCGGTGCAATGTCGTCGATATCATCAGTGTGAGAACGGGCAAAAATCATGGTGAATAAAGTAGGCTTGGACTTTGAGGACTTCGGCGGCAATGTTGATGTTGTAATCGTTAAAGAAGTGAAAGACTCTCTAGAAAATTCTGATTATCTAAGTGCTTTGCAAGGCGACTGGCATTGTGATCAAGCACCTGGTCAAATATGGAGTTTTTGTCATGGAAAAACTTATCCAACAGCCGATTTTACAGCCTTAGCCAAGGCACTATCGACAGAATTTTCTACCAAGGCGATCTATTTTTATTATGGTGATGCCTCAGGCTGGATGGGGTATCAGTTGTTTATCGATGGCGAAGCCAGTGAAGACTACAGTTTTGGCGTAGATTATGACGAAGAAATGGCTGAAGCTGGAATCGATGTGTCAGCACAGCGAAAGGCTGGTACGGTCGTTGCCCATGACGACGATGGCTATCAGTGTTTGTTTTGGAGTCTGCTGCGGACCAAAAAACAAGCTGAAATTGTGGGTGGAGAAGCATTTATTAATGAGTTTCTCCAAGGCGAAAATGCTTATATTGGCTCGAATTTATTGACAAACGAATAATCCTTTTTAATCGGACTCACGCATGCTCCTCTTGCATTCCCCAATTCTGGAGACGTGGCATCCGGTTTCCCTGAAGTTAGGGATTAAGGGGGCAAAACTGGGTCCAGCGCCGTCAGGCACTCCCAAGTTTAGTCGTTACTGAGAGATCACTTTCCAGAGCACTCTATTGGCGTCGCTACTGTCCGGCCACAAAATTAGTTTTCCAAAGTGGAGCGGGGCGATCGCCCGTCTTGATCGCAAACTGACTTTCTCTCAGGCATAGCCAGTCATCGCCGTTTTCGTAACACTAGAGAGACACACAACTGGGAGCAGTATGAAAGCGGATGTGATCGTCATCGGTAGTGGCATTGGGGGACTGAGTTGTGCAGCGTTGCTCGCTCGCTACGGTTTGGAGGTGGTGGTTTGTGAAAGTCATACGATTCCTGGTGGCGCAGCCCACGGCTTTGAGCGTGCCGGTTTCCAGTTCGACTCCGGGCCATCCCTATACTCGGGGCTTTCTGACAGTCCGTCCCCCAATCCCCTGCGGCAGGTACTGGATGCCATTGGCGAAGCCCCTGACTGGAAAACCTATGACACTTGGGGTTGCGGCCTACCCGAAGGCACATTTAATACTCAGGTCGGCGCGGATCAGTTTTGCGAAGTATTGGGGGAACTGCGCGGACCGGCCGCAATCGCTGAATGGCGTCAACTGCAAACGCTGATGCAGCCCTACGGCGCGGCTGCGATCGCCCTACCGCCTGCCGCCCTCCGCTTTGACTGGGGGGCGTTGCAAACCGTATCGCCCTTCGCGGGGGACATGCTGGGGCATTTGCCGCGTCTGTTGGACCTGACTGGCCCCTTTAGCAAACTGATGGATCGCGTGGTCAGCGATCGCTTTTTGCGGAACTGGTTAGATCTGCTGTGCTTTTTGCTGTCGGGCCTACCAGCCTCGGGCACTAGCGCCGCCGAAATGGCCTTTATGTTTGCCGATTGGTACCGCCCTGGCGTCAAGCTTGATTATCTCGTAGGGGGCAGTGCGGCCCTGGTCGATGCTCTGGTGCGCGGGCTCACAAAGCAGGGTGGACAACTGCGGTTGGGTGCCCATGTCGAGCAGATTGAGCTGACCGGAGATCGCGCTACCAGCGTGCGGCTACGCTCTGGGGAACGACTAACCGCCCGGCGAGCCGTCGTATCTAACGCCTCCATTTGGGACACGCTGAAACTGCTGCCTGAACATCCCAAGACGCTGGTCCTCCGGCAGCAACGCCAGCAAACACCCACTTGTGAAAGCTTTATGCACTTACATTTGGGAATCGATGGCACGGGCTTGCCCGATGATTTGGCCTGTCATCATATTGTGGTGAATGACTGGGAGCAGGGCGTCACTGCGCCCCAAAACGTTGTCTTGATCTCGATACCGTCGCGATTAGATCCTGCAGTGGCTCCCGCCGGTAAAGAAACCATTCACGTTTACACACCAGGCAATGAACCCTACGCCCTATGGCAAGGTCTCGATCGCCGCAGCGAGCCGTATCAAACCCTCAAAACGCAACGGGCTGAGGTTATGTGGCAGGCTCTGGAGCGAGTCATTCCAGATATTCGCGATCGCGTCGTCGTTTCTCTCGTGGGCACCCCTCTAACCCACGCACGCTTTTTGCGACGGCATCGCGGCAGCTATGGCCCGGCGATCGCGGCTGGCAAGGCCGTGTTTTCTGGCCCGACCACGCCACTGCAAGGGCTACTGTGCTGTGGTGATTCGACGTTTCCTGGGATTGGGCTACCGGCGGTGGCGGCCAGTGCCTTTCTCACCGCCAATACGCTTGTGCCCCTCAAAGACCATTGGCAACTGCTGCAAGCGATCGGCCTGCGTTAGGGTGAGCAGACTCAGCCGCAGTTTCTCCGGGCGATCGCGGCGATGGCAAGAAAGGTAAGG
>JBCDAJ010000111.1:0-22834 GCA_039185935.1 Cyanobacteria bacterium P01_F01_bin.56 | reverse complement strand
TTGGCAAGTTACGAGCAGAGAAAAATAGAAGCCCAGATTTATAAGGGTTTTACGCTTCGACTGTTTATGGAATTCCAGGCTGTTGGCAACGTGATTGCGTTATTTCAAATATTCTTTTTTCAGAACATACCAAGTCGTGTAAGGGCCTAAAACTGTCTTGAAATCTCCGTGTTAGGCCCTGATAAATGCTTTGCCAGGATAGGCTAAAAACCTGAAACACAGCTCCTGAGTCGTCTACTGATGAAGTAAAAAACGATGAATACCAATCTATTTTCAGATCAAAATTATCAATTTCATAAAGTTCTTGAAATAGCAAGTAACGGTCAAACTAAAACTTTTGTGGCAATCGCTGAAGCCGGTACTCCTAAGCTAGTCGTGAAGCTAATGTCCTCCCCTTGGGGAGAGCTGACACCAGAGATTCAACGCCGACTAGAAACTTTTTTAGAGTTGAAAGCTATCGGCATTGTTCCTTTCTCAGAAACCCATAAACAGGGTCAGGCGATCTACCTGGTTCGCGAATATGTTGATGCCAGCAGCCTCATGGTCAACCGCATACAACATCCTGAGGTTGTCGAAACTATTGCAATCGCATTGCTGGAAGTGCTTTACCAGATGCAAGCTCAACTCCCTGGCATCGTTCACGGCAACATCAAACCGGCCAACATTTTTCTGCGCCCGACGGCTAGTCAAGATGCGGAACTAGTGTTGACTGATTTTGCTTTGCCCCTAGTCTCTCAGTGGGAAGCGAATCTGACTGCGGCTGAGGAATCCCAATTTGGGTTCGTCGCGGCTGAACAAGTGGTCGGCAATCCGACTCCGGCTTCCGACAATTACGCGATTGGAGCCGTGCTTCTGAGCTTGCTGAGTGGCACTCCTAGCCATCAATTTGCAACGCTTGCCTGTACAGAAAATGCCTATGAATACCCAGTTCAAGAAATTCTACTTCAACAGCCTTTTCCCATGAGTTCGTTCTTCATGGATTGGTTGACGATCATGTTAGCACCCAACATCGGCGATCGCTATCCCGATGCGCGAACTGCCCTGTCCGCCTTGCGACGCATCCAAGTTATTGCACGTCCTCGAGTTCGGCTAAATCCCTCAATCATTCGTTTGCAAGCCACTCAATTTGGCGAACAACTGCAAGCCGTTATTGAAGTTCGCAATCTCATGCCAGGCACGATTTTACGAGGGCAGTGGCGGGTTACATCATACTGGCACGATGCCGGAGATTGGATTGAATTTAGCCCTAATCGTGTCTTTGGAAATGAGACTACAGTGTTGCTGTCCATCGACACCCAAAAACTTCTCGCCGGGCAGCAATATGTGCGGGAGTTAGTGTTTCAGTCAAATAGTGAGCGCCCAATTCTTGCAGTGTCTCTTGTGGTTCAGACTGGCTCCTTAAAACTGCCAGTTCGGCCTTTGCCCGTATTGCATCTGACCGGACTACTAGTAGTCGGTGGCTTTCTACCCATTGCCCTGAGCATAATCCTTTAGTAGCCAGCAGTGTGCATCTACATAAACCTACTCGAATGATATTGGAGACGAAAACGTGCGTGAAATCAAGCTTGTCTTTGCCGCTATCTTATTGCTGTCAGTCAGCATCATCATTTACCACCTATGGCCTTATTTGATTTGTGTGCTTACTCTGATAGGCACACTGTATTTGTGCTTTAGTGCTGCCAGTAAACTGAAACAGAGTGGCTATCCTCTGATGACTTATGTGACAGTTCCCTTACTGGTGACTTTAGTTGGCATCGGGATAGGATTGACATACTTAGGGCAACCACTTTTGCTGCCGATGGGTAGTATTCCTCTGATGAGTATGGTGATTTACCCACAAGTACAACAGCGACTACTGATTGTCCATTACAAACAGAACATCTCACAATTGATTAAACCTTGAGATGAACCTGTGAGAGTATCTATCGGATGTGTAACCAAGCAAAGATCGCTCTTTCTAGGCTAGTGCTTGACCACAATAGTTGTGATGGGGAAATAAGTCCTTAAATGTTTCAACAGCATCGCTTTTAGTGACTGAAAAACTATCATTTTTCCGAGATAGGAAATTAGTGTTTTTCCGTAATAATCATGATGAAAAAATTCTAAAATGCTTAAAAATCAAAACTTTCAGAACCTGAAAATCCGTCAGTTTTCCAAAGGTGAAATACTATTGAGTACAGTTGATGCTTCTTGAAGCCGCGCTAAGATACAAGGATGAAGACCTATTCCATCGAGTTTAGTCGAAAATCATCAAAGCACATGAAAACGGATCCATTTTGCAATGCAAGCTGGCGAGACGCTTTAGTGTTGCCCCGAGCTTTGTTCAGAGGTTTTTGAAGCAGTATCGAGAAACCGATTCCTTGGCACTTAACATACGGATGCGGCAAACATCCGCAAGCTGATGACAGAATACTGACAGCGTCCTAGCGGTTAGCAAGAGTACACAATAACGCGACGTTTGAAGAAATGTGAACAAAACTCAAATCGAAAATTGATATTTAATTTGAAAGATATTGAAAGCTGGTTCACACATTGCGGCTACTGTACCTCACCGGAACAACAAACCGATATAATTCATATGCTCAGCAAAGCTATTACTCTACTTAAGCGCAGAGACTTCAGTCATAAATGGATTTTATTAGCCCCAGTAACACTTGAGATAACACCTAAGAACGACTTATCAAGTCCATTTAATTACTCTGAGGAATTTAGTTATAAAAGGAAATGAGTCAAAAACGCATTCTAATTATTGATGATGAAGCTGATATTCGTGAGGTAGCAAAACTAAGTTTAATACTCACTAAACAATGGGATGTGTTGACTGCATCCTCAGGTGAAGAAGGCAAAAAAATAGCGCTTGAATTTCAGCCTGACGCCATTTTACTTGACCTAATCATGCCTAATCTAGGTGGATTAGACACTTTAAAACTATTTAAGGAAAGCCCAAAGATTTCTGATATTCCTATATTATTATTAACCGCAACTGCAAAGCTAGCAGTGAAAGTAGAATATGTTCAGTGGGGGGCTCAGGGAATTATCATCAAACCATTTGATCCAGGTACTTTAGGAGATCAAATAGAGCAACTTTTGGGTTGGGAAAAATAGACGACTTAAATATCCAAGTCTCCAGGAAGCAAACCATTTCTAAAAACAGCACACGTTATTAGAATGACTTTGACGATAACGATGGAGTAGTTGGAAGGCCGCTTCAGCGCTCACCGGTTTAGAAAAATAATACCCTTGCATCTCGTTACACCCAAGATCTTTAAGACATTGAAACTGCTCATAGGTTTCAATGCCCTCTGCAATCACATTGACCTGCAGGCTATCTGCTAGCAATAAAATTGCCTTGCTAATGTTCCAGTTCCGCTGGATTACAAAGGAGCGATCAATTTTAATCGCATCAAAAGGGAAATCTTGAAGCCTTGAGAGGGAAGAATACCCTGTACCAAAATCGTCTAAGTGAAGGCTAATACCTAAGCCTTTCAATTTATGAATTGTTGTTAGAGCACTCTCAAGATTGTTGATGAGACCACTCTCTGTGATTTCAAAGATAAGCGAATCAGGGCTGATCTTGTGATGATTTAGAGTTGCTTCAATCCTATTACTAAATTGAGGATCAGCGAGCTGAACAGAAGATACATTTATGCTCATGGTCAATGAACGGCTAGTGTCCAACTGTTGTTGCCATGAATAAAGTGTCTTGCAAGCCTGCTGGAATAAATTCAGTCCTAACTCGTGAATGAATCCAGTGGTTTCAGCGATCGCAATAAAATTGCCAGGCGAAACCAGACCTCTAGTCGGGTGTTGCCATCTCGACAGAGCTTCGAAACCAACAATCTGATTCTCTTCAACAGAAAAAACAGGTTGAAAGCATAGAAAAAACTCCTCATTTTTGAGACCGTCAGACAGGCTATTTCTTAACTGCAAGCTTTTCATCTCTTGCAGCGACACCATAGAGTGCAAGAGACCAGGCTCTTCCTCCAGGGCATCAGCCAGGCGAGTCAAGCGGTCAGTTGCAAGGATAGCAATCTTGATTAATTCATCGGCATTTGCAGTTGCGTAGCCATAACTTTCATGCTGTAGAAGCTTCAGCACACTTTGAAGAGAGGTTAGAGGAGTACGAAACTCGTGACGAACTAGATTAGAAACACTTTCCAACTGTTCTAGCTTTGGATCTACAGAGTTGAATGAACACGAGGCAGTACTGACCACAATAACCAAACGTAAATTTACTCGGGAACCTCTTAAGCAACAAGCATCGCTGCTGAATCAGCACGGGCTATCACAATCCTTCGTGCCACTGCAGCTTTTCTGCCACTAAATCATTGAGGTAGCTCTTAAGCTTTTAAATTTTGCCATAAACAATAGCCTTGTTCAGAAGCGGTAAGACAGACGTGAAGACCTCGTTCAGATAATTCACAAGCGTCATCGTAAGCTTGTAATCGCTTCTCAGGCTCGTATGACTTGATATGAGTAAAGAGCTCGTTTTGATAGTGCATACCAGCTTTGACATCGTCTTGCCAATACTTAAAGGGCACTACCATGCAGTCTGAAATTACTGTCGGCAACATACTATGTGCATCAATATTCTAAGCAATCAGTGGGTCAGTAATTTATAACTAGCCCGACAATTTGAATCGTACTGAAAGAATGTGACAAGTCTGTGACACGTCAAAGAGCAGTAGCAGACCGTACCCTTTTGTCAGTTTTTACCTCCTGGGATACGTCGAAATCGGAACCCTCAGGAAACCTTGAATGTGTGTTACAAGGGGTTGCAGCTCTGAATTCCAGGCTTATAACTGTAGTGGTTTATTTATCGATGGAATGCAGCGTTAATGTCTACCTGGTCTTCTGGCTATAACACTGACCTCGGCTACACCTTTGGTTACTATCGCGAGATCAGCCCAGAATGGCTCGACTTTGTGGCGTTGAGCAAGTCTGTGACGCCACCCTCAGGAAGTTGGCGCTATCTAGAGTTGGGGTGCGGCCAAGGCTACGGGTTGACGTTGCTGGCCGCCTTGAACCCTGACCATGAATTTTTAGGGATTGATTTTAATCCGGTGCATATTAACCATGCTCGGGGCTTGGCCAAGGCGTCTGGGCTGACAAACATCCGGTTTGAGGAAGCTGACTTTGTGGCGTTAGCCGAGGCCTGGCCTGCCGATTGGGGGCAGTTTGACTACATTACGGCCCACGGCATTTATTCCTGGCTGCAGCGCACCGTTTGTCAATCGATTGTGCAGTTGATGAACAATGCTTCGCGGGCGGGGGCATTGGTTTACATCAGCTACAACGCTTTACCCGCCTGGTTTTCATCTCACCCGATACAGCACTTGATGCGGCTCTGGCAAACAACTGAGAGCTTAGAGTCGGTTAAGGCGATCGAAACCGGCATTCAGCGGTTAGAAAAGCTGAATGAGGCACAGACCGGCATGACCCGCATGCTGCCGGGCATGAAGGCCATGCTAGAAAAGGTGGCAAAACACGATCGCGCCTACTTGGTGCAGGAATATTTGCATGACAATTGGCATCCGCGCTGGTTTGACCAAGTCGTTGAAGAATTGAAACCCGCCAAGCTGACTTATGTCGGCACCGCCAGCATGGGAGATCTCTTTTTGCGGAGTTTTATGCCTCAAAAGTTCAAAGACATTGTGCAGGACTATACCGACCCGATTGTGCAAGAGGTGATGATCGACACCTTGGTAAATCAGAGCTTTCGGCGAGATGTCTTTAGCCGAGGTGCGGCCCCCATGTGGGCGATTCAACGACAAGAAGCATTGTTGCAGCAGTCTTTTATGTTGCTCAATCGTCCCCCTGCCGCAGAGGAAATTAAATTCAAAACTTCGTTAGGGGAACTCAAAGGCAAAGTCGATATCTACAACTTGTTCTACGATCAGCTTGCTACAGGTCCTAAAACCGCGGCGGAGTTGATGAAAGTCTCTGCTAGTCAGCCCCTGGGTCTTGGTGACATGATGCAGGCGCTCTCTTTCATGCTCAATGAAGGGCATATTGGGTTTTATCGTCCTCCTAGCAATCGGGCTCCAGCCCTAGCGTTGAACCGAGCGATCGCGATTGCGACGGCAAACGGCGCGCCCTATCGATTTGCGATCGCCAGCAAGCTGGGGCATGTCCTCACTGTCAGCGATGTTGACTTAATGCTGCTTACCGGGACGTTTGACCATCCCCAAGCTTCAGCATCAGACTTAGGAACCACCCTGGTTGAGCGACTGCTCGCACTGGGCAAAGGTTTGACGCAACAGGGCAAGCCCCTCACTCAGCGAGACGAATTACTGCCCTACGCTACCCAACTGGCTGAAACCTTTTTGCAGCAGACCCTACCTAAGTGGCAAAGCTATGGCATTTGTGAATAAGTAATCGAGCCGTGCCATCAGGTGATGGCCTGGCTGGCGGAAGAAATTATCGCCTCTTCAACGAATTGAGGGCGGCGAAATAGCTCTCCCGATTGATCAAAGAAATGCACAAAATGCCTCACAATCAAAGGATCAGACCACCGCAGTCGAGCGCGCTGCTGCAAAATCAAGCGGGTCTCTCGCTCACTCATGGGATGTCGCCAGCCGCGCTCCTGTTGGCAGGCCACCCAGGTATTCAACACTTGAAAAATGCGCGCCAGCTTATACTTGGGCACTTTGCGGAGATGATATTGTGCCAAAATTGTCGCTACTTCCGGTAAGTCTGATTCTTGAGCAATGCGTACACTCTCAACAAACCAAGGACTCAGTGCTGTCATCATATGACGATGATCGCGAAACTCGTGCTCTAACAGATAATCGCTGATATAAAGTGCCCCTAAGTTTTTGCAGTAAGCCGCCATTAATAAGATTTTGCGATCAGCGTGACTCAGGTTAAGTTGCCTACCATAAATTTGGCAAAGATGAGCCAGATCTTGAGACTCTTGTTGCAGCCAAACACCTTTATGCTTTAAAAGGCTGCTAAGCATTTTTAAGTAGCTGCTAAAGCTGGGATGGCTCATATTTTGAATACACTCCTGTCTTGCTTCATTAACTGTTCCCATAAATCCTGGTCCAGCATTGGTAGGAACATGAGCATAAGGGGTGATTTATCAACTTCGTAAAAGCTAGCCAAACTCAAAGTTTTCAGCCTGTGCAATTGACAGACTGAAACCGCTATCAGAACTTGTGAAAGGTCTCCTTAAGCTGACTTTTCCCGTTATCTTTTTGGGAGAAAAACATTGTTGGACATGACCGCCCTAGAGGCTAGAAGACTCGTTGGCAATTCTCAATAGAGACCTCTTGTTGCGAGTTGCCTCCCATCCTGAAACCCTTGATAATTGGTGCTCCTAGGACTTGGCAGGAGAAGTCAGCTCCTTAAGCTGCCCTTTTCAAATTAGCTCTAAGTTATGTTAGCCGCTTAACGGTACGTACTTATAGTGCCCTTTGTGGAATCTCAATGAAGATTTCCCGCAAAAATACTGAGGAAGTTTATTAAAGCTTGATAAATTCAACTGTTAATAAAGCTTTTACACCTGTTCAATAAAACCAGCGGCCCCATTGAGCCGGACTTGCTGACGCGGGCGTAGGCGATCGCGCCCAAGCTCAAGGACGACCGTTGGCAAGCCATACTCCCGTGCCACAATCGCCCCATTCGATAGCTGTCCGCCAGTTTCGGCGATTAATCCCGTCACCCCAATTTGAGCCAGTCCGGGAATTTCGCTGGCTTTCAGAAATGGCACAACCAAAATCGTCGCGGGCGGTAATGCGCGCAGGTCTTGCACGGCTTTTAACATGCGCAACTCTCCCATCGCCTGGCCAGGACACACGGGTAACCCCACTAAGGATGGCGCGGATGAACTATCGGAAATCGTAGCGGTCGTATGGCCCGGTAGCGCTAGAGAGAGGACTTGAGGCTGGTCTGTCGGCGGAATTAAAGGCCGACTTTGCAACAACCAGAGGCGATCGCCGTCAAAGCTCCACTCCAGCACTTGAGGAATCCCCTGCGATCGCCGTTCAACATGTCGGGCCAAAAAAGCGACTTCCTGTAATAGCCGTCGTGGCGTATCGCCGGCTCCGAACACATCGAGGGTGAGGGCTTCGGGAATTTGCCAGCTATCAGACTGCTCCACCTGATCGGGCAAATCATTGGCTTGGACAGTGACTTGAAACCGGTCGGGGCGGTGCTTGCCCTCCGTAACTTGAGAAGCTGGCCCGCAGAGCGCCTCAATGACCACAGTATCCCCACCACTCGTGAACGGATCGCGACTCGCCGCGACGCCACTGCAGCGTCCTGGCACCTGCTGCTGCACAACCACCGCTAAGCTCCCCTCAGGCAACTCGCGATCGCGCCGATACTGAATCGCACTGGGACGCTCATAGGTGCGAAAGCACTGATTCATCGCAGCGTACAAGGCCTCTTGGGAGGTCAGGTCAGCACTTGCCGCATATTGCCCGGCACTGGACGATAGCGCTGGCAAATCGCCCACAATGGATGCCCTCACCACCACCGGAGCCGCTACTGAGGGCTGAGTAATGGCCAGCAGCATCGCGGGATCATCGCCGGCGGGCAACACATAGCCAGTAGGAATGGGATATCCCCACGCCATCAACTGCGATAGCCGAGCCGCTTTACTCCCCACGGTGGCCGCGTCCAGAGATTTTTCTAGGGAGAGCAGGGCGCGATCGCTGCGAAAAAAGCCAAACAGCCGCCGCGATTCTAACCGCGAAGCAGGATTGGGTACGGCGAGGTCTTCTGGGTGCTGTTGGTAAATCCAAGCAATGAGGCCGCACAGACAAGCGGTTAGCAAAATTTGCATGCCGTTCGCCTGGCTGAGGGCCGTGATGATGGGAAATAACCCCAACACCAGCAAGCGCCCTTGCTGCTGCTCTCGAAAAATCGTGAACCCCAGAAAACTGATGAGTAAGGTTAAGCCAGCCGCCACCGGATTATGGGCGATCGCGCCCCACATCACACTGGTCGTACCCACTGCTTTGATGGCCCAATAGCGCCCCATCACCAACGCTATCAACGACACGATTTCCCAAGCCGCATCGGTGGGAAAGTAATATCGCGCCACAAGTACGGCGCCAATGCCCTTGGCGGCCTCTAACAACAGCGCTAGGCTGCCTGCTCCCCCCCCGCTGCTTGCGAATATTGCCGGGACCCCCACATTGTCGGGAGGAAGCGATCGTTCCCTCGCAAACGCATTAGCGACCCACTGACTCAGCGGCAGCGCTCCGACGAGTGGGACCACGGTAAAAATTAGCAGCGCTCCCCAAACTTGTGTCAGCGTCAACATATCAGACAGAAATCAGCGATCGCTTTAGAACTTAGCAGGGTTCCTTGAGGATGCTGCCCCAGGCCACAAAAAATTATTCTGCCTAGAGTGGACGACTGTTGGCAAACGCGTCATGTTGAAGTAGCAACCCATTAGGCCTGACGCAATTGAAGCCGAGTTCGGCCTCTGGCTGCCCAAATCTGGGAAATCGGCTTCAACATCCCCCCCCATTTGGGGGATTAAAGGGGACTTTTGCGTCAGTCCTATCAATATGACTTTTCTCAAAAACATGACAACAGCATTGATTACAGGCGCTTCCACCGGTATTGGCGCGGTGTTTGCCGAACAACTGGCGGAGCAAGGACACGATTTGGTGCTCGTGGCGCGATCGCAGGATAAACTGCAGGCGATCGCCGATCAGCTGGTTTCGACCTATGAGATTAACGTCAGTGTCATCGTGCAGGATCTGCTGACTGAGGGGGCAGCAACCCATATCTTCAACCGACTTGACGCCCAGGGCATTGATCTCGATCTGCTGGTGAACAATGCGGGCTTTGGTACCTATGGTGAGTTGGCTGACGGCGACCTCCAGACCTATCTCAACATGATTCAGCTCAATGTGTCGGTGCTGGTTGACCTCACGTACAAGGCGCTGCTCGGAATGAAGCAGCGGCGATCGGGCAGCATTGTCAACATCAGCTCTACAGCCGCTTTTCAGCCCATTCCCTATTTTGCGGTTTACGCCGCCACCAAGGCTTTTGTACTGAGCTTTAGCGAAGCTTTGTGGTACGAGTGCCAACCCCATGGCGTCAAGGTGTTGGGCGTTTGTCCTGGCCCCACCGAGACTCAGTTTTTCAAAACGGCTGAATTTCCCGACACGATGGCGTCTCCTCCAGGTCAAAGTCTGACGGCGCCAGAGGCAGTGGTCAAAGAAGCATTGAAAGCCTTGGCTCAAGGACAGTCCAACGTGGTCACCGGGGGCTTGAGCAATCAAATCTTGGTAAACGCCAGCCGCTTTATCCCCCGAGAAATGCTCACCAAGGCCGTGGGAGACATGTTCAAAGTTGACTGAACGACTGCTTTAGCAATTCAGTAAGGAACTGGCGGATTGCCGGCAAGATGGCCTTGCTTAAGGAGCGACAAAATCAGCGGGTAGAGTTGCTCCGTCTAAGGTCGCGCCATCTAAAACGGCTTCCTCTAGGTTTGTGCTGGCAAGATTGGCACCCGTTAGATTAGCGTCCGTAAAGTCAGTGCCCGACAAATTAGCGGCCCGTAAGTAAGCACCGCTCAAATCAGCGCCTTTGAGATTTGCCCCTGTCAGGTTCGCCGAGGTCAGTGCCGTTTGCGTCAAATTAGCATTCGATAAATCAGCATTCTGCAGGTCAACGCTATCCATTAAGGCGTTGCTCAGGTCAGCACCTGCGAGTTTCGCATTGCTTAAATCAGAACGATTCAGTTTCGCTGCTTTCAGGTTTTGACCCGCCAGATCGGCACCAGGGAGGTCGCAATCCAGGCACTCTCCAGCCTGAGCCTGAGCGAGCTCATCCGTGGCATTGCCACTGCCCCCCGTACTAGAGCAGCCCACGATGATGAAACTGGCGGCTAAAACGCATCCGGAACGGCTGAAAATGCGGGAAATCACGCTCATGTACACTATCGTTGCTAAAGTCTTCAACAGTTTAACGCTAGCAAATCGTCTTTGAGGGTAAACGCTCAGTGTGGCATTGAGGAGATTCACTATCCTCAATCCAGAGCTACCGCAGAATGCGGAATGCGGGGGGCAGAATGCGGAATTGCCATGCCTGCCAGAAGGCAGCTTCAACAATCCAGAACGACCTGATCAAAGTAAGGTTTGCCAGAGGAATTCCAGACCTATCGTAGAGCGCGGCATGCGGGAACTAAAGGTTGATTGAGTCAAGGTTTCAGAAATTTGAGTTGCCTTAATAGGACTTGCGCCAACGCCCCCTTGCTCCCCCAACTTTGGGGAATGTTGAAGCCGATTTCCTCAGATTTGGGGATACAGGGGCCAAATTCGGATTCAACTGCGTGAGTCCTACTGAATATGAATTGTAATAGTACTCGGCACTCTATTTGGTAAGGGAGTTGCGCTTAAATAACATCTCACCGACCCTGCTACCCATCCACCCTGCCACAGTCTTGTCCGGGTACTTTATTTTCAAGCCGATCCCGAATAGGTCAATCACGCTGTGAATTTCAGCGACTAAAAAGATTTCTGCCTGTTGACGAATGCTGTCAACGGGGCTCTGATTCAGTGTAAAAGGCCCATCGGTTCTGCAGAACCGATGGGCCTCTACCTCATATGACTGATAAGAGAGTTTGACGAGGAGGTTAGAGCCAGCCAGCGCGATCTACCAGTTGCACTGCTGCTGAAGCGTTGCTGCCATATGCTTCGACATCAACTTCGTCCTCAATGAAATCACCAAAGCTGGCCAGTAACGGCTCTAGCTCGGTACCGGCAACAACAGGATATTCGTTGTTGCCTTGGGCAAAGAACTCTTGAGCAGTCGGCGTCGATAGATATTCGAGGAAGGCAATCGCCCCATCCGGATTCGGCGCTGTCTTTAACACACCGGCTCCACTGACATTGACATGGGTGCCTCGGTTTGACTGATTCGGGAAGAACATCCCGACTTTTTCAAAGATCGCTTTGTCAGCCGGGTCATCAGACTTGCCTAACCGCACCAGATAATAGCTATTGGTAATCGCCACGTCACCTAACCCCGCCGCCACGGCTTTGATTTGCGCGGTGTCATTACCTTCTGGGTCGCGCGCCAGGTTACTAGCAAAGCCAGTGGCCCACTCTTCTGTCGCTGCCATCCCCAGGGTTTCGATCATGCCGGCCACCAAGGAGACGTTATAAATGTTGCCCGAAGTGCGAACCAACACTCGCCCACCCCACTTAGGCTCAGCCAACGCCTCATAGGTCGACAACTCGGCCGGATTAACGCGATCGCGGTTATACATGATGACGCGAGCTCGCTTCGAAAAGCCGAACCATAGTCCATCAGGGCTGCGTAGGTTAGCTGGAATGCGGTCTTCGAGAATTGCAGAACTCACTGGCGCAAACAGATCTTCTTGCTCGGCCCGCCACAACCGCCCAGCGTCGACAGTCATGTAGATATCCGCAGAGCTGTTAGCACCCTCGCTCACAATTCTCTCTCGCAGCTCGTCCCCACTGCCCTCAATCAGGTTGACCCGAATACCTGTCTGCTCAGTAAACCCCTCATACAGGGCATCATCGGTGTTGTAGTGTCGCGATGAATAGAGGTTGATTTCACCCGTTTGGGCGACTGCTCGTCGAGGTCGGTTGAGCTGCGCGGCGGCAAGGGCAGCGGTTGCCCCGCCCGCCACTAAAAAAGAGCGTCGCGTTACTTTATGCATTGCCATTGCTTCGACTTAATCCTTATTGAGAATTGATACGACTAAAAAGGTTTAGCGACCATCTTACCATTACTTGAAAAGCACCCTCAATTATCTTTTTATATTTGCGATACAAATCTTACTGCAATGTCTGGCCTAAATTGTCGAGATTAGTTGTTCGACTTAATTATCCGTATTTCTGGATGTCCCAATTTGATTCAGCCGTACTCGCTAAGTAGGCAAGCGTTATTAAATTTCAAATGATGTAGGTTGCGGTTGAGGAACGAAACCCAACACTCGCGAGGGTTTTGTCACCATAAGCTCGTTCTACAATAGATTCAACCCACCTACTTAATAGCTGAGAACTTAAACCCAGCACGATGGGTTGTCATGGCTAAAAGTGATGCTTTGGCCGCAAAGATTTCTCAATTAGGACGAGCGATCGCCTCGTCCACATGGCTGTCATGCTTTAAGCCTATTTTTCAACCTGCTAAGTGATCATCAACCAGCCGTTGCTCCGGTCCTACGCACAATCGGTCCCGACCAGCACAGAAATTTTGTCTTAAAAAAATAAGAATTAGTTATACGTAAACTTTTCGTGACGGCTATATTAGAGATAAAGAAAATTAGCGAGAAAGACACCAAGTAAGGTTGATCATGGTAATTAGTCCCGCCCAAGCGGGTGTCTCGACTCGGGCATTGCAACGAGATGCTCTAGAGCTGCGAGGGATCTTTGAGACAGTTGATGAAACCAGTTGTCCCAGCAGGTTCAACTTCCATATGCACACCCATCATTCCGATGGGCAACTTTCTCCAGAGTCGCTGATTGAGCAGGCCATTCGGTTGGGACTCAAAGAGTTTGCGATTACCGATCACCACACCGTTAGTGGTTTTCGCAAAGCGAAGCAGTATTTAGAAGATTGGCAATGGAAGCATCCTGCCCCGATTCAGCGACGGGGAAAACAAAAGGGTGTGCGGCGGCTACCTCGATTATGGCCCGGGGTCGAAATCACTTCGCTTTTAGTCGAGGCTGAAGTTCACATTTTGGGTTACGCCTTCAAGCCTAGCCACGCAGCCATGCAGCCCTATCTGCATCATGCTTCGCCTCGCGGGCACGATCGACAAGCCGAGCAAGTAATTGCCGCCATTAAAGCAGCCGGGGGCTTGGCAGTGTTAGCTCACCCTTGTCGGTATCGTCGAACTCCAGAAGAGCTGGTGGCGGCGGCGGCGGCCTATGGCATTGACGGCATTGAAGTGTACTATGCCTACGACAACCCTAAAGAATGGCGACCTTGCCCCAAGAGAACGCCGTCAATGTATCACCTAGCGGAAGAATATGGGCTGTTGAAAACCTGCGGGACTGACACCCATGGGCCAAATTTGACTCGTCGCATTTGACCGCTTACGGACTCCGTGAATGTAAATTTTCATTGTTTATCGACATCGCTCAACGAGCCAATAGCCTCATTCGCGGCTTTGCAAAGTATCGCCACAGATGTAGCCGAATAGAAGCAGTTTCGGATAGTTAGAGCTAATATTAACGAAATTCTATGGCGCTTCAAAACTTTGTTCAGGAGATTTTTCTACAAAGTTTTGCTCAGACCATCAGGGTGGTTCCCCTCGTGCCATGTAAGGGGAAATAAGTTAGATCACTTTGTAGAGGATCACGAACGATTACACTCCCCTTTCAACCAATCGCGATTGAGTTGAGAGTTACTAGTCGAGCCGTTAGTGTCTGGGGCGTCTGGAGCAGCTCGCTAGATCGCTGAATTCTGACCAGATTGTGGTGTCATGCGGCAAAGCATTGACCAGTAATGAGGCGGTTTTTGGCAATGGCCTGATGTATTCAGTGGTTTCCAAATTTGTGGTTTGCAATCGAGAGAGTTAACTGTGCCGATGCCTGATACTGATTCCGCAGGGGAAATCATTCCAGTTGATACTGAGATTGTGGCGGTGACTGTCTATCCGGAACAGGCGAGGGTAACGCGCCAAGGACAGCTTGAGGTGCATCAGTCACCGGTAACTTTAGATATCGGGCCATTGCCAGCAACGTTGGATCTTAATAGCATTCAAGCTTATGCCCGAGGGACCGCTCGGGTTACGGTTCAAAAACCCACGCTGAAACCACTGCACCACAATGATGACCGGCGACATCAAGAAGGCGCACTGAACGATCGCTTTCACCAGGCGGAGGACCAGTTTCACCAGTGTAAAGACACCATTGCCGGACTGCAGCAACAGCAGGCGTTTTTACAATCGCTAGCGGATGAGTCTGCCCGTACGTTGGCTCAGGGGCTGGCCCAACAAACTACCGATTTGGTTCAAGTTTCAGAGTTCACCCGATTTTTAGAACAAGCGCACGAGAGCGCCAGTGAAGCGATCGTCCTTCAAGAGCGCCGCAAGCAGCAATTGGATCAGCAGTTGCAGCAGGCTCGTCAGGCCTTGCAGCAATTTCAAGCGAGTAACAAAACGCCCAAACACCACATTCTGCTGCCCTTGATTCTGCAGCAACCGGGCACAGTTGAACTTAGCATTGTCTACGACGTGACCGAGGCCCAATGGCAGCCTGCCTACGATGTGCGCCTCCAGGCAGAACATCCTAGTTTGCAAATTGACTGCATTGCCGAGGTGCAACAAGACACGGGAGAAGATTGGCAAGGCGTTGACTTTAAAGTGTCAACTGCAGTTCCTGATAAGACACCAGCCATCCCCGATGCGAGTCTACCTAATCTGCAATCTACCCTTGATGCCAAAGGGAAGAAGACCTCCGGGATCTCTAGACTGCAGCGCAAGTCTGGCAGGGCGGTTTTAGATGAAGCTTATCGCATGCTGGGGGCCCTGCCAGGCAGCGAAATCCCCCCCGAAAAAGAAGATGACGGCTTGGGAGACACGATGCTGCAACCGGCCAATGTCATTATCTGTTTTGTCGCTCCGGCTCCGGGGCAGGTGCCCAGTGATGGCGAAGTTCACCGAGTGCCGGTCGGGCAACTGCAGTTAGAGAGTCGCCTTGCCTATGTGGCACTGCCACAGCGGTGTAGTTCAGCGTATCTGTGTGCCGCACTGACCAATCCGCCCGATAAGTGGCCACTCTTGCCAGGGACCGCGTATCTCTTTCGCGATGGAGGCTATGTCGGAGCTGAGACCTTTGACTATGTCGGCCCTGGGGCGTCTTTTCAACTCAGTTTGGGGCTGGATGAGCGGGTTGCTGTGCAACGAGAACTCGTCACTCAAAAAACCGAGCCGAGTAAAGCCGATCGCGATTTGAGAGCCTACCGGTTAACGATTCGCAATCCGTTCGACCATGTCATCGACGTCACCGTGATCGAACAAATTCCCATTAGCCGTTCTGAAGAGGTGGTGGTGCAAATCACCCATGCCGAGCCCTCAACCAAACTTAATCAAAAAGGCCAATGTCAGTGGCTGGTTCAACTGGCTCCACAGACAGTTGAACACATTTTTTACGAGTATGAGGTTAAGCATCCCCCCGATGTGACACTGTCGAGTTTAAGTCCCTAAAGCGGTGGCTGGCGCGGTGCGAAGGCGCGATCGCCAACCGTGCCCCAGAGCGTTATGGGATCGGCTTGAAAATAAAGTACCCGGACGAGACTGTGGCAGGGTGGATGGGTAGCAGGGTCGGTGGGATGTTATTTAAGCGCAACACCCTATGGGAAACTTTTGGTCACGGCTCTAGCGCCTGAATCAAAGTATTGGGAATAACTGAGTCATCCCAGATGTCGGGTTGTTCGCCCATCCGAACGAGCACCAGGTCATAACTGGGCAACACAAATACCCGTTGCAACCCTCGCCCGTCGAGATGAAACCCGAACGGATCAAGATAGGGGACGGTGGCGGTGACGTCGACATTGGGGTGGTCGGGTGTGCGGGCTTTGACCCAGATGTGTTTGCCAAAGGTTGATTCCAGAGGTGAAGGCGTCAGCATTTCAGCAATCCAATCAGCGGCAATGACCGACTGGCCGTTCCACTGCCCTTGATCGAGGAGCAGTTGCCCGATACGCGCCCAATCTTGCAGGGTGCCAAACAAACAGCAAAAGGTTTTGGGAAAGCCATCAGGCCGATCGAGCCACAAACTCCCGGTCTGGGCCCCAATCGGCTGCCATAATCGCGTTGCCAGATAGTCAGCGTAATCAATGCCAGTGGCTCGCTGTAGCACGATCGCTAGCACCTGGCTATTGACATTGTTGTAGTCAAACACCTCTCCAGGCGGCCGCACACTGGGAATGCTGAGCGCTGTTTTGACCACATCAGAACCCACATAAAGGTGAACTAAATCAGATGTCGGACTCGTAGTACTGCGCTCGTTACGCAGGCCCGACTGCATATAAAGCAAGTCACGCAAGGTGATTTTGGCACGGTCGTCCTGTTGCCATTCAGGCAGGTAGTTGGCGGCTGGGTCATCCAGTGAGGCGATCGCCCCCTCGGCGATCGCTTGTCCGATCAATAGCCCCACCACACTTTTTGACATGGACATCGCGTTGAACTGAGAGGTCTCGTCATAGCCTTGCCAGTACTTTTCCAGCACAATTTTGCCCTGGTGCATGACCAACAACCCGGTGGAATTACGCGCTTCGGCGTAGTTGGCCACTGTGGTAAGGGCAGTAGCCAAGTCTGGAGAGAGCGGCGCCGCGACGGGCAAGGGGGCTCTCTCAACGCCAGCGACCACTGCTTGGGGACGATACCAGTCCACAGCCATAATGGGCTGCTCAGGGTAAGTCAACGCGCGGCGGATAAATCGCCAGTCAGGAAGAATGAGGATGGCGGCGAGGGCAAGGGCGGCCATCAGCAAGACGAGGCGGCGTTGAGGTTTACGGACAGGCATAAGCAAAAGTATTAGTCGATGACAGTTGCACGGAGTAAAAGGGGGAGAACAAACGGATAAAAACGGGATTTAACAGACTGAAATGAGCGTTGCCAGCAGCCGTGAGTTGGAGCGGCGATCGCCCATCCTGAGACAGCCGTAGCGGCAATGGTCATGGTGCTATCGGTGGGGGTGGTCAGCCGTCAACTCGACCTTTCAACTCGTCAACCTGTGATATCGCACTCTACCTTTAGCACTACGATTTTATGGTCGCCAACATAAACTAAACAGTATGCAGACTGTCCTTGAGCCAACCCTATGACTCATCTTCATTCGTCCCCTTCGCAAAGCTGGATTACCCGCTGGTGGCAGTCGCTAGGGCCCTTTGCTCGTACTTTGGTGATTGGGCTGGCGGCTCCCTTGCTGGTGCTAAATGTCTGGGCCTTTGCTCAGATTTTTGACTATTTTCGCGAAATTCTCGTGGCGGTGATTATCGCTTCGCTATTGGCGTTTTTGCTCGGCTATCCGGTCGGGTGGTTGCGGCGATTAGGCATTCGCCAGGGCATTGCTGCCGTCTTGGTACTGCTGGGAGCAATCGTGATCTTTTTGACCGTTGGCATCACGATTTTACCCCTGGTGATTGAGCAAGCTCAGCAGTTGGTCAACAAGCTGCCAGAGTGGTTTGACTCTGGCAAAGGGCAACTTTTGATGCTCGACAGCCGCTTTGAAACCTGGGGATTACCGTTCAATCTGGATGGGTTGATTAGTCAGGTCAACGATCGCCTCAAGGTGAGATTTGAAGCGATTGCCGGAGAGGCGTTAAACCTGACCTTTGGGGTGGCCATTTTTACCGCGAATAAATTGGTGGATGTGGTGCTGGCCATTGTGCTGACCTTTTATCTACTGCAGCATGGTGACGGCGTTTGGAATGGCATCGTGAGCTGGCTCCCCAGTAAAATTCAACAGTTATTTTCTGAAACCCTGCGCTTGAGCTTTCGCAACTATTTTTTAGGGCAGTTTGTCGTCGCTTCCCTCATGGGGACGACGCTGACTGTGATCTATGTCTTGCTGCAGGTGCCCTTTGGGCTATTGTTTGGCATCACCATTGGGTTAGCAGCGTTAATTCCTTTTGGGGGCACGGTCAGCATTATCGTGGTGACGTTATTGGTCGGGCTGCGCGATATTAGCATTGCCGTCAAAGTACTGCTGGTTTCGGCACTGATCCAGCAACTGGTCGAAAATGTTTTGGCCCCAAGAGTGTTGGGCAGCTTTACGGGCTTAAATCCTTTTTGGGTGTTTATT
Organism: Cyanobacteria bacterium P01_F01_bin.56; assembly: GCA_039185935.1. Lineage (GTDB taxonomy): Bacteria > Cyanobacteriota > Cyanobacteriia > Phormidesmidales > Phormidesmidaceae > Halomicronema. Next base: position 4,082 of record JBCDAJ010000111.1, on the reverse strand, counting down.
GCGCTGCTGTCTGGGGCCCGAGTGGGTGGCTTACTTGGCGTCATTGTCGCTGTGCCCATCGCTGTCGTGATTCAAGAGGCGTTGACAGCCATCCGCATTGCTCGTCAAGGGCAGGAAAGCGAGGGTGAATCATCCCTAACTGCGGCTGTGTCCCTGGATGGTAATGGACTGGACGTCGTAACGCCCGACAGTACATCAGTGATGTCAGTGATGTCGACACGAGAAAAATCCGGTAAGGCACCGACTACGGAGCCGTTAGAGTAATGCATATCTGGGTCGATGCCGATGCCTGTCCTCGGGTCATTAAAGAAATTATTTTTCGGGCGGCCCGCCGGGTTGGCGTCGCCACCACCCTGGTAGCTAACCAAGAATTACAAATTCCCGCCTCGGACTTGATTGATGCGGTACAGGTCAAGGCCGGTTTAGATGTGGCTGATGGCTATATCGTGCAGCACCTTACCAGTGGCGACCTGGTGATTACTGCCGATATTCCCCTAGCGGCAGAGGCGATCGCGAAAGCGGCCTATGCCCTGACGCCGCGAGGAGAATTTTTAGATCGTGGGGTCATTCGCCAACGACTCTCGCTGCGAAATTTTCTCGACGAGCTACGCAGCAGCGGTGTTGAGACTGGCGGACCGCCTCCCTTTCATGCCCGCGATCGCGAAGCCTTCGCCAATCAACTTGATCGCTTTTTGGTTAAACACGCTTCGTGAGTTATGAACCAAGGTTGGACTTACCGCGATCGCATCTCCACTGCGGCAGCAGGGCAGTCGGTATTGGACTATTACACTCAGCGCTATCGGCATTCATCCCGGACTGAGTGGCGGCAGCGCATTGAGCAAGGACAAATCACCATTGACGGACAGCCTGCCCAAGTTGAGCAGTCGTTGCAAGCCCATCAACAGCTCGCCTATCACCGGGCTCCCTGGCAAGAGCCTGAAGTCCCTTTAGATTTTGCCGTGCTGTATGAAGATGCCGACTTGGTGGCGATCTCTAAACCCTCAGGTTTACCCGTGCTCCCTGGCGGCAACTTTTTGGAAAACACCCTGTTGCATCAACTGCAGCTACGGTATCCCCAAAACCCACCGAGTCCGGTACATCGGCTGGGACGAGGGACCTCAGGGGTTATGTTGCTGGCGCGATCGCCCCTTGCTAAGGCCGACTTAAGTCGACAGTTACGCCAATCGACCCAAGATCAACATCCTGTCGCCGGGTTTCAGAAAACCTATCGCGCATTGATTGGGCCAAGTGATTTGCCCGATACCTTTGAGATGATGACTCCCATTGGGCCAGTGCCGTATCCCGTGCTCGGCACAATTTACGCGGCGACATCAGCGGGTAAATGGGCCTACAGCCAGGGCCAAGTGCTGCAGCGACGAACCACCCAAACCCTGCTGGAGGTGACCATTTTGACGGGACGGCCGCATCAGATTCGCATTCACCTGGCGGCGATTGGCTATCCGCTACTGGGCGATCCGCTTTATGCTTCAGGCGGGCGACCTCACAGTGTCAATACATCCACCAAATTACCTGTGCCTAGCGATCTAGGCTATTGCCTGCATGCTGAGCGCCTCCAATTTATCCACCCGCGCACGCAAAAGCCGATGCTCATCTCTTGTCCACCGCCGCCGTGCCTGCAACTGTAAAAGCCCAGATCAACGGCCCATGACGCTGGCACGACACTCCAAACGATGAAATAGGGATGCCTTGGTATGTGGGTCGGGGGTGGTGGGTTGCATTCCATGCTGGACAGGAGTTTGGACTAATCGGTGAGGGGACGAACCCACCCTACGAGGGGCTTATTTTCAGGGCAACAACCGTTCACAAACGGCGATCGCTGACGACAAGATTGCTGTCCCGCCGCTCTCATACCCTGCCACCCGGTCCCTCCCCAAGTCGCTGGTTTAAGAACTCGACCAGCAGTTGCACTTTCGTCGATAGATGCCGGTTGACCGGATACAGCACGCAGATGGAAAGTTCGGGCGCGGCATAATCGACCATGAGATGCTGGAGTCGACCGGCGGCCAGGTCAGACTGCACGATGAACTGGGGCAATAGGGTAATGCCTAGCCCCTGAATGGCTGCTGTCTGCAAAACTTCACCATTATTGGCGCAGAGCGGCCCTTGAACATTGACCTTATGTTCTTCACCGTCGGGGCCGGACAAAGTCCATGGTTTTTCGGTCGCGAGGTGGCCATAAGCCAGGCAGGCGTGATGGGCCAGATCGCTGGGCACTTGGGGCGGCTCGCGATCGCGGAGGTAACTTGGGGCCGCACATAAAATCACCGGTGCTGGGGCTAACACTTGCACAATGAGATTACTCATGACGGGTGGGTGAGCGATCCGCAGGGTGACATCAAACCCTTCATCAATGGGGTCAATGAAGCGATCGCTCAGGGTCAGTTCCACATGCAGTTCAGGATACTGTTGCAAAAACTGAGCTAACAATGGCGACAGATAACGATTGCCAAAGGTCATGGGGGCGTTAATGCGCAGTTGCCCTTGAGGTTTGGTCTGCAAATTTGAGACAGCCAACTCGGCCTCTGTGACATCCGCCAAAATGGCTATACAACGCTCATAAAAGGCGAGCCCAGTGGCTGTGGGCGTAACCTTACGGGTCGTTCGCTGCAGCAGTTGCACCTTTAAGGCGGCTTCTAAATTCATCACGAGCTTATTGACCGCCGATCGCGATAGTCCCATTTTGCGAGCGGCAGCGGCAAAGCCCCCGGCTTCGACCACCTGGGTAAAAGCCTGCATACTTTCAAATTTATCCATTCAAATGTCTCCAATATAGAAGCAAAATGTCAATTAAATTGCATATTGTCTTTTATTTAGAATCATTCCATAATAAAGCCATCGATAATTTTTATTCCGACGCCAAACAAGGAGGTGTCACATGATTACGCTTCGACCTGGCAGCGATCGCGGCAACGCTAACTTTGGCTGGCTTGATAGCCGCCATACGTTCTCGTTTGGCAACTACTACGATCCCGCACATATGGGCTTTGGGACCTTGCGAGTGATCAATGAAGATAAGGTCACCCCTGGGCAAGGCTTCTCGACCCACGGGCATCGCGACATGGAGATCATTTCGTACGTTTTAGACGGTAGCTTGGCCCATAAAGACAATATCGGTAATGGTTCCGTCATTCGTCCTGGCGATGTGCAGCGCATGTCTGCCGGTACTGGCATTATGCACAGCGAGTACAACGCCTCCGAGACGGACCCGGTGCACTTTTTGCAAATCTGGGTTTTACCCGAGGCCAAAGGCATCGACCCCGGCTATGAACAAACTTACTTTGCGCCCGCCGACAAGCAAAACCAATTGCGGCTAGTCGGGTCTCGCGATGGTCGCGAGGGCTCGGTGACCATTCATCAAGATTTGAACTTGTATGCCACCGTGCTGCAGCCCCAAGCGTCTGTGAGTCACCGTTTAGAGGCCCATCGATTGGTATGGGTGCATGTGGCGAAAGGAGCCATCCAGCTGAGCGGGCATGACTTGACCGCTGGCGATGGTGCCGCGATCGCCGATGAAACCACATTAACCCTAACTGGAGTTAGCGAAGACGCCGAAGTGCTGTTGTTTGACATGGCCGCCTAGAGCCATGGCCGTTCCACGGTTCGGCACTCAACGTCCGCTAGGGGATCGGCTTGAAAATAAAGTACCCGGACAAGACTGTGGCAGGGTGGATGGGTCGCAGGGTCGGTGGGATGTTATTTAAGCGCAACTCCCTAACCTGACAGATGGGGAAGTTTGTGTCTGCCGTTCACCGGTTTTGAGGGGCGATCGCGATTAAGGAGATTTACAGGAAAGAATTTACCGCTTGTAGGGTGTCATTAGCGAAGCGTAATGCACCGCCGAATGGGTATGTTCATTGACAGAAATCTCCTAAGGCGATCGTCCCTAATCCAACCATCGAATCGAGCGTCGCTTGTCCACCAAGACCCTACTTGTTTTTGGGCAAGCAGGGTGGTTTCATACGCGAGAAGAAAAATGAGGATGGACTGAGTTGTTTCAAAATCAACAGCCCATGTCCCTCATAGAGCAATTAAAACAAATTCCTGACCATCGCCATCGCCGC
>JBCDAJ010000110.1:0-23191 GCA_039185935.1 Cyanobacteria bacterium P01_F01_bin.56 | reverse complement strand
GATACTCGCAGGCGTGGCCTCCCAATCGGCTTTTGGAACCTTGATGCCAGCAAGTTCAATTTCTTCGCTCATCCTCACAACTTAGCGAAGCTCGACCGCTTCATTCCCTAAGATTTCTTTTTCTTTCTGGGACGGTTACCAGTTTGGGGCCAATCAACCCAGCAAATACGGAGCATCCTGGCTGAATACTGGATGGGCAGAGCTGGCACTCGCTAACAACTGGTTAAACCGCGTCTAAGTTGAAAAGTGGAGTTATGTTTGGCCATCAAAACCTCACCTAACCGCTCCTTGCAAAGGAGCGGAAGCAGACTGTCATTAAGCCTCTCCTTGAGAAGGCTACGGTGTATACATAACTGAGAGAGGTCATGGGTGAGCTAGCAGCCATCCCGCAAACATTCCTTGAAATACTTGCAATCCCCGCTCAAAGGTGACGATGCCAGGTGGGCGTTGACTCCGGTAGCCAGACCAACCGCCCAGCCGGGCAATCATCCAAGCGGCCCAAGCCAGTGATGCGGTCGGATGTGGGTTCTGTTGCTTGGCAGTGCGCCCGTTGAGCGTCGGCGCAATCTGCTTCAGGCACCGCTGTTGTTTAGCGTCAAAGGCCAGAGTTGCCGAGGTGTTGGATTGCTCCCGTCCCAGCATCAACTGCAGAATCTGTAGCGCCACCGATAGGGCCAAGAGGGAGAGCTTTTCAATCGCCCAGATAGACTCGTTTTCAGACGCCTCAATGTCCAACCCCCGCTGCTTGAGGATGGCAAAGAGTTGCTCGATGTGCCACCGCCATCGATACCACTGAATGATCTGCAGTGCCTGTTGAACAGTCCTGACGGGATGAGTGGTGAGTAATCGCCAATGCACTGGCTTTTGGCCGTTGGGGGGCGCGTTCTCAAAGGCCTCAACCGCATACACTTCGACCTGCTCAGGATAGTTATCCTTCAAACGGGTGGGACGTTTGAGGGACACTGGCGTAAACCGCACAGTCATCTGGGCAGAGCGAGCGATGCGGTTGATGCTCGGCTCCGCCGGGACGTCTAAGCAATATTGACCCGCACTTGGTTGGCTGGACAGCTCGCTGAACAGCGTGACGTCTTTGTCGTAGCGCAACCGGTCGCGGCAAGCGCGGATGAGCAGATGTCCAGACGCTGGGCGAATCTGCACCCACGGCTCGTAGATATCTGATTCGCTATCGCCAATGTAGGTGACCTGCTCGGCGGCGCCCAGTGTCAAACAAGCGTCAGACCCGGTGGCGGCCTTGATCCATTTGTACGATTCTTTCTCCTCTATCGGTTGAGTCTTGTAGTGGCGCTCTGCCTTACTAGGACGCTCAGCGGGACGCGTCCACAGCTGAACGTGGCTTAATCCTAGAGGCATGCCATCAGTGCTATCGACGATGAGCGTCGGATGCAGGAAAAATCCGATGTCGCGGTTGTTGCCCACCACCCCCAAGCCCTCCGGCTTGAGCCGACCGGCGTGGGCTTGCAGGTTAATCTCGCTCGTGTCGCTGATTGCCAGCACGTGTCGTCCCTTCACCTGATGACGGCAATGTTCAGCGAGGCTCTCAGTCAGGCTCGATAGACTGACTGAGGGATTCTCTAACCAACGGTAGTAGGCCATCTGCTCTGCCCAATCTTTTGATAAGGCACGGATACTGACGGTGCGCCACTGCAGCATACTTGAATAGAGGGATATCCCCTTTTTTCTAGCCGCTTATCTCCGAATACGGCTTGATGGCAGTGACTAGCATAGATTGCTATTGGGTTACTCTGCATCGGTCTGATTTAGATGACTTCTCTGACTTATGTATACACGGTAGCCTTGAGAAGGAGAGGTGCCGCAGGCGGTGAGGTCGGACAAGCGTCAAAACTCCACTTCTGAACCTTGATGAGGTTTAGACAGCCTCGGAATGGGATACAGCTGGATCAAGGCGGGGTGGGGGAGCGGGAAACGCCTCCCAATAGCGCGTGACGGCATAGGCTAGGGTGGTTACCCCCGCCGCGATCGCCGCCTCATTTACCTCAAACTTAGGATGGTGTAGCGGGTGGTTGGGGGCATTCGGCATGCCAACGCCCAGGCGAAACATGGTGCCGGGGGTATGCTCCAAATAAACCGAAAAGTCTTCTGCGCCCAGAGACGGTTCTTCAATCAGTTGCACATGCTGATCGCCGCAAACGCTGCGAGCGCATTGTTCGACCAACTGGGTCAGAGCCGGATCATTCATCACCGCCGGGACCCCAGGGCGATAGCTCACCTCATATTTCGCCCCAAAAGCCTGGCACACTCCGGCGACGATCGCATCGATCCAGTCCGGCAGTTCTTGGCGGGTGTCGGGATGCAGCGATCGCACCGTCCCCGTCATGCGCACGTGATCGGCAATCACGTTCGGTGCTCTGCCCCCCTGAATCTGGCCAATGGTTAATACCACTGGCCGCAGGGGATTGTGGGTACGACTAATCGCCTGCTGCAACGTGCTCACCACCTGAGCGGCAATCCAAATCGCGTCGATCGCTTCGTGGGGCCGAGCACCGTGCCCCGACTCGCCCACAATATTGATTTCGAGATCGTCGGCTGCCGCCGTGAGCGCCCCGTAGCGAATGCCAATGTCGCCGCCCATCACCGAAGGGTACACATGGACGCCAAAAATTGCCGACACCTCAGCCATCACGCCATCACCGACCATCCAGCGAGCGCCTTGAGCCGTTTCTTCCGCCGGTTGAAAGATGAATCGCAGTGGCCCCGGCAAGGGTTCCCCCAGTTCCGCCAATATCATCGCCACTCCCAGTCCGACGGTGGTGTGCACATCATGGCCACAGGCATGCATCACTCCAGGCTTTTGCGAGGCAAAGTCTAAGGCGGTTCTTTCAAGAATGGGCAGCGCATCCATATCGGTGCGTAGGGCGATCCAATCTGATCGTTCTCCAGTTCCGGGCAGATCGGTAATCACCCCCGTTTTGCCCACCAATTCTTGCGCCTTTAAGCCACAGGAGGAAAGCACCCCAGCCACATAGGCCGCAGTTTGATATTCCTGCCCACTCAGCTCGGGATGAGTATGCAGATGACGGCGGATTTCAATGAGACGAGGCGTGAGGTGATCAGCGATCGCACGAATTCGGTCAAGCATGAAACGATAGATATCGGTGGTTTATACCCTACGAGGCTTTCACCATAACACTCTGATTTGTTAGGAGCAGCGATAAAGGGCCTAACTGCGTCAGTCCGCTGGTTTCGTTAGAGGCACCCATGCAAAAGAGCGCGATCGCAGTCCTTGCCACGGTCGCGCTGTAGATTTTAAGGGAGCAGCAGAATGTCGAGGCGACTGTGGCTCTACCAACCAAAACTCAAACAATATGAGCGGTATCTTAGAGATCACCACCCCGTGCGACCAACAGGAAGACAATGACCGGACCAGCAATCACAATCATGGCTAACATGGTCAGCTGAGCAATGAGCTCAAAGCTGATGCCACCGAAAAAGTTTGAAATGAACTCCATGGATCCTCCCAGACGACAATTTTGGCCTTTCCAAAAGCCTGACTGCGCTATTTTATCCGCTGGTGGGAACGGATATTTAACTAACTTTACAAAATTCTAAGGGAGGCACTCTTCACCCCATGGCACATTGGCAGTGCATTCAGAACTGTGGCGCTTGTTGCCAGCTCGATCCGAGCGATCGCCCCAACTTAGAAGACTATCTCACCCCTGAAGAACTCGCTCATTATCTGAGTTTGGTTGGGGATGATGGGTGGTGCATCAATTACGATCGCGACCAGCGGCACTGCACCATTTATGAGACCCGTCCCGATTTTTGTCGAGTGCAGCCTGACACCTTTAGCCGCATGTTTGGCATCGAGCCTGCCGACTTAGACGAGTTTGCCATCGACTGTTGCGAGCAGCAGATTGCTGGAGTATACGGCAACCAAAGTGAAGAACTCGATCGCTTTATGGCGGTTGTCGACTTGCCCCCACCTCCCTAGAGCCATGGCGCGTCGCCCCTAAGTGAAGAATGTTCTGCAATTTGTTCATCAAGCAAGTATTTTGCTCTAATACACATAGAGCGACTCTTAAGTAATCGTTAATACACTTTTGGTCACTACATTCAGTAGTCCTACAGCCTGTTTTAATCGCCCTCTCTTCTTCAATGACTTATTGCTTAGGCATTCATGTCCGGCAAGGTGTTTTACTCGCAGCCGACTCTCGCACCAACGCTGGGGTCGACTACATTTCTTCTTACCACAAGTTATTTGACTTCTCAGTGCCGGGCGATCGCGCCCTCATGCTCTGCACCTCAGGCAATTTGTCGATTACCCAGGCCGTTTTGCACTCGCTTGATCGTGATTTGATTACCAACTCAGAGGTCAATTTGCACTCGTTGCCCACGATGTACGACATTGCCCGCTACATCGGCACCTGCATTCGTAATCTGCAAGAAGTCGATCGCCCTTGGCTGCAAAAAGACAATATTGATTTTCAGTGCAGTTTTTTACTGGGGGGGCAGGTCAAAGGCGAGGAACCGCAGCTTTATCTGATTTATAGCCAGGGCAATTGCATTCGCAGCACCCCCGAAACGCCCTTTCTGCAAATTGGTGAGACCAAATACGGCAAGCCCATCCTTGATCGCACCCTAACCTACGAATCATCCATTGAAGCGGTGGCCAAATATGCGCTGCTTTCAATTGACTCGACCATGCGCTCCAACCTATCGGTGGGTCCTCCCATCACTATGAGCATGTATCACACCGATAGTTTTCAGATTGGGCACAAGGCTCGGTTTTATGCGGGTGATCCTTACCTGCTCAAGATGCGCAAGCATTGGGAAGTGGCTCTACGAGACGCCGCCGCCACCATGCCCGAAATTGAGTGGAATTCGGATATCGTGCCGGATGGGCCAGATGTGAGCGATATCTCGGAACAGTAGCATCCCCTCAGAGGTCGGTATTCACGGCAATCGCCGCTATAGCACAGTGTGCTGCCAACATTCCTTGTGGCCGCATTAAGCTTTGCGAGTACGTATAACTTGTTACGGTATGCGGGTCAGATAACCCAGTATGAGTGGGGCGACTGGCTTGGAGGGAAGGCATGGCCGGCTTGGATACTTACGATCCTGGCGATTTTTTTGATGAGTTGTTTCTGGCGAAAGGGGCACCACGCCCTGCCGCAGCGGAATTGGTGCGGCGCATTCAGTCTTTGCCCATCGAAGAGCTGCAGCGACGCCAAGAAGCCGCTCAAAACATGCTGTTTAAGCTCGGGGTCACCTTCAACGTCTACAGCGACAACCAAGGCACCGAACGGATTTTTCCCTTCGACGTCATTCCCCGGTTCGTGCCCTACAGCGAGTGGGAATGGCTCGAAAAAGGGTTAAAACAGCGCATTGAAGCATTGAACTGCTTCATCCATGATGTCTACAACGACCAAAAAATCCTTAAAGATCAGGTGATTGCGCGAGAAGCGATCGAAACTGCCCCCGGCTTTTTGCGTCCCTGTATGGAACTGCAACCTCCAAAAGGCATTTGGTGCCACATTACCGGCACTGACCTAGTCAAAGATCGCGACGGCACTTGGTATGTGCTAGAAGACAACTTGCGCTGTCCTTCCGGCGTTTCCTATGTGCTAGAAAATCGCCGGGTGATGAAAAGCTCGTTTCCCCGCTTTTTTGATGCGCTCGACATCCAACCGGTGGATGATTACGCCAGTCAATTGCTAGAAGCCTTGCTAAACTTAGCTCCCGACAACCTGTCAGACCCTTGCGTCGTGGTGCTGAGTCCGGGCATTTATAACTCGGCTTATTTTGAGCATTCCTTCCTCGCGCAGCAAATGGGCACAGAACTGGTGGAAGGGCGCGATCTAGTCGTAGCAGATGGTTATTTGCAAATGCGCACGACCAAAGGCCTGCGTCGCGTGGATGTCATTTATCGTCGCATTGATGACGATTTCCTCGATCCGCAAGCGTTTCGCGACGACTCGATGCTCGGGGTTTCGGGCCTCATGGACGTTTATCGACAAGGCCGCGTGGCGATCGCCAATGCCCCCGGCACCGGCGTCGCCGACGACAAAATGATTTACGCCTACGTCCCCCAGATGATTAAGTACTACCTGGGCGAAGACCAGATTTTACCCAATGTACCGACCTATCTTTGCGAAGATCCGAAGCAGCGTGACCACGTGCTGTCCCATTTAGATGAGCTGGTGGTGAAAGCCACCAATGCTTCTGGCGGCTACGGCATGTTGATGGGGCCACAGGCCACAGCTGAAGAACGCACCGCCTTTGCCGAAAAGATTAAGGCCGAGCCGCGCAACTACATTGCCCAACCGACCTTGAGTTTGTCGCGAGTGCCGACTTTGATTGACGGTCAGTTTGAGGGCTGCCACGTCGATTTAAGGCCCTTCATCCTGTACGGCAAAGACATCTATGTGAATCCCGGTGGGTTGACCCGAGTCGCCCTGCGGCGCGGTTCCCTCGTGGTGAATTCGTCCCAAGGGGGTGGCAGTAAAGATACCTGGGTGATTAAGGAGGGCTCATGCTAAGTCGCGTTGCTGATTCAATTTATTGGCTCAATCGCTACGTTGAACGGGCCGAAAACGTCGCTCGTTTTGTTGAGGTGAATCTGAATCTGTTGCTTGATACCCCCGTAGCAGCAGGACTCACTCAGCAATGGCAGCCGCTAGTGATCACCACTGGCGATCAAAAGATGTTCGAAGCGCGCTACGGCGAAGCGAGTGCCGAAAACGTCTTGAAGTTTTTGACCTTTGACAGTGAATACCCCAACTCCATCTTGTCTTGTGTGCAATCAGCCCGGGAAAATGCCCGGGCCGTGAGAGAAACGATTTCGTCCGAAATGTGGGAGCAGGTCAACGCCTTTTATCTGTCGGTCAAGGAAGCCGCCAATCAGGAAATCTCAGTAGAACAGCTCTACAGCTTTTATCCGGACGTCAAAATGTCGAGCCACCTGTTTGCGGGGGTAATGGACGCCACCATGGCCCACAACGAGGGCTGGCACTTTGCCCAATTGGGGCGTTTACTTGAACGGGCGGATAAAACGGCACGTATTTTAGACGTGAAGTATTACATTCTGCTGCCCTCAGTCAAAGACGTGGGCACCCCCCTGGATGAACTGCAGTGGATTGCCCTGCTGAAATCGGCCAGCGCCTATGAGATGTACCGCAAGCGACAGCGGCGGGTCACGCCCGAGGACATCACCCAGTTCTTGATTCTCGATGCCGAGTTTCCCCGCTCGATTTTGTTTTGTTTGCTGCAGTCTGAGCGATCGCTTCATCAAATTACTGGCACAACGCTCGGCAGTTGGTGCAATAGCAGTGAGCGCACGCTGGGTCGCCTGCGTTCCGAGTTGGAATACATGACTCTGGATGAGGTGTTTGAAAGCGGCCTACACGAATTTCTTGATAAGCTGCAAACGCGCCTTAATACCGTTGGCGAACACATCTACGAAGATTTTATGGCGGTGCCGCTCGCCTCTTAACGGAGCATTTTCTGTGCGCTATCAAATCTCCCATACGACCCAGTATCACTATCAACAACCGGTCAAGTTGGGACCCCACACAGTCAGGCTACGCCCTCGGAGTGATGGCAGTCAACACTTACAGCAGTTTGCGATCGCGATCTCCCCGGAACCCAACGAGCGCTCCGAAATTTTAGATATGGAGGGCAATGTCTGCCTGCAACTGCGGTTGCCCGACGTGGAAATTGCTGACCTACGCATCCATACCGAAGCCACCGTCGAGACTTACCGCGATAACCCGTTTAACTACCTGAGCGAGCCGTGGGCCTTCACCGCGCCGATGGATTATCCCAGGGCGATCGCGACCCATCTGACTCCTTACTTACAACCGGCCCTAGCGGCGACATTCAATCCGTCGGTGGTGGCTTTAGCACAAACGCTACTTCACGAGGTGCAGGGCCATGTCGGTTTCTTTCTCTCACGGCTAACCCAAACGATTTACGAAGACTTTCAGTACGGCCATCGCCCCGAGGGCAATTCGCAACCTGCAGGCGTGACCCTACGACAAAAATCTGGCTCCTGCCGCGATTTTGCCGTGTTGTTTATGGAGGCATGTCAAGCCGTCGGACTCGCCGCCCGATTTGTCAGCGGCTATCAAGAAGGCGATGCCGAACAAGACAGCCGTGAACTCCATGCCTGGCCAGAAGTCTACATTCCCGGTGGGGGCTGGCGCGGCTTTGACCCCACCCACGGTCTGGCAGTTAGCGATCGCCACATTGCAATCGCCGCCGCCGCTCATCCCCAAAATGCCGCCCCCGTCTCCGGACCGCTCCAGCCGGGATACTTTGCCCAATCCACGCTGGAGTATGAGATTCGGATAGAGCGATCGGCTATCACCGGAGGCCAGCTCCAGGAATAATACTAAGATTTCTAGAGCGATTGTGAGTTTGCCATACTGAGAACTACAGGTTGATTGTCCATTCGTTTTGAAGCGAGTTTGCGATGACTGCCACCACTTATAAATGGACACTTGAGCGCTACCACCAGGCGATCGATGCGGGCTTGTTTGACGACCAAGCCATCGAGTTACTGCAGGGAGACCTCGTCGTTATGGCACCAGAGCGAGAACTCCACGCTTACTACAACAGCGAAGTCGGGGACTATTTACGAGCACTATTGGGTAGTCGAGCCAAAATCCGCGAGGCGCATCCCATTACCCTACCCAACAATTCCGAGCCGATCCCTGATCTGGCAATTGTGCAACCCCCAGGAGCCATTTACTTGGAACATCATCCATATCCCAGCGATATTTTCTGGCTGATCGAATTTTCCCAGGCCACGCTTACTCAAGACCTCACTCTCAAACAAGCGATTTATGCCGAAGCTGAGATTACTGAATACTGGGTGGTGAATCTGAACGCTAAAGAACTAAATATTTTTCGCGATTTAGACAAAGGCCGCTACACCACCACCGAGATTTACACCGTAGGCAGTGTTTCTCCCCGAGCGTTTACTGACCTTGAGATCTCTGTGCAACGCCTGATGAGTCCCTAGTTAAGATCAGCTTTGTAGTCAGCGAAAACGATACATAAAAATAGAGGCTCACTGAGTGCTGCCGCCGCCCATCGTCAAACCGCCGCCCCTTTCTCCGGGTAGCTTCAGTCGGGATACTTTGCCCAATCCACGCTGGAGTATGAGATTCGAATAGAGCGATCGCTTAGTTAAGTTTTATACAGTCCCTTTTCCTGGATTTGTGGGTTAAAAAGAGTCTAGTTTGCTAGAAGTCTAGACAAGCATCTGTTTGTTGCCTACTCCACCCAGCGTTGCTCAGGCATGAGGCAAGCTGTGACAGATTACTGAGATGAGGCCCAGTCTTTCATCGCCCTTTCTCCCCAACGACTGCCCTACAGATATCTCAATTCCCAACAGATCCATTCCCCCCACAGAGTGTTTTTGCTATTCTCGCTATGCTGTTAGCACACGCATTCGCCCTCCCATCTGCCCGTGTATTCTGAAGAGCGCCCTACCCTCGTCAAAGATCCCGAACGGCTCGAAACCATTCTCAAAGAGCTGCCTTTAGAACCCGGCGTCTACTTTATGAAAGACGCGCGGGAGCAGATTCTCTACATTGGCAAATCTAAACGGTTGCGCAACCGGGTGCGATCGTACTTTCGCGACACCCATCGCCACATGCCGCGCACCGCGATCATGGTGATGCAAATTGTTGATATTGAGTTCATCGTCACCGACACCGAAGCCGAAGCCCTCGCCCTCGAAGCGAACCTGATTAAGCAGCATCAGCCCCACTTCAATGTGCTGCTCAAGGACGATAAAAAGTATCCCTACCTCTGCATTACTTGGTCGGAAGATTACCCCCGCATTTTCGTTACCCGCAAGCGTCGTAAAAACCTGAAAGACCGTTACTACGGTCCCTATGTGGATGCGGGGCTGCTGCGGCGCACTCTCAGCATCGCTAAGCGCACCTTTCCCCTGCGACAGCGCCCCCAACCGTTATTTAAAGATCGCCCCTGTCTGAATTACGATATTGGTCGCTGCCCCGGTGTGTGCCAAGAACTCATTTCCTCCGAGGATTACCACAAGACCGTGCAGCGGGTGGCCATGGTGTTCCAAGGTCGCACCAACGAGTTGGAGACGATTCTCACCCAGCAGATGGAAAAAGCCGCTGAGGAGTTGCGGTTCGAACAGGCCGCCCAGATTCGCGATCAGTTACAAGGGTTGGAGCGGTTAACGGCTCATCAAAAAGTGGCGCTGCCGGATGATACCGTGTCGCGAGATGCGATCGCCCTCTCTAGCGACGATCAGTTTGCCTGTATCCAACTCTTCCAAATCCGGGCTGGGCGTCTGGTAGGACGATTAGGTTTCAATGCCGACGCTCAGGCCGGGACACCGGGAGAAATTCTCCAGCGGGTGTTGGAGGAGCACTATTCCCTAGTGGAAGCGATCGAGATCCCCGCTGAAATTTTGGTGCAGCACGAGTTGCCCGAGGCGGAGATCTTGGCGGAGTATCTGACCGAGCGACGGAGCCGGAAGGTGGCGATTGAAGTCCCTCAACGCCAGACCAAAGCCGAACTGGTAGAAATGGTGGAGCGTAACGCCCAGTATGAGCTGGTGCGCAGGCAAAAGGTGGCCGATCGGAACGCCCAAGCCATGCAAGATTTGGCGGAAATTCTCGACCTTCCCGACCTGCCCAAACGCCTTGAAGGCTATGACATTTCTCACATCCAGGGGTCTGATGCCGTGGCCTCACAGGTCGTCTTTGTGGATGGCATGCCGGCCAAGCAGCATTATCGCCACTACAAAATCAAGAATCCCGAGGTGCGGACTGGCCACTCCGACGACTTTGCCAGTATGGCCGAGGTGATTCGCCGCCGATTTCGTCGTTATGCCGCTGATCCTCACAAGCAGCGAGTGGGCAACCCTGATTGGCCCGATTTGGTGATGATTGACGGTGGCAAAGGGCAACTCTCAGCGGTAGTCGAAGTCCTACGAGAGTTGAACCTGCTGCAAGATTTGAATGTGGTCAGCTTGGCGAAAAAGCGCGAGGAGATCTTTCAGCCAGGGGAATCACAGCCGCTCAAGACCACAGCCGAACAGCCCGGAGTGCAACTGCTGCGACGCTTGCGCGACGAAGCTCATCGCTTTGCTGTCAGCTTTCATCGTAAAAAGCGCACGGACCGCATGCGGCGATCGCGCCTTTCCGATATTCCGGGTCTGGGACAACATCGTCAAAAAGAGCTGCTGGCAGCGTTTCGTTCCATTGATTACATCCGCGAAGCTTCGCCTGAGCAACTGTCTCAAGTGCCTGGCATTGGGCCTCACATGGCCCAGCAGATCTATGGATATTTTCACCCAAGTACGGTCAGTGAGCATGAAGCAGTCATGCCTGAGTCTGTCAGTACTCAAGCGTGACTTAGCATATAGCCAGCTCTGCGCTCATGATGCGTTATTCCCAAACATCCTTAAGAGCCGTGCGAGCGGCTAAATGGTTGCGAGTAGTCGTGAGAATTTCGGCCTCTCGCTCTAGACGGTTTTCTGTATCTACCATCTCAAGCAGTGCCTGTTGTTCATCTGCCGCATCATAAAGGTTACTGGCAATCCAGTAAGACAACTCTTGAGGCAGGGAAGGAATATTGTTGGGTAGTTCGACTTCTCGACTGGTTAACTTCGCTGAGAGATGAACCACGTCACGCAGTAGTTGATCCACTTCATCTACAAGAGGGGCCAAATCTTGTTCCGTTGGCTGGTCATCGATCCACTCAACCAAACCAACAAGATACGGTTTTTCACGCACGTAATCCAAAACCCTAAATCGCTGCTTCCCAATCGTGAGCATTTTCATGCGGTCATCGGGTAGCTTCTGAGAATGCAGGATCTCGGCAGCACAACCAATGCGGGCCGGAGCCTTCGTTTCAGGGTCAAACATCAATACTCCAAAGCTGCGATCGCCCTGGAGTATGGTGTTCATCATAATTCTGTAGCGGAACTCGAAGACGTGAAGTGGCAAGTGTGCCCCTGGAAACAAAACCAGATCAGGTAATGGAAACAAGGGGATTTCTCGAACAGCCAATGAAGAAGCGGGCATTTATTTAGTCGTGCCAACATTGCGATAATGACAACGGTTAACAAAGATTGCTTGACCGTTTGTACATTCTTATTCTATCGCATCATTTTTTAACATGCGGCTCAGCCTGGCGGCTTCTAGCGGTTATCCTGCTTTCGAGATACTTGCTAATGTTCAATTACAGCTTGACTTCAATATCGACACCAGCTGGTAAATCGAGCTTCATCAGGGCATCGATCGTCTTAGAAGAGGGCTGATAGATATCGATGATGCGGCGATGAGTACGAGTCTCAAAATGCTCTCGCGAATCTTTGTTGACGTGAGGCGATCGCAGAACACAATAAATCTTGCGCTTGGTCGGCAATGGAATCGGGCCGATAGCAGTGGCGTTGGTGCGGTTAGCCGTATCCACAATCTTCTCGCAGGAAGTGTCAAGCAAGCGGCGATCAAAGGCTTTCAAGCGAATGCGAATTTTTTGCTGCTGAATGGTTGCCATGCAAGGTACCTAAGTTGAATTTTCAAGGTTCTAAGTATCAATCGTATCGTTAAGCCCCGACTGATTAGGCTGAGATAGCAAGAGAGAGCTCCCAGCAAAGAAGCTCTCTCTTTAGGCCGGTGTCGAAATTATCTAGGTGATAATCTTAGAAACGACGCCTGCACCGACAGTTCGACCACCTTCACGAATAGCAAAACGCATGCCGTTTTCAATCGCAATCGGGTTAATGAGTTTGACCGTCATCTTGATGCGATCGCCAGGCATCACCATCTCAACGTTGCTACCATCGTCAGCGGTGTAAGCAGCAATCTCACCGGTCACATCCGTTGTGCGGATGTAGAACTGAGGCTTGTAACCGGCAAAAAAGGGTGTATGACGACCACCCTCTTCTTTCTTGAGGATGTAGACCTCTCCCTCAAACTCGGTATGAGGGGTAATGCTTCCAGGTTTAACCAGAACCATACCACGCTCAATATCGTCCTTCTGAACCCCCCGAAGAAGCACACCAACGTTGTCGCCAGCTTGTCCTTCATCTAGGGTCTTCTGGAACATCTCGACCCCGGTTACTGTCGTGCTACGAGTTTCCCGAATCCCAACAATCTCGATAGTTTCGCCAACCTTCACTACGCCACGCTCAATGCGGCCAGTAGCAACCGTACCACGACCCGTAATCGAAAAGACGTCCTCAACTGCCATCAAGAAAGGCTTGTCAACGTCACGCTCAGGAGTCGGGATGTACTCATCAACGGTATCCATCAACGTGAGGATCTTATCAACCCATTCATCATCCCCTTTCCCAATCTTGGCATTCGCGGTCAACGCCTCAACCGCCTTGAGAGCAGAACCAACTGTAATTGGAATGTCGTCGCCGGGGAATTCATAGTCGCTAAGCAATTCGCGAACTTCAAGCTCTACCAGCTCCAGAAGTTCCTCATCGTCTACCTGATCTTCCTTATTCAAGAACACCACCAACGCAGGTACACCGACCTGTCTGGCCAACAAAATGTGTTCCCGAGTTTGCGGCATAGGACCATCGGCTGCAGAGCAGACCAAGATAGCGCCATCCATTTGCGCTGCACCCGTGATCATGTTCTTCACATAGTCAGCGTGGCCTGGGCAGTCAACGTGAGCATAGTGACGGTTAGTAGTCTCATACTCAACGTGAGCCGTGTTGATGGTAATCCCACGAGCCTTTTCTTCAGGCGCGGCGTCGATGTCCTCGTAGTTACGAGCTTTAGCGCCACCCGCTGCAGCAAGTGCCATGGT
Organism: Cyanobacteria bacterium P01_F01_bin.56; assembly: GCA_039185935.1. GTDB lineage: Bacteria > Cyanobacteriota > Cyanobacteriia > Phormidesmidales > Phormidesmidaceae > Halomicronema. Next base: position 9,397 of record JBCDAJ010000110.1, on the reverse strand, counting down.
GATTGCAGCTGTCAACGTGGTTTTACCATGGTCAACGTGACCGATGGTGCCAATGTTGACGTGAGGTTTGTTTCTTTCAAACTTCTCTCGTGCCATTTACGTTACGTGTCCCTAAACTAAACCTACGCGTTCCCATTGTTTTTAGCGATGATGGCCTCTGCCACAGTCCGAGGTACCTCTTCATAGTGGCTAAACTCCATCGAAAAAATGCCCCGACCCTGAGTCTTAGACCGAATATCGGTGGCATAACCAAACATCTCAGCCAAGGGCACTTTGGCGGTGACCTTGGTGATGCCTTCTTCGGATCCCATACCTTCAATGTGACCCCGGCGAGCATTGAGGTCACCAATGACGTCCCCTAGGAAATCTTCGGGAACTTCGACCTCAACTTTCATAGTGGGTTCAAGAAGTACAGGAGAAGCCTTTAAGACGCCCTCACGTATAGCCATTGATCCTGCGATCTTAAAAGCTACTTCGGAAGAATCAACGTCGTGATAAGAGCCATCTACTAGAGTAACCTTTAAATCGATGACAGGGTACCCGGCTAGGATACCAGATTCGCAAGCCTCTTTCATACCCTGCTCAGCTGGGGCAATAAATTCCCTGGGAATAGTGCCGCCGACAATTTTTGAAACAAACTCAAAACCACTGCTGGCTTCGGCGGGCTCAACCTCAATGACAACATGTCCATACTGCCCTTTACCGCCACTTTGGCGAATAAACTTGCCCTCCACTTGAGCCGGCTTGCGGATGGTTTCTCGATAAGCCACTTGCGGATTGCCAATATTGGCCCCGACCTTAAACTCTCGCAGCATCCGATCAACCAGAATATCTAGATGCAGTTCTCCCATCCCAGCAATCACCGTTTGATTGGTCTCTGGATCAATACTTACCCTAAAGGTCGGATCCTCATCCGACAGAGACTGCAATGCTTTTGAAAGCTTATCCATGTCTTGTTGAGTCTTTGGCTCAACCGCAACTGAAATCACTGGTTCAGGAATGTAAAGTGACTCCAGAATGATCGGCTGCTTGGGATCGCAGATGGTATCACCGGTAAAGGTATCTTTGAGACCTAAAACCGCCCCCAAGTCACCTGCTCGCAGCTCATCGACTTCAATGCGGTCATCTGCCTTCATCACAATCAAGCGGGAGACTCGTTCTTTCTTGCCTTTAGTGGCATTAAGAACGTAACTGCCTTTCGCCAACACGCCTGAATAAACCCGAATAAAGGTCAAGCGACCATAAGGATCAGACATGATTTTGAAGGCTAGGGCCGCAAAAGGGGCCTCGTCGTCAGCCGCGCGGGCTGCCTCGCTACCGTCGGGCAGCACTCCCTGAATCGGCGGAACTTCAGTCGGGGCCGGGAGATAATCCACAACAGCGTCTAACAACAGTTGCACACCCCGGTTCTTAAATGCTGAACCACACAACATCGGCACAATCGCCCCCGTCAATACGGCACGACGTATCCCCAACGCAATTTCTGATTCGCTGAGCGCTTCCCCTTCCAGGTACTTTTCCATCAGCGTGTCGTCAGTATCCGCGATCGCCTCTAACAGCTCAGTACGATACTTTTCAGCCGTTTCAAGCATGGCGTCAGGAATGTCGGTGTCTACCATATCCATGCCCAAATCATCGTTGTAGATGCGAGCTCGCATCTTCACCAAATCAATGACGCCAGAGAAGTTATCTTCTGCTCCAATGGGAATTTGAATGGGGACTGCATTTGCCTTGAGGCGATCGCAAATCTGCTGATGCACACGGAAAAAGTTAGCACCGGTACGATCCATTTTATTGACAAAGGCAATCCGCGGAACCTGGTAGCGATTAGCTTGCCGCCACACCGTTTCGGACTGCGGCTGCACACCGCCGACTGAGCAAAAAACTGCGATTACGCCATCCAGAACTCGCATGGAACGTTCCACCTCGATGGTGAAATCGACATGCCCTGGAGTGTCGATAATATTAATTTGATGATCACGCCAAGTCGTACTGATGGCAGCGGCTGTGATGGTGATTCCCCGCTCACGTTCCTGCGCCATCCAATCTGTGACCGCAGTGCCATCGTGAACTTCACCGATCTTGTGGACGACACCGGAGTAAAACAAAATTCGTTCAGTTGTCGTGGTCTTGCCCGCATCAATGTGAGCGGCAATCCCAATATTCCTAACGTTTTCGAGGGGATTTATGCGTGCCACCACGAACTCCTTGGGCCACCTGAACCGGCTGATGCCTAGTTATCGTCTTGCCAGTCTCACGTCTGATGCTGGTCACTAAAACCCAAACGCTTAATAGCGATAGTGCGCAAAAGCCTTGTTGGCTTCAGCCATGCGGTGGGTCTCTTCGCGCTTACGAACCGCACTGCCAGTTTCATTAGCAGCATCCATTAGCTCGTTTGCTAACTTCATGGCCATGGTTTTTCCCCCACGAGAACGAGAAAACTGCGTAATCCAACGTAGGGCAAGGGCGGTACCACGGTCTTGACGAACTTCCATGGGAACTTGATAAGTTGCGCCACCCACTCGACGGGCCTTGACTTCAACCAGAGGAGTGACGTTTTTTACCGCTTCTTCAAAGACTTCTAGAGGGTCACTACCAGTGCGCTCAGCAATAATGGTGAAAGCATCGTAGACAATGCCGTTAGCGACTGACTTCTTACCATCCAACATGATGCGGCGAATCATCATGCTGACTAGTCGACTGTTGTAGACCGAATCGGGTGGAACGACCCGCTTTTGAGCGGAGGTACGACGAGACATAACTATCCTTAGGTTGATATGACGAGTGAACTTACAGACGGTTGGAGACTACCGCTCAGCAGGCATGCCCCATACCTGAAAGGTTGGGTCAAAGAGCCGAAAGACTTGGCAGTGCTGCAAGTTACTCTTTAGGCTTCTTAGCACCGTACTTAGAGCGACCCTGCTTGCGATCTTTCACACCGGCAGTATCTAAAGTGCCGCGAATGATATGGTACCGAACGCCCGGCAGATCTTTGACTCGACCACCCCGGATCATGACAACAGAGTGCTCTTGCAGGTTATGGCCGATGCCAGGAATATAAGCAGTCACCTCAAAACCAGAGGTCAAACGCACCCGCGCAACCTTCCGCAGTGCCGAGTTGGGCTTTTTGGGGGTTGTCGTGTACACGCGGGTACAGACGCCACGTCGTTGAGGACAACTTTTAAGCGCCGGGGATTTGGTTTTTTCTTGTAACTTGGCTCGTTCTAAGCGAACTAACTGCTGAATTGTTGGCATTGGGTCGTTAAATTAGACTAGATGACTAAGATTTCTATTGAGGTCACAAGCTCTAATCATACGAAAGAATTTCGGCTTGTGTCAATGAAAACATTTTAAGTTGTGCTCAAGCCTGATAATGTCAGACTGGACAGCAAAAGTGAACTTTAAAAATAAGCGGAACCCAGGTCAGCTTTCACGGATGGCCCTCTGTAATTTTCCGAGTTTGCCATGGTGCAAACGCTTCACAGGCGACGGCTCTCTAGGGGGATGGGACTGAGTGCAGTCAACACTGGCCCACCAGCTTATTCTTGTAGGGCAGCGTTGATCTGACTCAGCACTTGCTGAATCTCAAACAGATCAGGAGCATCGGGATGATTCAGCAAGTAGTATTTGAGATCGGCTTTGGCTGCAGACAGTTTTCCTTCGCGATAGTAAATCAATCCACGATCGCGGCGTTCCATTAGGGAATTGGGTAACAACAGCAAGATGCGATCAATGGCTGCCAGCGCGCGATCAATATCTTGCCGCCGCAGGTAAATCACTTTGAGGTTTGTCAATACCCGCGCGAGGAAGGGCTTTTTGCCAATCGGCTCTAGATGCTGAGGCAGCATGCGGGCCTCTTTGCCGTACATCGTTTTAATGCGATCGCGACAGTCTTCTTCGAACATGACCTCACCCTGATGAAAGGCATCGACAAAAATTGCCATCTCCGCCAGGGTGGGGCGCACTAAAAAGTGGCCCGGCATTCCAACTCCAGCCATGGGGAAGTCAATGCGGGTCGCTAGCTCTAAATAAACCAATGACAGGGTGATGGGAAGGCCGGTGCGACGATCTAATACTTGATTAAGAAAGCTGTTTTGAGGGTTGTAGTAATCTTGATTGCTGCCAACAAATCCTTGGGCTTTAAATAAATAGTCATTGATGGCGCGAATGATTTTGAGGGGATAAGCTTCTGCTGGCAACCGCTGACGCAATTCATCAGCCATGTGGTCAAGTCGTTGTAGATAGGCTCGACAGTCGAGTTCAGGATATTCTTCTTGGGCGATGTAGAGTGCGGCCAAGGCTAAATTGATGGCTTCATCCGGGCGCTGTACCTCTGTTGTAAAGCGATCGCGGGCCAAAGATGAGCTCATACGCCTCCCCTGTAGTCGCTGCCGGTACCGTATCGTAGTGCATCTAACCAACGATGGTACTGGTATTGCTGCTTTTCAGGAAGGTTTTTCGCTAGTGGCCTGAACGCGCCAACGGCGGGACGCAACAGCGAGTAACCGGCGAGGGCACTGTAATGGGGCAACCATCGAGCGATCGCGCCCACCCCCACTTGCGGCACAATTTGCGCCACCAAGCCCGGATGCTGCACCGAGGTTCGGAGCAGCGTTTTGGCCAGCGCCGGTAGCTGCACAACGTCTTGTAAGAATGGTTTGAGCGTTGCGTCGCCTAGCGCTGCCATATCACCAAAGATGGTGCCTAAAATCCGGTTAATCTGATCGGGTCTTAGGGATTGATGGACGCCGACTCGCATCGATTCTTGAAAAAGCCAAGTAACCGACAAATTGGGCTGATAAGGTTGTAGCCACCCGAGTTCAGTTGCTTTTAGACAATCGCTTTTTAGCGCCTCATCAATACCTGCTGTCAATCGACTCAGGTGACGAATCATTGCCCCAAACCCCCCAAAGCTCAGTGGAGATTGACTGCCGCTACTATCGCCAACTGCCAAAACCCGCCCCCAAGGATACTGCAGTGGGCTCTTTCGGTAGCAAGGGAAAAACCCAAATAATGCTCGCTTAATCGCTAGCTGTTCTAGATTTACCTGCTGATAGTCGGGTAACAAGCGCCAATAATCATCGAAAAGCTCGGTGAGACTTAGCCGCTCCGGATGGCTGTCGACATAGGTAAATAAATAGGTGGTGCGACCATCACGAGCCGGAAAGGCTTCCCAAAAGTACTGGCATTGATGGCGTACGGGAGTAAACGAGACAATCAGATCACTGGTGTCATTGGTTGGGTAACCATCGGCACATGTCCCCACGACCAGACATACGCCATCTGGGCTTTGCCCTTGCCGGGCCTGCTGCACCAAGGGAGAAAAGTGCCCCATCGCGTCAATCAGCAGTCGTGTATTAAAGGTCTGATCGCCAGCGTTGACGGCAACCCCGTTGGGATGAACGCAAGCCTGTTGAAAGGCCGTTTGCTCGGCCAAGGTGCCCCCTGCCGCGACAAATTTTTGCTTAAGTACCGCTAAGAGATAGACCGGATCAACCCCAACGTTTAGAACATCACGCACCCACACCGGCTCACTGTCGCCAAATTGAATGCGGGCAGGATTGTATTCGGTGGCGATCGCGATTTCCAGTTCTGCGTCTGACAACAAACCCAGCTCGACGAGGTCTTGCAGTTCTAAGCGTGAGATGTTCCACTCTTGGTCACGACCGCGCAGTGAGCCTCTTTCCAAGAGCGCCACGCGCCAGCCGCGTTGCGCCAAGGTTGTGCCCATCAAAATGCCTAAAGTGCCGCCACAAATTACCACATCCCAATCCACGGTGGGCAGTGGGGTTGCAGTCGTGTCAATCACGTGGGGTAGCGACCGTGAACCTTGGCGATATTGCCGCCAGCGATCGTCAGCCAGTTGCAAGCCCTTGAGGGTCTGTGGCAAATGTGCCAACCAGTCGGCAGTGCTGCGGGAATCTACTGTAGCCATAGTCTTAAAGGTCTTCAAGTTCAGCGGTTGATAGAAGGCTGGAGCGATCGACGACAGGAATCACATATAAGGACAACCAAACTATCAGCAAACAACTGTTAGCAGGCCCTCGGCTAAGTCAGAGTCGATGTTCAAGCAATCTTGCTCTTCAGAACCACGAGAACATCCATTTGGGAGATATCGTGATTCACGCTCAGGCCGTTGGGTGATTTGAATGACCTTTAAGCAGTGCCAACGCTCAAAGCGTCAGCTCTTTGGGCTCCTTATTCGACAACGTACTCCCGATTCAAAGGTCGTTTATCAGCAAGTGAAACACTCTGCTTTGCAAGCTGCAAAAGTGCTCTTTAAATCCTAAGCTTTTGTTAAGTACTTGAGGGCGCTTGGTCATGTTATTTTCACGCCGCCGTTGGTTTGCGGGGCTTATTGCACTAGTTATCACCGTAGTTGGTTGGAGCCTGTTCGGTTTGCCAGCACTGGCTTTAGGAGGCCCCCAACCATCAATTGGCGAACCGGCTCCGACGTTTACGCTACCGACTAACGCTGGCGAGGGTGAAATCTCGCTAGAAGATTATCGCGGTCGTTGGGTCGTACTGTATTTTTACCCGCAAGATGGCACTTCTGGCTGCACGTTAGAAGCGCGACGCTTTCAAGAAGGTCGTCCTGACTTTCAAGCGCTGAATGCCGAAATCATTGGCGTCAGCGGCGATGACGTCAGCTCCCATGAAACTTTTTGTGCCGCTGAGGGAATTGAGTTTCCGCTATTGTCAGATGTCACAGGCCAGGTGAGTAAATCCTATGGGTCTTGGTTAACCGGGCGATCGCTACGGCACACCTATCTCATTGACCCAGATGGCATTTTGCGCCAGCGCTTTTTAGGCGTTCGACCACCGATTCACAGTCAAGAAGTGTTGACGACGTTGGAATCACTACTGATGCCGACAGCAGCCCCCTTGAGCTAACGGGACTGATTTATGGTTAGGAAGTGCGATCGCAGCAACACTGCGGCACTTCTTTAGAATAGAAAATATTGGCTTACTAGTTTACGGATGGTAGACATGCAAACCTTGGCATTGACTTCAGAGAACGTTGAAACAGTACTGGACGAGCTTCGCCCCTATTTGATGGCCGATGGCGGTAACGTCGAACTGGTGGAAATTGATGGCCCAACCGTCCGCTTGCGACTGCAAGGAGCTTGTGGTTCTTGCCCTAGTTCAACCATGACCCTGCGCATGGGCATTGAGCGCCGTCTAAGAGAGTTCATTCCCGAAATTGCCGAAGTCGAGCAAGTCGCCTAAAAGACTGATCACCTGCGCTGGGGAAAAATCTGTCAGCCACTGGACTATGCAGCAGTGGCTGACTCGTTTACTCCACCTAGCACTCGGTAGAGTGCTTAGCCCTGATTACAAGCAACTTATGCTTGAGTTTTTAGGCAGCACTGCATCCGATTTATATTGCCTACGGAAGTAGCTTTTTCCGAACTCCGTAGGGCTCTGCCCTTCCTGAAGGGTATTCTGCACTTCGCACTCTGCGATATTTGTCGCTACTGCTAGACAGGGCTTACCCCACAGCATGAACGTGCAATTCTTCACCCACTACGACCACCTTACCCTTGGGCGTTTCAATAATCAGTTGTTGAGCTGAGCACCTTTGCACATAGTCCAGCGCGTCATGGGCATCAGTGGCCTGCTGGCTTGGTTTCAGAGCCGTTATGTGGTTGCTCACTGATTCATGAGTCATCTCTCTAAAGGCACAGGTTTGTCCAACAAATCGTTCACGGATGGTGGTCGAGAATGCGGAGTCTGGTGACTGGCTAGAGAAAAGGGGCGTTCCCTTCTCTTGGCGAACCGGATGAAGCGGTTTGATCCACACGACAAAATCTTGGTTTTGCAAGGGAAACTCACCATTCACGGTTTGAATAAACAGCGTGGTTTCTTGAAAGTTGACTTGCGTAATGCGAGACCAGCGTTGCTGAGTAAATACCAAAACTTCTTCCGGATTCGGATCAATGCAACGCTTGTGATGAGTCCACCAATATTTCCATAAATCCCTTCCCTGGGTATAGTGCATCTCATGTCCACGGGGTACGGGATGGTACTCATACTGCATGAAAGACTGTTTAGCGTTCAGACCAATTGGCATGAAATGATGATCTAACAAAGTTTGGTTGAGCAATTCAGCGTATTCATTACTGACTCGCACGCCAAATCTAGCAGGACAAGCAGCATGCTTAGCCCAGGCAATTAACTGACCATGACGTCCTAAAAGCTGTAGCAGACCTGGGCCAGGTTGTATGCTCAGTCGACGGTTAGCCATCAATAGCGCATCACCAGTGACAAACTTCTGAATCAGGGGAATGTCGGCCTTTTGTGAAGGTGGGATCGCTCTAGCGGCAGACAGAATGGCAACTGACGCAGTCTGATGACAAGCGGCTCGAGGTTGGAAAGATCGCGGCGGTGAAGCGACAAAAAATAAGGTTTTATCGTCATCTGGGTTGATTGGGGTGGTGGGTTTCAGCCACACGACCCAATCTTGATTTGGGAGCGGCACCTCGTCATCCGTGGTCTCAATAACCAGCGTCGTTTTATGACAATCCACCTGGATCACGGTAGCCCAACCACCCTTAGCGCAAACCACAATGGCTTCAGCATTCGGACTCGTTAAGTGTTGGCGATGAGTCCACCAGTATTTCCACAAGTCTTTGCCCAGGGTATAGTTCATTTCGTAACCGGGGGGCACGGGATGGTGCTCATATTGCATAAAAGCCTGCACGTCATTCAAGCCCACAGGCATGTAATGATGCTCTAGCAAAACCTGATTGAGCAGCGCCGCATATTCGTTATTGACTCGTACCTCAAACCTGGCAGGACAGGCAGCATGCTTAGCCCAAGCAATCAACTGTCCATTACGGCTTAAAAGCTGCACCATATCTTGTGCGGGTTGTATGCTCAGCCGACGATTGACAACAAGCTGCTGATCGCCTTTAACAAAGTGCTGAATTAACGTAATATCATCCATCTGAGCAGGCATCGCACCAACATTTGCAGCATGAGTCTGTAAGGCGCAGCATTTCTGATCGACTCAATAAACTTTTGATAGGCGTTGGTGGCCCCGTCAGCCAGGAGATATTTAAAGCCTCAACGAGTCTCCATCAACCTGTCATACATCTAGTTCAGAGAAATATACTTTGCCTCTTATAGTCACTACTTCGCAGCAATCTTCGGTAAACCGGAAGTTTTAGCCATTCCTAACCTCCCTTTTCTCTAGAGATTGATGTGCCCAGGAGCCTAAAATACCTTTCTCAATTGTGTGCTTGGCAATACCTAGAGGCTGCTGAAAAAGTCTAGAATCCCCAATACACAAGAGACATAGCCGTTCTGAGTGGCATTTATATGCAAGGCAAATTCGCTGAAAGTCCCATTCTCTCGTCAACAAACCTTGCACTTCATCTGTCATTTGTTGGCT
>JBCDAJ010000109.1:0-23303 GCA_039185935.1 Cyanobacteria bacterium P01_F01_bin.56 | reverse complement strand
GCGCTCAACTCGGCAATCGCCTTCACCCAACTGACAAAACAGCTTTGCAATTCGGCTGGGTTCAACATCGCCAACAACCGGCTGATGGTGTCGTGCGAGGGCATCCCCTGCGGTAGAACGAGAAAGATTTTCAGCCACTCGGCTTTGCTATGGCCATAGGCTTCGAGCTCGACTCAGCTATCGGCACCACAGATGACGGCACAGATGGTCAACGCCATGATGTCAATCAGACGATGCTCCACCAGATACTCAACGCGCGGATCTTCTCGCCGCTCGAAGTGTGCTAACAAAGAGCCTGAATCATTCTTGGGGTCACTCATGGGATATTTTGTCTCAACAGCTATCCTGAAGTATCACCCATCTCGGAGTATGCGTTTGCCCTGCCTTTTCCTGAAGTGCACTCTCGTCATCAGGGCTTACTCGATCGCGATCACTGAAAATCCAGCAAAATCGCTATAGACATCTTGAGGGGTTGCCCAAGACGTATCGCCGCCCCCAAAGAAAGTGGAAAAGAACAGACCATCAATCTGCAATGAATCCACAGTCCGAAAGCTTAACTCGCCCTGATCGATGACCAGTTCTTCATTCACCCAAAGACGAATTTGGCCATCCGTCCGCTCTGGATGGTTTAGCTTTACTTCCTGTCTAATGTGGTACCAAACGTTGGGCTCAAATCGCCAAGCACCTCGCCCAATGGAAGTGCCATATTCTTCACTGGTGGGCAAGTATGCATAAACCTCACCATCACCGTTGCGTCGCCACATCAAACGGGTCGAAAACCCATCGGTGCCGTCAGGAATGTTGCCGCCACTGGCCCCCTTGCCGCCAAATAAACCCGGCAGCTTGCCGCCTTTGACAAAGTCAAAATTTTCGGAGAAGCGCACCCAATAGCTCAGCTGCAATTGAGATTGGGGCGCCAACGCCAGGTCTGCGTAAAACTCTGCTCCCCCGATGGGAACGCCGTGGCGACGAGACACTGAAGGGGTGGCTGAGTTGGCAGGATAATGAACTCTAAGGATTTGCTCAAAGTCCTCTTGAGGAGCCAAGATCAATTCCAGATTTTCTTCCCCCCAGGCTTGTTCACGCCGCACCCCCCAATCAGTCATCCAATCTGGATTCAGCCAATCACCCGACCAGAGCGTCAGGTTTTGTGCGATCGCAACATTGCTGATGTATGTAGACATTTCCACAGCAATCGGGTCAGCCAAGGAAAACGCATTGGCGTGACAACTCCCTAGCATCAATAAACAAAGGGCAGTGGCTGATTTTAGAGGAGCATCAATAGCCATGAGCATGATTCTCTTAATATCGACAAAACCTCATGTTTAGCGCGATTATTCCCACCATAATTCTTTCTGAAAAAATGATGCACCTGGCTCGATTATCCTCACACACTCTTAACTGACTGAACATACTCAAGGATGTAAGGAACCATCAATAAACGCACATTAAACTTGTGCGAACTGTCGATACCTGAAGCCTTTAGCCTGATTGACCTAAGTGGCCTTCCGCACCTCCAAGGGGCACATTGAATATTGAAAACCAAGGCATGAGGAACACAGCCATTTCCTTTGGCTAGATTTTCAATAGCTAACTTCTATTGAGAATGAAAAAACCTATTCACAGGTACTATCAATACTCAAAATACTCTCTCTTAAAAGCTGTCAGCTTTAATTCTGATGTGATATTTCAAAGCTTGGAAAGTGAGTTTGAACGACCCTAAATATGCTTTTGCAAATACGCTGAACAATGTGCCACGGCACTTTAACTCAGGGAAAAAACTTTCCCGCGTATCCACGGACATTCGAATCAGGTTGCATTTGGGCCACCGCAGCAATGCTTGCTCATCCAGCGGGCGCGATCGCGAGAAAAGCCTTCAATATGACAAGATGCTGCAAATTGGCTTGCCATGTGAAACCCCTAACCGACATTGTGACCAGTTAGGCTAACCCCTTCAAACAAATAATCAAAACAAAGAAAACTAAGGCCGATGAGAGGAGAGTAATGCGACCTCTCAAAGCGAGAATTTCTTGAGCCTGCTTTTCAATGATGGGAGCGATCGCTTGCTGCTGTGCCTCGTCCTCCAATGCTGATCTAGCGGGAGGCAGTTCTGACAAGGGTAAAACTTCAATCGGCGGCTCAACCGCGTCTTCCCCCCTGTCTATCAAGAGCGATTGTTCATCAAAGCGGACCTGTCGATAAAGCCAATTGGTAATAAGTTCTGGACAGTTACGCTTGAACCAACGCCAGGCAAACAGTTGAAACACGGGTTTACTAAAGTTGGCAATACCCTTTAGGGGGCCGCGTAGGGCCTTGACCCTCACCTTTTTATTAATCAGATTCACAGAACCCACTTCATAAAGGCTATCTAGGATTGCCTTGACCGTGGCCTGTTCTCGCTCAGCCAAATTGGTTAGCAACAGGTGAGTATCTTGCATCAACTGCTGCTCTTTCTGGCGATCTTCTGAGTTAAGTGATAAACGTTGGTGTCGAGTCATCTCACTTGGCAAAGATGGTGGTTGGCCTTGGGAGTCCTGCATTTGAACTACATCTAAGATTTTTCACGTTCTCTAGCTGCTACATGAGAGCGTAATATGCAAGTTTTATCACGCTAAGCAGATTTAGTCAGAATTCACGCCGTTGCAGCATCGATCCAAACCATGCCGAAAGTGCTGAAATCCTCAGTTGGACTAACGGCTCAAGTCAACACCCAAGAGCGTTGGGACTGAAACGGATACGTAGAATCTTAGCGAACTCTTGGCTCGAACATAATTGGGCCACGCGACAACGGGCAGTTTGTAACTTTTTCTAACGCGGGGGAATGTACTCGGCGCGTAGGAACCTGGATTAAGTGTAAAAATCGGTTGCTTTTGCACAATTTAGGCCATCATTTCAGCGTATCGTCTGAATTTGATCCAAAATATCGGCTATCTATGCAACTGACGCCCCAAGAAAAAGACAAGCTGCTCATCTTTACTGCGGCTCTATTGGCAGAACGCCGAAAAGCCAAAGGTCTGAAGCTCAACTATCCAGAAGCGATCGCTTATCTATCGGCCGCCATCTTAGAGGGGGCGCGCGAAGGTCGCACCGTCGCCGAGCTAATGCACTACGGTACGACGTTGTTGACCCCTGATGATGTGATGGCAGGCATTCCCGCCATGGTTGATGAAGTGCAAGTGGAAGCGACATTTCCGGATGGGACGAAGCTCGTTACCGTTCACAACCCCATCGCTTGACCGAGCGATAAGGGACGACGGGTTTCGCGATCGCCGCTGCGGCCTGCTGAATAAACTTACCTAACTGGAGATAGCTGATGATTCCTGGAGAACTTTTCCCGGCTGAGGGTGACATTGAACTCAATGCTGGTCGTACAGTCGTGACGCTTAATGTCGCCAATACGGGCGATCGCCCGATTCAAGTCGGTTCACATTTTCACTTTTTTGAGGTCAACCCCGCGCTACAGTTTGACCGAGAACCGGCCAAAGGCATGCGCCTCGACATTCCTGCTGGCACAGCGGTCCGATTTGAACCCGGTGATGAGCGAGAGGTGACGCTGGTTCCCTTTGTCGGCAGCCGCCAGGTCTACGGGCTCAATGCTTTGATCAATGGCTCGCTTTAATGCCCGGCAATAGCGGCCGTTGCGGCCAATCTAAACGCCTGACGGCAACTCAACACTCCAGCGCCATCATTTGGCCCATGTCATTGGTTGGAGCGGCTCAAAGGTGGTCGTGAGTTGATAAGGAGCACCCGTTGCCAAGGCATTTTGGATGGCGATCGCTAATTCATTATTGTGTAGCGATACATCCGCAGCCATCCTGCTCGGGCGATTTTCGGTGATGGCATCTGCCATTTCGGCGACGCCGCGACAAAAATCCATCTTTTGGGCTCCCCGCGTCTTAAATTTCGGTGGTTTACGAACCAACGGCACCTTCTGCTTGATGGGATTCATCAATACCTTGCGGCGAATACGCAACATGCGCTGTATATGTACCGGATCCCCATAATTCCAGCAATCATGGACACTTAAAACGCCATCGTGGCCAAAAATTCTCAATTGATGGTCATGAGTTGCCACAATACTGCAGGTCAAACGTGCCACAATCCCCGATTGAAATTGGATGCACGCAACAGAAAAGTCAGGCGTATCATCTGGTTCTAACGTCACATCCTGGACTTTGTCTTTGACTAAACAAGAAGAAAATGCCGTCACCGACTGTGCCGGTCCAAAAAACATGGTGAGCCAGTTTACGTAATAGCCAGCGTGCTCTAAGGTACACCCGACTTCAAATTCGTCCTTGTAGGGCCACGGCATCCCAGAGGTCGAAACCCATTGTTGGTACGGCATCGTGTGCACTAGGCCATCATCCATCTCGGCATACACCAGGTACACCTGGCCGATGATGTTATCTTGTAATGCTTTCCAGACGGTTTGAGCCGTTTCGCTCAAGGCACTACAGGGAGCAGACGAAATATGCAATCCTTGATCAACTGCCAGCGTCACCAGCGTTTTAGCATCATCAATTGCCATGGCCAACGGCTTTTCAGAATAGACATGTTTACCCGCTTCTAAAGCCGCTTTAGAAACCTCAAAATGATTCCTCGGGTTCGTTAAATTTAGGACGATATCAACCTGGGGATCGGCCAGCAGTTCTGTTAAAGAAGCGTAGGTTGGAATGGCATGAAAATCTGAAAATTTCTGGATCCTCTCAGGGACTTTATCCGTTACGCCTGCCAACTCAAGCTGAGGATAAAAAGGCAACGTACTGAGATAATAGTCAGCAACGAAGCCGCAGCCGACAATCGCAATTTTCATAAAGCTTCACCTAAGAACTAAATCTGAAATTTGAGCAGATTGACCGCTTGTTATACCGTCAAGAAGCCTTCGAAACCAGTGTATCGAAATGAGCAGGACTTACGCAGTTGAATCTGATTTTGGCCCCGGCATCTGCAAATCTGGTGCAATCACATTCAATATTCCCTAGGGCGCGTCATCAATTAATATCAGAAACCTTGTGGAAGCGGCATTAGCGCACCCGCTTCGATTTGTTGCTTAGGGGCTGAAATCAGCTCTGGGCAAAAGTCTGGCCTTAATTGATAACAACCTCTAGCTTTGGAAAATTGAGCGGACTTTTGCATCAATCGTAATGATGTAACCAGGAGAAATTTGCTATCTTGGCAAATAATAATTGACCAATAAATCGTGATTGGTTTCCAAAAACGTCATCGGATGCGATCGCTAAAATGCATTTATATAGAGTGGCTAAATCGGAGCAGAGTAGATGAACTCAGAAGCTAGAGTGTAATCGAATTTAGTCTTGAATTTTGAATATTACAGCCCAGATAACAGTTGAATATATGGGGCTTGATAAGCAATGGAAGGCTCGGTGATTTCCCACATAAATAATTCCTGATCATTGCGATCTAGATACGCCCGCATTGAGGGTAACTCTGACAGGCCTTTAGCAGGGCCAGTGTAGTTTTTGTTCGGCCCGCCTGTGATATACCCAGGGGCAGGACCGCTTGGAGAAGTCTGGGCATTGTCATAGATCCCCGCCCCCAGCCAAGTATGAAACATCTCATTGGCAGAGTACTCGGCGCCAGCGCCATACATATTGGTTAAATAAACGATGCCCAGTGGGTTAACGCCGTGCAGATAATGCAAATAGCCCAGTGCCTGCTCTATGTGTTTTTGGGATTTTGGCACATCAGAAGTAGAGATACTGAGCACTTGATTAACATGACCAAGTCTACCTTTTACGGCATTACTACCCCAGTGATACTGAGAATCGGGCATAAAAGCACGGTAGGGATCTAGGGTCAGGGAGTGCTCAAAGAAAGGGGGCAACTGCTCAGAAAAAAGTTGCGCGATCGCAGTCCTGACCGCCGTTTTAATCTCAACTGGGGCAGTTTCTGACTGACTGTAAGCATTCAAACCGTCAATGACTGAGGAAGCATATACAGCCCCTAACGCGTCATTAAAGGGGCGGGTTTCAAGAAAATGATCTCGAACATAGTGGTCAAATTGAGGGTCGTCCTGAAGTTCTGATAGGTACACCGCCGCCAAAATAGCAGCACCCGACTGCGTCAACACCTCTCGGTCAGCATCTCCAGATTTAACTTCTTGAGTGTCGCATTCAGTTTGGATGGGATGACGGTTAAACCAGGTCCAGGCTTTGAGTGATTGCCTCTCTAAGGCACTGGCCAAAGGATGTAGCTCAGGAAAATCGCGAAACACCACTGCGGCATGGGCAAAGGTGCTGGCCAAATCAATGGTGGCAGAGGAGCACTTTGGGGCATAAAAGCGGGGACGTCGGTCTTGGCTTGAGGGACTAACATCGTTGAAATCAATCGCACCAAGTTTGATAAATACGCCGCCATCGTCATCCTGCATCCGCTGAAACCACTCAAGTTCATACCGAATCTCATCCAGAATGTCAGGAATGCCATTGTTGGATTCAGGAATATTGAAGTCATCCGTCCAAACAGCCGGATTCTGAGTATAAGCGTTTAGGAGTTGATGGATTGGTTGAGCCGCAAAGGTCACATATTTGTTGGTGTCACCCGCATCAAACCATCCGCCACGCATATCACGTGAACGTGCAGCGTTTTCTTTATCGTTGACAAAGCGCGCTTCGGTATCTTGCCCTGGCCCCAAGTAAGCTGCTTGATCTGCCCAACGAGGATCAGCATACGGGGGTTGTTTGGCAAACCCACTGCGCTGGTAGTAATACATGCGGGTAGCCGCCATCAAGACATCTCGATATACGTCGTCAGCGATCGCAAACTGCGCTGACGATTCCCCCGTCCGGGTGTTTTGAATAACATAGGCTCCCGGCGTTTGAACGGCTGAAAAGTCAAACCAAGCAGCCCGATCACCAGATTGATCGTGGATTTTTCCGGCTTCCCAAAGCTCCGCCTTGCCAACATAGATCGGCTCGTTAAGATTATCCAAACTGACGACTTGAAAGGTATCCGTCAAGTGGGCGTATAAACTTGGGTCGTCATCTAGGGTGGCATTGGCTTGTTGAATGATTGCCACCTTCGCATCACCCGGACGGTAGCCAAATTGATCGACCAAGATATTCGGTGGCGATGGCAACGAGGACGATTGAAATGCACCACAGCCGCCAAATACGATCACAAAAAGCATACTTAAAAAGCACATGACAGCAAAGAGCCACTGCTTTTTAAGTACGCTTGGTTGGTGAAGAATCGAGGAGAGTTCTTGGAAGCATAACGATATCTTCATAAGATTGAATATAGAAATTTACCTTGATTATTTTTCACGTATAAAGCATCAGAAAAAGTCAAATTCGATGAAAAATCTAGAGGAAAAATCGTAATTTTTAATGCTGATAAGTAGGCCGGCGTTATTAAATCGCGGATGGTGTAGGTTGCGGTTGAGGAACGAAACCCAACACTCGCAAGGGTTTCGTCGTCATTGACTCGTTTTATAAAAGATTCAACCCACCTACTTAAATAATTTTGACTATTAAGGATATAGAACGCAGTAAGCATTACTAAAAAGCTTGTTTTTCGTTGGATCAAGCAACTAGAAACTTTGGTGCGAGGGGCTAGTATCGCTCGGTGTAAGTTTGCGTAACATTAGCCCACTCAAAGAGAAGCCGGGTGGGGGATCGGTACTAGTCCTCCATGGCATACGTCGCAATACCCTCTAGAATCTGTTTGCTCTTGCTCCCTGATCTTGCTCCCTGACCGCTTTGCCGCCTCACGAATGGGATGCCAATTTATGCTGCTGTGTACTAAGCAAGTCGCTCCTAATATCACAACACGCTTCCCAAAAAACAGTTCGTTTTCTAGCTCTCCAGCATTTGCAGCTTATAGAGACTGGCATAAAGGCCGTTTTGCGCTAACAGCGACTCATGATTGCCTTGCTCAATCAGTTCCCCCTGTTTGAGTACAAAAATACGATCAACATTGCGAATCGTGGAAAGGCGATGGGCAATGATGATAGCGGTACGATTTTCGAGTAACTTTTCGAGCGCGTCTTGAATGAGCGCCTCGGTGCCGACATCTAAGTTGGCGGTGGCCTCATCCAAAATGAGCATGCCAGGATTACGAATCGCGGCCCGAGCAAAGGCTAGGAGCTGTTTTTGCCCACCAGACAGGTTGGTCCCTCGCTCTCGCAGCAGCGTGTCATAGCCTTGAGGGAGTTGTTCAATAAACTGGGCTACGTTTGTCTTGGCGGCGGCTTCTTTGACCGCCTCTAGCGGATAGTCTTCGCCCAAGGTGATGTTGTCTTTAACGTCGCCGGCAAAGAGAAATCCGTCTTGCAAAATGACGGCCATCTGTTGCCGCAACTCTGCTTGAGGCAGATCGCGAATGTTGACCCCATCTAAACGAATCTGGCCTTGACTCACGTCATAAAGGCGGCAAAGCAGACGAATGATGGAACTCTTGCCAGCTCCGGTGGGGCCGACCAGGGCAACTTTTTCACCCGGTTGAATGGTGAAGTTGAGAGCTTTGAGGACATATTCATCGGGCTTGTAGCCAAACGACACATGCTCAAAGCGAATTTCTGAGGCTTTGACCTGTAAGACACCCTGGGCACGCTCTTTGGGAGTCGCGATCGCGGCCGACAGGGGAGCATGTCCCGAGCCATTCACCATAGCCGATGAGGGCACAGAGGGGAGACTTAGCGGTCGTGATCCATGGTCAGGATCTTGAATTTCAACCGGCACGTTGAACAAATCGGTAATGCGTTCAACAGCGGTAAATCCGGCCTGAATGGAGGTGAACTTGTCGGCAAATTGTCGTAATGGATCAAACAGTCGCTGGGCAAACAGAATAAAAGAGGCTAATACCCCAAAGGTGAGGGATTCTTGCATGACCAAGTAGCCACCGAGCCAGAGCACCCCAGCGATCGCGACGAGGGCAATCCATTCCAAGGTGGACGAGACGGCTGAGTCATGAAAGATCGTCTTATCAATGGCGAGTACATACTGCTGATTGGTTTGCCGAAAGGCTTCGGAGTTAAAGCGCTCACGGCGAAACATTTGCACCACCTCAATGCCCATGATGTTTTCTTGCAAAGCGGCGTTGAGCTCTGACAACTTTTCGCGGGCACGGTAGTTCGCTTTGCGATACTGCTGCTGAAAGTAGATGATTAGCCACGTCACCGGAATCAGCATGGCCATCAGCATGGCTGCCAGTTGCCACTGCAACCAAAACATGGCAATGGCAATCACGCCAATGGCAAAGAGGTCGCTAAAAATGCCGACTGCCCCGGTCGAAAAAACATCACCCAGGGCATCAACATCACTGGTCAGTCGAGTGATGAGCTTGCCTACCGGCGTCCGATCAAAGAAACGAACCGCTAAAGCAGTGACGTGAGTAAAAAGATCGTTGCGGATATTGGCGGTGATGCGCTGTCCCACTTTTTGCACCAAAAAGCTTTGCCAACCATCTAGCGCCAAACGCACAGCGACCGTAATCAATAGCAGCCCGACAAGCAGATTGAGTCCTTCTTGCAGGGTCCGGTCTGCCAAAAACCAGGCTACTGGCTCTTGCCGAATCAGGGAGATCGCTTGCCCAATCAAAATTGGCTGCAAGGCGTTTGCTAAAGATAGCGGCAGTAGCAAGACAAACGGCAACCACAGATGGCGGCGCTGGGCTCGAATGTAAGGCCATAACCGCAAAAACAACCGCCAATCGTTGTTACGGATGGGGGTGTCTGCTGGCTGAGGCGAATTTTGAGGCAGATAAGTGGCTGATGTCATAAAGAAGTTAGGCGCGATCGCTCCTGTGGCAACGAGCAAAACTCAGCGTTCATAAATGAAGGCTTGACTGGTTAGGGAGGCGGCATTCTGAAAAGGTCTTACCGATCGACAGGGGGGTTACTCCAATCGGGAGAATTTAAGTTCAGAATTGGCCATGGGGCTATTCACACTGTATCTAAGGTAACGAAATCTCTGTAACATGCGCAGCGCAATCGCTGTCATGAGGCTGTCACTAGAGAGGGCGATCGCAATTGCTGAATAATGTCGCTTAACCCATCAGGATTCACGCGATAGCTGATCGGGTGGGCAATCAAGCGAGCGGTGCTGTCATACAGCACTGCTAGCTCCGTCAAATTGTTTTCACGCAGAGTGCGACCGGTAGAGACCAAATCAACGATCGCTTCCGACATGCCAGTAATCGGCCCCAGCTCCACCGAGCCCGACAAAGGCACAATATCCACGGGCAGATCAATGCTGGAGAAATACGCTCGCGCACAGTTCACAAATTTCGACGCAACTCGGCAATGAGCCGGTAAATCTAACGCTGAGCGATAAGGGCTAGACGCTTTAACTGCGATCGACATCCGGCAATGGCCAAAGGCTAGATCAGCCAGTTGAGCCACATTGGCCTGCTTTTCTCGCAAGACGTCGTAGCCGACAATGCCTAGTTGCGCCTGACCATATTCCACATAGACGGGAACATCCTGCGCTCGCACCAACAGCCCCTGAGCTTGACCGTCGGGCGTGGTCACTTGCAATTGCCGGTTGGACTTATCAAGCAAGACACTAAAATCTAAACCGATGGCTTGAAACCGGGTAATGCTTTCTTCGAGCAGGGCTCCCTTAGGCAGGGCAATCGTCAGCATAATGTTGCGCTTAAATGTCGAATCCAATCCTATCAGTAACTGCTGGCAAGTTAGTAACGACTGGCGAGTGTAGACAACTGCAGAGATTTGAGGATGAGTGTGCAGAAATCAGGCAGGGAGGACACGCCACAAGAACACAGTCTGAATTTTCAAGAAACCACACTCATGAACCACAGGCTCTACGGGTAACCGGTGGTGCGCTGTCTGCTCGCAACAACCAGGGTCTTTGCCATGAATGACTTAACGGCGGCTGTGACCAACGGCAGTCAGGGCTGGCTGAGGGTCTAGTGATCGCCCCAATAGCCATTCATAACCGGCTTTGAGTTGAGCTTTGCCGTTAGTTTCCACGATGGAACCATGACCGGGAATGACGCGCTCAAATTCCCAATCCAACACCTGGCGAATGGATTGTTCAACCGCCTTTTTATCAAAGCTGCCCCACTTTTCTAACCGGGTGGGTCGCAGGGTTTGATAGCTACCTAAAACCCGAGCCGCCAAGCGAGAACTAAACGGAAAGGTGTCATCAAAGTTGAAAGCTACGTCAGTCAAGATGACAGTCTGGCTAGTACTCCACGGCATAAGTTCGCGTACCATTTTTGACAAGCCGGGGAGATTAGGAGCAAGGAGGCTAGAAACTGGAAGGGTATTATTATTTCCGCAATACAGTACTAGGCTGATGCCAGAAAACAGTTTCGTGTAGAGTTTGAATGCCTTTGGGGGTGATGCTGGCAAATCCTTGAAAGGGCAAATAGTGCAGGACACCTTCAAAATCACCTGGTTGATCAAGCGTGTCGTCAAATCTGAGGTCAGGGCGTTTTTGGCTGAGGCCGTCGACGCCCCAAGCGCGCGCTTGGGGATAAAGGGTCTGAGCCTCACCGAAGTAAAGATGATGAAATCGATTGGGGGCAATCAGATGATTGACGGTGCCAAGGCTGTTTAATCGAGCGCGATCGCCATTCTTCAGCGGCAGTGGTGAGATTAACACCAGTGCGCCACTGGGCAAACGCACTAACGTCATACGGCAGCCTACTTCGAGGCCCAAAAACCGGAGTGACTGAGTAGCTGTCCACAGATCAGGTGCCATTTCATTCAAGAAAAGCATCGGTATTTACTCCTGCCATTACACATTTATGATCAGACTTCGATCAGACGTCCTCATTCACGGTCCCTGCTTCTGTCGCTATGGGCACCAGAGGCTCCATCGCTTGCCAGTTCGCGCACAGCACCATGAACGCCTTAGCTTGATGGGTAATGTCATCCTCACTGCGTCCATAAAGACATTGCAAAAGCAAGCCATCCAAAAATGTCAGCAGGCAATCTACCTGCTCGGGGGCAACCTGCAAATAGGTCATTAATTGTTGATGGGTTTGCTGCCAAAACTGCTGAAGGATCATTTCGTCAGCCTTGCCATTGTGTCGACAGTGCTGATAAAAATCGACCCAAATCAAAAATTGCTGCTGATAGACCTGATAATTAGTGAGAAAAAACGCCATCACGTTCTGCAGCTTTTCATTGAGTGTTGCTTGGGCTGATGCTTGGGCAAAAAACTCAGCGACATCTTTGCTGCAGTATTCCTCAACCAGTTGTGCAAAGATGCTCTCCTTATTGGGAAAATAGTGATAAAGCGTCCCAGTCGAAACGCCCAAGCTGCTGGCAACCTGTCGCATGGTGACTGCGCTAAAGCCCTTTTCGGCAAATAAAGAAAGGCATTGAGCTAACAGCTCGCGACGGTAGCGATCGTGATCAACGATTTTAGGCATACTTTTTTATACCACACGTTCGATATAAAAATTACGACCTTCTCCAGTTGCTGAATAAATGTCATGGTCAACGGAGTCGACTCCGTTGACCTGCTCTACTCTCCGGGTTATAAAGCGGGCGCTATGGTGGATGGCAAGGCGTGCTAAATCAATCACTTTTGCCCGCTTGGCTGCTGCTAGCCAAAGTTGGTGAGCTATGAGAAATATGAGCTTAGGGATCGGCTTGAAGATAAAGTACCCGGACAAGACTGTGGCAGGGTGGATGGGTAGCAGGGTCGGCGGGATGTTATTTAAGCGCGACTCCCTTAGCTGTCTACATTCAAGTAAGGTTGGGACTTTTCAGTTAATCTGAGCCATGCAGCCGACATTCCGCACTGCTAACTGTCACATCTAGCATTTAGCTTCATAATTGCTCTGAAGCGCTTGGGAAGAGAGTGTTATGAGCCGTGACCTAAGGGTCGAAAACCTTGACCGCCTCGGCCTTGTCGCCGGTTTGGTCGATGCCCTAGGCATCGTCGAGCAAGTGAACCAGCACGTCTCGGAAGACGCGCGTGAGCAGTTGAGTGCGGGAGTCATCGTCAAAGCGATGATTCTCAATGGGTTGGGATTTGTCTCTGCGCCCCTGTATCTGTTTGAAGATTTCTTTGCGGGCAAGCCGCCGGAACATCTTCTCGGTCCCGGCATCCTGCCAGAGCAGCTCAATGATGACCGCTGGGGTCACGTACTCGACTTACTGTATCGTCATGGACTGAGTGAGTTATTCGTCATGATTGGCAGGTAAGCGGTCGAGCGCTTTGGGGTAGAGCGTCACCCCCGGCATCTCGATGCCACATCCTTTGCCGTCGAAGACGACTATGGATCGGGAATTTAATCATGTGCCGGTTTTCCCCTCCTGGGAGGGGTGCTGTAGGCGGGGTGGGTTCGAACCCTAGCACTCAGGGGCAACCCACCCCGCTGCCCCTCTCAGGAGGGGAAATGTTATCCGGCTTGGCTTCAGTAATTTATTTAATCCTCATCCCTATGTGTCCCTGAGCGATGGCACGACAACGGATGCGCCGATGCCGATTACCCACGGGTATTCGCGTGACCGACGTCCCGCTCTGAAGCAATTTGGCCTCAATCTCACTACGAATCTGCTGGCCTCGGAAGACCTGACAGCGCCAGCAGCGCTTCAAGACGACAAGGAACAGCAAGGCAGTGAACGGGGGTTCCGATTTCTCAAGGACCCGCTGTTTTTTACGGCAAGTGTCTTTCTGAAGTCAGCCGAACGAATGATCGCACTCGCCATGATTATGGGCCTGTGTTTGATGGTCTACAACTTGGGGCAATGGCAGCTTCGCCAAGCCTTACAGCACGCTGAGCAAACCCTGCCGAATCAGCTCAGCAAAGGGACACAGCCCCCCACGCTGCGCTGGATTTTTCAGTGTTTTATAGCGGTTCACTCTGTTGTACTTAATGGTGAGGCGCAAATCGTTAATCTCAATGATCAGCACCAACACATACTGGCGTTTCTCGGCGCACCTTGTCGCCGATATTACTTGATGTGTTGAAGGGGCTCTTAATTCCTACTGTGACACTTCAAAGTGCGGAAAATGGGATTTAAGCAAGTAGTTTTACTGTTTCTAAACTACTCATAAAAAAGCTATTTACAGCGGCTCGCAAACCAAAATTGCCATGGTCGCGACCATGGCAATTTTGCGCTCAGATTAACTGCGAATGAGCTAGAAAGCTTCAACATCAAAGTGTCTGTCGATGCCATTGTGAAGAATTCTTAGGATTTTTCATCGGAATTTATCCGTGAAATCTGGGTAGCCTAATGCATAGATAGATGCCAGCCTCGCGAGAAACGATGGAGCTTATTCAAGATCGCTACCAGGTAGAGACCCTTCTAGGTCGCGGTGGCATTGGCGATACCTTTCGAGCAATTGATCAAAAAACTGGGCAGAAAGTCGCGCTAAAGCAGGTTTCGCTTAAAGAGACGACTTGGAAATCAATTGAGCTATTTGAGCGAGAGGCCAAAGTATTACAGCAAATCGATCATCCCGGTATTCCTAAATATATCGATGCGTTTTACGTGGATGAGGTGACAAATCGCACCTACTACATTGTTCAAACCCTAGCTGCGGGCGAGTCATTGCAGTCGTTAGTAGAAGGTGGATGGCGAACCACTGAAGTCGAGGTTAAAGCGATCGCGGCTCAAATTTTGAACATCTTGCGGTATTTGCATCAGCAAGATCCGCCGATTATTCACCGAGACATCAAACCTGACAACTTGATCTATAACCGGGATGATTGTCGAGTTTCGCTGGTTGACTTCGGGGCCGTGCAAAATGCTTACTACAGCACGGTGGCTCACTCCAGCACGGTGGCGGGAACGTTTGGCTATATGGCTCCCGAACAATTTCAAGGGCGAGCCGTGGCGGCCTCAGATTTATATGGGTTAGGGGCAACGCTGCTGTTTTTGCTGACCCATCGATCGCCCGCAGAGTTGCCAATGCAAGGGCTACGGCTAAATTTTCGGCAGCAGGTGTCGATTTCCTTAGACTTTGCCGACTGGCTAGAAACATTACTAGAACCGGATATCGGCGATCGCGTGGCCGCAGCGGATGAGGCGCTATCCATGCTGAACCAACGGCAATCCCTAAAATCGTTTTCGGCACTTTCCTGGCGGCCTCTAGCCGTGATAGGGATAACCTTCGTAGCGATCGCGATCGGTCTAGCAAATCTTTACCCTCATCGCTGGCGCGTGATTGGCTGGAGTGGCTTGCAACCCACCCAAGAACTCTGTCGCCAAACCAGATACTTGCGGCAATATCTGGCAGGGGGAGGGAATCCTTCCGTTCACATCAATCTCGATCCGTTACTCACCTGTGCCTTAAAAGCTGAAAATTCAGAGGGGGCCGCACTGCTAATTGCCCATGGGGCAGACGTAGATCCGTCGGTCCGTCGAGTGGATGGGGATGCTCGGGATGACTATGCGCCACTAATCGCTGCGATCGAGAACGGGGATGTCGAGATTACGACCCAAATCTTAGAAGGCGGGGTCAATCCACAAGATTTCATTGGTGAAACGACGCCATTATCTCAACTCCTCAAAGATCGTGACCAACGTAATGTGGTGCCCTTGATGACGTTATTGCTGGAGCACGGCGCTGAACCCAGTTCTGACGATTATGCAGCGGCGATGAAGCATGCCAGTGCGACGGCGATCGCCCCGGTTTTAGTTGAATTTGGCGTCGATCCGGAGTTGCTACTCCATAGAGGCGCATTAATGCACCAGAATCCTATGGTGATGGCCGATTTCTTTTTGCAGCAGGGGATTGCTCCCCAGCGTTTATTAGAAGCGGTTTCCCTCTACAGCCCTAATATTGACCTGATAGATCAGCTGCTGGAGGCCGGGGCGGTTCCTGAAGACCCAGAAAGGTTGGGACATTTTCTCCATGCGGCGATTGAGGAAAATCGCCTCGACCTGGTGCAGCGATTCATCGCAGAGGGAGCCGATGTTAATTTCGTAAATATTGGCGAATTGACGCCACTGCATCAGAGCCTAATCGGACTCGCTAATGATGCCCGGGCTGAGATCGTGCCAGAACTCGTGGACTTGCTACTGCAGCAAGGGGCTGATCCCAATGCCACCTCTGGACTCGGAACACCGCTGCATCAATTGGCTTCCCACGGTGAGATTGACATTGCCCGTCAGCTGATTGAGGCCGGGGCCAATGTCAACCACATCGCCGCAGAGGGGCAAACAGCGCTTCATATTGCGGCGAAAAGAGGACACGTCTCCTTTGTTGAACTCCTCTTGGCAGCTGGGGCTGACCCTAATCAGGAAAACGACGAGGCTCATAAGCCTTTGCATGAAGCCAGCCAGCGAAGCAACATCGAGGTCATCAAGATTCTCAAGCCGGTCACTGATCAGGAGGCTGACTCTTGATGCGGGCAAATCTGATCGGGCAGATCCTCGATTCACGTTACAAAATTGAAGCCGTTCTAGGACAGGGAGGAATGGGATGCACTTACCAGGCTTTTGATTTGGAGCAAAACCGGCCGGTCGCGGTTAAGGCGCTTTCCCTGCACAGAGCCGAAAGCTGGAAAGCCATGGAACTGTTTGAGCGCGAGTCAAACGTGTTGAAGCAGCTAGACCATCCGGCCATTCCCAAGTATCTCGACTATTTTGAAGTCGACACCGATGCCGATCGGGCCTTTTACCTGGTGCAGTCGTTAGCCCCTGGGCGATCGCTGCTGCAATGGATAGAAGAGGGTTGGCGTCCTACAGAATCAGAGGTGAGGGCGATCGCCCAGCAGATTCTCAAAATTCTGGACTATCTTCAGGAATTCACGCCTGCCATTATTCACCGCGATCTCAAACCCCAGAACCTCATTCGCCAAGATGACGGCCAGATTGCCCTCGTTGACTTCGGGGCAGTGCAGGATGTCTATCGCCACACGATTGGCGGCGGCAGTACCGTGGTGGGCACGTTTGGCTACATGGCGCCCGAGCAGTTTCGGGGTGAAGCCAATTTATCCACTGATCTGTATGGCTTGGGCACCACGCTGCTTTTTTTACTGACGGGGCAATCCCCCCTGGATTTGCCCCAGCGACGCCTCAAAATTGATGTGCGTAAGAGCGTCACAGTAGAGCGCCATTTTGCCGCCTGGCTCGATCGCCTCGTGTCCCCCGATTGGCATTCTCGCTTACCCTCTGCCAAAGCCGCCCTGTCGGTACTAGAGGGACGCCGCGAGCTGAGCGATTATCCAGTGAATGATGTTCAGGCGGTCAATTCGCTGCTGCGGATTACAGAAATGTCGGAAGCGATCACGATTGAAGTGCGTCCGCGAGGCTATCCATCGCTAAAATCCATTGCCATCGCTATGCTTTATAGCGTGGCAAATGGTCTCATGCTTTCGATGTTTATCCTTTTGGGCAACGACTTGCTGCTGGCGAACCTGTTGTTGAGCCTGCCCTTTTTGTTGTTCATTGTGGCCTATGGGCGAGTCGCGTGGAAACTATTTCAAGCCGTGCTGTTAGATCCGATTTCCTACCTCTCTCTACGGCTAGAGCGCTCTCGCTGCATATTTGAGCGGCAAATTGGCAAAGGCATATGGCGGTTTGAAGTGGCCTCCCCCGACAGCGGGCCTTATTGCTATTTTTTATATCCTGACCGGTTTGGTTGGGGCAGTCGTCTGATGTTTCAGGTCGAGGGGGTACTCCCTTTTTGGTATCGCGGTCAGCAAGATCGTGGAGTTACTACTCGGCGGAGGCAGACCACAAAGACGTTGGGTCGTGCCTTTGGCTCGACCTTAAGCCCTGGGGTGCAGCGTTATTTATTAGACCGTGTAGATGCCTATGTCACGGAAAAACTCTGGGCCGCCATGATTGGACCGCCGGCTGTCCAGAGTATTCAGAACCGTAGCTTCAAAGAGGCGAAGGAAAACTTACTGGTCGCCATCACGATCTTTCTGCTGCTGCTCGGTTTTCGGTATTCTCAATCTATCCTGCTGTTACTTTTTGCGGGTGTGCCTATTTATATCGGCGTGAGTCGCTGGGGGGCTTGTGGGTTGGGATGGTTGCGGACTCAATTGTCGCTCAGCCGCCGCTCGGGAAAGGAGGACGCGGGCGATCACTACGAGTTAGGTTCTTTATTGTTCTACGGCAGCCTGTTCGGACTCGCCCTCGCGATCACCGTTATTTTCTGAGTCCGCTCCACAAAAAGTTGTCACTGGTCACATTCAAGGACTTTTTCTAAGTAGGTGGGTTGAATCTTTTGTAGAACGAATTTATGGTGACAAAACCCTTGCGAGCGTTGGGTTTCGTTCCTCAACCGCAACCTACATCATTGGCAATTTAATAACGCCTGCCTACTTAACGTGGCTTCGCCCTCAGCAAGCATATATCTTCAAAAACTTACTACCTGGCATGCTGCGATTGCTCCCCTCATGATTAAGCCTTCGACCAAGCCAGTCGGCTTTCTGTCTTGGCCATTTTGATAAGCTTCAGACTGATGGCTCAAAGTCTATGCTGGTAAGACCATCCTGTACATCCCGGTACCCGTAATCGTCGTCGAGCTTACTCGCTATGGCTAAACGCAATGAATTTGCTGCTCTCTTAGGTGCTTTGCTGATCACTGGAGGCTTGCTGGGGAGCTCAGGTTGGTGGGCCTATCGCCAGTTTGGCAGCAGTTTGACGAGTGGCAACGGGGCTCCTGCTGCGCCTCAAACGAATGCGGGGGACTCAGAGCCGGGTAGCGCCAATAATCAGGGCCGCACCGCACAAGCTCGCATTAGTCTCGGCGAGACGCTGCTGGTGGCAGAGCCCGCATCGCCAATCAAAACTCAGGCGGCGAAGGCGTTACAAGTCGGGGAGTTTGAGACTGCCGTGGCGGCTCTGACTCAGTCTCTAGAGCAAAATCGGAATGATCCGGAAGCTCGAATTTTGCTAAATAATGCGGCGATTGGTGAGCAATCAGCGTATACGATCGCGGTGGCGGCTCCGGTCGCGACAGCCGTCAATCCCGCGAAGGAAATCTTGCGAGGGGTAGCGCAGGCTCAAACCCAGGTTAATCAGAATGGCGGCATCAATGGCACACCGCTCAAGGTAGCGATTGCCAGCGACGACGATAATCCTCAAACGGCTGCTCAGGTGGCCCAAGCCTTGGCCAATAATCCAGACATTTTGGGCGTAGTGGGCCACTTTGGTAGCGATACCAGCATTGCTGCCAGTGAGGTCTATGATCAGGCGGGGTTGGCGATGATTTCACCAACGAGTACCTCGGTACAGTTGTCTAACGTGGCTGAAGCGGTTTTTCGTACGGTGCCCAGCGATCGCTTCACGGCAACGTCCCTGTCACGCTACGCGGTCTCGTCCTTAGCTCCGGCCGATCTGGTGGTACTGTTTAACGGCAATAGTGGCTACAGCGAATCCTTAAGGGCAGAATTTACGACGGCAATATACAGCGATGGCGGGCAGGTTCTGGCTGAATTTGATGTGTCAACACCTGACTTTGATGCCTCGACGGCAGTTTCACAGGCTATTCAGCAAGGTGCGACGGCGCTCGTCTTGTTGACCAACACCAGCACCTTAGAGGAAGCCCTGCAAGCGATCCAGGCAAATCAGCAACGCTTAGCCTTGTTGGGAGGCGATAGTTTGTATAACCCGCAAGTGCTGGAAGCAGGCGGTAATGATGCGGTCAACATGGTGGTAGCCGTACCCTGGATTTTGGGCAACAACCCACAATCAGAGTTTGTGCAAACTTCTCGCCAGCTCTGGGGTGGTGATGTCAACTGGCGGACGGCCATGGCCTATGACGCGACCCTGACGTTGGCGACGGCTCTCCGCAGTGCCCCAACTCGGTCGGGCATCATTATGACACTCAAGACCCCAGGTTTTCAGGTGGCTGGAGCGACAGGGATGGTACAGTTCTTGCCATCGGGCGATCGTAATCAGGCGATGCAGTTAGCCCAAGTCGTCCCCAGTGATAGCACCAGCTTTGGTTATCAATTTCAGCTCGTGAATCCCTAGTCGGCTCTAAACGATTAGCTGGCCTAAACAGAAGCGAATGCATCCAACCATTAGTATCGCTAGGGCCAAGACGAATCTTGGGTTGAAGAACTTGGTATATAAATCAAGACTCCCGCTAAATTGCCCTGCCCAAAGATGCCGAGCAAAAATAGTCCAACGCCGGTCAAGATGCTAGAAAGGGCGATCGCGATGACCGTAGCCAATAAAATGTCCGCAGGCGCAGTCACGGAGAGTTGCTCAGCGATCGCGCTGGCCATGAAGGCCAGAATGACGACTTGCTCAGTCTGAGAGGTGTAAATCGCGGGTGGCAATGAAGGTGACCCAGTAGCAAAGCTGGAGGCGTCCCCCTCCAGCTTCGGCAACTTCTGCTCCTGAGGCTCAAACATGGGGATGAGTTGGTCCAAGGGAGGGGGTTCCCGCAGTTGTTTAGCTGTAAGGCGAGACCGTTAGACTTCAGTAAATCTTGGTAAGGATCGGGAATTTAATAATGTGCGGGTTTTCCCCTCTCGGGAGGGGTGCCGTAGGCGGGGTGGGTTCCAACCCTCGCACTCAGGGGCAACCCACCCCGCTGCCCCTCCCAGGAGGGGAAATGTTATCCGGCTTGGCCTCAGCAATTTATTTAATCCTCATCCCTAAGTTGAGTAAGAGGGGATCTCCTAGGGCAAATTTCTCCTCCTGGATCGGTATTCAGAGCAAGTGCCTCTCGGATGCTTATCAGGCAGGCTAATACCTAGCCATCTGAGAACTCAGACTGCTGCATTGTGGCACGAATTTCCTTGAAGAAACTGCTCTCAGTAATCTGAGCCACATCTTGAGCAACTTGGTTTTCATCAATTTCGACTTGCAGCTCTTCAAAGAGTCGTTGGAGTTTGGTCTCGCGGGCTTTGCGATCGCTAATATCCTGCACAAACCCTTCGTAATACAGCACTTGACCATCAGCATCACGCACCACCCGAGCGTTTTCTTTTACCCAAATGATGCGGCCATCTCGGCGGTAACTGCGATACTCAAAATTCTGCACTTCACCCGATTGAGCCATCAACTGTATAAACCGTCGGCGAGCTTTAGGGTCCACATAGATTTGTTGAGAAATGTCGGTAATATGACTCACCATCTCATCCGGCGAAGCATACTCGTACAGTCGGGCCATCGCCTGATTGACGCTGATGAATCGACCTTCTTGACTGGATTGAAAGATGCCTTCTAGAGCATTTTCAAAGAGGCTGCGATAGTTTTCTTCGGCAATGTGTCGAGCCGCTTCGGCCTGCTTTTGCTGGGTCATGTCGCGCACCATGATCAGCACTTCATCGGTGCCCAGCAGGGTAATGCGGACTTCCTCATCATGAATCTGCTCTCCAGTTTTGAGATGTTGTTCATAAATCTGCAGACGTCCGGTGGCCAATGCCTTCTCAATACCGTTGAGGCGCAGTTCCGCTAAATCGGGTGGGAGTGAGTCGCGCACATGTGATCCCGGTACTAGTTGACGTTGTTCATGAATTTGCAGCAAGCGATCGCGCCCAATAATTTCGACATAGGTGCCATCACGCCGCGTTCGCATTAGTAAATCTGGAATCGCCTCCACAATGGCCCGACTGGTGGCTTCGCTCTGGCGCAGAGCCGTAAAGGAATTCTGCAACTGAACCGCCATGCTGTTAAAAGTGTCAGCGAGGCGGCGCATTTCGCGAATGGGGCTGGCGGTAATGCGCTGAGCCAGGTTACCGCGGGCAATGCCTTCAGCGGCATGGCAAACTTCCAACACCGGACGGGTCAAGGCGCGAGCGGCGAGGGCGGCAATCGCGATCGCCGTCGCAATCCCCGCTAAGGCTAACCAAATTGTGGTGCGCGTATTCGCGTAAATCTGCTCTGTAAAATCTTGCTCTGGCACGACCACCACAATTAGCCAATCCAGCCCAAACCCATCTTGGAAAGGCACAACTTCCAAAAACTGCCGCTGGCCATTGAGCTGAAAGTCTTGCCGCTGGGAGCCCTGAATTTGATCGAAGCCGCCAAATTGTGACTGGATATAGTCTGCCGCTCCTCGCACCAACGCATCTTGACTTTCTGAGACCTGTAGCGATCGCGCTTGAGGCCCCTCACCGACCATGAGGGGCTCATCAGTTGAGTTAGCAATTAAGTTTCCCTGTCGATCCACAACAAAGGCTTGACCGTTTAGGCCGATTTCTAAAGATCGGAGAAAGTCACGAAACTCCTCTGGCAGCACCACATCCGTGGCACACACGCCCAGCAATTGGCGGCCTGAGCGATCGTATACTGGCAAACTGGCCGTGACATTGGGGAGTTGGGTGGTGAAGGCGATGTAGACATCCGTCCAAGCCGGCCCCTGAGCACTGAGAGCAGCTTGAAACCAGGGACGTTGGCGGGCATCAAAGGTTCTTTCCCCCTGAGCTTGCTTGAAGGTGCGACTGCCGGAAATATCGAGACTGTAGAAGTCACGTAAAAATTGGTTGTTGGAATTGCTGTAGGAAAGCTGTAGTGCCCCGGTTATGGGCGATCGCAAAACCCCAAAAAACTCACCCCGACGACTGCTGCCACAGTAAACAAAGGCCACATTGGGCGAAATCTTCATTTGCTGATAGAGCTGGGCTTCGCCAAATTGAGCATTTTCGACATCAATTTCCCCTCGGGCAAAGGCAGTGGCATTGAGACGATTAATTTCATGAGGCGTCTCAAAATAACTTTGTAGTTCTCGTTCAATGCGCGCTGTCAGCTCTTGTCGAATTTGATTCGCCAGTGTTTCTACTGTCTTCTGGCTATTGCGTAAAGATAACCAACCCACTAAACCGACGACGCCTAAAAGCTGCCCGACAAACGCCAATAACAGCAGTCGCCGCAATGGCAGATTTCGAAGAGGGTTGGGCACGTTTTTGGTAGGTGGAGGCTTAATCATCCCCATTCTATAGTGACTACTCAGAGGATCAGGAACCCGATCTGTGAAATTCGACTTGTCAACTGCTGAGTCTCATGGATGTGAACAGTGGATTGCTGGGCAGGGGAGACCTCCCAATCCGAGGGCGCGTCTTCCATTCGCACTAGACGCTTGAGGATTCAGCATTGCTGCGCCTGCATTCACGGAAATAGATTCAAGGGCCGGTTGCCATCCCTAGCCTTCCATTATCGCCTTAGCTACCCCGGAAGGC
Source organism: Cyanobacteria bacterium P01_F01_bin.56 (assembly GCA_039185935.1). Taxonomy (GTDB): domain Bacteria; phylum Cyanobacteriota; class Cyanobacteriia; order Phormidesmidales; family Phormidesmidaceae; genus Halomicronema. The sequence continues at coordinate 260 of JBCDAJ010000109.1, read as the reverse complement.
AGGATGGCGTTTGCCGCCAGCGCGACTTCTTCGCAATTTCAGCATCAGGCGGCTGTTCATTACTTTTTCGCCGGGACGAGGCTTGCAGGGCAATGGTTGAGGTTTCTCAGCTCGCACATATAGCGGTGTGCGGGTTTGTCAAGCACAGTAGCAACCATGGGTAAACCAGCTTCGGACGTCCTGCAAGGAGATTAACGAAAGGCCCTGAGCAATCGCCTTATGTAAGGCTTGGGCGGTGCGTGCCTCAACGGCTCTCAAAT
>JBCDAJ010000108.1:0-23743 GCA_039185935.1 Cyanobacteria bacterium P01_F01_bin.56 | reverse complement strand
TCCTTTGATGTGAGCTTTAACGCTGTCTTCCAAAGGCGGATCATCAAAGTTCCACAAATGTTCGATGATGTGAGAACGACTAAACACCCGATTAGGACTGCGCATAAACAGTTCTAACAGGCTGTATTCCTTCGGGGTGAGCTTGAGCAGCTTGTCCCCATAGGTGACCTGGCAACTGACTGGATCAAGCTGCAACGCCTCTGCCTGCAAAACCGTTTCTGGGGCCACTTCTCCCCGCCGCAGCAGGGCCCGCACCCGAGCGTGCATTTCTTCCAGATTCAGCGGTTTGGTGAGATGATCATCCGCCCCGGCATCCAATCCCCGGATCCGTTCATCGGGGACATCCTTCGCGGTCATCAGCAAAATGGGGGTGGCGGCACCCGCTTTACGTAGGCGACTGCAAAGTGTAATTCCATCCAGACTGGGCAGCCCCACGTCAGAAATGATCAAGTCATAGGGTGCGCCCTGGGCATATTCCAAGCCTTCTTGTCCGTCCGCGATCGCATCCACCACATATTGTCGCTGAGTGAGGGATTGGACCAGGCGATCGGCCAAAATTTCATCATCTTCAATTAACAGAATTTTCATGACGCAAAAGGGGGGCAACGTCAGGGGATTTGGGGGCTTACGATAACGCAGATTGGTCTCAGTGCAGACCTTTCCGCTGATTTTTTTGGGTTTCTCCCATTCGTGAGAGACGCTGTGGCTAGACCGATTTCGTCATGAGCAAGACATCCCCCGTGTGATGAATCAGAGGATGGGGCACGACAGCGGCGCGGTCAATCACCTCAAACCCGTAGCGCTGGTAAAGCCTCAAGGCCCCAACGTTTTGCTCAAAGCACAACAGGCTAACGGCCGGAAAACGGCGATCGCGGGCCTGTTCACAGGCTAAATCGAGCAATTGAGTGCCTAGTCCCAGCCCTCGATACTCGGGAAACACTGCCAGTGCACAGATATACCAAGAGTTCGGCTGCTCTAAGCTGTAAGGTGCCAGCACTGCCATCTCTGGGGCGGTGTCTTCTGCTTCTGACTCAGACGATGGGGCGATCAACCCTTGGGCCGGAATCGCAAAAGCCATCATCATGCCTTGAATCTGTTCTTGAGCCTGATGGTCTTGGTCGCAGGCCAAGGTGCAATTGCGATAGCTAAAATTGCCTTCGCCTTCGGCATAGCGCTTGGCACCAATTGCCAAGCGCGATAATGCCGGGAATTCATCTTGCTGCAGGCTCCAAATATAGTCGCAGACGCCATCAGCGGCAATCTGCATGAGCCTAGCGGCAGTCGAACAGTCTTTAATCGTTGCCGATCGCCAGGTCGTTTTTGTAAACGTATTCATCTTCATTAGGGACTAACCTCCTGAAAGTGGGACAAAAATACCCTGCGAACACGCAACCCATGGCAAGGTTTCGTCAGTATTCCAGAGGGCAACTGAGGGCTTTCGCAAATGATTCATTTACCCAGTTATTGCCAGTAGTTGGCGTGACGAAGTCCCTGGCTGGCGCGTCACGGCAGCGCGAACTTGATCTGATCACGCAACCGGTGAGCCATGGTTCAATTTGACAAAGTCCTAGGACGCGTTATCAATTAAACCTAGAAGCCTTTAACAATTAGCATCATCGCGTCCGCGCTCAAAATACAAGCTAGGGGCGGTATTCTTATCGCTGAGAAAATTTAACCGCTATAGCGATCCGCAATTAGGTCAGGGCAGCCAATATTTCTGAAATGACCACACAGTAAGTACTCTCATTCCGCACTCCGCATTCCGAACTCGGCATTCCGCATTCTGCATTCCGCATTCCGCATTCCGCTATAAATAATGCCAGTCCCTAGCCATCACCCAGTAAGTGCTCCATCCAACTGGGCTGCAAAGGCTCCAGGGGTTCTCCATCGATGGCGCAGGCATAGACGCGGTGATGCCGTAAAAAGCCATAAAATTGAGCCAACCCCATGGCACTTAAATCAAGATTATCGGGGGTATGGACGATGGTCAAAAGCTGCCTTGGTGGCTGGGTATTAAACAGACAACAGGAAGCATCTTCAGTACACATAGCAGTTCCTTCCTCAGCTTTACTCACAGCCGTTTCTGAACGTTGAAAAAGAGACAGAAACGACCATTATTTTTGATCATTAACGCCTAAAAGAGCAGAACTCGAGCGATCGACATTTAACTTGATTTCAAGCCGTCAAATATTTTTCAAAATGATGCCTGCTACTCTGCTGTGGCGTTGAGCTAGGGTGATTTTTAGGCGGCGACTTGATGAAACTCGTAGCTGAATTGATTATCCACAACGATTGGGCAGTCAAAATAGGTGATGCTGGGAATAGCCCCATAGCGTTCTTGAATAATCAGCTCATAATTTTCTGCATGAAATGCCTCAGCTGCTTCCCGGTTTTCCCAGAGATAAATACCTCCCGCGTAGGAACCATCTTCAGCCACGATAAAGTACTTCCTCAAAAGGGCAGGCACCTGAGCAAACATTTCTGAGATATTGGCAAAGTCAGTTGCAATTGCGTCACGAGTTTGAAACGGCGAAAGAGGAAATTTAACAAACACAGTGATCATCATGGGGGCTCCTGAAACTATGGGTGATCCAAAACCGCTTTGAAGTCTGATGGACAATTGCTCACGTCATTGCTGAGCAGCGGTGTAATCGTCACCGGTTGGATGTGTACAAGTTGCACTGTAAGCAGCAATCGAGAAAATGTCGGGAAGCTTTTGGAGCAACACTGTCGCAACTTTTGAGCCCAGAAAGTGCGGTTGTTCGAATATGTAGACTGCGATAAATAACTCAAAATATCTCTCTTTAAGAAAGAGTTTTAATCAGGCAGGCTCGTGACTTCATCTGTGCAGATTGATGAAGAAAACTAGCATGTGTGCTGATTGAAGACTGGGGAGGATTAACGATAACTCTGCCTCTTGTCAGCTAAACATCTGCATTCTTAGGAGATTTACAGGAAAAAATTTACCGCTTGTAGAGTGTCATTAGCGAAGCGTAATGCACCGCCGAATGGGTATGTTCATTGACAGAAATCTCCTTAGCATGTTCTCTACTTTCTCTCGATTGCACTCTAAAACAGTTGGCAAGCTCACTTCTGCTGTTTATTGCCCCTGCAAGGGTGAAATGGAGATCGCGATGAATACTTCACTGCAAACCCTTATTCAGACGTTGGAACCCAATGGCCTGTCATTGGGCAGTTATGGGCGAGCGGTGCGATCGCTGCAATTGATCCTGGCTGAGTTGCGATTCTATAACGGCACTATCGATGGCTACTTTGGTGAGGAGACGGCGATCGCCCTGCAACGGCTCCAACGAAATTTCAACCTCGCAGAAACCGGCGATTTGAATATGGCAACTTGGTACGCATTGACGTTTTGGGTTGTCTCGGAGAGACGATTAGTCAGTCAAACGGCCAGGCCACCTCTCAGGCAAGCGGCCGCTGACTCCAGACCATTGCATATCCAAAATGGTTATTAGCGGGTGGCCAGAACAACCCCAGTTGATGAACCGCTCACTGGCTGAGGGAGCGATTGGTCACTGCCGTTAAAAGGGGGTATTGGCATGGCATCAGGCCGGTAAGTCCTCTCATCTTCTGACCGACTAATCAAGCATTTGCTGGCAGAGACCCAGTCCGCTGAATGCGTTTTGGAATGTGATAACTCTGCGCTGAACGCCGTTGACATGTGGTAAGCATTGTGTTGTGAGCGCCACCGACACTCACAACACAATGGCTTAAGCGTAGGCAGCAACTTTAGACAAAACGATGACAAAGCAACGGGTTGGGGTAATCGGAGGCGGACAACTTGCCTGGATGATGGGGCTAGAGGCCGCCCAGTTAGATATTGACGTAATCGTCCAAACACCACAGGCAACCGATCCAGCGGTACCGACGACGGCTGGTTACGTGTTAGCGCCGATTGCTAACGTCGCCGGTACCCAGGCCCTGAGCGATCGCTGCGATGTGCTCACCTTTGAAAACGAATTTGTTGATCTGCCCGCACTACATGCGCTGGCCGAGCAGGGCAGTCTCTTTCGCCCGTCATTATCGGCGTTAGCGCCCTTGCTCGATAAATATACTCAGCGTCAGTTTTTAGCCACCCATAAGCTACCCAATCCACCCTTTGTGACCTTGGACGAGAACATCGCGGATGAAACCGTCGCGGCCATCGCGGCACCGATTGGCTTTCCGCTGGTAATGAAAACGCGTCGCCTGGGCTATGACGGGCAGGGCACCTTTATGATTGCTTCAGCGACCGAGTTGTTGGCCACGTGGCAACAGATTGAGCGCCAACCCGTGTTGCTAGAAGCCTTCATCCCCTTTGAAAAGGAGTTGGCAGTGATGGTGGCGCGATCGCCCCACGGCGAGATTGCCCTGTACCCCGTGGTGGAAACGCAGCAGGTTGATCAAGTCTGTCGGCGAGTGATGGCCCCCGCAGCAGTGAGCGCGGCCGTTCAACAGCAAGTCGCGGTGATCGCCCGCACCCTGATTGAAAAATTAGATTTTGTCGGCGTGTTAGGCATTGAACTTTTTCTGGCCCCGGGAGATCTCGTCCTGGTGAATGAAGTCGCCCCTCGTACCCACAATTCTGGCCACTACACCTTGGATGCTTGTCAGACGTCCCAATTTGCCCAGCAGTTGTTAGCCGTCACTGGGCGACCTCTGGAGGGAACGGCAATGACCTGCGATCGCGCCCTGATGATTAATCTGCTAGGGTTCGAAACCTCTACGAGCGACTATGCCGCGCAGCGAGCCCAGTTGTCGCAACGACCCAACACCCAGGTCTATTGGTACGGTAAGCAAGGGTCACGCCCTGGTCGCAAGCTAGGACACGTCACTGTGTGCCTATCGGAAGAAGATGACTGGTTAGCGATCGCCCAAGCGATTGAGGCGATTTGGTATCCCGCTGGCGAGTCGTAATCTCCGGCCAGAGAATTCACAATCACCGGTCAGAGAATTCACACAACCCCCTTGCGATCGTTGGGGATCTGTTGGTTATGATGTCGAAAGGTTCACTACGACGTTGGTGACTGCCAATACTGTTTGTCGATCTATGCTTTTCATCAACGGGAATCAAGATGTGCCGATGGCAGTAGACCGGGCTTGTACTCGGAAACTTTAAATTGGTGCCAGCATTCCCACCTGGTTCTTCCAGGTCGGAAACTGAGGTAAGACGGCGTTGCGGTGAATAATTCTTAAAAACCCCTCTCTGCTCAGCAAGGAGGGGTTTTGTAGTAGAGACCGAGAAGAATCAGTTGCCAAGGTTAAAGAAGGTTAAAGTCAGACTGCTCTCCTCTATCAAGGACGAGCAAACTTCGCTACCCTAGACGAGCAAACAATACTCAGAAAGCTTGTCCAACCGCTGTTCAGCAACTGCTGTTTGGTAACAAAAATAACTTTTTTATGGCCGTAACTTGGTGAACCTCAGAATGAGCTGAGTTATCTACGAATTTCAGCTGCCCTGACTGTCATGTAATGGGTTGCTTTTAATCCCTGTTCTTCGTCTTCATTCACTCGCGATCGCCCTCTGTTGCCCTTGACTACTACAACCCTGACTTTTCCTGCGACCATCCATCACTTAGACAACGGTCTCACCATTGTGCATCAGCACATGCCGGCCACCCCAGTGGTGGTGGCAGATGTTTGGGTCGATGCCGGGGCCGCTCGCGAGCCGCAAGAGTGGATGGGCATGGCACATTTTTTAGAGCACATGGTGTTTAAGGGCACTGAGCGGTTGCGGCCCGGTATGTTTGACCACACCGTTGAAACCCAGGGAGGCTTTAGTAACGCTGCTACCAGTCATGACTATGCCCACTTTTACATAGCGGTGTCAGCCGCTGCTTTGCCAACGACACTGCCGCATTTGGCTGACCTCGTACTCCACGCGGCTATTCCTGCTGACGAGTTTGCGCGTGAACGCCAGGTCGTGTTGGAAGAAATTCGGCAGGCTCACGATGATCCCGATTGGCTTGGCTTTCAGGCTCTGTCAGAGCAGGTGTTTCCTGACCATGCCTACGGCCGTCCTGTATTGGGCACGGCAACGGTTTTAGAACAGCGATCGCCCGAAGAGATGCGCTGCTTCCACCAGACTCATTACCAGCCAGACAAGATGACGGTGGTGGTGGCTGGGGGCACGCCCTTAGAACCGACCTTAGATATGGTGCGCCAGGCTTTTCGCGCCTTTGCGACGCCCTCACAACCGGCGACAGTGCCTTCCCAAGGGCGGATTGAGCCGTGGTGGGGGGTGCGGCGACAGGTGCTGCCGGTGCCGCGTCTAGAGCATGCGCGGCTGACCATGGCTTGGATGGGACCGGGAATTGATGACCTGGATGCAGCCTGTGGCATGGACATTTTGTCAGCCTTGCTAGCCGAAGGGCGTAGCGCTCGACTCGTGCGCGAGCTGCGAGAAGAACGCCAATGGGTGCTCGACATTGGCAGCAGTTTTTCGCTCCAGCGAGATTGCAGTCTGTTTACCTTGCAAGCGTGGCTCGACCCAGCCGCCGTAGATGCGGTGGAGGCCTTGATTTGCGATCGCCTGGCGACCCTGGCTGTACAAGCGATTCCCCCTGCTGAACTGGTACGAGCCCAGCGCTTGTTAATTAACGACTTTGCGTTTTCCACAGAGACGCCGGGCCAATTAGCCGGGCTATATGGCTATTACAGCGTTGTCGCCTCGGCGGCAGATAGCTACACGTATCCCGCCCGGATTCAAGCCCATACACCGACGTCAATCGCCAATTTGGTCAAAACCTATCTCTCGACCAACGCCTATGCCTCTACAGTATTGTTGCCGGCCGCTTGATGGAAAGACCTGCATCTAGTTGTCAAACGCAGAGACTGCTTTGTGCGGCCTAATGCCTGGTCATTTCCCCTGCTTTCTGCCTGACTTTAAACCCGCTTGATGGTGTCTGTTCTTATGCTCTTATCTCCGTCTGTTAACCGGCCCGCGCTTTACCGTAATGTCTTGAGCAATGGGCTCACCGTGGTCGTGATTGAAAATCCGGTGGCAGATATCGTGTCGGCTCGACTGCTGATTAAAGCTGGAACCGGACGAGAAGCGAGATCGCAGGCCGGACTGTTCAGCTTGTTATCTTCGCTGCTGACCAAAGGCACCCGGCACCTGTCATCCATGGCAATTGCCGAACAGGTTGAATCAGTTGGGGCTAGCGTGGGCACCGATGCGTCGGCTGACTACAGCCTCGTGAGCTTAAAAACGGTCACGGCTGACTTTTCCAACATCCTGGCCTTAGCGGCTGAAATGGTCCGTTACCCAAGCATCCCAGTTGCAGAATTTGACCTCGAGCAACGCTTGACCCGACAAAGCATTTGCTCGATGAAAGAACAGCCCTTTACCCTGGCTTTCAATGCCTTACGAGCGGCGATGTATGGCGAGCATCCCTATGGTTTGCCGGGTATTGGTACGGAAGAGAGTGTTGCCAAGCTGACGCGCGAGGATCTCTTGACGGCGCATCAGACGTTTTATCGACCCGACAATAGCGTCATGGTGATCTCCGGACGGGTGCAGCCTGAGGCGATAGTCGCTGAGGTTGAACGGTTTTTAGGCGATTGGGCGGCTCCGGATACGTCCCTGCCTCCGCAACAGTATCCAACAGTGCCGACCACCCCAACCTACGAGACCATTGTCCAGCCGACAAATCAAGCCATTCTCATGATTGGGTATCCGGCTCCGGCAGTTCAAGAGCCAGCCTATGCGGCGTTAAAGCTGCTCAGTACGTATCTGGGGAACGGGCTCTCTAGCCGTTTGTTTGTGGAATTACGGGAAAAACGGGGCTTGGCCTACGACGTCTCAGCCTTTTATCCGACGCGGCTAAGCGCCTCGCAATTTGTCGCCCATATGGGGACTGCTCCAGAAAATCAGGCGATCGCCCTCCAGAGCCTCCGCGACGAAACTGAACGCTTAGGCCAGGAACAACTGGCTAAAGATGAGCTAGAGGCAACCAAAAATAAACTGTTGGGACAATACGCCCTAGGGAAGCAGACCAATGCTCAATTAGGCCAGCTCTTGGGCTGGTACGAGGTTTTGGGGTTAGGAGTCGAGTTCGATCAGATTTTTCAAGACACGATTCGAGCGGTTACAGTTGAGCAAGTGCAAGCCGCCGCCAAGCATCATCTTTGCAATCCCTTTACTGTGATATTGGGCCCAGACACTGAAGTGAACGTTTAGACCGCATTCCTCACCCCAGCATTTTTAGGTACTGGGAATGTTCAGGGGGTTCATTTCCATTCGCTGCAGCGCTGATTCAGTTCAGCCTTCACTTCTGCTTTCTGTCAGGCCACTCTACCCCTGAGGAACTGATGTGACTAAGAAGTCGCTGCTCGCCATCAGGCCGCCGCAAATTCGGGCAAATTTAGCCAGGGTTAACGCAGCTTTTGCTTGATGAATGCCAAAATCTTGGCTGTTTGTGTCTTTAGCTGGGCGACTTCGGCTTCTAACTTCGCGACCTTCGCCTTGAGCGCTTCAACTTCAGCGGCCTCAGCGCCACCCCCAGCCGCCGTTGCTGCCGCAGTGGCTACCGCTGCCTTTGGCCGGGGCTTACGGGCCTTGGTCATGGCCTGTTTGATGGCTTCGATCAGCTCTTTTTGCTCAAACGGCTTCTGAATAAATTCAAAAAATTCAAAGGGTTCAGTAATCTTTTCCGTGACTTCTTCTTTGCGCCCTGACATCAAGACCAAAGGAATATGCTGCAATTCTGGCTGCGCTTGAATTTCTTGAAACACATCCCAGCCGCTCTTCCGAGGGAGCAAAAAGTCCAGCATGATGAGGTTAGGACGCTGTTCACGAATGGCATCAAGACCTTCGACGCCATCTTTGGCTTCTATGACTTCAAAGTTGCCCTGAGGCAGCATATCTCGGACGCGCATGCGAATCACGCGACTGTCATCAATTACCAAAATTTTGTGCGTTGCCACGGCTGACTCCTATGCGGTAAAGATGCAACTGGCTAGCAAATAACTCCAACCACTCAGCGCTTGCTCATACAGCTGCATGTCAATATTGCCACTCAATAGCGTAACAATTGCGATCCTTTAATTGGCAAGATTTTCACCATTGAAAATCTTAGGCTGTGTAAAGCAAATAGTAGCGAAGTTTTTGATATCCAGAGTGAGCGATCGAGAAAGTATGCTGATGTCGTGCTTAGAGAAAACCTTTTAGCAGTAGCTCATTAGGCCCCCAGTCTGCATGCTGGCATGATTTAGTCAGCAATGCCCCAGGTTGGCCGTTGAGTGATCGGTTTACTAAGCCTTGAACATTCGTGATTTAGAGTGCCCAATGTCTGCCCTGACTATCTATACAAACGAGTGAAAAATCTCAAGTAATAGATAGAGCCTGGGCCTTTAGCCGCCAAACGGCAGCGCCTCTGATCATGCATGGTTTTTGACAAGACTAATACATTTGCACGACTCTATTTTTGCTCACAGCGTAACGCTGAATGATATTTGAGAACCGCCTATAGTATGAGGAGAGTTGGCCCTTAGGACTGACGCAAAAGCCCACTTAATCTTCCGAAACTGGGGGATTTTACATCCGATTGCCCTGGGATTGGGGATGTCGGGGTCAAAAATCGGCTGCAACTGCGTAAGTCTTAGCCCTGTGGCTTTTAGCGGATCTTTTTGTCCCTAATTTGTACTTATGACCTCTTCTACCCGCGAGCTGATCAATCTACCGCCTTGGCTACGGCCCTCGATTGGCCGGGCAAGTGACCTTTCAACTGTTCAACGCATTGTTAAACAGCGGGGCATCCACACTATTTGTGAAGAGGGGCGCTGCCCCAACCGGGGAGAGTGTTACAGCAACAAAACGGCGACGTTTTTACTTATGGGGCCAACGTGCACTCGTTCTTGCGCTTTTTGCCAGGTCGATAAAGGGCATGCGCCTATTCCCCTAGATCCTGATGAACCGGCGAAAGTGGCCGAGTCGGTCGCTCTGTTGGGCCTAAAATACGTCGTACTCACGTCAGTTGCCCGTGACGACCTACCCGATAAAGGGGCAAGCTGGTTTGTGAAAACCATGGCAGCGATTCGCGATCGCACTCCTGACACCCAAATCGAAGTGCTGACGCCTGACTTTTGGGGGGGAAAGAATGCGGCTGAGCAACAGCACCAGCGCGTGGCGACTGTGACTCAAGCTGAGCCGGCTTGTTACAACCATAATGTAGAGACCGTCCGTCGATTGCAAAATCCAGTTCGGCGCGGGGGCCGCTACGATCGCTCCCTGGCCGTGCTGCAGTCTGTCAAAGCAGCGAATCCACAAGTTCCCACAAAATCTGGCTTGATGCTTGGCCATGGCGAAACGGAAGCAGAAATCATTGAGGCGTTAGAAGATTTACGAGCCATTGACTGCGATCGTGTCACGCTCGGGCAATATATGCGCCCATCACTATTGCACCTGCCGGTGCAAAAGTATTGGACTCCGGCAGAATTTGACCGACTGGGGCATATCGCGCGCTCACTCGGCTTTGCCCATGTGCGCTCTGGCCCCTTAGTCCGCAGCTCGTATCACGCCGGTGAGCAACCGTAGCTTGACAGAGTCAAGGGCCCTTTTCACTACAATCACTACAGAGCATTGAAGTCGGAGAATACCTGTGCCCACCCTAGGCGTCAACATTGACCACATTGCGACCATTCGTCAGGCGCGTCGCACTATCGAGCCTGACCCGGTAGCGGCAGCCGTCCTCGCTGAACTGGCGGGCGCTGATGGCATTACTGTGCATCTCCGGGAAGATCGCCGCCACATTCAAGAGCGCGATGTGCGGTTGCTGCGGCAAACCGTGCGGACTCATTTGAACCTAGAGATGGCCGCAACGCCTGAAATGGTTGACATTGCGCTAGATGTCAAGCCTGATTATGTGACCCTAGTGCCAGAAAAGCGCGAAGAAGTGACCACCGAGGGAGGACTAGACATTGCTGGACAGTGTGATCGGCTGACCCAGGTAGTTTCAACGCTGCAGGGTCGGGGCATTCCTGTGAGTCTGTTTATCGACGCGGAGCCAGAACAAATTGCCGCTTCTAAGCAAACTACAGCCAAGTTTGTTGAATTGCACACTGGCCGCTATGCCGAAGCCCATAGCGAAGCCGAGCGCCTTGAGGAGCTGAACTATCTTAAGGTGGGCACACAAGAGGCGATTGCGGCTGGACTAAGGGTTAACGCTGGTCATGGCCTCACCTATCAAAACACTCATCCCGTCGCTTGCATTGAAGGGATGGAAGAACTCAATATCGGTCACACCATCGTCAGCCGCGCCGCACTGGTGGGCATGGAACGCGCCGTCCGTGAGATGAAGCAAGTCATACGAGGGGAGTATTGAGGAGTCGATGGGTGAATGGTTAGGTGAAGTGGGTGGAGTAGGTGGGATAGTGACACCTAATTACTTAGAGCTTTGCGGGGAAATAAAGTACCTGATTGGTAGCAGGGTGGTTGGATAGTTGGGTAGCAGGGTAGTGGGTGGCTGGGATGTTATCTGCTTGCACATCCTTTACTTCACCACCTCCCTTACTTCACTCACCCTCACCCTCAATCCCCCTGCCACCCTGCTACTTTCTGTGGGAGAATTTTATTTAAGGTGGGTTTTTCATCCTCAGTGTCATGCAAACTTACTACTACCTCCTAGCCAGCCAAAAATTTCTGCTCGAAGATGAACCTCTTGAGGAGGTCCTACGCGAGCGCCGCCGCCACTATCAAGAGCGAGAAAAAGCGCTCGACTTTTGGTTGGTCAAACAGCCGGCGTTCCTTGAAGGCAAAGATTTGAGCGATATCAAAAGTCGCTGTCCTCAGCCAGCGGCGGCGGTTATCTCTACCGACAAGACGTTGATTACTTGGCTCAAATTGCGGCTGGAATACGTCTTGACTGGAGAGTTTAAAGCGCCAACTGCGTTGCTGCCAGACCCTTTAGCGTCTTTAGAGACCGTTGCTTAAATCCCCGAAATTGTGAAAGGGGTTTATTTTGGTGATTTTTCTCTAGGGCTTCAGTACAGATAAGTCGTTTAATATCTGCCTAAACTCTAGGAAATGTTGAGCCCTTTGATTACGAGTCAGGGCTTGCCCTGTGGCAACTGATTTTGCCCCCTGAATTGTCAAGGTTAGGAAATCGGCTTCAACATCTTCCCGAGTAGCCTGATGGAAGGAACTTTAGCGTAAGTCTTATTGGGTACTCAGAGCCGGTGTCTTCCTGGTCTTCTAGTTTCTGGCTCCCTTGCTCATCTACTCCCCTAGCACTAGAAAACGGCATGCAAATTTACGCCGCACGGTATTAGTCTGTTTTTGGGGCCGTTAGCATCTGCCTAGTAGCCGCGTATCACCGAGACCTTTCTATTAGAGAGTTTGATTGTGTCAGAGACTCCCAAAAAACTTTTGGTTGCCGCGAGCGGCACTGGGGGGCACTTATTCCCGGCGATCGCAACTGTGGAACATTTGCCAGAATGCACCATTGAGTGGCTGGGCGTGCCTGAGCGGTTAGAAACTGAATTAGTGCCTGAACGTTATCCTCTGCATACTGTGCGGTTGGGGGGCTTTCAAGGACGGCTCGGCCTGGGGTCGCTACGGTTGCTGGGGCAGGTATTCAAGGCGACTTTGCAAGTGCGTCAACTGCTCCAACAAGACCATTTTGATGGGGTTTTCACCACAGGCGGCTACATTGCCGCCCCGGCTATTTTGGCGGCGCGATCGCTAGGATTACCAGCTGTGCTGCACGAATCAAATGCTCTACCGGGAAAGGTGACCCGCTGGCTGAGCCCTTGGTGTTCTCTAGTCGCGCTAGGGTTTGAAGCCGCCACTAGCCACTTACCCAAAGCCAACAGTGTTGTCGTCGGCACGCCGGTGCGATCGCAGTTTCTCAATTGCCCTGACTTACCCACAGACTTGACGTTGCCACCAGAGGCCCCTGTCGTTTTAGTCGTTGGGGGTAGCCAGGGGGCAGTTGCCGTTAACGAATTAGTCCGTGCTGCGGCCCCTGCCTGGTTTGAGGCTGGAGCTTGGGTCATTCATCAAACGGGAACTAATGATGCGGCGGTCGATAGTTTGCAGCATGAACGCTATATCCATCGTCCTTTTTTTGAAGCCATGGCAGCGCTGTTTCAGCGAGCCGACGTCGTCATCAGCCGAGCGGGAGCCGGTACCCTAACCGAGCTGGCCTTTACTCACACCCCTTCGCTCTTGATCCCGTATCCTTTTGCCGCAGAAGATCATCAAGCGTATAACGCCGCCGCGTTTGCTGCTGCCAATGCGGCCCTGGTGTGTCGCCAAGCTGATTTGACGTCGACATCCCTGCAAGAAATGGTGCTAAAGCTGATCCATAATTCTGAACGGCGACAGCAGATGGCTCAAGCCGCCGCCAGTTTGGCAATTCCTGACAGTGCCGAGCAGCTAGCTGGCTTAATTCGTCACAATCTTATGCAGTCTAAGCGGATATAAAGAATTAAATCTCAGTAACTGCCTTTAGCCAGTGTTTAAGTCACCTCCTATGGTGCCGACTGATGGTCACCGAAAAGGTTAGATAGCCCTGGGGGAAGGGATTTCAGCCGTCGCCGCCGAACCTCTTAAGGATTTCATAGAACGCCTTAATAGCAGATTGACAGGATGGTGTAAACTATATGAGGTTTCGGTGGCTGAGTATTCGCTAGTTGTGGGATTTCGTTCTCTGGCTTTTGTTTCGATAGCTTACCCCCGTATTCCGTTTTATCTGTTTTCTAGTTTGCTTGTGAGGTAAGCCATGACCGTTTATGTAGGGAACCTTTCCTACAACGCCACCGAAGATGATCTCAATGAAGTTTTCAAAGAGTACGGTAGCGTCAAGAGAATTCAAGTCCCCACGGATCGGGAAACTGGTCGCATGCGCGGGTTTGCATTCGTAGAAATGTCTGATGACGCCGAAGAAGATAAGGCGATCGAAGATCTCGATGGTGCAGAATGGATGGGCCGCACTCTCAAGGTGAACAAGGCGCGTCCTCGGACTGAACGCAAGCCCTCTGGCGGCGGTGGCCGGGGCGGTTGGAGTGGTGGCGGTGGCGGTGGTCGCGATTATTAAATTCGCGGCGCACTACTGACACCCACCGAGATTCCCAAACCTTTGGAGGACAAAGGGGATTTTGCCCCTCTGTCCTCATTCTTTTGCTTTAAAATGATAATTTTAGGAGGAAACTGCATGGCCCAAGTGGTACTTGGAGAACACGAACATCTAGAATCGGCGCTGCGGCGATTTAAGCGCAAGGTTTCTAGCGCTGGCATTTTTGCCGACATGAAGAAAAAGCGGCATTTCGAGACGCCCGCTGAAAAACGTAAGCGCAAAGAAGTGGCCAGACGTCGTCAGAGAAGACGTTTTCGCCGTCAAAGCTAATCATCACTAGCTAACGGGTAAAACATTGAGTGCAGGAGTTTCCATGTATCTAGGCAAATCTGGGATTTGCTTTGGAAGCTTCTGCATCTGTCATTTTGTCGCCCAATTTAAGCTTGGGCTAGGTTATTGCCGCATCGGCGACATGGTTCCCCTCAAACTCCTATTGTTGCTGGAATTCTCCGAGAAGCCCGGCAAAGCGAGCTTTATCCGATTGATTCCCATCGGCCAGTTCAAGGAATGCCGGGATATCGCCATCGCCCCAGCACACCAGATGCATCACAAACTGCTTCAAATTGGGACGGTGGTCACGTGAATAGCCATGGCAGACTTGAATCGGCACCGTTGCGGCGAGGGGAACGGCATCACTCGATTGTCCGTACGCCCCCCAGATACACTCATCGACGTGGCGTCTAAGTGGGCGCGCTCACAGTGAATATCAAACCGCTTGACTGCGGCCAGACAGATGGCCAAAAACATAGACGTGACGCCCGTTTGATAGAGACGATCTAACACTCGACCTAAGCGGTCATCATTCAAATACGGAGGTAAAACACCGGAACCTTAAAGATTTTCGGTCGCTTTGTCCTCGAAAAATTGCTCGAACAAATACAACGGCGCGGACATCACCCCAACCCATTCAAGATCATGGCTTTCCCCGCTATCCCGGCGCTGATCTGCTCATGCGGACCTGGCCCAGACACTCATTTACGGTCTCAACCACACCCAACTCATCGACAATAGCTGCGACGAGGCCCAGATGGTCTACGGTTTGGACGACGATATCGATAAGATACGATCCCTTGCCACGACCTTGACGCCTATCATCGAGCATGATTCCGAATGTGACAATCCAGAGGGCGGAATGTGAGGTAAATGTAGAGGTCTGAAAGTTTAGGGCTGTCATCAAGAAAACCCTCGACAGCATTGATGTTTGAAACATTCTACAAAACAAGCAGAGCCAAAGTAGGCTCACTGTCGTCATGAGTCATGGGTTTGGGTTGTTTCATCATAGGATTCCCATGGAGTCTGCAGGGTCTCTTCCTGTTGTTGTAGGGTTGCGAGTAACTCTGCACCTTGCAAAATGCTCCCCACCTGATTGTTGAAAATTTGCAGGCACTTGCGATCGCTCTCATCAAAACTGGCATAAAGATGAAGTGGGTGCCGCTCTAAAATAACCGCTGCACCCTTAAGATGCGCTGATGATCGTTTATTGACTAGCTGTGTGACGCCAATCAAGTCACCATCTGCATTCAAAATCGGCAAGCCGAGCAAACTATAGGTGCGATAACCGCTTTGGCGATCGGTGACGCGAGCCCTGGCGGCATCGGGGTGATCATACAAATCGCAGGGAATATTGACCCCTTGTCCAGTGGCTGCGACTTGCCCGGCAAACCCTTCTCCCAGTGCCAAACGGATTTCCTGAACCTGGCCATGAGCCGTGGGGATCTGGGTCCAAAGTATTTGTCGCTTGGCATCTAGTAACCACAGCGTGCCGCGATCGGCATTGAGCAAATCCTTTGCGGCCTCAATCATCCGCTGTAGCAATTCTGAGGGATTCATGCGTCCTTTTGCGGTCGCGCGAGTCGCCGTCATGAGCGCTGCGGCGACCCGTTGCCCCCGCGCCGTCTTGTGATAAGCACAGAAGCTCTCCAGCACGATTTGAACTGCTGGCATATCGGCCGTAATTTTGGCCATGTCAGCCTCTGTAAAACCGGCGTGATCGAGCCGATTGAGTAAGGGTAAGCTCGGATCGACAGCAGGCTTCAGTTTGTTTAATACCTGCACGACGGCCACTAGCTTGCGACGAGGATTGATCAGCGGCAACGCGAGCAGAGTATAAGTCCGGTAATTATTTTTGGCATCCTCCTGCTGAGCAAAACCCGATCGCGGATCGTCATAAAAATCAAAGGGAATATTGATGGGTTGCTTGCGGACCGCAACTTCGCCCACAATGCCTTGGTACATCGGC
Organism: Cyanobacteria bacterium P01_F01_bin.56; assembly: GCA_039185935.1. Taxonomy (GTDB): domain Bacteria; phylum Cyanobacteriota; class Cyanobacteriia; order Phormidesmidales; family Phormidesmidaceae; genus Halomicronema. Next base: position 7,426 of record JBCDAJ010000108.1, on the reverse strand, counting down.
ACCCGAATTTCTAGGACTCGCTTCTCGTCCCCCGATTCAGCGATGATTGACCAGAACTCCTGATTGTCTTGGTCTAATAAAAAGATGGTTGTGCGCTCGGCACGAACGGCCTGCCCGAGTTTGAGCGTGATGGAATGCAGCGTGACATCCAGAACCTCATCAAATCCCTGCGAGTCCATCACGCGATTTAAAAGATTCAAGGTGCGGTTCACGATGCTGGAGGCATTGCTACCGGCTTGATTTTTGAGGGTGGCAATTTGTTGGGCGTTGCTGATGGCGACACCGACCTGCGCATTAAATACCTCCATATGTCGCTGGCTGCCCACATCAAAGCTGGCTTGAAAGCAGTCTGGTGCGGCGGGCCATTGGCACGGATCATAGTCGGGGAAATTTCCCAATCGGCGTTTATTTACCAGTTGAGTGACGCCTAACAGTTGCCCTTCGGGACTGAATACGGGCATACAGAGCAGACTACAGGTGCGGTATCCAGTTTCCTGATCGGTTTGCCAAGAAGTTGTTGAATCAGGATGATCGTAGAGGTCAAACGGAATATTGAGGGGTTGCTGAGTCGCCGCGACCTGCCCCGCATAACCTTGCCCCACTGGCAGCCGGATTTCTTGATATTCACCTGATGCCGATAAGATGCGAGTCCAGATTTCTTGGCGCTCAGGGTCTAACAGCCAGAGGGTGCTGCGATCGGCGTTCATGAGTTTTTTCGCCGCATCCATCACCCGCTGAATGATTTCATCTGAATCCAGGCTGTTCTGTGAAATTGTATTAGCAGCTTCGTTTAAGGCTTCCGAGGCCTGCAGTCGCTGCGTTAATTGGTAGCAGTATTGACACCGCTCTAATACCCGTTGAATCGGGAGGACATACTCCTGTAATTGTTGTTTATCCGTCGGCGTCAAGCCTAGGGGGTTGAGTCGCTCTTCGAGCGATCGCTCTCCCGCCAACGAGGGCTGAATCTTATTTGCCACATGTACAAAGGCGACCGGCGTTTGATTTTGCGTCATGACCGGCAAGAAAAATTCGTGGTGAATCGAGTAAGTATCGGCGTCATTGGCGGCATTGGCTGCCCCGGTTTGGAACTCGGTAATGCGTCCTTGCGATCGTTCATTAGTGAGAATCTCAATTTCGGGATATTGCAGATAGCCACTGCGGGCCACGATGGACCACATCTCATTCTTGTCTTGGTCAATAAAGCGAATGGTGACGCAGTCAACACTGAGCATCTCTCCCAGCTTCACCACGATGGAGCCCAAAATCTCGTTGAGAATGTAGTCAAACCCTTGCCCTTCCATCAGGCTCAGCATTGACAATAGTTTTTGCTCTTGCCGCGCCACTACCTCAATAAAGTCCGCTTGCAGGCTCGACAAGATGCCCTGAACCCAATTCAGGTTAAAAACGACTCGATACAGTTGGTTGTAGAGTTGCAGTTTGCCCTCCCGGCGCACCACGATGCCAGCCATTTGCAGCTTGAGCTGATCCTGACTGTTGTCAGCAGCAACGGCTCCCTGTTCCAGGATTTTTTTGTAGAGCTGTAGGATGGGGCCAGTCCGTGCTTCAAAATGCAAGAGGCGATCGCGAATCACCTTGAGATGCGGCGGCTCGTCCTTCGATTCCCAATTGTCGATCAGATGATGATGCACCAACTCGGCAATTAATTCATTGGGAGCTCGGTCCCAAATGGCCGGAGATTGACTCACCACAAGTTGGCACAGCTTTTGGGTGAGAAACGGTTGGCCCCCCGTCCAATCTAAAATGCTGGCGAGTACCGCTTCGGGATGCTGCACGATGCCCTGCAAGCCCTGTACGAGCGGTTGCGCTTCGGCCAACTGGAATCCCTGTAGGTCGATCGGGTGACCTAAATTAAAGGGCGGGCAGTGGGGCGCTTGAATCAAATCGGCTGGCGTCGTTACTCCCAGGAGTGCAAAGGTCAACGACTCATATTGATCGCAGGCGCGGATAAACGTCAGAAAATCATCCCAGGCAAACGGTAAACTGCGGACGCTGTCGATTTCATCAATGAAGATGACAATGGGCGATCGCACTTCGACCAGTAAAACCGACTCGATCAGCTCCCACAGGCGATCAGCAGGGGATAAATATTGCCGGTCTTTGAGCCAACTCCGCAGCGCAATCGGTAGTTGAAAGCTGCTGACGAGCCGACGGATCAGGCCCGCGTACCACTGATCGCGAGTGATGTCGCGGCTGCCGATGCTGGTCAGGTCAATGGCCGCGCATTGCACACCCGTTTTGACTAACTGCGCCTGTGTCCGCACTCGCAGGCTGGTTTTGCCCATCTGACGAGAGTTGAGCACATAGCAAAACTCTCCCTGCTGCAGCGCCGTGTACAGGTCATGGTCGGCTTGGCGCGTCACGTAGCTCGGGTTACTCAGGGGTAAATGGCCCCCGACTTTGTAGTGATAGGTAGAGGTTGTCGTCATGACTGAAGGCCCTAAGAAAGCTACAAACGACCGGTGTAAAGGCTGACGCTTTGAGCGTCAGCTAAGGGATGTGGAGGCGATCGCTAAAGTAGCGCCGATAAAGTTCAAAGCTTGGCACCACGCCATTGCCCTGCAAATGCACCAGCCCCAAACTATGGAGCTTAAAGGTTTGCTCAGACCCTAACTGCAAGGGTTGCGCCGCATCTAAAACCGCCCGATAGGCGCGGGCCAGCGCAGGCGTTTGCTCTAAAGTGGCCAGGTGTCGTCGGAGGTGGTCGCCATAGATGCCGGCTTCTGTCGGGCCGGTGGCAGACAATTCCTTCAGGGTGAGTTGCTGCTGTGCCAGGTAATAGAGCGCCAGTTGCAACAGATAGGGATGTCCCCCTACTAACGTCATCAGCGTGGCAATGTCGTCAGGTGTAAGGCTGAGAGGATAACGACTGACGAGATCGGTCACTTGCGCTGGGGTAAATTCCTTGAGTTCAATCGGCAAACCCACGTTAAAGGGCGATTGATTCACATCAAGGGGGAGATAGACCTCGGTAGAATGCACCACCACCAGCCGCAAGCGCTCCCAAATCTCACTGTCACCGCTGCCATAGTTCGCTTCTTCATACCAGGCTCGTAGCAGACCAAAAAAGTCGTCAGCGATCGTCGGATACCGAAACACCTCATCCACTTCATCCAATCCCAGCACCAACGGCTGCTCAATGGCGGGCAGCAAATAGTCCTGAAAAAAGCTGGTGCAGTTGTCTTTACTGCCAAAGGTGTCTTCCCAATAATCATTTAGTCGATGGGGCAAGCGTAGTCTACGGGCGACGATGGCACAAAACCAACGCAGCAGATTGCCCAGGTCTTTAAATGTCGCTCGATCAGCATGTTGAAAACTAACCGGAATCGCCCGATAGTCTTGTTCGTGAGCATGCCTCAAAATTCGAGCCATCAGCGACGTTTTGCCCATTTGTCGAGGCGCTTTGATCCGAATCAGAGCGCCCGAACGACCAATTTCTTCATAACATTGCCTTTCAACCGGGGTACGTTCCACATAAACCTGGGACTTTAAATGCACTAGACCACTGGGAATCTCTGGCTCCGCATCAGGGAGTGGATGGACGGCCGACGGGGACGCGGCAGCCAAGGTTTCTGTCTCGGTCAACGATGAGCCCGCCTCCGGAGCGACCTCAAATAGCTCATCAGGAAACGTTAAACAGGGGAGTGACTGCGTTGCTAACGCGGCGATGTCCTGTTCCAAAATCATCTGCAGCCGCTTCAGCGTCTCTGCCATTGCTTCAGGCTTCCAGGCCCAGTGATAGGCACCCGTCAAATAATTGCGTAAATCATGACTGAGCTGCAGCGGGTCGATGGGCTCTAGCGCCATGACCACCCGTACCGGCGGTGGACTGCCCGTTCGCTCTACCCCCTGCCGCAGACAGCGCAACTGTTCAATCAGCATTTCACTCACAGCCGCCTGGAGAGACAGCAGCAAAATAAAGCAATCACAGCGCTGCAGTCGAGGCATTGATGCCGCTGACTCGGCTTGATTAACGGCATCAGCGGCATCTAAAGGAACATTCTCGTTTAAGTCATGGATAAAGACAGCATGTCCCAAAGCCTGCAGCTTCATCATGAGGGTCGTTGCGGCGATCGCGGCCGCCTGCCCCCGATAACTGACGAACACTTGCTGCTGTCGCTGCCATGCTCGCTCCACAATGCCCTTAATCTTTTTTTTAGTGACTTTTTCCCCTAAAACGTCCGAAAGCTTACCCCAAAGCCGATAAGCCAAGGTCTTTTCAACATACTGGGGGTTATAAGGATAAATTTCTTGATAGGTATCGCCTCGCCATGAGCCAATAAACACTTCTCGCTCTGTGTCATTCAGGTATTTACCCGTTTTGGCATACAGGCGTTGATCAACGAATTCCAGGGCTTTTTCGACATCCATACAAACACGCGTGGGTAGGCAGCAGCACAGCTAAGCAACGCCTAGACAATGCCGTCAAGTTTGTTCACTCAAAAAGCACCCTTGCCAGTAATAACACGGAATCTTTTGATTCAGTGATATCGGTCAGATCGACCATCGATAAAGATCGGCAGCATCTTTCACTCAATCGATTGCCGCACATCACTAACAGCAACTAATCAGACCATCAGAGAAGAAAGATAATCAGACTTCTTAAGACTCAATCGATTGCTTATGCCAACAAAGTTAGATGGTCAATCACTTATTCAAAAATCAACTAGCTCTCACGAACAATAGTTTCATCGGCAATCAAACTCTTATTAGAATGAATTCTTGATCAGCATAATTCATTCTAATAAAATCTGCTTTAGGTCTTCAAGGGACGGTGTGTTCGAAGTGTTTGATTGATTTTGAAGAGTTATCTATTGAATGAGATAAATGTTGAAATATCAGGGACAGAAATTGATGAGGTTTGATTAGGAGGAATCTTTTATGTCTCCCTTCGAGCAAAGAATCAACCTTTTATTTCCATTACAGAACTCAGTCTCTGAGGTAATAGGCATACATATTCTCGACTTCTCCAAGAAGCTCAGAACATTGCTGTGAAAGGTTTTTGATTCTCTTTGGAGTGTTGCAAGGTGTTTTTTCATTTAGCAACCTCACAAACTGAGAAAGGATTCCAGAAAGTGAATTCACAGAATCTTTAAATTGCCGAGATTTTCTGGTTTCCTGATTTCTAGGTTTACCAGATATTGAAATCAACTTGAGCGCCAAGTTAGTGTTTCCTGCCTTTTAGAGATAGGGGTCTGCCTATTCTATAGGCAGATTTAATTTCAACTAATCGTGATTTATTATCACGCTCGCAACTTCACACTTTTTCCAGTGGGGAAGTGATACTCATCACATAACGTGTGTATGTTTCCCAATAGTTCCTGCGTCATTATTTCGTTTGCTGTCTACGGATTTATATCACCATGATTCTTGCTTCTGATAATGGCCAAACCCAGATTTCTGTCTACTCCGCGCCTGTAACGACATTACACGCCACTGATTGCCCAACGCTACCTCCGTACCTGTCCTCTACGATCTCAGAGCCAGAAACCGATTGGGAGGCTCTACAACACCTCGAATTACTTATGCGTCCAGCCTAGTTCGGCACTTTTGAAATAGGTTTCAACCCTATACCCATTGGAACTGGATGAACCAACGGATGGCTGAATTCAGTTCCACCCACGGTGTAAATGCAGATTGATCTTTTCCTGGCGATCGTCACCATATTTAACCGCTGACGTTACTCATTCTGGAGATTTGCCATGTACATCCTTGACGCAACAACAGCCGAAATCATGGAGGAACAGCCGCAGGGGATTGTGCAACGGGAGGTAGCTGGTACCCTCTCAGGTCGTGTCAAAGTTATGGGCGTAAGTTGGAAGGCCCGCCTTTGCATTCCTGATAATCGCTATATTCTGCCTCCGGGAACTGCCGTTACGGTGTTTGGGCGATGTGGCAATACGCTGCTAGTGCTTCCCACTGTTCCTTAACGTAGAGACTTGAACATCAGTCGTGACGCAATATGTTGGAACCTATGTTGGAACCGAATGCACTCTTTTATCGATTGTGATGCCTCAGCCTAAAAGACGAACGGGTAGCCCAGCCGTGTACTAGGGTTGAAGCTCAGTTGGTTGAAAGTGCTATGGGTATGGTCTTTTGCCAGGTTATAGCGGTTCATTCGGTTCTGACTAGGCAGCAGCTTTTGCTCTCGGCAAGGCAATCTAGTGAAAACTGGGTTCAAGATTTCATCTGCTGGCCATTTTAGGGGCTGGTGGCGCTTGAAACTGCCAGGCCACCTAGCAGAGCTTCAAATCGACAAGCCATATTACTAAAACGATCGCAAAGGAACGTAAATTCCCTTTGCGATCGTTTTAGTAATGAGTTCGATGCTGAGAGCTCAACGTTACTCAAAAAATGCTTTGAGTTGCTGAGCTAGGTTGTCAATCAAAGCGTTGGTACTTTGTGATGTCTGAGCTTCATTCTCTAAAGCAGCGACTCGCTCTGCAGGCAAGCTTAGCAATGCCAAGAGTCGATTGTAGGCATCAGCTTCTTCTGAATTAATTAAGTCCTCTTCTGGAGTGCGTGCGCTACTGCTAATGACTTCATATCCCAACCGCAAGACAAACTCTCGCTCTTCTTGAGACTGTAGATGCGGTACCGATTCCTCTAGGGGAATGTTTTGCATGAGATAATCACGCAGTTCCTTTTGCAACTCAGCTTGTTGCTCAGCGTTGCTAGCAAATAAGCTACTGAATCGCTTTAGCATTAACTCCACTTCTTCTTGAGCAAGGTCGCCATCGCTCCACGCTAGCGATGCCACTACCCGCAGCAAGGTAAGTTGACGAGGAGAAATCGAAGGTGGGGGTGGAACTTGGAGGACCATAGCGAACTCCTTGAGATTGCAGCAATCCACGCCTGCTTGGTAGTTAGCAATACCTTTGGAGCAGCGAAGCTACAAAGATAGATTTGCTGGCAGATTCACTCTAGACAATATATTCCCGCGCCTATCGGAAATACAGTTTGCGCTGCGATGACTAAGTAGCAGCTGCAGTGCCAAGGGCGATCGCCCAAACCAAACGAGGATGAATTGGACTCACCGTAGCATGGTCCTCTTAGGAAGGAGACGGAGCTGTAATCGATCGCTACAGACGCGACAGAGCTTGTTACAAATATCTGCATTCATAACCCTGAATGGCTGACGCTCTCTGGCTGGCCCGGCGGTGCTAATACTTGCCACATCATTGCGTCCCGAGACCCCAATATTTTGACCCTGGCGTCAAACAATTCCCAACTAGGCGATTCTTAGCCTTTACCCGCTAACTGGCTGAGCTGTTTAAAGTTGGTTAACAAAATTGAGGCGTTGGCATCATCAACTTTAATCCAGCCCTTTTCCACCAGCTTTTCCATGATTTTGGCGGTTTCTTCATCCGAGATATCGGCGACATCGGCCAAATCATCGACTGGGATG
>JBCDAJ010000107.1:0-23900 GCA_039185935.1 Cyanobacteria bacterium P01_F01_bin.56 | reverse complement strand
GATTACTGCCATTCCCAAGCTGTTAGAGGTGCTCGACCTTCGAGGATGCATTGTCACGCTTGATGCCATGGGCACCCAAACCGCGATTGCCCAACAGATTATCGAACAAGATGCCGACTATATCCTTGCACTCAAGGGCAACCCAGGGGAATCTGCACAAAGATGTTGAACAGTTGTTCGACTGGGCCAGCCAGCAACAGTTCCAGAACATGCCTCATGAGTATTATCAGACGCTGGAGAAAGGTCACGGTCGCATCGAGCGGCGGCGACACTGGTTACTCGAGTCGGTGGAGCATACTGTCGCGATCGCCCACCGTCTCCGTCAAGACCCGCTACAGGTGAACTTCAAAACAGTTGATGAAGAGGGGCAGGCGATCGCCGAGGCAGTTGAGGTGGAAAACGGCACGCTGCTCACCCCAAAACCCATCACCACGGCAGCAACCGCCGACCAAAGCAGCCTTCCCTGTCGCCAGGTCAGCCGTCGCATCTGAACCGTTATGCAAGCGGGCATGCACCGGGGCTTTACCTTCAGCGTGTTGGGCCAGGAAGACAAAGTCTTTCGTGCCGAGCGAGAGGGCAAAGGGTTCATTTACAAGATTTATCCGGGATACTTTTCCTATCGCAATCAATATGCCGACTACGACCGGGCAAAATCGAAGATTCACAAGCTGGCGCTGATGGCCAAGCAGGGCCAGCCTATGCCGACTGCCTACGGCACCTTCAAAACCGCTGCGGAAATCCCTTTTGATACGCTGCAATTTCCCCTCGTCGTCAAACCCGATACCGGCTCCCTCAGCGAAAATGTCTTTCCCCATTTGTCCACGGTGGAGCAGCTTCAGCAGGCTGCCAGCCTCATTGAGGCAAGCGGTGCCGTAATCAAATTAGAGTCACACATCACCGGATGGGACTATCGCATTCTCGTGATCAACCATCAGTACGCGGGGTGCGTCCAGCGGCGTCCGGCTCGCCTCGTTGGGGACGGTCAACACGCGATTCTAGAACTGTTTCACCAGCGCAATCAGGAGCCGGGACGAGGCGATCGCGATGAAAGCCATACGACCCTGCACCAACTTGTCTTTGACCATACCAGTCGCCGCTTACTGCACCAAGGCAGGCTATCCCCTAGACACCGTACTGCCCGCTGGCGAAATCTTCTATCTTCAAGAAAAAATCCCCGCTGCGTTCGGTTCTGACTACGTTGACTGCACCGGTGAGTTACACCTCAACATCATCCAGCAGTGCATCAAGTTTGCCCGGCAATTTCCTTGTCTGACGCGTTGACGAGATTGTGACTGGATTGTGACTGCTGAGTTCAAATCGTTCTGAAGGTAGGAATGGCGAAAGCTAGGAATCAACCAGCCGAGATCGCGCAAATACGACCTTATGCAAAATGAATCTTTGCGAGAAAAATTCCAGCCTAATATTGAATTAGGCTTTGCGATAGCTTTCTGATGGCAGTATTGTATGTTTGACTACCAGGTTGGTGGCAGCCTTGCCATTGACAACCCCACCTACATCGAGCGGCAGGCCGATCAAGATCTCTACGAAGCGCTGCTGCGGGGAGAACTCTGCTACGTCCTCACCAGCCGCCAGATGGGCAAATCTAGCCTCCGCCTACGGACACGGAACCGTATTCACAGCGCAGGTAAGGGCTACTGTGCCTCGGTCGATATGACCCGTATCGGCAGTGAAAACATCACGGCGAATCAATGGTATCAGGGCCTTGCCTTTGACCTGTTGCGCAGTCTGCGACTGTATCGTCGGGTTGACCTAACCACCTGGTGGATGGACCAGGGCAACCTGTCCCCCGTGCAAAAGCTGGGCAACTTTTTCGAAGAGCTGATTCTGGGGAGATTGCCTGATGAAAAGATTTTTATCTTCATTGACGAAATCGATAGCATTCAGAGCCTCAAGTTTCCCGTCGATGATTTTTTTGCCCTGGTACGGTACTGGTACAACCAGCGGGTCGAAAATCCAGACTTCAATCGACTTACCTGGGCGCTGTTTGGGGTGGCGTCTCCTGGCGACTTAATTAGTGATGTGAAACGGACACCGTTTAACGTGGGGACAGCAATTCCCCTTTCCGGTTTCACCTTTGCCGAAGCCTCGCCGCTACTCCCTGGGCTCGAACCCTATGTGGAGCGCCCTCGACGTATCCTCACCGCCATTTTGGAGTGGACGGATGGTCAACCGTTTCTCACCCAAAAGCTCTGTGCTCTGGTGCAGCAGGAGAGCAATGCGAATGGTGACAGGAAAATTGAGATTCCTGTAGGTGAGGAGGGTAATTGGATCGAGTGGCTGGTCCGAAACTACATTATTGACCACTGGCAGATTCAGGACGAGCCGGAACACCTACGCACAGTGCAGCGCTACCTGCTGCAAGACCCCACTAAAGTGGGCCGCCTCCTGGGGCAGTATCAGCGGTTTTTGTTGTCAGATGTAGACGTCACGCTCCAGAACACAGACGGCTTCAATGAATTCTCCCCCCTGCTGCTGTCAGGGATTGTGACCCAGCGCTCAGGATTTCTGCGGGTGAATAACCGCATTTACAGCGAAATTTTCAATCAAACCTGGGTGCAGCAACAACTGGCCAAACTGCGGCCCTATGCGGTTAATTTAGAGGCTTGGGTGAAGTCAAATTATCAGGATGAGTCGCAGTTGCTGCGATCGCGCGACCTCTTAACGGCCCAAGAGTGGAGCCAGGACAAAAGCCTGAGCGATCTGGACTACCAGTTTTTAGCGGCTTCACAACTGAGCGAGCGGCGGCATCGAGAGCGGCGCATTGTCGAAATCCTGGCCGTGCTGAACTATCGCAGTGGGAAGTTGGAACCGTATTTAGAACAAATTGCGATCGCCGTCAGTGAGCTAATCACGCTGGATTGGTCCGTGGTGACCCTGTGCCGGGGGGATGAAGAACGCATTCTGGCCAGCAGTTTCGACATTGGGGCAGAGGCGAACCAGACCTACAGCCTGCATATGACGGTGACCGGATACGTATTCCAGAACGGTTGCCCGCTCGTGGTTGAGGATACGGCAACCTGCCAACAGTACGGCGAAGCCCCCGAAGAATATCGCTCTTATTTAGGCGTCCCGCTCAGGCTGTCAACGGGAGAACTCGTCGGCACTATTTGTTCCTTTCATTCAACGCCCCGCAAGTTTGATGAAGAGGAAGTCCGGCTGGCCGAAATTTTTGCCGAGCGAGCGGCCTCCGCCATTGAGAATTATCAGCTTTATCAAGACCTGCAAAAGATGTTTGAGACCTTACAACAACAATTGAAAAAGCAAAAAAGAAATCCGATTGAAAATCTTTTGAGCTGGATCAAAAATGTCTTTAACAACGCCACATCTAACAATAGCGACACCTAACGACAGCATTTGAAGATATCCCATATTTGAGTTGAAAGGGGTGGTGGCTTAAATGTGATGCTTCACCATAATTGCTGATTTATCGCTTGTGCTCGGGACTGTTGAAGTCAGACTTACAACCAGCGTCCCAAACATCAGGTTGGTTGCCGTGAGCCGGAATGCCACCCATATCCTTGAGCATCCGGGCCAGATGCAAGCAGTTCCACGCGAGAAAGGTCGTATTGCGGTTGGTGAAATCATTCTCTGGTCCACCCGAACCGGGATCTAGATAAGAAGGGCCGGGACCCACCTCTCCCAGCCAACCGGCATCCGCCTGAGGTGGAATCGTGTACCCGATGTGCGATAGAGAGAAAAGGATATTCATGGCGCAATGCTTGATGCCGTCTTCGTTACCGGTGATAAGTGTCGCGCCCACTTTGCCGTAGTCGCGATACTGGCCCTTGGCATTAAGCACGTGGGTGTAGCCATACATGCGCTCTAGCACCCGGTTGCAGACAGAGCTTTTCTCCCCTAGCCAAACAGAGGTACACAGTACCAGGATGTCAGTGGCATCAATCTCCTTTTGCAGTTGGGGCCAATCATCGCGCTCCCACTCTGGGGTTTCCGACATGTCTAGCCCCAACCCTGCCGGGATTTCATAATCCACCGGGCGGATCACTTTGGTTTCCACGCCGTTGGCCGCAAAGATCGTTTTGGCGACGTTAATCACCCCTTCGGTGTGAGACAGGACGGGAGTCCGGTTCAGGGTGCAATTGAGGAACAGCGCTTTCAAGTCGCTATAGGTAGCGGGCGCATTCGAGCACTGTTGCTCGGTGATGTTAGTGAGTTGTTCTGACATGGAGATAATTTGTAATGTGGTTTTGTCTGCGGTGAATATTCGAGATTGTGTAACGAGTTGGTTGCAAGGTGAGTCAAGGTGCAATGATTCTCTACTTGAATCCATGGCTCGCAACAACGGATCGGAGTCAAACGGCCAACAAGACCAGTCCATACACGGCGGCTCCAGCGCAGAAAAAGCCAAAGTGACTGTCCTGCTCCTCCGGCAATTCTTCTTTCAACACATTGAGGATGATGCCGCCTGCCATCAGTGACCAAATGGCTAAAACCGCCGCTGCTTCCAGATGAAAGGCTTCGCCTAGTGCCCAGCCGCAGACGATCGCGCCTGCCAGCAACCAGCGGCCGATGCGGTTATACAGGTCTTTGTGGTGTTCTCGCAGGCCCACATCATTGACGACAAAGTGGAGGGCGAGGGCAAAAAAGAGGATGAGACAGGCGACCAGCCCGTGGTTTTCGGACTCCCGCAGGAGATAGCTCAAAATCATGTTATAAATCGCAAATGCCAGGATATGAATCCAAAACACGCTGGGGTGAGTGCAGTCTTCGGCGTGGATGTCTTGGCAGCGCGCTCGAGATCGCAACGCCAGCTTTTCTAGCCCATAAAACACCGCCAGTCCGATTAACGCCAGCAGGTACACATGCTTTTCTAGATAGGCAATTAGAGGAATATTGCTGTGGGCAATCTCTTCTTGAGCATGACTCAGCTCTGGCAAGATATCGAGAAAAATGTAAGCGATCGACACCCTGCCCGCCACCGAAACCCACCAGCGCTCAGGAATCTTGGTTAGCCATGGGGTCTGACTGGCAAAGATATAGACTAGGGCCAAGCAAATGGCTAATACTAAGCCAACAACGTTAATCCCAATCTCCATGATGGTTAACCGTTTGGGAAGACAACTGCCACAACCATATTGTGAACTGCAGCATCCATCAGATTAGAGGCAACTTCGGTCCAGTACCGCCTGAAAGAATCAGTCTCTCCCTGAGTAAAGATCCGCCCCTCATCAGGAATGTTGGAAATTGCTGGGATTTCCCTCTAGACATGTCATTTGCACCGATCCATCTCTTAGGATTGCTGTGTGGATGTCAGGATATCGGAGATGCTCGCGGAAGATGCCCTAGTCCTACTCGATCAACTCTTGCCGGTGACCCTCAGCAACCTGCAAGAGACGGTCTTTTGTCAGGTGTGGGAAGACAGAACCTATGCCGAGATTGCCGATGAGTATAACTACGAGCACAGCTATATTCGCGATATTGGTTTTCGGCTCTGGCAAATGCTGTCAGAGGCGCTTGGAGAAAAGGTCTCGAAAAGCAACGTCAAAGCCGTCTTCAGTCGATATGCCCGCAGCCATACACCATCGCCGCCAGTGGCTCCAGTTGAGCGGCTCGCATCGGCACTGATCGCCCAAACGTCGGCTGTCGGAGTCACCATTGAATTTCCCAATGGCCCTGTGCCCATCAACTCTCGGTTGTACATTGAGCGGCCTCCCATTGAAACTCGGACCTTTGCTGAGGTCGTGAAACCGGGTAGCCTGATTCGGTTGAAAGGCCCCCGGCAAATGGGTAAAACCTCATTGCTCCGGCGCATTCTCCACGAAGCTAAATCCCATGGCATTCGGGTAGTACCTTTGAGTCTGCATCGCGTCGATCAGGCAACACTGCAGGATTTAGATCGCTTTTTGCGTTGGTTTTGCGCCAATGTGAGCCACCAACTGGGCATCCCGCCCCGGCTGGATGATTTCTGGAATGCCGATATTGGCAGCAAAGTCAGCTGCACGCTGTATTTAGAAGAGTATTTGCTCAAGCAATTGGAGCAGCCCTTGGCGATCGCTCTAGATGAAGTCAACGAGCTGTTTCAGTTCTCGCAAATTTCGGCGGAGTTTCTGCCGCTGCTGCGATCGTGGTACGAAGATGCCAAAGAAATCGAGGAATGGCGCAAGGTCCGCTGGATTCTCTCCCACGCAACAGACATCTATGTGCCCTTACAGATCAAGCAATCGCCTTTCAATGTCGGGCTGTCCATTCCGCTGCCGGAATTTACCATTCCCCAAATTCAAGATTTAGTCGAACGACATGGCCTGCAAGATCTGCTGGGGAATGACGGCATTAACCGACTGATGCCGCTGCTGGAGGTCATTAGCTGTCGTCCGGGCCTCGTTCGGTTGGCGCTGTATCACCTCAGCCAGGAGCATACCGATGTGGCGGAACTGCTCGCCAACGCTCATACGCAGTCAGGTATCTACAGTGATCACCTGCGGCACTTACTCGCCGCGATCCATCCGTATCAAGATTTGCAGTCGGCGTTGCTAACGGTGATTGCGGCTGAGGAGCCGGTGGAGCTCCCGCCGATAATGGCGTATCGGTTGGAGAGTATCGGCCTTATCAAACTTGAGGGTAATCTGGCCACCGTGAGTTGTGGTCTCTACAGCAAGTTTTTCTCTCAATATTTGTCTCAGTAGCGGGGCGATCGCCCTTAGTTCAACTTGCTTTTGGCAAAGATCGTACCGTTAAAATTTCGTCGGATCGCAGCGCTTCAACTGCAGATTGGGGAACGACAATCACGGTGATTGATTCGCCGATCGCATTAAAAACTTCTAGCAGGCCACCGGTCTCGCCGCCCTCGGGATGAGGGACGAAATCGATCAACGTCGCCACGTCACCTACCCGGAGTTGATGTTCTGGAAGGTCACGGGTGAGGGCAACTTCCTGGTACAGCTCTAAAGACATTACGAGGTCTCCTTCGATGGTTTGAGGGTGACAAACTGTATTGGTTATCGACTTGACGCTGTAGCCAAATAGTAACAACGGATAGCACCACTCCGTCGAAACGGACTAATTGCCCAGTCACTCAATAAAAGGTGCCATATTCATTGCGGTCATCTTCAGTCGCAGGGTTGGCATTGGCGAGCGACCTCAAGGCCCTCTTCAAATCATCTGGATTGTTAAGGGTGAAACCTGCTTTCGCCAGAAATTTAGACTTGTCGTTGCGAGCTTTGGGAACTAAAAGGTAGCGAGTTAGTTTGGCGTCAGGAATAGTCGCGTCGTCCGGTATTTGCATGCCAGCTCGCACAACATCGAGAAGTTTTAACCGAATTGTAGAGCAACAACTTCAGAATACGTATCGCCCCCAAGACCATTGCCCTTAACCTCTATCGCCTGCAACGGAGCGTGCTGCAGCGATCGCAGACATATGAGTCACTCAATGTGAGTATTGGGTTTTCCGGCGTTATGCGATTTCAGGCTAGGGGCGATCGCCCTAACCCTCCATCACACTAAGTCCTAAAGATCGGGTAATTTTCTCAGTATTCAACCCTTATGATGACGTTAGCTTGATTCTCCATCTCAGACCTGAGTTGCCTGCAACATATATTCCATAGCTAATTAGGCAGCAAACTTATGAACTCACAGCGCGTAACCGTCACGTTCCTATTGACCACTGTAATTCTCAGCCTTGAGGCCATCTTTAGCGGTTCTCTTAGCTATCAGGAAGTTGCCGCCCAGCCTGTCAATCAAGACCAGTTCCGCGTTTTTTCACCAGACCGACTGATCGCCCAGACATCAAATTCAGATGATCAGATCGATGCTTTAGGTGCTCAGATCGGTGCGCTGCAAGAGGAAATCGGTCAGCTCAGGCAAACGCTAGATATTTGTGAAAACGTCATTGAACAATCTGAGCCTGAAATACTGAACTCACTTAGTGGAGAGTATCCCGAGTGTCTGCAGGTATTCAACCAGGCAGAAAGTTTATACGACAGAGTGTTATCGCTTGAAACTGAAATAGACACCTTAGAAGATTCCGAGGACCGGGATATTGCCGCTCGTTTCATAGAGGAGCTAAAGAGCGAACTGCTCTCTTTGGGAGATAGAGCGGTTTTTGTTTTTGAGGCTTTTTCTTGGCGGGGCAATGAGTCAGAGCCTCCTACTGCTCCACCGCCAGATCTCCCTACCGACCCGCCGCCAGAGCAGTCGCCTCCAGTGGATCCGAATACTCAAGAGCCGGATCCCGCCCGCCCTCCGTCTCCGATAGAGACAGAGCCGTCGCCGCCGACCATCACGAATGAAACCCCAGATGCCGATCTTGAAGCCTCAAACACTCAAGAGCCAACCCCGGATGATTCTTCGCAAAGTCTCGCAGAAGATACGGGTGAGGCTCCCCTCAATAACGACACCCTTTCCGAATCAGAAGACATCGCAGCTCTCCCAGCAGAAACGAGAGAATCATCACCGTTTCCCTGGTGGATAGTCGCATTGTCATTGCTCCTTGCCGGGATTGGGATAGCCACTGCGACCCAGCGACAGGCTCGAAAACGTCGGGATAACCCGTCCAACCCTCCCCCTGATCTCACAGTCCGATTTGAGGGGCAGCCGGACTTAGGCATCCAGACTGTGAACACTCCGAAGTCCCTAAAGGTCAACTTCAATATCAAATTCATTCCTGAAATCGATATGGGGCAGCAACAGATTGAGGTTGCCGAAGCGTTAATTGCCTCATCGGATCCTGCGGGCAGGCATTAAACTGACCGTACTCGCATTTGTTGCGACTCAAAATTTTCATAAGAGCGATCGCTTATGGCGCTTCCCACGCAGAGCACTACCCTGAGCCAATTTTTTGAAACGAAAGAAGCCATCAAAACTAAGGCAACTGAGCTCTCCAATAGCGAACAGTTTCAGGCTATTAAGCAGCAGATTTCTGAGGAATTCAAAGGCATCAAGCTACCTAAAGACTTTTATCAAAAGGTCTTTGAAAAAATGCTGGAGCAACTCGATGTGGTCCTCTCAATTGAGTTTGACGGCATTCTGGCCAATGCTTGGAGCAAGCGAAAAGAATTACTAGAGTATAAGGATAGAGAACAATACCCTCCTGAAGTCACTTTTTCCGTGCCTTTAATCGAACATACGGTGACGTCAACGCATCATCCTGCTTTAGAACCCGTTATTGCTGAAAAAGTCACTTTAGGAAAAATCACCTTTGACGTTAACCTGACGTTGGAATTAGAGGGTGTGGTTTTAGATGTCAAAGATGGCCACATCATGAAAATGAGTATTGGTTCCTGTGTTGGGAAGGGAACTGTGGGCTACGGTGGCATTCCCTTTTTAGGCAAAGAACAGGAACCGATTGTATTTCCAGGAGAAATGGATTTGGAAGAGGGCGTTGCTATTCAGGTATTGTCATAGCGTTCACAGTTTTGGCAGTAAAGTTGGGACTTTGTTCATGGAAGACCACAATTGCCCCGCTCCCATTGCCCTTAACCTCTATCGCCTGCAACGGAGAGTGCTGCAGCGATCGCAGATATATGAGTCACTCAATGTGAGTATTGGGTTTTCCGGCGTTATGCGATTTTAGGCTAGGGGCGATCTCACTAACGATTGAGATGAGCCGCCGCAGATTACCTCTGGCACCCACAGACAGCCTCTCGGCGGTCGGCTCCATTGATTTGTTATGCCGTCGCGTTCGGCTTTGCCGTCTACTGCTTTTAAGCGTCAATCTCAATGTTTTCATAAAGGGCAATGATTTCGATTTGAGCTTCAAATGTACTCAAGGACAATGCGGCATCTGGATCATCATATTCTGATAGTAGCCATTGATTAGCAGCGGTTTTGACGTAGTGTTCTACGTGAATACTGTACTGATCAATGAGGAGATATTCGCGGAAGCTTTCAACGGTGCGGTAAGCAGAAAACTTTTCGCCATGATCGTAATCTTGGGTGGATTTGGATAGCACTTCAGCAATAAAGCAGGGATTGGTTACGGTGTCGGTACGCCCAGTTTGAAGCTGTAAGGGTTTTTCGACAACCATTAGATCGGGATAGGTGTAAAGATTGCGATCGGGAATCCACAGGCGTTGATCGGCTCCGAAAATCCGGTAGGGTTTGCCTCGCAAAGCAGATTTGAGCAGGGTTGCAAGGTTAATTGCCAATTCGTTGTGGTCAGGTGTGCCTCCCGTCATGAGTCGAATTTCTCCATTCACATATTCATGGCGTTCCTCCGAAGCCGTTTCAAATTCCAGATATTCTTCACGGGTATAGGTGCGTTGCTCAAGTGCCTGTGTCATGGTGAATTCAACCTCCCTTGGGCTCCACGGTATCTGGCATTTGCTGAATGATTTCCATTGTGTGGACGCTGACGGTGCAGACCCGTTGCAGCAGATCAATGACGTGCTCTTTGTAGTCAGCGAAACGATAGGTATTGAACAGTTCGCGGATGGTGGAGTCGCGGGGTTTCTTTTCTTTATATTGGTCGAGTATCCACTCTAGGGCGGAGCGGTTGCCGAGTTTGTAGTCCCACGCCACAGCGAGCACGCCGGTAAGGGTGGTGTCGGTATCGAGAATAATGTGGCCCTTTTCTTTATTAGCCTTGAGTTTGACTTTGGGCGTTTTCTTAGGCTTTGCGGGTTCAGTTTCAAACAGAGCTGTTTGGTCGGCCTTTTTCTTGCGTTTACCTTTGTCGCTGTTGGTTTCTGTGACTGCTAAACCGTAGGGCTCAGCGGTCTCGTAGGGGAGGTGGAAATCCATCAGGGCTTTGCCCCAGGTGGCCCACTGGTGAAATTTGGGGTAATAGGGCAGGCGAGGAAATTCGCGTTTGAGGTTGAGTTCGTATTTGGTGCGATAGGCGGGATGGTGAAGGACGGCATAGGTGTAGTGGAAGATGTGGAGCTTGGTGATGGTGGGGTCGTTGTAGTGGATTTGGAATTGGGTTAAGCCCCAGTCAGTAATGTTGTTAATGCGGGTGCCGTTTTCGTTGTAGCGGTAGAGGGGGAGGCATTGAGTAGCACCCGATGCAGGACTAATACAATTCAAATCAGGAAGTATTTTTGCAGCAATAACAGCAAAGGGGTTACCTGCTGGTTGCCCCATAAAACCAATTAAAGAATTAGGCCTATCAAGTTCAGTACCACAAATTTCATAATGATTTCTCGTCAAACGCTGACTTAAAACTTTTTCGGAGTAAAAATATTGTGAGCAATATGACCTATAGAGAGCTTTAATTATTAATTCCTTTGCATAAGTAATTCGAATTTCACTGCGGGCATATTCTTTGAGAGAAGAACTCCATTTGATTTGGTCTCGATTGATACCCTCGTCAATACTTTGGTTGTAATTCTCAACAAAGAAAATCATTTTCTTTGCTAAGTTTTCTTGAAAGAAGTCATATACCCATTCATCTCTCGTTGTTTCTACTCCCCTAGAGAAAAGGCTAAATATAGCTTCTTGAGAAGTTCCATCCTTTACTTTTTTGCTGGTCAGCGGTAAAAAGTCATCGAAATCGTTGTCGGTCAAATTTATCCAGTTGTACTTTTTATCAGGCGTGACCTGTTCAAACGAAACTTGCTCTAGGCGAGTTTGCTCAAACCACTCCAGCTTTTCTTTCTTGGTTTGCTCATCTTGCAGCGTAAAGTAGTAGATTTTCGCTTTGTTCATACCCATACCCGCCGCACTTTATAAGCATCAAAAGCTACATCAGCACTCACAATGACCAAGGAGTTTGTAATCGCTTGAGCAATTAGCATCCGATCAAATGGATAGTGATGATGCAGCGGCAGCGCTAAATACTGATTGGTATCACCAAAAGAAATTGGCAGCAGCTCAATTTCAAGTTCTGTGAGGAGTCCTTCTAGCTCGCTGAAAGGATTTCCTAGGCTCAGTTTATTGAGTCCTAGCTTGATGGCGATTTCCCAAAGGCTGGCGACACTCAAAAATAGAGTATTCACACTTGAGTCAATGACTTCCCTGGCCTGCGCACTTAGCTTTGGACTACCTTCAATATGCCAAAGGAAGGTATGCGTATCGATCAAAGCTCTCATCGCTACATGTAGTCCTTCATGTCTTCTAGAGGTGCATCAAAATCATCAGCCATCCAAACTTTGCCTTTCCAGATGCCAAATCCACTTCGCTTTCTTTTCTGCGATTCTAATTCACCAGTCTTTTCTGTATATCGCTCCGACAAAAATTCGATATAGTGAAGCACCTCTGTCTGCAAGGGTTTCGGCAGTGCCTCTAACTTTTTCAAGATTTCAGGTTGAATCATTTCTTGCCCTCCTCAGCAGCTTTCACTAAAAACATCACAGCAATTCCAGTTTAAATACCAAAAACATTATTTTGGGTGCTGGAGATTTTGGAGTTGTTCCGAACATCCGACGGCGTATCTACAATGTAGATGTAGTCGAAGTCTCGCTCGATACACTTGCGAAATCCGTCAAAAGTCTTGGAATCGATGAAAGAACGATTCATGATGAACGCGATCAAACCATTTTTGCCCAAGCGATACGTCGCCCAGCGAAAGAAGCAGGTGTACATATCGTAGACAACAATCTGATTTTGGGCGGTGCCTTCCTTGATGTAGCTGTTTTTGATGGCCTTGTCGATACCCTGGTAGGGGCGGTTGGCGTTGCGCTGATTAAAGTTTTCCTGGTGGGCATTGTAAGGCGGGTTGCCGATTATAACGGAGATAGTGCGGTCATTATGCTGCTGAATGCGTGAGGTGTTTTGCACACTAGGTCAAATTGGTGTCCTGCTGCACTGCAATGATCGAGCGTATCCACCAAGCAGATATTCTTAAACTCCTCGTAATTCCCCATCTTTTGCTGATAGGTAAACTCAATATTCAAATTCGCAATGTAATAGGGCAAAATCGCCACTTCATTGCAGTGAATCTCATGTTTATATTTGTGCTCCAGCTTATTCGGCGGCAAATACTCAATCAGCTCCGTCACATAGGTGCCCGTGTCCGTGCAGGGGTCTAAAATCTCCACCCCCGGATCACTCAGCAGTTTGCCAAAATGCTTGTGAGTCAAATAATCCGCACTTTCAATCATGAAGCACACAATTTCATTCGGCGTATAAACAATGCCCAGCCGATCCGCTGCCTTGGAGTTGTACGCCTTGTAAAAGTTCTCATACACCGCCTTGAGAACCTTCTGCTTTTCGTGATGGTTGGCGATGTTTTCTGACTTGCGACGAATCACCGCGTAGTAGTGTTCAATCCTTTTGAGGGTGTTCTTGCGCGTCGCGCCGGTAAAAAACGTGGCAAGAATTTCGGAGATTTCCCGCGCGATGTTGTTTTCGCGGTGAAACTGCGACTCATGGAAGATATTGGTCAAAACATCCTCCATGAGAATGTGCTGAATTAACATCTCATGGATGTCGAAGATTTCAATTTCCGGGTTGATGGACTGGCGGCAAACCTCTAGAAAAGCGTTGCGGCGTTCCCGAAAGCGGTTATTTTCCTGCTCCGCCTTTTTGATCTCAGCCCGCAGCGCTTCCAGAATGTGGGGAATGTCATCGCGAAAGGCTTTGATTGCCGTGCGAAAGTCTCGCACTTCGGGCCGTTCGTAATCGACAAAGGTGGCGATCAGCCCATCCAGCTCATCGGCATCCTTCATGGAGACTCGATACTGCTCCCGTCCGTGTTGGACCAAAACTGCTGTCTGGGAGTCTTCAAACAGAATATTTTCGTCAGGGTAGCCCTTCTCAAACTTCTTCTCGATTTCCTTATCGAGCACGTCGTACTCGTCTTTGCTCGCCCACCAGCCATGCTCTAGGCGAATGGCATCCTTCACCGTGCCATCGGGATAAACTGTCGTATTGAACTTAGTCTTGTAGTCCAGCTCGGGAATCAGCATGTAATTGCGGGGCTTGCAATAGTCATTTAGCAAGCGTTCAAAGGCGTTACGAATGCTGGTTTCTTTGCGGGAGCCACCGTACTGAATGATTTTGGCGACTTCGGCCTGACATTGCGTTACGAGTAACCTGGACATGGGCTGACTCCCGAAGCCACAAAGCTTGGATAAAGCGGGAACTAATATCTCAGTGTTATCACTTGCTCTAATTCTGCCCCATAAGCAAAGCTAAGGATCATTGCGATGGCTTTACCGGCATCCACCCGCAGGCTAGCCATCCAATCTTGCCGATTAGTTTTCAGTTAGGGAGTTGCGCTTAAATAACATCCCACCGACTCTGCTACCCATCCACCCTGCCACAGTCTTGTCCGGGTACTTTATTTTCAAGCCGATTCCTTAGTTTCCCGCCAAAGACTGTCAGCACAATGATCGAGCTGAGCCGCGAACGTCGTCGAGTACGACGCCGTCGGGCTAGCGGTGTTCGTCGACTCCAGCGAGTTTGTTCTTCCGCAGTTCCGAAATTTTATCATACAGAGTAAAACATGCGTACTACTGCGGAGGAACAATGTTATTAGACAGAAATTTTCCGCATATTATCCCCATCCGGGCAGATCGCGAGAAACTTTCTGATGATCTGCCCAAATCTGCCCGATCGCGAGAAACTTTCCGCATAGTATGCCGACTTCGGTAGATCGTGAGCAACTTTCATCATCTTTTTTGACGACGTAGATGCGATCAGCGTTGCGGCTGGTGCTGAGCCGGTGGGCGATGACGATGCGGGTGACATTGAGGCGATCGCCCACTACCTCAAATACAGACTAAGTACGAGGACGGCTGATGCCCTATACCTTTAGCTTCAACATGTCTCCCATGCCAAAGGCGTTGTAGATTCCCGAAGTAATTTGCTCGAGCTGTTCGTTATAGCTCTCAATGTGATCGCCCATCCCCATCTTGTCGACGACCGTGCGGAAGCGGCGCTGACCGGCCGGTGTTTCGATTAAATTCGCCACCGCATCCGCCACGTCCTGAGGATTTTGCGCCGGGTTGTTCGCCAGGGCTTGCTCAAAGTTCTCGAACAAGCTCTGGGGCGCTTCTGCGAAATCGCCATAGGTGTCATTTCGGGCCCAGTCACTCGGTTTCATTAACGCCTCCATAAAAGAGGTGGGATAGCCACCCGGCTCCACAATGCAGGAGTCCACGCCGAACCCAGAGAGCTCGACCCGGTAATTTTCCGCCAAGGCCTCCAGCGCCCACTTAGACGCGTTGTAAGGACCGTAGAAGGGGAGCGCCATCCGGCCCAGCAGGCTGGATATGTGAATCAGCAGACCCGCTCCTCGCTCGCGCATCGCGGGGAGCACCGCGCGATTCACCCGCTGCACGCCAAAGACGTTGATATCGAACAGCTTCTGTAAGTCTTCGGGAGCAAAACTCTCTTGCAGGCCGATGACGCCCACACCGGCATTGTTGATGACCACGTCCAAAGTCCCGGCGGCTTCAACGCCCTGCTTGACGCTGTCGTCACTGGTGACATCAATCTCGACGATCTGTGCCCCAGCCGTCGTTAGCTCGTCGGCAATTGCCTTATTTTTGCCTTCCGGCCCGCGCATCGCGGCCACAACTGTATGCCCTTTTTCGAGCAGGGTCAGGGTCATGAGCTTGCCAAACCCGCCGCTGGCACCCGTGATCAGAATTTTGTTGGACATTATTTTTCCTTTCGATGTTGTCGATCCTCAATAAATGCGCTGCGTCTAGCAAAGTGATGAGGCAGAAAGTTCCCGCATATTATGCCGATTTCAATAGATCGCGAGTAACTTTCACCATCTTTTTAGTGGAGCTTGTCTTTCAACTGTATTTAGGCCATTTGGCGTTTAATTAGTTGACCAAATAAGCCGCCTTCTGCGGCCAGTTCGTCAAAACTGCCTTGCTGCACCAGGCGACCGGCTTCAACGACGTAGATGCGATCAGCATTGCGGATGGTGCTGAGGCGGTGGGCGATGACGACGCGAGTGACATTGAGGCGATCGAGGCTGTCAGTCACGATCTTTTGCGTCCGGTTGTCCAGCGCACTGGTGGCTTCATCCATCAGCATGATTTTGGGCTTCACGGCGAGGGCGCGGGCAATGAGCAGGCGCTGACGCTGCCCACCGGAAAGGTTGGTGCCGCCTTCACTGACGACGGTGTGCATTTGCATCGGCATCGCCCGCAGGTCATCTGCAAGGCCAGCTTTTTCGGCGGCATCCCAAGCATCTTCTAAAGAAATCAGTGCTCCCCCTGCCAAGTTTTCAAAAATCGAACCAGCACTGAGGCGACTGGTTTGCAGTACGACGCCAAACTGTCGCCGCACCGCCACCACATCCAGCCCAGATAAATCTTGTCCATCAAAATAGACGTTACCTTTTTCGGCCGTATCAAAGCCCAGCAACAGGCGCATGGCGGTGGACTTCCCAGAGCCAGAAGGCCCCACTAACGCAATAAATTCACCTGGTTTGGCTGCAAAGCTCACATTATCAAGAATGAGGGGGCCATCAGCTTTGTAGCGGAAGCTAACGCGATCGACTTTTAATGCACCGGTGAGTTGGCCAGGGTCCGCTTTGGTCAGGTTCACTTCCGGTTCTGCTTCAAGGATGGGTTGAGCCCGTTGCCAAAGGGGGACGACATCGAGCAGATCCACCAGCGTGTTGCTGAGGCTCGTCGCCCCGGAGATGAAGGTGCCAAAGGCGACGGAAAAGGCCAGGAATGTACCCGTGGATAGACCACCATTGGCGCTTCTGAGGAACTGACTGGCCAGCCAGAAGAGAATCAGGGTGGTGAAAATTGGCAGCATCTTATTGAACACGTCCACTGCATCTTCAAGTTGTTGGGTACTGAGGGTAAGGCGGAGCTGTTGACCGTAGCGTTGTCCCCAGGCGGCAAAGGCGCGTTCTTCGGCTCCGGCAATGCGGAGTTTAGAGACACCGTTAATGAGCTGCACGACCAAACCGTAGAGTTTGCCCTGAATTTCTAGCAGAGGTTTGTACTTGCGTACCAGCACCATGCCGGAGGCCACAGTTACCACCATGATGATTAGCGCCACGAAGAGAGCAATGAGCGCTAAGGGTGGACTGTAGTAGAACAGTAAACCCAGATTCAGCAGAGAAAAGACGCCGGAAAAAATACCCTGGAGCGCGGAACCGCTGAGTTTACGACGAATCGCGGTAATGCTAGAAACGCGGGAGTTGAGATCGCCTGTGGCATAGTCGCGGTAGAAGGAAGTGCGGAGCTTGAGCAGACGATCCCACACGGCGGCTTGCAGGTGAGCATCGGAGCCAGTTTCCACCCGCATGGTGGCGATCGCCTGTGCCAACCGAAAGGCTGATGCCCCAAAGGCGGCGGCCAAGAGTCCTAGACCAATTTGGGCGAGCAGGGAGCGATCGCCATAGGGCACCACCGTATCCACCAGCACCGCGGTCGCTTGGGGCACCAACATCCCAATCAGCGTAGCAGCGATGCCCGTTAGTAAAATGGTGAGCCAGTCGCGCTCCTGGCCTCGAAAGGCAAACTTCAGCAGGGATAGCGCATTCAGGTTACCACTGGTCGGGAGGGGACGGTAAAAGACGAAGGCAACGGGGTCAAGGGTGTTAGCAATTTCCGGGGTAACGGTAACCCGAGCCGCATCTGAGCCTTCGTTGAGGGCAACGGGATTGAACAGTTCATATTGGCTACCGCCCATGGGTAGTAGCGCCACGGGATGGCGGGCGGCGCGAGTATAGGCCACCAGGGGGCCGCTGTCTTTTTGCCACCATTGACCGCGTAGCAGCACTCGCCGTAAGCGCAGTTGGGAGGCGCGGGCGATCGCCTCCAGCGGTTCCTTTGTACGGGCCGCATTTTCCGACGGGGCTGGGGGTTCGATGGTGACGCCGAGGGCTTTGCCCACTGCTCCAGCCGCCGCCAGCAAGGGGGAATCAACTTCTTGTAAATCTTCTTGCTCCAGCACCCTAGAGAGGGTGCGCACCACCTTTTGCGTCACGTCTTGATTGAGCTGTTGCCGCTGCTGAAACCGCTGCAGGCCGAGGCGATCGCGCCGCTCTTCAATTTGTTCGATGGTGCTGAAAAAGTAGACATGGAGCTGCTTTACTCCACGAATGATGATCTTGCGATTTTTAACTTCCTCAGTCGGGCGAATGAAGAACTCAACGTGGTCTTGAGCTTGCATAAACATGCTGCGCCCGATGGGAAAGCACCCCGTTTCTGACTCGATGGGAAATAGGGGATTCCCCATCCAGGATCCTTTGCCCTGCTGCATTCGTACCCAGGAAACATCGCCATCAGGGGGCCGACAAATTTGTCCTGTGGTCAGCGAAATGTAGTGAATTTCAGGCACTGTACCTTTTCGAGGGTTGGTGGGCATGCCTGCCACTTGGCCGAGATGGTGAACCCACGGGTCAACAAGTTGTTTGAGGCGATCAAGCGATAGCTCAGTTTCATCCGCTTCACTCAAGGGCAGGGCCACGATCGCGGACGGCTCCATGGCTACGGCGAGCAGTCCTAACCCGGTGATTGGGCAAATATTAGAACTGAAGAGAGCTTCGCCTTCGTCAACTGTGAAGAGATACTGTCGCGAGCCAACGGGTTGACCGTCGGTGAAAGAAACGACAAAAACAGCCATCTTGCCAGACTGGAGTAGCCACAATTGCGAGGGGTCAGTGAGCAACAGCGGTTCGTTGGCGGTAATCGTGCGGGGAGGCGTGGTAGTAGCGATCATGGGATGATTGGGTGATGGTGGATCAGCAAGCAGGGCGGGTGCTGTGGCAGTGAGATATGTTTGACAAGGTGTGTTAGCAATGCCCAAAACGCCATTTCAAGCATGACTTACCTATCAACAGCAGCGGCATCAACCGGATTCGCTCTTAATTAAGCGGGCGTAATGTCCACCTTCTTCCCAGAGGGTTTCGTGGGTGCCACGCTGGACAACTTTGCCGTGATCTAACACCAGAATTTCGTCGCAGTCGCGGATTGTGCTCAAGCGGTGGGCAACGATAATACAGGTACATCCCCGGCGGCGCAGATTCTGGTCAAGGATTTTTTCCGTTTCTGTGTCGAGGGCACTGGTGGCTTCATCCAAAATCAAGATGGCAGGGTTACCCACGAGGGCACGAGCCATTTCCAAACGCTGACGCTGTCCCCCACTGAGGTTGGAAGCTCCTTCTAAAAGCTGAGCGTCAAAACCATAGGGTTGCGCCAGAATGACGTCCATAATAGCCGCATCTTCCGCCGCTTTTCGCAAGTCAATGTCGGGAATCGTGGTGTCCCATAAAGTGAGATTGTCGCGAAAGGTGCCTTCAAAGATCAGGATGTCTTGCTCGACCACGGCTAGCGAGTTAGTCAGCACGTCCCGAGGAATCTCTTGGCGGGGCACGCCGTCGAAACAGATTTCCCCCGATCGCGGCTCATACAGGCCTGCAATCACTTTCGCCAGCGTCGATTTACCCGAACCGCTACCACCGACGAAGGCGACCCGCTGCCCCGGTTGAATGTTCAGATTCAGGTTTTCAATTAGGGGTGCTTCCAGCGGGTGATAGCCGAAGGAGAGATTGTGGAGGGCGATAGCACCGGAAAGGCGATGGCCAATTGTTGAATGGTTAGAGGCGCGAGAGAGCGGGGGGGCGGGGGCGCGAGCATGGGTTGGCTCTCCTGCCTCCTGGCTACCTGGCGCCTCATCTTCCATGAGCTGGCCGTCTACGTCATTGGCCAACACGTCGTCCAAGCGGGTGAGGTTGCCTTGCAGGGTTTGCAAGGTGCTAGCAAAGCTGACCAGGCGATTGACCGGACGCTGAAAACTCACCATCAATAACTGGAACGCCACCAGCATGCCAATGCTGAGTTCGCCATTAATGACGCGCCATCCCCCGACTACCAACAGCGCCAGATTGGTTAATGCCGATAACAATGAGGGCAGAATTCCCAGAATCTGATTAGTAAGACCCAACTCCTGTTGGGCATTAATGGACTTGGTGTAATACCCAGCCCAACGAGCAAAGAAATCAGATTCCAGGCCGGAAGCCTTGATAGTTTCCATATTCTGGATGCCCGCGATCGACACCCCAGCCGATTTGCCCCGTTCCTGAGAGAGTCGCAGGTTGGCATCCGTGCGCTGGCGGCCAATCCATTGCAAAACGGCAACGTTGATGATCGCGAACCCGACGACGATCGCCGTTAGTAGCAGGTCATACTGTGCCATCGCCAGTGCATAGAACACGACTAGCACAAAGCTGATTACCGTTGTCGTTAGACGGCCAGAGAGGACCGCCGCCACTTCATCATTTAGGCGAATGCGGCTGGCGATTTCTCCCGCAAACCGTTGGGCATAGAAGCCCACGGGGAGCCGCAACACATGCCAAACAAAACGGCTGGTCATGCCTACAGCCAGTTTGATGCGCAGCGATCGCAAATAGCGCCGCTGCAACGCCGTCAGCCAGCCTTCCACAATGGCGATGATCAGTAGGCCCAAAAGAATATAGGGCAACCATTCCAAGCGGCCACCCACCAACACGGAGTCGACAAAGATGCGGCTGAGTGCCGGTAAAATCAGGGCTGGCAACACCAGAAAAAATCCGGCAATAATCGCCAGCAGCAACGCTCCAGTAGACGGTTTAAGGCGTTCCCAAAGGGTGCTGAGCAAATCGTCTTTCTGCCCACCCGGTTCAAAATTCTCACCCGGTCCAAACCCGAGAACCACGCCGGTATAGCCTTCATCAAATTCTTCGTAGGTGACCCGGCGTGGCCCGGTTGCCGGGTCATTCAGGTAGACCCATTTCTCTGTGAAGCCATCGACGACAAGAAAGTGATTGAAATGCCAGAAGGCGATAAAGGGTGGCTCCATTTGCAGCACCCGTTCCAGGGACTTTTTATAGCCCGATGCCGCTAAGCCATATTTGCGAGCGGCTTTGAGTACGCTCGTTGCCGTTACGCCATCCCGCGACACGCCGCAGGCCTGGCGCAGTTCCGCCAGGGGCACGATTTTGCCATAGTATCTGAGGATTTTGCCTAAGGCCGCCGCCCCGCATTCCACGGCCTCCATTTGCAAAACAGTGGGCGTCTTGACCCGCTTTGAGGAGTGAGATTTTGCCAGTGGTTTTGGAAAAATCAGCATGGTTTCAATCGGTTAAAAAGGTGCACGGTACATAGGGGCTAAGCGTTCTTGGAAATATGGATGTTGTTGATCCAATCCGGTTGGTGCAAAGGCCTCGCCCCTAACGGAACGTTGGTGATCGCCGGATACCCCCTACGACTGATCCAAAAATGGGAACACAAACGTAATCGGTGCTTTTTCTTCCAGGGTAATACGACCTTCCACAACGACCCCCGGCACGACAGTATTGGGCGGCATCGCTGCATCCATGGGCGACAGTTGTGCGAGTACATCCAAGCGGCCTTCCAGGTCAGTATCTGCATCCACACCGGGTTGCTGGGCTTCTCCCAGAGTTAAGGCGGGGGGTTCCAGTACTTCGGTGATTTCCCCTTTCAGACCGGGCTCGTTGTAAATCAATAGGGTTTCGGGTGTGAGTACCACGGGCATACCGGGCTCGAACTGACCGCGATACCGATTGTCAAAGTGCAACAGGGCAATCAGTTCACCGCCACCCTGGTCATTTTCAACGAGATGACCGCGACCGCTGGTAGTAACGGGAATGCGCCCGACCAAGCTCCAAATTAATCCCAGTCCCAGCAGCACGCCAATCGTCCCCAAAGGCAACCAAGTTTTGAGATTGACAATGGTCATCAACTCATCTAATCGTTCCGGTGACGACAGCCGCTCCAGCGATTCTTTGCGGAAGAGATCCTTGTTCGTTTTTTCAGCCATTTAAGCCACCCCTAGTTGTGAGAGCATCCAGTTGAACTTTTTAGCACCTTCTGACATCTGCTCTAGATCAGCCATATCGAGTTCTTCGTCGAGCATGTCTGCAGCGTCAGCAGTCGATGTGGCTGACGTGTCGACCAAGCGCGATCGCACGGCATACAGCAATTCCAGAACCTCAATAGCAATTACTCGGTAAAACCGTGACGCAAAACTATTGTCCACTTGCAGCTTGGTCACCAGGGTCTGGCGGGGCACCGCAAACACGAGAGACTCCTTAACCGCTCGGATGGTCACGGGGAGGGGACGAAAATCCAGAAAGGAAATGATGCCCGGCATGCCCCCTTTGGTGATGTGGGCAAAGGCTTTTTGGTCGCGAGTGCTGTTCTCTAGCCCCGAAAAGCATAGATAGAGAGGATTAAAGCCGTCTTCTTGGGGCGCCGAAATCGACATCTGACCGTCAAGCAGTACGTAAAGTGCGTCGACCGGACGCGCCGCCTGCAGCAGCACTTTATCGGCGGGCACTGTTTGCGTTTCCCCAAAGGATACGAGCCAATCAATGTCGCTATCTCGCAGTTCCCCAAAGATAGACAGCACTTCCTTAGAGGAGCGGTCACCCCAATGCTGAATGCGACCCGGCTGTTCAAAAATGCGTCGCAGTTGACTGGATAGCATGATGGCGATCGCCCGATAAAAGTGAGCAGCGAATGCCACATCTTCTTCTAGTTTCGCTTTGACGTTCGCGATTGGCAGCGACATGACCATCGACGGGGTGAGGGTATCGACGCTGCACATTTCGGGCAGATCAAATAGCGCCCCCAGCCCCACAATTTCGCCCTGATTTAACTCATCGATCACCGCGCTGGATGCTGGCGACTCGTTCCCCACCTTCATGCCTAACGTGCCATCAATTAAGACGTACAGAGCCTCAGACCGAGCTTGTCCTTGCAGTACCCGCTGATGTTCCGGGAGGCGCGAACGCTCACCACGGGTAATCATCCAGTCCAAGTCGGTATTACTGAGTTCCCGCAATAAAGTGTCTGCCATAGGAAATTTTGATGCGACGCCCTCATAGTAAGGGGATTTATCAGCAAAATTCTGAACTTACCGCAACAACAGATTTTTTCCAACACACCCTCCCCGAAAAGAGAAATATCCAGGGTTCTCTGAGTATTTGATAAGAGGAGACTAACCTGAATAATTCACCAGGCTTTTGCTCAAATCCATAACGTTTGCATTGATTGCATTTCAGCCTTCATGTATAAAAACACACTGTCGAAAACGCGAAAACGCTAGATTCCTTATGATTTAAACGTTTTAGCCGTTTTCGGCATAGGGTCATGAATAATCCAGGCTAAACGAAAAATACCTGTCAACTTAATATTCCTTTATATAGCTCAAAAGTGTTTCAGAAACTACGCTTTGCGGTTCGCGACTATTTCAGGCATACAATTCAAAAATCGAAATCTAGGATAGAGTTGTAACCGATTTGAGGGGCTATTCCCATGACTGACAAAACGAATAAAGATGCTGTCTCTGATGAGCAGCTAGATAATGTAAGTGGTGGTGTTAACTTCGACCAACTCCGTCGCGAAAACTTGGACAAGGATGCGACTGACTTCGACCAACTCCGTCGCGAGAACTTAGACAAAGACGCTGTGTCGGATTCTGAACTTGGCGGGGTTGCAGGTGGCGTCAATATTGACCAGCTGCGTCGTGAGAATTTGGACAAGGATGCGGCTAACTTTGATGAGCTGCGACAGGAAAACCTAGACAAAGACTAAAGCATCTAGATTCTGATTTCCTACTCACACTAAACACCACAGGCTCTCTGCAATGGAGAGCCTTCTTTTTTCAGTTTTGTCGGTTGGTGACGGTTGTTCGCTGACAAAGACATCAATGTGGAATAGGGGTGCAGCATCGATTTATGTGCAAACGACCCGTATCTCCTGAAAGCTTCTCAAAGAGAAGGCTTCAGCTTCTGAAATCAATCCGTTTCAACTTTCAAGGAGCACGTTTGATCGCCATCTCGCTGCCCTTGCGGTGTCGAAAGCTCCTTGGCAAAAGCGACTGATATTTTCAGTTAGTCGCTTTTTGAAAGGTTTCTAGTGCTGTGTCAAGACAGAATTGAGGGATAGAGGCGCTTGAGTTTAATGCGTGCGTCATCAGTGGTAAACCGCCAATCAATCTTGCGACTCTGGCGATTGCGTTCGGCTTCCCAAGCCGCGACCTCGCGCTGCAAGGTG
>JBCDAJ010000106.1:0-23932 GCA_039185935.1 Cyanobacteria bacterium P01_F01_bin.56 | reverse complement strand
GGTCGTAGTTCGATCCCCCGCTGCCGCCGCCCCCTTAAAAAAGGGGCTACTCAATCCCTGGATGGGGATGCCCCCTTTTTAAGGGGGTTGGGGGATCAAAGCTCCGTCAATAAAGGTGAAAAACTTAATTTACGCTGTATTAAGTCATATCGTACGTTTAAAATCAACGTCAAAAACTAAAACAACCAACCTTGCTTGAGAATTAGCGATCTCTACAGACTCATCAAGATTCACTTAGGGATCGGCTTGCAAATAAAGTACCCAGACAAGACTGTGGCAGGGGGGATGGGTAGCAGGGCAGGGGGGATGTTATTTAAGCGCGACTCCCTTAACGCAAGATTGCAATAATATCAGACGTGACAAATTAGGCGGAATCCAATCCGTCTGAATTTAGATGCAGGGCAACACACTCGGCCTAAAGCATCCACTCCAGTAAGATGCCGACTCGACTTTCCTGGCGCTCGCGAGCATTTTGAATTTGAATATCGGTGCCAATGCGCAGGTCTTCTGCGATCGCGTACCCGGCGGCAAAGGTCGTCAACCCCACCTCGCGATCGGTTCCGGGGGCCACCCAGCTTTGAGTCACGGATAAATCCGCCGTCCCTGTGCGTGATGGAATCAAGATCACTCGCACCCCCAGATTCACGCCGCTGCTGTCAAACGCCGAAGTTTGAATATCGCGATATCCAATCACGGGAGCCACATTGCCATACCAACCCAGGGGCAGCAGATAGTACTGGGCATCGGCACCAATAACCTGGCGATCGCCCCGGCCATTTACGGCATATTCAGCGCTCAAAGTTAGCGGTGTGCGCCCGACAAACACATCTTGTACGCCGACGTAAACACCTCCAGTATTGTCAGTCGACGGAAACTCCACATAACCCATCCGCACCCGCGTCCGAAAGGCCGGATCATGATGAATGTCAACGGCTAAATCTGGCACTTCCTCTAGCCATCGTTGCAAAACGGGGCTGCCCTCAATAATGGCCGGATCGACATCCACTCGCTGCACCGAAGAGTCCGGTGAATCCGCCGTCGCGGGGGCTTCAGCCAGTTGAAGCGTATCGACAAGCGGTGTGGAAGGCGTTGTCAGAGTGAGACCCAAGGCATTCATGGTTGGGGGGCCAGAATTATTCTCAAAATCAGTCAGCCTTGGCAACTGACAACGGCGCTGCTTGACCGCAATTTTGTCTGACGCCAGAGGCTCTGCGCAAGACTTTTGGCGGTTGGCAGCAACCGGCTGAGTGCTGGTTATCGATGCGCCTGCTGGCCGCCCAAAAGGCACCCCAACCAAGGCTATGGAGAGGCCCAAGAGTACACGGCTAAGCTGCCGAGTGGCAGCCCCATAAAATCGTGTCGTCATAGAATGAAGACTCCCACTCAAGGCAGCGCCCTAGGGAAAATTTCCGCTTTCAACAACATCAGAAGAGGGCAAACTTGAAGACTGCGAGTGCTCGCTGCCGCCTTTATACAGCAAAAAGCCCCAGCCATAAACCGGGGCCTTCAGAGCTTGCTCGACAACCAAGATTAGCGAACGACTGCGCGCATTTGCTCGGCGTTGATGGGTTTCATAAAGTACAGTCGCACCAATTGCCAAACAATGGTGGCAATGTGTGGCAACTGCTTAAAGAACTTCAATGCCTTTGGCAGCTCAACTGCGCCCAAAGCCGTTAGTTTCTCGTTGGCGGCAGCGCTCGTATCCAAAGCCTTAAAGAACTCAGGATGATCGACATTCAAAATCACCGGGAAAACGCGTGCTGCGCTTTCATTCGTGTTACGGATGACATCAATATCGTAGGTGCGTGCATCGATGCCCAAAATTGCGTAGAAATCTTTCCCCTTCAAGTCATTCAAGAACATGGTCGCAAAGACTGACAGAAGGAAAAACCGACACCATAACCGGGCTCTCCAGTCGTTCAAAAGCTGAGGCTGAGATTTTAGAAAAGCTGAGAAAAAGTCGCCGTGACGATTCTCATCTTGGCACCAGTTTTCAAAAAACTTGAAGATGGGATAAACCCGATTTTCAGGATGCGACTCTAAATGGCGATAAATCTTGATGTAGCGCCAGTAACCAATCTTTTCAGACAAATAGGTCGCATAAAGAATGAACTTTGGCTTAAAGAAGGTGTACTTCTTGCTCTTGGTTAAGAAACCCAAGTCAAGCTGCAGGTTAAAGTCCGACATGGCCTTATTCAAAAAGCCAGCGTGACGAGCTTCATCTCGCGATATGAGTTCAAAGCATTCGGCAATGAACGGATTCTTATGCTTGAGGCGACGACTCAACTCTTTATAGAGTAAGAATCCGGAAAACTCAGACGTACAGGAGCGTTCCAAAAACTCAACGAGGAGTTGGCGAGTCTTGTCATCAAGACAATCCCAAGACTGATTAAACTCTTCACCCCGAATAAAGTGACGACGATTGTAGTCTTCGCGGAGTTCTTGGAGAATTGCCTGTAGCTCATCTTCATTGACCGAGATATCCATCGCGGCCATTTCATCAAAATCGGTCGTGTAAAACCGGGGGGTCAAGATAGTGTCTTTAGCCGGTGCCTTAACCCCAGAGCGTAACTCTTCTTTTAATTCTGGCTTTTTAAGGGAATCTACCATGAGTCCTCTGGTACAAGCTGGTGATGCCGAAAACGACAACCTCTCAAACAGCCAATCAAGCCAGACAAACCCCTGATGACTAACCCAAAAGAACCTATGGATCAGCGGTCTGCCTAACAAACGACCGTTCAATCAACTGTCACATAGTCTATCAAGTGCAGGGGGGGAGAATGCATCCAAAGCTTTAAGAATTGCAACATTCAGACAACTGTCGTAACTCGATCTCTGACCGTTGCTGACGTTTGGCACTGGCATAGCATCCCAAGGGCGGTTTCCTGCCGCAAGCTGCATTTGGTTCAGGCTATTTCAGATGGCTGAAACACTCGTTCAGCCAGGGTTCTAGTGCTGGACTCAGAACTCTGATTGCGGCACTCTGCCATACACGGCTGAACGTTAATTTGGCCGTGGTATCACCCCCTTATCACCGGTCTTTTGAAGCGTTTAAAGCGACTCCAAATGACAGAGAAATTGAATGAGTTCCTCTTCTGACAGTTCGTGACGCGATCGCTTTTGGTAGGTCTGTTCTAAATAGTCACGCCCGGTTTCAACTGACCAACCGAGTCGTCTTAACTCCAAGTCAGTTTGAGCGATCACATCTGACAAATTGATCGGAGCAGGCAGGGCTTCAGCCGGTATCGGTACATTAGCGACGTCGGAGGTTGGGGCCGGGGTGATCGCGGTCGTCACCGCACTCTCTGCCGCCGGTTCCTCTGTTGGCAGTGTTGGGGGTTCTTTCTGAGTCGGGGCGACTGGCTTGACCGGCTTCGAGGGGGGCGGGCTGACCCGCGTCGGTTGATGACGAACGGCACTCTCCGTTGAGGTCGTGGTCGGTCCGCTAGGTTGGGCATCTGTAGAAGCCTCTACGGGCTCTAGCGGCAGCGCCAGAGTGGTGGCGGCCTCAACGCCTTCCTTTGGCTTGTGTGCCAATTCCTGGGGCGCAGGGGGCATCAGCAGTTCAACATCGTCGTGAGCCGCATTGTTAGGGCCGTTTGATATCCTTGAGCCGTCTAGAGCGTACCCAAATGCAGCAAAGGCGCGGATGCGGGCGTGATCTTCGGCTAGCTCAATTGAAGTATGCGCAGCTAGGCCAGAGGCTGAACCATTGGCGGTTGTGGTCACGGTGACCTTGACCACAAAGCGATCGCGCTGGACAAGCAAGAGATCACTGGTGATATGAGCGTCGGGATAGCGATCGCGGAAAGCTTGAAAAGACACAGTCATCATTGCTCAAGTTGAGCCGGTTACAAAAGGATGAAATCACGCTGCGAAACTGGCGCAAATTTCTCCTGATTGATATAAAGCGGCCCTCTACTCAATTCGTTGACTTACGAATTGAGCGTTAAACCACTCCTCACACGACCTATCGTAATCGCAGGCCCGCCATGAAGAACGCGTTAGCTTCAGCAATTTTGGCTACTACACTTGTCGATAGCAGAAAAAATTTGGTTCCCAGGCACAATTCCGACGTGAACGCGTCGTATTAAAAAAGTAAGGGCTGACGCCAACCTACAGGTCTTTCGTGCTCAGGCAATATGACTCTCCCCGACATTTCTCGCAAAGGGCAGGCGCTATCCTCCAATCACGCTGACGAAAAATCTCCAGAAGCGCTAACAGGACACCTGGAACCAGCAGATCAAACTCATCCTGCTGACGTGACTTCACCGTTTGCGTCACTAGTGGCACAAGTCAAGGTCTCTGCTCGCGATGCTTGGCGGCGTGTTCAACAGTTCACCGCATCATTAGGCATCCAGACAGAGGCCGCTAGTTCCTCTAATCGCTTGATCCAACTATTGCCCGTGGCTGGTGGTGCAGTCGCGGGCATTTGGCTGCTGACGTTAGGGTGGCACAATCATCAACTGAAGCAATCGCTCGCGACCCAAGAACAACAAATCGCTCAAGCGAATGCCATCATTAATCATCTTGAGCAGCAGCACGCGGTGATCAGCACGGCGCTGACCAATTTGCACAATCCCACGTCGGCCTATGCATTACAAGGCGTCGGCGACTTAGCAAATGCCGCCGGTAGCGTCATCACCATTGCCGGCCAGGAAAAAGCTTTTTTAGTCACTCCCGACCTGCCCAGCTTGCCAGAGAATCAGGTTTATCGCTTTTGGGCCACCACCGACACCCAAAATCGGTTGATGTATTGCGGCCAGTTTACGATTGATCAATCCGCGTTTGTAGAGTGGTCATTGCCCGTGCCAGCCTGCGCTCGCCAAGCCACACAAGTCCTCATCACCATTGATCCGATTACCGCTTCCATTGCCTCCGCAGGAGAAGTTGTTTTGCGTAGTCAATCGATACCATTTGCTGAGTAAGGGCTGGTGTTGAATAAGGGCTGGCCGACGGGGCGCTGTGAAGCTCTGCCGACTCAAGCTGGATAGAGATTGCCGGTAGTGCTGCGGTCCCCTAAAGACATGGCAGAGTGCAACGTTCAGGGGACCCTGCGGGCAGGGCAGAGCCCGCCAGAGCTTAGAAATGAGCCCCTCGCTGGATAAGCGTTTCAGCCATTTGAAATTTCCGGCATGGTTGCAGACAATGTCATCCGGTGGGTAGTGCGATTCCGTAGAACTGGTCCTTTCCGAAAGGGATTCCGACCTCCGCATTCTGCTATGCACCTTTCGCCATGATTCAGTTCGGATTTTCCTTCTGAACTCTGCGGTGTAAAGGCGTTTCGCCAAGCGTTTAATTCGAACTCGACAGATAGTTTTGAATTGCTTGAGCCGTGGCGGCGGCTTGCTCCAGATGCGGCACATGGCCACAATCATCTAGCCAGTGCAGAGTCGCGTTAGGTAAGATTTCGGTAAAACGGGTCGCGTCTTTAGTGCCCAAGATTTTGTCCTGCCGACCCCAGATCACTAGGGTGGGTGCGGTGATGTCAGCGATGCGATCGCTTAAGAAGTTGTAGCCGCCACTTTTGGTAAAGGCAATCAACGCTTCTGACCAGTTGGCGCAAGCCAGGTGTAAAGCGGCACACAGTTCGGCATCAGCGGTCACAAAAGATTTGTCTGCGTAGGCTTGTTGACTGATGCGTCGTCGCACTCCAGCATTTTTAAGAAAGGCCGTCGCCCACCGATCCAATGGCGGAAACATGAACTTGCCCATCGCGGGTCCGGCAGCCAACCCCGCACTGTCGAGCAAGACTAACTGACTAACGACCTCGGGATAAGTCAACGTAAAGTCGATCGCCGCCGCCCCCCCCATCGACGCCCCCACAAGAATCACCGGCTGATTGATCACCTGCCGCCAAAAATCATAAAGATGCTGCTTAATTGCCCCAGGGGAAAATGTCATTGTCACTGTTCGGTCAGTCAAGCCAAAGCCCAGCAAATCGACTGCCCAAGTTTCGCGAAACGCCGATAAGTGAGGCAACAAACGGCGAAACTCAAACACCGAGCTGTCAAAACCGTGCAGCAACAGCAGCGGTGGTTGTCCCTGCCCCCGACAAACATACGTTGTGGGGATGGGCAGATAACTCAATGCGGTCTCGACTTCAACCTGTTGAAGCTGCTGGGCGAGGGCGATCGATGTCGCCTCGGTCAACTGTGCCGCAGCGCTGGGTAAAAAATCTGGCAAAGAAGCCTGAGAAGAATCGACAGTCATAATTTCGGGAATATAACGCCCAGTTGATACGCACAGCAGAGTGCCGGCATCAGAGTTTAGGGATCGGCTTGAAAATAAAGTACCCAGACAAGACTGTGGCAGGGTGGATGGGTAGCAGGGTCGGTGGGATGTTATTTAAGCGCAACTCCCTTAGCGCTCAAAGATAAAACCCTGGCTACGCAGGAGTTTCAGTAACCGACAATGACCCAGGGCGCGTCGTTAACTAAACCCAGAAGCCTGCAACAGTCAGTATCACCGCGCTTGCACTCAAAACACAAGCTGGGACCGCCTCCCTATGGCTGCGAGAATTTGAAAGCTAAATGACGACCGTTCCCAGAACTCAGTGGCAGCAGTCGCCTTACCATTTCAGTTTCTGTGGCGATCCGCAATTAGGTCAGGACGGTTATATTTTCTGGAATGACCGCATAGTCAGCGTTTTCATTCTGAACTCCGCATTCCGAACTCCGCATTCCGAATTCCGCATTCTGCTGAAGTCGCTAAGCGGTCAACTTGCCAAATATTCTCGAACATCTCCCCGTCGCTTGCGCAGAGAGGTCAGCGCTTCGCGCTCAATTTGGCGTACTCGTTCACGAGAGACACTCAAAATCTCGCCAATTTTGGCCAGGGTCATGGTCTTGCCATCCGTCAGCCCAAATCGCAGCGTTAGTACCTGGCGCTGTTGAGGGGTCAAATCTACCATCAGGCGGTCAAGGTCACTGCGTAGAGACGATTGAGTGGCAAACTCTTCGGGGGAAATGCCATCATCTTCCAGCAATTCACTCAGTTCCGTGTCTTGGTTATCACCCACTCGCAGATCAAGAGACAGAGGCTGCCGGGATTTTTCTAGATAGTCGCGTACTTGCTGGGTAGAAAGCTCCAACGCTTCAGCAATTTCCGACACTGTCGCGGCCCGACCATGCTGCTGCGAAAGCTGCCGCTGCACTTTCTTAATCTTGTTAAGCTTCTCAGTAATGTGAATCGGGAGACGAATGGTACGGCTTTTTTCCGCGATCGCTCGGGTGATAGCCTGACGAATCCACCAATAGGCATAGGTTGAAAATCGATAACCCTTTGTCGGGTCAAACTTTTCGACTCCGCGCTGCATGCCAATGGTGCCTTCTTGAATCAAATCCAGCAGGTCGACGTTACGCTTGATGTACTTTTTGGCAACCGATACAACCAGACGCAGATTTGCTTCTACCATCTTGCGCTTGGCCTGCTTCCCGATCTCCACTAAAGTTTTCAGCTCGTCTGGAGAAACATTTGCAGCAGCGGCCCATTCCTGCTCAGTCGGCGCTCTCTCAAACTCATCGGCCAAAGCTTCGTGCTGTTTTTCTAAGGCCGTTAACTGCTGAACCTGCTTGCCGAGTACAATCTCTTCCTCATGCGTCAGGAGCGGAACCCGACCAATCTCTTTTAGATAGGTGCGTACAAGATCAGTACTTTGGGTTGTTTTCATGTGAACAGAGCAAATGAATGACACTGAAAGGAGAAGCACATCTACCGCTGAGTACCACCCCATCTCGAAAGGCTCGAAGGGAGAAGCGACATCAATTTAGTAGCTGTGTAAACTACTGTAACATTTATGAGAGAGTTTCGGCGCTATCTGAGAGAAAAATCTCAAAGAAACTCCAGTTAGGTAAGGCAAGCTCAAATGACCAAATCATAGCCTTTTCAAACTTCAAGAAACTGCATCCTAGTTAACAAAACCGCGATCGCGATTTCATCATTGTGAGAGATCTAAATGATATTTCTTGAGATATTGTAAAGCGATGTTAATCACGATTGGCTATCGCTGTTATCTTTACTTTGCCCAAATCTGTCAACGTTGAACGCTCTTTCTAGGTTGTAGGTGCAGGTTTTAGCCGTTGCTGCGCTAGTTCCAGTAACTCCGTGAAGAATGTATCTTAGCTATGCCGTAACCACGGGTTGTTAAGCATTAGACCTCTTGCGTCAATCCTGAGCCCCCCTTTTCTTGTCTGCCCGGAGGGCTTTAAGCCCCTGATAATGGGGGTTTTTGAACCCATGGCGAGGGCTATACAGAACCTTCAAAAGCAGTTTTCCAAAAAATTGGGGGACAGAAGAGGCCTTATTTTATTCGTGCAAGAGGTCTATTGCCAGCAGGGTTTTGCAAACCACTCAGAGCAGTAGAGGTCCCTCCGGCAACGCTCATGTTGGCTGTTTCGAGGGCTGGGAAAGCAAAAATCCTGATGATCGAAGGCCGCTGCAGGAAGGCAAAATAATGTCTTTGATTTTGAGTGCCACTGCAATCGTGAAAATTATTCTCATACTTGAGGACTGTTGGCTGTCTCGATGAACGCTTTAGCGGCGCCCCAAAAGTCTCTACAATGCTGTGGTGTATTGCACGTCAATGTTCTAGGCAGGAGATTGCCCCATGCGCCTCTCTCAGATGTTGTTTGTTACCCTGCGAGAAGATCCCGCCGAGGCGGAAATTCCCAGTCATAAGTTGCTTTTGCGGGCGGGGTACATGCGGCGCATTGCGAGTGGCGTTTACGCTTACTTACCACTGTTGTTGCGAGTAATGAATAAAGTTTCTGAGATTGTTCGCGAAGAACTTAACGCGATCGGCGCCCAGGAATGTTTGTTACCGCAGTTGCAGCCTTCTGAACTGTGGAAGGAGTCGGGCCGCTGGGACACCTATACCAAAGCTGAGGGGATTATGTTTTCCCTGATTGACCGGCGCGATCAGGAAATGGGCTTGGGGCCCACCCATGAAGAGGTAATTACAGCGATCGCTCGTGACATGATTCGTTCTTACCGCCAGTTGCCTTTGAATCTTTACCAAATTCAAACGAAGTTTCGTGATGAGATTCGTTCTCGCTTTGGCCTCATGCGTGGCCGCGAATTTATCATGAAGGATGCCTACTCTTTTCACACAGATGAGGACAGCCTGAAGGCGACTTATCAAGATATGTATGCCGCTTACACCAACATCCTGCAGCGGTGTGGGCTGAAATTTCGGGCGGTAGATGCTGACTCGGGGGCGATCGGGGGCTCCGGCTCCACAGAATTTATGGTGTTAGCCGAAGCTGGTGAAGACGAAGTGCTCTACACCGAAGATGGCAAATATGCCGCCAATGTTGAGAAGGCTGTCTCTTTGCCAGCCGATGCGGTGCTGTCTGCATTCACCCAGTTTGAAAAGTTGGAGACTCCCAACACGCCAACGATTGAGTCGTTGTCACAGTTCCTCAAGTGCTCGCCAACGCAAATTGTCAAAAATGTCCTTTACCAGGTGGTGTATGACACCGGGTACACGGTCTTGGTGTTGGTAAACATTCGCGGTGATCAAGATGTCAATGACACCAAGCTGCAAAATGAGTTGTCCAAGCTCGCAAATAGCTATGGTGCTAGCAGCGTGATTGCCTTGGATGTGCCCGATGAGGACAGGCAAAGCCAGTGGGCGGCGAAGCCTCTGCCCTTGGGTTACATCGCCCCAGATTTGGCTGACGACTATATCCAGTCAGGGGGCAAAGCGTTGGCACCCAAATTTCTGCGGATGGTGGATCAAACGGCAGTCGATTTGCAGAATTTTGTCACGGGTTCGAATGAGTCAGGACACCACACCGTTGGCGGTAACTGGAATCAAGAGTTTCCCAAGCCATCCCTCGTGGTGGATGTGCGGGAAGCCCAGGCGGGCGATCGCGCGGTGCATGATCCTTCCCAAACGCTGCAAACAGCGCGAGGCATTGAAATTGGGCACATTTTCCAACTAGGGCAAAAATATTCTCAGGCGATGAGGGCGACCTACACCGCCGAGTCGGGTGAAGAGGTGCCTTTGTGGATGGGATGTTACGGCGTGGGCGTATCTCGCTTGGCACAGTCGGCGGTAGAACAGTCTCATGATGACAATGGGATTATTTGGCCCGTTGCGATCGCGCCGTATCACGCCATTGTGGTAGTGCCCAATGTCAGTGATGAAGCGCAAATGGCTGCTGCTGAGCAGCTTTATACTGATCTCAACGCAGCGGGTGTGGAAACGTTGCTAGACGATCGCAATGAGCGCGCCGGGGTGAAATTTAAGGATTCAGAACTGGTGGGTATTCCCTTTCGGATTGTGACCGGGCGATCGCTGAAAAATGGCCAGGTCGAAGTGGTGCAGCGGGCCACTAAAGCCTCTCAAGAGATGGCGATCGCGGCTGTGGTGCCAACTCTGAAACAGTGGGTCGCAGAGGCTTTGTAGGGGCAAGTCTGGTTGGTATGAACAAATGCAGAGTTCAGAGTGCGGAGTATGGCAATAGAGGTCTGACAATTGTTATGCGACTATCTGTCTATCCTTGCCAGTAGAACGCTTTGATTGCTTTCCTCTGCTGCTCCTTAACCAATGGGTCGTGAACTGAGGCTATGGCTGCCGTTGAGATCGGAGAAACGCCTTCATGGAATGGATCACAATTATCCTATCGAGCTTGTTTACGTTGGTTTCACCAGTTGGGTTGGTGGCGGATCAAGTCGCTGAAGGCGTCATTCGCGAGCGCTTGTATCAGGCTGAGCTCGTGGATGTGCGGATCGACAATACTCCCAACTTTCGGTTGGTTGGGGGGCGGGTCGACCGATTACGCTTTGCTGGCCGTGGCCTGTACCCGGTCCCCGAATTCCGCATCGACATCCTGGATGTAGAAACTGACCCGATTGATATCGATTTACCGGCCTTGCAAGACGGCAAGTTCGCTCTGGATGAACCGATTCAGGCGGCTACACACATTGTGCTTAAAACGGAAGACATCAACACTCTATTACGATCGCCCCGTGTGCAAGAGCTGCTCAACACGTTGGAATTCAACCTGCCGGGGGCCTCTGACCGAGAGCGCAATCGTTATCGCCTCAGCAATCCTCAAATTACCTTTCTGCCAGAAAATCGCCTGCGGGTCACAGTGGACTTAGTCGATCGCGTCTTGCAAGAAGAGGTAGAAACGCTCGTTGAAACCGGCATCCAAATCATTGACGGACATCAGTTAGTGTTAGTAGAGCCCACGATTGTCATTGACGGCCAGAGCGTACCAGAGCCGCTCATCAAAGCTTTTACTGAAGGCGTTGATGCCGCCCTCACCCTGAAACAGTTTGATGATTGGGAGATCGTGGCTCGGGTGCTGCAGTTTGAGCTGCAGCCCGAAGCGCTTGACCTGGTGGTCTATGTGCGGGTTGATCCGAGTTCGCCCCTATTAGAATTGGATGATTAGGCCACTGAGTTGAGATGGCTCCGGATGGGCCAGATAAACTAGCCACCCGTATTTCCGCTGAGGGAAGTGTCATAATGTAGGCCCCGTTTGTCCAAGGTTATGCCAGGCTGTCAGTAGTGTCGAGGGCTTCAGTCATGGAAGATAAAACAACGCGGCGTCGCCCCCCTTTAGGCATTGCCATCGCTTTAGTGGCGATCGCTTTGAGTGCTGGCAGCGCAACGGCGTGGTTTACTTGGCGAGCGATTTCCCCACCTGAACCCATTGCCAACTTTCCAGAACTGGAGATTGAAGGCGAGGCCGTGCCAGAGGGGTTTGATTCACCCACGGCCGAGCCGATTGAGGTGCCTGATCCACCGACCCCCGAGGTCGCAGTGAATCCGAATCAGTCTGGAACCCTTTACTGGCTGTCGACCGATGGCACAACAGTGGCCCTTAATCCAGTCACTATTGAGGTGCCAGCCGATGCCACTGACGCTGATGCCCTCACAGTCGCCTTTAGTAATCTCATGGGTGGCCCTGAGAGCGACGGCGTCGCCACCGGAATTCCTGAACAGACTGAACTGCTGGCTCTGTCAGTCGAGTCAGACGGGGTTCATGTGAATCTCTCTGAAGACTTTACGCTGGGCGGTGGCAGCGCATCGATGATTGGTCGCTTAGCTCAGGTAATTTACACAGCCACGGCAT
The DNA here is from genome assembly GCA_039185935.1 of Cyanobacteria bacterium P01_F01_bin.56. Lineage (GTDB taxonomy): Bacteria > Cyanobacteriota > Cyanobacteriia > Phormidesmidales > Phormidesmidaceae > Halomicronema. The sequence continues at coordinate 11,840 of JBCDAJ010000106.1, read as the reverse complement.
TTGATTCAAAGGCAGCCGTCTGGATTGATGTTGCTGGTGAACCCCTAACGCTATTGGGGGGCGAGGGCCTAGAAGTTGGACAGCCAATGACCCGCACTGATTTAGCCAGTGATTTTGGCGTAGAAATTCATTCAGAAGAGTAATTTAATAATCGCTGGCAGAAGCTGCCCTACCGCTTCAGTTTCTCGCTCCCCTGGAACCGCGGCTCTCCTGCTCAAGGGAACGATAGGCAAATTTATGCCCCACGGCATGAGTTGAGGAAGCCAGACTAAACGACCGAATGCTCTGTGCTTGTTGTTCAATGCGGGTGGCGAGGCGATCGCAGACGAGGGTACACAACTCGTAAATCAAGTCATCCGTCACGCTGTAGTAGGCAGCTGTTCCCTCTGATCGTCGTGCCAATATGCCCGCTTGCAGCATCACTTTAAGATGCTTGGAGACATTGGCCTGACTGGTAGCAGTTAACTCCACGAGATCCTGGACGCATTTTTCGCCGTCTCGCAACAGATTGAGAATCTTGAGGCGCATTGGCTCGCTCAGAATACTGAAGTATGCCGCTACCTGCTGAACCACGTCAGTGGATACAGGCTCCATGGGTTTAACTCCAAACTATGTGTGAAAGGAACGATCCCCGCCATTCTAGCAGCGCAAATCCAATTGCTGTAGTGACGGATGTACGGAACAGACGGTAACGCAAGTTGGGGCTGGATGACTCTCGATGACGGCAGCAAAATTAGGGACTTTCAAAGAGGTGGCAACTATGACAGAGTACAAAATACCTTTCGGGCAGGGCAGAGCCCTATAGAATTCAGCGTGCAGAAATGCGCCCCTTACTGAATAAGAGTTTCAGCAATCTGAGCTTTTTATTGCCTAGTTCAACCATTCACGAGAGGGGCAAAACTTGGATTCTCGTAGCCTTCACCTTCACACACCTGAGCCCCCGTTCAAGCTTGACACCGTCTTAGGAGATTTCTGTCAATGAACATACCCATTCGGCGGTGCATTACGCTTCGCTAATGACACCCTACAAGCGGTAAATTCTTTCCTGTAAATCTCCTTAGTCCACCACGGCTTGCTGATGACGTTCGACCTCTGCCTCTGCGGTATGCACGATATTGCGCAGGGCTGACAGTAGGTCAGGCGGGGCATCAGCCCAGAGATGGCGCTGATGAGCCTCTAACAACCGCTCTGCCATATCTCGCAAAGCCCAAGGATTAGCCTGCTGAATAAACGCGCGGGTGTCATCATCCAACACGTATGCCCGCGCTATGCCGATATACATATGATTGGCCACGCAATGGGCCGTCGCATCATAGGCAAACAGGTAGTCTACGGTCGCTGCCATTTCAAAGGCACCTTTATAACCGTGACGTTTGACGCCTGCAATCCACTTAGGATTGACGACACGGGAGCGGTAGACACGGGCAATTTCTTGAGAGAGCGATCGCACTTTGGGGTTTTCGGCCACGGCATGATCGCCAAAGTAGGTTTGAGGTGCCTTGCCGGCAACGGCTCGCACCGCCGCCGTCAGCCCCCCTTGAAACTGGTAATAATCATCCGAATCGAGTACATCATGTTCGCGATTGTCTTGATTGTGCAGCACGATTTGCATCGTCTGCAGCCGCGCCTGAAATGCTTCTGGAGCCGAGCGACCGGGCGCTTGGCGACCATAGGCGTAACTGCTCCAATTGATGTACGCCCGCGCTAGATCGGCATCCGTGGTCCAATTTTGCGCCTCAATTAACCCTTGGAGCCCCGCTCCGTAAGCACCGGGTTTTGAGCCAAATACGCGATAGCGCGATCGCACCTGAGCTTGCTCTGCGGTTAATCCTTGACGTTGCCAATCGGCCGTCTCTGCTGCCACCTTGGCCGCTAGCGGATTATCACGGGCCGATTCAGAAAGTTGAGACACGGCCTCGACCACCTGATCAAATAAGTCAATCAGATTGGGAAATGCATCTCGAAAGAACCCCGACACGCGTAACGTTACGTCCACCCGAGGGCGACCCAGTAATGCGATCGGCAAAATTTCAAAGTCGACGACTCGCCGCGAGGGGCCATCCCACACAGGGCGCACCCCTAACAAGGCGAGAGCTTCGGCAATGTCGTCACCGCCAGTGCGCATGGTTGATGTGCCCCACACCGATAGGCCCAAACTTTGAGGATATTCGCCATTTTCCTGGGTGTAGTGCTCGACCAATACTTCAGCTGCTTTGCGTCCGACATCCCACGCACTCTCGGTGGGAATAGCCCGAATATCCACCGAGTAAAAATTGCGCCCCGTCGGCAAAACATCAGGACGATTACGAGTCGGCGCCCCAGCCGGGCCACTGGGCACATAACGCCCGTCTAAACCCGCCAGCAGAGCGTGGATTTCGTTCGGGGTTTGCTGCAACTTGGGCAGCAAGGTGGTTTGAATCCACTTGAGTTCTGTGGCGACAAGCGGCGGCAGGAAATTGTCAATGTCTCCCAGTTGCCAGCCATTTAAGAGTGCCTCAACCCACGTTTGGGCCTGTTCCTCAAGCTGGGTGACGACAGCGCCGACCGTGCGGCAAGCGTGGAACAAGGCGGACTGCTGAGCGGGCACTTGGGCATCTGGGGGGAGTTGCCAAGCTTGACCGAAATCGTCAGTAAGGGGATCGATATCGAGTTGCCAAGCCTGAGCGATCGCCCGCGTCAGTCCCCTACGACCCGCTGCCGGATGCCGGGCGATCGCCACCACCAAATCTCGCAGTTGTGGCCCTTGGGGGCAGCGACCCAAAATATGCAGCCCATCGCGAATCTGAGCTTCCTTAAGCTCACACAGATAGCCATCGACAGAGGGCAGTAGCGTTGCAAATTGGTCCTCATCCAGCATGCTCTCAGCCACTGGGGTCCCACCTGGCGACAAATCCTGGAGCAGTTGAGTGCCGTTTAGCAAGGTCAGCAAGCGATCGCGAATCGCCGGTAACCGGCTCGGATTCAGACTTTGCGCCTCGTAATATTCGTCCACCAAGCCTTCGAGCTGCTGCAGGGGGCCATAGAGTTCGGCACGGGTCAGGGGCGGCGTCAGGTGATCCACAATTACGGCCTGAGCCCGCCGCTTGGCCTGGGCCCCTTCTCCTGGATCATTCACGATGAAGGGGTATAGGTGCGGCAGCGGGCCAAACATGGCTTCGGGATAGCAGTCGGCAGACAAGCCCATCCCCTTGCCGGGGAGCCATTCCAAATTGCCATGCTTACCCACATGAACCATTGCCTGCGCCCCAAATTTTTCTCTGAGCCAACTGTAAAACGCCAGATAAGTATGGGTGGGGGCGAGGTCAGGGGCATGGTAGTTCAACGAAGGATCGAGGTCGTACCCGCGACTGGGTTGAATGCCGACAAAGACGTTGCCCAACTGTAATCCGGCGATGGGCCAGGCATCGAGTGGCAGCGGCTGGTAACGCGCTCGCTCTGCTTGCGGAGTCCCCCACTGCTGGGTCATACCGGCCTTCACCGCTTCGGAAAGCTGGCCCCAAGCCCGCTCGTAGTCTCCCATTGTCAGGGTTTGAGCGATCGGTCGCAGGGCCCAACTTTCAGGATCGTTGGTAACTCCGGCGATAAGCTGCTGGATCAAGTCATCCCCAGTCGCCGGCAGCTCGGGAATGGAATAGCCCGCCGCTTTTAATGCCGTAAGGATTTCAATACAGCTTTGCGGCGTATCAAGGCCCACCCCATTGGCCAAGCGACCGTCACGATTGGGATAGTTTGCCAATATGAGAGCCAGGCGGCAGTCGGCTACGGGCGTCTGGCCAAGCGCTAACCAGTGGGCCGCAAGATCAGCCACAAACTGGATGCGATCAGCCACTGGTTCAGAGGTCACGACGTCGGTTTCGAGGCGATCGCTGCGGGTGGCAACGGTCTTAAAGGAAACGGCACGGGTAATAATGCGACCATCGACTTCTGGCAAAGCGACATTCATGGCGATATCGCGCGGACTCAGCCCCATGGGATTTTGCTGCCAGGCGACCTGGGTGCCACCGCTCAAAATCACTTGCAGCACGGGCACATCCAGCTGCTGCCAAAGTTCAAGGTTCGGAGTTGTGGTCTGCAGCTTGGCCACTGCAAAGCTGGTGGTGTTCAACAATAAGGCGATTCCGGGGGGGGCTTTGGGGCGCAGCAGAGTGCATAATTCGGCCTGAATCTCAGGGTTTTGCAGCGATGAGACAAACACCGGTAACGGTTGTAGCTGGCGAATTCGCAACGCGTCACAGAGGGCATCAATGGGCGCTGTATTGCCTGCCAGGTAATGGGCGCGATAAAACAGGATGCCAACAGTGGCGTTTGTTGCCAGGGCGGCAATGGCTCCTGGCAGAGAAACCGGGTCAGATGGCGTAGAGCAGGGGGAATGGCTCGGAAAATATCGACCAATATTGGGGATGACCACAGGTGGCGGTGGCTGAAAAGCTGTCTGCAGGTAGCGATCGCACACTGCCATCAAGCCGTGTCGCCAATTATCAACGCCCCCTTCATTCAAATATCGCCACAGTTGGTGGGCTACTGTTAGCGGCACGGTTGAGTGACTGATCAAATCGGGATCAGGGCGATCGTCACCGGGCAGCACAATCAGCGCCGCCCCTGACGCTGCCGCGATCGCTTTCGTCACCTCTAAACCGTAGGACCAGTAGGCTCGCCCACCTAAGAGTCGAACCACGATCACCTCAGCGTGACTGAGTACTGAGTCGGCATAGGTATCGATCGCCAATTGCTGTTGTAGCTGCAGCAGATTGACGACGCGCATCGCTGGGGCCGTCAGCGGCCATTGATCAACAACGCTCGATAAACACTGAATATCAGTATCAGCAGCAGTGAGGACAATGATGGGGGCAGGAGATTGATCAACGAAAATCACGCCGTCTACATCTGGCTGCCATCCCCCAGGCGTTGCCGCTAATCTATGCATGTCGGATCTCTAAAGAAACCTTGAAATCTGAAGGAACTCTAGCATCTCGTCAGAAACGCCAGATTCGAAAGTTACGATGTGTTGGTCTTAGGTTTGAGAGCATGGATGTTCATCCTCAACTGCCAACACACATGAACTTTGGCTGGCGATTTAATCATCGCATTCCCGACTGGTATGGCCTACAGATCACCTGATTGGCCGGTAATCAATTTAATCAAGCTTGGTTAATTAAGTAACCCTATTCATCAAGGTCAATCAGTGATTCCCACGTCGGCAACAACAACGCTGGGGATAGTGCGTCTTCATTGCAGAGAGTTATGACTCTATTCCCTCAAAATCTAGAGTTAGCCTTGCGGGTGCTGCCCCGAGCCGCATACGATGAGCTGCGGCGATCGCTGTGGCAAGTCGCGGATAACGCTGAGTCTTTGCGATTATCCGAGGCTGATTTACCCTTTCCCCATGACCGGTCAGGCAATGACTGGCAAGCATGGTTGCTGGTCATCACCCCGACAACTCAAGCTTTATTACTCCAGGGGGGGGCCGTTGAGGCATCGGTCAATCGCGAGCAGACTGACCGGTGCACCATTGGGCTGATGACTGCCCCTCAATCAGTCGCTGCTGTCATGGCCCATTGGCTGACAACCGCTTGGGCGCAACCCCTGGCGCAACCGTTAGCGGTTAACCAGCCAGCCATCGGCGATCGCGCAGCCATCTCTGGTACTGAGCTGCTGTTGACCCTCTTACCCGTGATGGCTGGCGCCTCAGCGCTGCCAAGCGTGACCTCATCGACCGGGACATCAGCCCCTCATGAGCTTGCCCAAGTGCGCCTCGACCGCCAGTTAGAGCAGGGCGAATTACTCAATCAAGTCATTACCAAAATTCGCAACAGCCTAGATCTAGAGGCCATCCTCTCGATGACGGTGGCTGAAGTGCGCCAATCACTATCAGCTGATCGGCTGCTAATTTATCAATTTCAGCCGCCCCATGCCTCGGGTCTGGCAGAGCGCTCATCGCCGTCAACGCCAGATCCGACTGGCTCAGCAGTCGTCCCCGGATACATTACCTATGAGTCGCTGGCTTCTGCTGGGATTGCGTCAGTCAAACACTTTAACGAGCAATATTGCTTCGAAGACTATGCCCACTGCTGCGAGAAATACAGTACCGGCATGCCGATTGCGGTGAACGATGTTCAGGCTAAGTATCGCGAAGTGCCCTGCCTGCAAAACTTTTTGCAAAAAGCTCAGGTCGGCGCCAAAGTCATTGCCCCGATCTTAGTCAAAGGCAACTTATGGGGGCTTCTGATTGCCCATCAGTGCCTTGATATTCGCCAGTGGACTGAGCAAGAGCTCCGGTTTTTGCAATGTATTGCCGAGCATCTTGCGGTCGCGATTCAGCAGGCTGAATTGTACACCCAACTTCGCGAACAGACCCAGTCGTTAGAGACCTGCGTGATTAATCGCACTCAAGATCTCAAAGATGCCTTGGCCGCGGCGCAGTCCGCCAGCCTGGCGAAAAGCGAATTTTTGGCGACGATGAGTCATGAATTGCGGACTCCGCTCACCTGCATCATCGGGATGTCTGCCACGCTTTTACGCTGGTCTTTAGGCGAATTAAATGATCGGCAGCGGACCTATCTCAAGACCATTTACGATAGCGGTGAGCGCCTGCTAGCCGTCATCAACGACATCCTTGAGATGGCCAAAATTGAGTCCGGGCGTATCATCCTAGAAGTCCAGAGCTTTTCTTTAACGCGCCTGGCTCACCGTGCTGCTGACCCGTTTCGCAAAATCGCTCGCGATCGCAAAATTCTCATCAACATCGAGTCGACACTGCTAACCGATCAAGATACGTTTACGGGCGATCCGCGACGGATTGCCCAGGTGTTAGATAACCTGCTCAGTAATGCGCTGAAATTCACCCATGACGGCGGCATTGTTAACCTGCGGCTGTGGCGCGAACAACAAGTCGCCGTCTTTCAAGTGGAAGATACCGGCATTGGTATTCCCGAAAAGCATATTCCATATCTATTTCAGACTTTTCAGCAATTAGAAACTAGCCGTCAGCGTCAATACTCTGGCACCGGTTTGGGATTAGCCCTAACCAAACAGCTAGTCGAACTCCACGGGGGAACGATTTCAGTCAATTCCCGCGTGGGTGTCGGCTCCGTCTTTACAGTCAGAATTCCCTTGCAGCGCCTGCGGCCGACGGCTCAGATAAACGTTGCGACGTTAGCTGCTGAAACAGATGCCGTCACTCCAGTTGTCGGGCGTATCGTGTTAATCGAAGATCAGGAAGATCGGGCAGGACTCATTTGTGACTTACTCACGGCAGCCGACTATCAGGTTATTTGGATGATTGAAGGGTCGCGAGTCGTCGAGCAGGTGGCATTGCTGCAGCCGATAGTGGTGATTCTCAATATGAATCTCAGCAGCATTGATGGCCAACGCATGATTGCCGCTCTGCGGGAGTCGCTAGTCACAAACAAGGTCAAGATTTTAGCGTTGACGGACAATCAGGTGACGCAAGAGGCAATTGCCAATGTTGATGCGATTACCGTGCTCCCGCTTAATCCAGAGTGGCTATTGGAACAAGTCAACGCATTGATTGCGACGGTCGCTCCAACCATCTGAGCACCGCTATTTACAGAAAGGCATCTCCAGAAGCCCTGCATATCGATTTTGGCGCAGTTTCAGCTTTTTCTTGCGCTACTCTCTCAACCGATATCGATCCGCAATCAGGCCAGGACAGTTGTAATTTCTGAAAGCAGCACATCGCAAGTGTTCTTATTCCGAACGCCGAATTCTGCTACGCGAGAGGGCGGAATTCCCTGCGGCAAGGGCGGCACCCTACAGCGTGCAGGGCGCAGAAATTCTGGCCTTGTTAGCCGTGAGCATGAGCATTCTGGAAGCATTGAGCTAGTGACAGCTTTGCCATATCGGCAATTCAGGATTTTCGGGCGAAATATAGTAATCCGCCGAAAGGTTCGAACACTTGGAAATACTGGAAGCTCTAAGTTTCAAGGCTTCTAATTTTGAACTTTGAACTTTACCTTTTGAACTTTGCCATAAGGGAGTTGCGCTTAAATAACATCCCCCCTGCCCTGCGACCTATCCCCCCTGCCACAGTCTTGTCCGGGTACTTTATTTTCAAGCCGATCCCTAACATCCCTTTCAGGTTCAGGGAATCAGAACTGACGATTCCTTTGCACACTTTTCCTGATGGTGTGCGAGTCTGGGTGGATGATAATGCCAGGATTTGTGCCGTGGAATCTGAACGATGGCTTTCCTGGTGCCCTAATTCTGGAAAGTCAAATTCTGATTGCCAAGACCTGGGAGTGGGGCAGGGGCCAGGGCAGGCGTTATAGATGTAAAGTTTCTGAACATTATTGTCATTCATCGTGTATTTTTCCGAATCTGGCGACCAATATTGATTGCTTACAGATGGGGGGTTGCTATATTTTTCTGCGGAATCTTGGTCATTGCCGATGGCTTATGGACTCGTATGTGACTCTATCTAAAGTTTCACTTTCCCAGAGCTAGGCTATTCTTGGTCGTCAGAGTTTCAGTTATTAATTTTTGCTAGCTTACTGTTCTTGATATCGCCTTGGTTTTGCTCTATGAAGCTTTGGACTCGTTTTAGGAATCTAGATACTTCCCTGTTTACTAGAAGGCTGACCATCAGGCGTCGCTATCTTCCCAGAGTTCTTCAGATTAGTGGTGGACTGTTAGCTGCCGCGATCTCGATTTGGTTGCACTTGGGACAGTCTGGCTCTGTTCAAGCCTTTGACGCAACGGCTGCAGCCATTACCCAATGGGGACAAGCTTCGTTTCCGGTCGAAAACTTTCAAGCCTATACCTCGCCCTTTGGTTACCGTTCTGACCCCTATGGTGGCGATCGCCGGTTTCACTATGGCCTGGATATGGCCGCTCCCTCTGGTAGCTACATTCGGAATTGGTGGGGCGGACAAGTGATTGAAGTCTCGGACGACAGTTCTTGTGGGACTTCGGTGGTTGTGCAATCAGGCAATTGGATGCATATTTACTGCCATATGCAGGGCTACGTCACCCAAGAAGGAGGCCATCGCTACCTGCTGGACAGTAGTGGTGGCCTGCGCATTCAAGAGGGACAGATGGTGGATACTGGAATGCGGATTGGTCGCATTGGGATGACTGGGCGCACCACTGGGCCACACCTGCACTGGGGACTGAAATATGACGGTAACTGGGTTGATCCGGCGCTGGTGTTGCGGGCCATGTACTCTAGCCAGCAGGCGGCGGCTCGTCAGTGAGCTTGGCTTTGCCGGTGCTGAGATAGCCAGATAAGACTTCCGCAAAAGTTCCTGAATTCCCCAAAACCTAGAGGCTATTGAAGCTGATTTTTCCAGTCTTGAGGATGCCGAAGTCAACATCGGATTCAACTGCGAAAGTTTTGCCAGATTGCAAATAGGGCGGCAGGCTTCTGCGACTCAACGACCTATCGTTTGCGAGCGAGGGTTAGGCCATCACCTACCGGCAGCAGGCTCAAGTCAATGCGATCGTCCTGAAAGAGCTTTTCGTTCAGCGCGCGAATCTTTTTTGTGCGGTTATCGGTGACGGTGTCATCCGCTACGCGGCCATACCAGAGCACATTGTCGATTACGATTAATCCCCCTGTACGTACCAACTGCAAAGACTGCTCGTAATAAGTGTCGTAATTGCTTTTATCCGCATCGATAAAAGCGAAATCAAAGGTCTCGGTTTCTCCTGAATCGATGAGCTGTTGTAACGTATCTTGTGCCGGAACGAGGCGGAGGTCAATTTTGTCGGCGACGCCAGCCTTTCGCCAATATTTTTGGCCGATCGCGGTGTAGTCTTCGCTGACATCACAGGCCACGAGGCAGCCGGTTGGGGGCAGGGCTAACGCCACCGCCAAAGCACTGTAACCCGTAAACACACCGACCTCTAAAGCCCGCTGGGCATTGATTAATTTAATCAGTAGCCCCATGAACTGCCCTTGTTCAGGTGAAATCTGCATCTGGCCCATGGCGTGGTGGGCTGTTTCTTGGCGTAACTCAGCCAATACCGGGTGTTCCCGTATAGAAACGGACAGTAGGTATTCATAAAGGTCAGATTCCAGACCAATACTTTGATTCGACATGGGTAAACGAATGAATAAATTATCGTGAGGCAAACTGCACGCCAGCCCGTGAGCGATCGCTGGGAGGCAACTTCAACAGTATTGCGACTGAACCTGAGACACTGCGACTAAAGCGTCATCAACTTCCCTTTAATCATCAATTTCGATAACCACTCTGGCAAGCGTACAGGGGCAGTCATCAACACCCTTCGCCAAACAAATCATCCACGAACTGCTGGCAAAAAACCTGCTGTAGGGAACGGTATACAGCCGGCCACGATGTCCAGGATCAGCGGCGTTACCAGACCACACTATCCAAACCCCACAGAGCAAAAAAATTGAGCCCACTTTGAGATCAACAAGATGGCAATGGTTGATTGACTAAAAAGCATTTTTGCGCATTCTGACGAGGATCCGGGCACGCTATAGCTTAAGATTAATTTAACAATCTATGAAGATCATGGAAAATACTCAATTCGTACAGTTGTCTGCCTTACCTGGATGGATCATTGGCGTGAGTCATACGCGGCAGCGAGGATACCAATGTTGGTTGATTAATTCAGCACTGGATGTGTTGAATGATGGCTATGAATACACGACTAGCAGTGCGGCACTCATGGCGGGTCGTTCGTTTATTGAAAAGCAGCACAACGCTTAGATTCGTCTCCATTCTTAAGACCCGCTGGGTATCGCCATTGATGGCTGAGACCTTACTGCACAGCTTTTTTTGCCACTTCTTCAACTTGTTTGGCCGTAGCGGCTTTGCGTTCGCTGTAGCGATCGGTGAGTTCGTCCGTTTTATCCCGCAGCAACAGAGTAAACCGGTAGAGTTCTTCCATCACGTCCACCACGCGATCGCGGTAAGCCGATTCTTTCATCGTGTCGTCTTCATGAAACTCTTGATAGGCCTTGGCGACCGACGACTGATTGGGAATCGTAAACATCCGCATCCAGCGTCCCAAAAGCCGCATCGTATTCACTGCATTGAAAGATTGTGAGCCTCCTGAGACTTGCATCACCGCTAGCGTCCGCCCCTGGGTCGGTCGAATGGCCCCCAAGGTCAGGGGAATCCAGTCAATCTGCGTCTTCATCAAGCCAGAAATGTTGCCGTGTAACTCAGGACTTGACCACACCTGCCCTTCTGACCACACTGACAGTGCCCGTAACTCTTGCACTTTGGGGTGAGTGTCGGGTTCTGCCCCATGCAAGGGCAAGCCGCGTGGGTTAAAGAATTTCACCTCTGCACCAAAGTCTTGAATGATGCGAGCGGCCTCTTCAGCTAGTAAACGACTGTAAGAACGCTCGCGCAAAGAGCCGTACAGAAATAGAATGCGCGGTTTGTGGTCAAAACTCATAGAACTCCTGATAGGCAGGCTTCCGAATTATCTCAAGCCTCATTGCCTTTGATTAAATGAAGGTCAGTGATTAATTGCAGTCGCTTTGGGCTGGTGGCAACATCTCAGCTAAGGGATCGACGTGAAAATAAAGTACCTGGACAAGACTGGGCATGGGGGCTAGGTGAAGGGGATATTATTTCAGCGCGACTTCCTAAAGGGGCAAAGGTTTAGGGATTAGCTGGCAAATAAAGTACCCAGACAAGACTGGGGCAGGGTGAATGGGTCGCAGGGTAGTTGGCATGTTATTTCAGCGCGACTTCCTAAATACTTTGGAAATAAAGTTTTCCACCACTCTAGAGACTCTTGTCCGCTTGGATTTTGACATAATGGCGCTGAAATTTGTCCCGTGCGGCTTCAAGCGAAAATTGCCAATTGATGCGGATGCGTTGGTCGTGTCGTTCCTG